>NZ_JAKSYJ010000223.1 GCF_022829365.1 Methylobacterium sp. J-077 | reverse complement strand
GAGAAGTTGAACTCGATGCCGGGGAACTCGGCGTCGAGGCGCTTCGACAGGCCGGCGATGAGCTGCTCCTTGTCGAGCCCCTTGCGCCATTCGTCGATGGGCTTGAGCGGGGCCAGGATCTCGACGTTGAAGAAGCCGGTGGCGTCGGTGCCGTCGCTCGGCCGTCCCTGGTGCGAGATCACGGTGACGACCTCCGGCACCTCGGTGAAGATCTTGCGCAGCCGCTCGACGTAGGTGTTGCCGGCCTCCAGCGAGATCGAGGCCGGCATCGTGCCGCGCACGTAGAGGTTGCCTTCTTCGAGCTTGGGCAGGAACTCGAGGCCGAGGTTCCGCGCGGCCAGCCCCGAGACCAGCAGGATCGCCACCGTCACGGCGATCGACAGGATGCGGTTGCGCAGGCCGAAGCCGAGGATGATCTCGTGGCCGAAGCGCAGCACCTTCACGATCAGGGTGTCGCGCTCCTCCACGTGCTTCGGCAGGATGACGGCCGAGAGCGCGGGCGAGACCGTGAAGGTCGCGAGCAGGCCGCCGACCAGCGCGTAGGCGTAGGTCTTGGCCATCGGCCCGAAGATGTGGCCCTCGACGCCCGACATCGTGAACAGCGGCAGGAAGCCGACGATGATGATCGTCGCCGAGAAGAAGATCGCCCGGTTCACCTCCGCCCCGGCGATGGCGATCGTCCCCAGCCTCCCCATGAGGCCGCCGGGCGCGGGCTTCTCCTTGGAATGCGCGGGTTCGGCGAGGTGCCGGAACACGTTCTCGACCATGATCACCGTGGCATCGACGATCAGGCCGAAATCGATGGCGCCCAGCGACAGCAGGTTTGCCGAATCTCCCCGGATCACCAGGATCGCCACCGCGCAGGCTAGGGCGAACGGGATCGTGGCCGCCACGATGATCGCGCTGGTGAGCGAGCCGAGGAACAGCCACTGCACGATGAACACCAGCACCACCCCGGAGACGAGATTGTGCATCACCGTGTGGGTCGTGGTGTGGATCAGGCCCGACCGGTCGTAGATCCGCTCGATCTGTACCCCCGGCGGCAGGATGCCCGTGGTGTTGATGGTCTCGATCTCGGCCTCGACCCGCTGGATCGTCGGCAGGCTCGGGCTGCCACGGCGCAGCAGGACGATGCCCTCCACGACGTCGTCCTGTCCGTCAAGCCCGACGATGCCGAGCCGCGGCGCGTTCGAGACGTGCACTTCAGCCACGTCCCGCACGAAAACCGGCACACCGTTGACCTGGGTCAGCATGGTCTTGCGGATGTCGTCGGGGTCTCGGATCAGGCCGACGCCACGCACCACCGCCGACTGCTCGCCGACGTTGAGGGTCTGGCCGCCGACATTGATCGAGGAGTTGTTCAGCGACGCGACGAGCTGGACGAGTGTCAGCCCGACGCCCTGGAGGCGCGTCAGGTCGACGGCGATCTCGTATTCCTTGGTTTTGCCCCCGAAGCCCGAGACGTCCACCACGCCGGGGATCGCTTTGAACCGGCGCTCCAGCACCCAGTCCTGCAGCGTCTTCAGGTCGGTGGACGAGAAGCCCTCGGGACCGGTGAGCTGGTAGCGCATGATCTCGCCCACCGGGCTCGTCGGCGAGATTTGCGGCTGAGCATTGTTGGGCAACGGCGAGAGCTGGGAGAGCCGGTTGAGGACACGCTGCTCCGCCTCCTCGTACGTGTAGTTGTAGTTGAACTGCACCTTCACATCGGACAGCCCGAACAGCGAGATGCTGCGCACGACGGTGGTGTTGGGGATGCCGGCGAGCTGGATCTCCAGCGGGATGGTGATGTAGCGCTCGATCTCCTCTGCCGATTGCCCGGGATTCTGGGTGATGACGTCGACGAGCGGTGGCACCGGGTCGGGATAGGCCTCGACGTTGAGCTGCGTGTAGGCGCCGTAGCCCACACCGAGGACGGCGAGGAACAGGATCAGCACCAGCACGCGCTGGCGGAGGACGAACGCGATCACGTGGTTCATGGCGGCGCGCCGTTCCCTGCTCAGGAGGACCGGTCGCCCGAGGCGGATCGGTCGATGAAGAGGGCGCCGCGGGCGACGATCCGCTCGCCCGCGGCGAGCCCGTCCGTGACCTCGACGAGGTCGCCCGCGCGCCGACCGAGGCGGACGGTCCGGGCCTCGATGGCCCCGTCCGGCCTCAGCAGCCAGACATGCGCACCCTCGCTCTCATGAACGACGGCGCTCTCGGCGATGGCTGCACCGATCCGGGCGGGGCCGGTCACGATTGTGAAGCGGGCGAACATCTCTGGCTTCAGGGCCTGGTCCGGATTCGCGATGTCGCTGCGGATCGCGAGGCGGCGCGTGGCGGGGTCGAGGCTCGCGGCGATGAAGTCGATCCGGCCGCTGAAGGCTCGGTTGCCGAAGCCATCGACCTTCGCGGTGATCGGCTGGCCGACGCGCAGGTCCGGGATCTCACCCTCCCGCGCGTTGGCGATCAGCCAGACCGTGGCGAGGTCGCCAATGACGAATTGCGGGTCCCCGCTGGCTGAGAGGTACTGGCCGAGGCCGAGCTTGCGCTGGACGACCGTCCCGGCGATCGGCGCACGAATCTCGGTCTCGGCATTCATGCGGCCGCTCGTCTTGAAGGCCGCGATCTCGGCATCCGACTTGCCGAGTATGCGCAGCCGGTTCGTCACGGCCTCGAGGGCCGCATCGGCCGTCATCCGGTCGCTCTCCGCCGAGATGACGTCGTTCTGTGCGCTCTGATAGTCCTTCAGCGCAGCGGCCTTCGCCTGGAACAGCGCGCGCTGCCGGTCGGCGATGATCGTGTTGAGCTTGAGCTGCTCGCGCGCCTTGGCCAGCGCATTGATCGCGGTCTGATAGTCGTTCTGCGCCTGAACCATGTCGGTAGCCTCTACCGTGAACAGGAGCTGGTCGGCCTTCACCTCCTCGCCGGCCCGGGCGAGGATGCGCACGACCCGTCCCGCATAGGGCGAGTAGACCGGGACGTTCTCGTCGTCGTTGAGGGCGATGCGGCCCTCGGCCGAGCTCTCGGGCGCAAAGGCGGCACGCGTAACCGGCACGATCGTCATAGCGGCAAGCTGGCCCGGAGTCGGCCGGAAGGCGCGGGCCGGGGTAGCCGCGCCAACCGGCCGGTCGGCGGTCGCCACGGGGGCGCGGCGACCGCTCGTCCAGGCAACGACGTCCTGAAGAAGGATCGCGGCCTCGTGACGGAAGGGCGGGAAGGCGAACAGTGCGGCGACCCCGATCACCAGCAATACCCACGGCCCCGCACCGCCGCGGCGTCCCTGCCGTATCGTCCCCATGTCGCCGATCCTTTTCGGAGGGGATAAAGGCTGCAAGCTGCAGGCAGCCGGCCTTCCGTCCGTCGGCCATTAGGCAGCGCTCAGGGAGCACGGAAACTGGCAGGTCTGACAGGTGGCCTCATCGCCGGGCCTCGTCTTCACCGAGAGGTGATTCGGGCCGCCAGCCTCTCGAAACGGTTCCGGTGGCTTCCGCCGAAAACCTCGGCATAGTGGCCGATGTGCCCTAAGACATGTACCGATCGGCCTGCCGCTGGGCGGCCCCCGCTCGCGGCGCTCATCCTGGCGCCGGCGCTGATCCTCGGCGTATTCACCGCCGACCTGATCGAGCCGTCCGACAACGTCTCGATCTGCTTCGCCTACACCCTGCCGATCCTCCTCGGCGTTTATCTCCGTTCGGGCAGCACGTTCCGCCTCGCGGCCGCCGCGACCCTGGCCTCGCTCGTCGGCTCATTCATCCGGCCACCCGAAGGTGGGATCGCCGTCAGCTTCGTGGTCAATCGGGTGATCGCGGTGGCGGCGCAGTGGCTCGTCGCCTTCCTGGGTGAGCAGAGGCGGCGCAACTTCGCCATCGTCCAGGCCCATCTCGCCGAGGAGCGGCTCGCGGCCGAGACCGGACGGCGGTTCGTGCAGATCCTGACCCACGAGATCGCCACCGCGCTGACCTCGATCGACGGCCAGGGCTACCGCCTGATCAAGCTCGCTCGCACGGTCGAGCCCGACGAGATTGTTGCACGTGCTGGCAAGATCCGGGACGCAGCGGCTCGGCTCCAGGGCCTCGTCACCCGCATCCGCCTCGCCGCGGAGGTCGGGCGCGGCGAGATCGACCTGCACCGCGAGGCGATCGACGCGCGGGCGCTGCTCGGCCCGCTGGCCACCGAGCACGAGGGGGTGCGGCTCACCCTCGACATCCGCCGGCCCGAGCCGGCGCTGTTCGGGGATCCCGCCCTGGTCTACCAGGCCGTCGCCAACCTCGTCGGCAACGCGGTCAAGTATTCCGCGGCGCCGGCCGACATCCGCATCACCGTCGCACCCTCGACCGTGCTCACCGGCATGGAGATCGCCGTGGCAGACCGGGGCGCGGGGATCCCTCCAGAGGAGGTCGCGCGGGTGTGCGAACCCTATTACCGGGCCGTGAACAGCGCCGGCATACCCGGCATCGGTGTTGGGCTGTACCTCGTGCGCCACTTCGCCGAGGCGCATGGCGGCGGCGTGACTCTGGAAAGCCGCCCTGGCGCGGGCACGACGGTCCGCCTCCACCTTCCGGGACCGGTCGCGTGAGCCGCCGCATCCTCTGCATAGAAGACGACGGCGCCATCGCCGAACTCGTCGAGGAAGTGCTCGTTGAAGCGGGTTTCCATGTCGTTCGCGCCGACAGCGGTCCGTCGGGTCTTACCCGACTCGGCGAGGCCTACGACGCCATCCTGTGCGACATCGACCTGCCCGGCCAGAGTGGTCTCGATCTTCTGCGAACCCTGCGGGCGCGGGGGTCGCAGACGCCGTTCGTGCTGGTGACCGCCCATTCCGGCCGGGAGAACCAGATCGAGGCCCGCCGCCTCGGCTGCGACGATTTCATCGTTAAGCCGATCGACTTCGAGCTCCTGCTGGCCGTCCTGAACAACGTGTTGCAGAAGAACGCCCCGGCTGCCGGCACCCCGGCTCCACCCGTCCTGACGGAGCGCGAACGCGAGGTGCTGGCCTGGGTATCCCGGGGTAAATCCTCCGCCGACATCGCCAAGATCCTGGGCATCAGCGAGCGTACGGTGAACTTCCACGTCGACCGAGTGATGCGCAAGCTCGACGTTGCGACGCGGATGCAGGCGGCGATCGCCTGCTTGCGGCTAGGGCTCATCCCGGGTTGAGTGAAGCGCCTGTGTCGCCACTGCGCCGAGCTAGGTCCCGCCGGCCCACGCGGTCAGCCGACGCCAATGCGCGCTCGTCGATGTGATGGTTGACGATGGTGACCCGGATCGCCAGCCGTCCACAGATCCGGGTGAGCGAAGGGGCCCGCCCGACCGTTCGCCTGCAGGGCTTCGACGATGGCGGCGTTGACGGCGCGCTCGCTTCCCGCACTGGCATTCGCCAAGGACGAGTCGCGCCACCAGCCGTTCTCAACCGATCTCCAGCCCGAGCCGACCTGTCAAACTTGACAGTTTCGTACCGTTGCCGCCGGCCGCATCCTCGGCGTGCGATGGCCCTGAGGGCCCGGCGCCAAACGGACCCACGGCGATGGATGCGGCACTTCCAAAGACACCGCCGGTTCCCGCCGGCCCCGCGATAACTAGGCGTGCAATTTCGGAAGCATCCCTCCCCCGGCCCGCGCTCGACTTCGCCCGGCCCACCGCGCCCGCGCTCGGTGCCGGCGACTTTGCTACGATCGTGCGGGCGAGCGGCCTCGGGCCGGCCGCTCTGGCCCTGTCCTTCGCGCGCCTCGCCTTCGGCCCCGGCAGCCTCGGCTTCTCCGATTTCATCCGGTTGCGGCTGTACGATCCAGATATCCGCACGGCCGGCGGCCTGGAGAGTTTCGTTGGACAGCGACGCAACCGCGATCTCTGCGTCGCGGCGAACTTCCGCCACGACTGGCTCGGCTTGATGTCCGATAAGGTCGCGGCGCTCGGCTACCTCGCCGCCCACGGCCTCCCGACGATCCTGATCCGGGCGATCTACGCGCCGCGGCTCTCGGGGGGATCCGAGCGGGTTCTGACCGACCGACCGGCTCTCGAGGCCTTCCTCCTCGATCCGGGCCACTATCCCCTGTTCGGCAAGCCGATCGAGGGGGGGCAGAGCCTCGGCGCGATCGCACTCGCACGCTGTTGCATCGGCACGCGGATGCTCGAACGGCAGGACGGCAGCCGGCTCGCCCTCGACGACCTCATGGAGGCGATCGATACGCACTATCGCGACGGCTACCTGTTCCAGCCGCTGGCCGCGCCCGAGCCGTCCATCGCCGCTTTGTGCGGCGCCCGCCTCGCGACGGTCCGGATCGTGACTTTGGCGCACCAAGACGGGCCGCGCGTGTTCCGGGCGGCCTGGAAGCTGCCGGCGGGGATCAACGCGGCCGACAATTACTGGCGCGGCGGCAACCTGCTCGGGCAGATCGACCGGGTGACCGGCCGTCTCGGCCGGGTGGTCTCGGGGATCGGGCTCGCCCTACGCGAGCACACGCGTCACCCCGATACCGGCGCCGATTTCACTGGCGCCCGACATCCGCATTGGGAGGCGACCTGCGCCCTCGCCGTCGAAGGGGCACGCCTCATGCGTCACGTCCCGCTGATCGGCTGGGACATCGCCTGCACGGCCAACGGCCCGGTCATCGTGGAGATGAACGAGACGCCGGATTTCTTCTTGGTGCAGCTCGCCGACCGGAGTGGCGTCCTGGGCCTGGAATTCGACGCGTTCCTCGCCGACCAGCGCGGCCGGGCTTCAGTCCATCGACGCAGGATGCGTCACATGATCGATAGACTGTAATAGCTTAATTTAATTGTAGAATTTAATGGGAAAGCTATCGCTTGATTTGACGGAATGCTATCGCCCCGGGGGGCGTTCGGCACCTTATCTGAAACGTCCGCGGGGCCGGCCGCCGATGCGGGCGCTGGCCTTACCGATCCTTCTGACCATTCTTGGCGACCGCCGGGCTCATCGACGCCTGCGTGCATGGCTGGTTCGGCTATAGAGCCGGCCGCGGCATCGGCCGGAAGCGAAGCGATACATCCCCAAGCACGCTGCGCCTCACCCGGCGGATGGCCGCCCTTGTCGAACGTGGGCTGGCCTAGAACCACCTGGTTTGAAGCCACGACCAGCCGCGTCGCGTCTCAGCGCGGGCCATCCCATTGGGGCAGAGCACACGAGCCCTCCACAGGGCTGGAAAATTTTTCCGTTCGTCGCTCAGGGTCAGAAATCGGTCCCATTCCAGATGAGTACTCGTTTATTTCCAGCTGGCTTCACATCGATCGTTCTTATGCTTATCTTTGTTGTCTAACGGCGCAGAAATATCTGGAAATATTTAACACAAGGCCGTGATTGGTTGGAATTGCCGGAACGTTCGCTTTGCGTCCCGGTTGCTGCGTCGTACGAGATCGACGGCAGCACAGATCTAGATTCGATGCGAACACGCGCAAAACTTGGTCTGATCGTCGTCCTCGGCATCACCTTGGGAGCCGGGTACGAGACCTCTCACGGTCACTGGCCGCGCGGCGCCAACGCAAGCTCGTCCCCGGGACAGCAAGCTTCCTCCGCCCTGCCGGTACAGACCGCGCTGTCCGAGGCCCGCAACGTTCCGATCATCGTGCGCGGCCTTGGCACGGTCACGGCATTCAACATGGTGTCGGTAAAGAGCCGCGTGCAGGGCAACATCACCCAGGTGAACTTCCGCGAGGGGCAGGAAGTCCATACTGGCGATCTCTTGGTCCAGATCGACCCGCGACCTTATCAGGCGATGCTCGATCAGGCGCAGGCGACGCTTACGAAGGACCAGGCGAACCTCGCCAACGCGCAGAAGGACCTCGGCCGCTACGCCGACCTGCTGAAGCGCAACTTCGCCCCCGAGCAGCAATTCGCCACCCAGCAGGCGACCGTCTCTGAGGACGAGGCGGCCCTCAAGGGCGATCAGGCTCAGATCGATAGCGCACGACTCAACGTGGACTACGCTGCGATCCGCTCGCCGATCGACGGCGTCACCGGTATCCGGCAGGTCGATCTCGGCAACCTCGTCCAGGCCAACAACGGCCAGACCCTGGTGGTCATCACGCAGATCAAGCCGATTTACGTCGTGTTCACGGTGCCCGAGGCCGACATTACCGAAGTGCGTGAGGCCATGGCTCAGGGCACGCTCGCGGCCGAGGCCTTCGACGCGAGCGACGACCACCGCATCGCCTCGGGCACGCTCAAGCTCGTCGACAACCAGGTCGATCAGACCACCGGCACGGTGAAGCTCAAGGCCGAGTTCGCCAACACAGACGAGAAGTTGTGGCCGGGCGCGTTCGTCAACGCTCACCTCGTCCTGTCCGTCGCCAAGGACGGCATAACCGTGCCCGCCGCCGCCGTACAGACAGGGCCGACGGGTAGCTTCGCCTACGTGGTCAAGCCCGACGACACCGTGGAGCAGCGGGTGATCAGGGTCCGCCAGACGGAACGCGACCGCGCCCTCGTCGCCTCCGGTCTGCAGGTCGGAGAGCGTGTCGTCACCGGCGGCCAGTCGCGGCTCCGAGCTGGCATGAAAGTCACGGTTGCGGACGCGGCTCCATCTCCGGCGACCCCGATGGCCGCGCGATGAACATCTCGGCGCCCTTCGTCCTGAGGCCCATCGCCACGACGCTGGTGATGGCGGCTATCCTCGTCGGCGGCCTCGTCGGCTACGAACTACTGCCGGTGGCTGCGCTACCGCGGGTGGACTTCCCGACCATCTCCGTCTCAGCCTCGTTGCCGGGCGCAGACCCGGAGACCATGGCGTCCTCAGTGGCGCAGCCCCTGGAGCGGCAATTCGCCGACCTGCCGGGGGTCGACCAGATCACCTCTACCAGCACGTTGGGCGCCACGCAGATCACCCTGCAATTCGCCCTCTCCCGGGACATCGACGGGGCGGCGGGGGACGTGCAGTCGGCGATCAACGCCGCCCAGGGCTATCTGCCCAAGAACCTGCCGACGCCGCCGACCTACAAGAAGGTCAACCCAGCCGACCAGCCGGTGCTGATCCTCGGCATGGCGTCAAAGGCGATGACGCTCACCCACCTCGACCAATACGCCGACCTCGACATCGCCCAACGGATCTCGACCCTGCCCGGCGTCGGTCAGGTGGTGATCTTCGGCGAGCAGAAGTTCGCCCCCACAATCAAGGTCAACCCGCTGGCGCTCGCCGCCCGCGGCATCGGCCTCGACGAGATCGCTACGGCAGTCACGAACTCGACGGCCGACCTGCCGGTCGGCACGCTGCAGGGTCCCAAGCAATCGTACCAAATCGGCACCAACGGCCAGATCTTCTCGCCCAAGGACATCGGCCGGGTCATCGTCGCCTATCGGAACGGAGCGCCGGTCCATCTCGATGACGTAGCGAACGTCGTGGCGGGCTCCGAGCAGCCCCTCCAAGCGAGCTGGGTCGGCACTGAGCGCGGTGAGATGATCGGCATCTGGCGTCAGCCGGACGCCAACACCATCGACCTCGTGGACCAGATCAAGGCCAAGCTACCGGAGTTGCAGAAGGCGATCCCGCCTTCCGTCGATCTCTCGATCATCAGCGACCGCTCGATCTCGATCCGCGAAAGCTTCACCGACGTGAAGCTGACGTTGCTGGGCACGATCATCCTCGTCGTGGCGGTGATCTTCGTGTTCCTGCGGAGCACCTGGGCGACGCTGATCCCCGCCGCCACGGTACCGCTCTCCCTCGTCGGCACCTTCGCAGTGATGGAGTTGCTCGGCTACAGCCTCGACAACCTGTCCCTGATGGGCCTGACGCTGGCGGTGGGCCTCGTCGTCGATGACGCCATCGTCATGCTGGAGAACATCTACCGCTACCTGGAACAGGGGATGAGCCGGCGCGAGGCAGCGCTCGCCGGCTCGGCGGAGATCGGCTTCACCATCGTCTCAATTACCGTCTCGCTGATCGCGGTGTTCATCCCGCTGCTGTTCATGGGCGGCGTGGTGGGGCGGCTGTTCCGCGAGTTCGGCGTCGTGGTGACGGCCGCGGTGGTGATCTCAGCCCTGATCGCCCTGACGCTCTCGCCGATGATGGCGTCTCTGGTTCTCAAGGACCCCCGGCAGGCCAAGCACGGGCCGGTCTATGCCTGGACAGAGCGGCAATTCGAGCGCCTGCTTGTCGGCTACGAGCACCTCCTGCGCCTGTCGCTGCGCTGGCGCGGGCCGGTGATGGCCGTCAACGTGTTGCTGATCCTCGCCTCGGGCTGGATGTTCTATTCCATGCCGAAGGGTTTCTTCCCTCAGGAAGACACGGGCCTGATCTTCGGCTTCACGCAGGCCGACCAAGACGTCTCCTACGACGGCATGGCCTCACGCCAGGAGGCGGTGGCCGCGGTGATCGCCAAGGATCCGGATGTGGCCGCCTTCGGCTCGTCGATCGGCGGCACGACGAGCTCGGGGCAGAATACCGGCCGGTTCTTCGTCCAGCTCAAGCCGCTGGCCGAGCGCGAAGCCACCGCCGACCAGATCATCACCCGGTTGCGCCCACAACTTGCACGCCTACCCGGCGTCGTGACCTTCCTGCAATCGATTCAGAATATCCAGATCGGCGGCCGCCTCGCCCGGACGCAGTATCAGTACACCCTGCAGGACACGGATCTCGAAGAGCTCAACCTATGGGCGCCGAAGATCCTGGCGAAGCTGCGCACGGTCCCCGGCCTCCAGGACCTCGCCAGCGATCAGCAGACCGGCAGCCCGCAGCTGATGGTACGGATCGACCGTGAGACCGCCGCGCGGCTCGGGGTCAACGTCACGACGATCGAGCAGACGCTCTACGACGCCTTCGGCCAGCCGTTCATCACGCAGCTCTACGGGCCGCTCAACACCTACCACGTCGTCATGGAGGTCTCACCGCGCTACCAGCGCGACGTCAGCGCGCTCACCCGGATCTACGTGCACGGGACCGGCAACGCGATGGTGCCGCTCAGCCAGTTCGCCAAGCTCGAACCGGTCCCCTCCACCATTTCGGTGAACCACCAGGGCCAGTTCCCCTCGGTGACGCTCTCGTTCAACCTGGCACCCGGGGTCTCCCTGGGGCAGGCGGTCGACCGGATCAAGGCGGCCCAGGCGGAGATCGGCGCGCCGCCGACGCTCCAAAGCTCGTTCCAGGGCACCGCCCAGGAATTCCAAACTTCCCTGGCGACCCAGCCTCTGTTGATCGCGGCGGCCCTATTCTCGGTCTATGTCGTCCTCGGGATTCTCTACGAGAGCTTCATCCACCCGCTGACGATCCTCCTAAGCCTGCCCTCGGCGAGCGTCGGCGCCCTGGCTTTCCTGGAACTCTTCGGCTTCGACCTGACCATGATGGCGATCATCGGCATCATCATGCTGATCGGCATCGTGAAGAAGAACGCGATCATGATGATAGATTTCGCTCTGGAGCGCAGGCGCACGGAGAACAAGGACCCCGAGGAGGCGATCTACGAGGCCGCAGTGCTGCGCTTCCGGCCAATCATGATGACGACGCTCGCGGCCCTGTTTGGCACGCTGCCGATCGCTCTGGGCATCGGGGCCGGTGCCGACCTACGCCAGCCGCTCGGGATTGCGGTGGTCGGCGGCCTGCTGGTCTCGCAAGCGCTGACGCTGTTCACCACGCCTGTGACCTACCTATACATGGAGCGTGTCAGCGAGTGGTTCTCTGCGCACTTTGCGAGGGGAAAAGTTGATAGCCCAGTCACGGCGCCGGCAGAGTGATTGGACCGAAGTGCACTGGACCGAACCCCGTGCTTCGGATGGAAGGTTAATTTATTGCAAAATCTGTTTCGAGGATACTAATGACTCGTCATTTATTACCCTTCGTGTCTTCTCTACTGATAATCATCACTTCCGTCGATGCAAGCTGCGCGCAAAACAGGATGGGAGTGGATGACAGCCCGGCCGATCCAGCACGGATCCTGAGGCGTCTCGAGAAGGAACGGCATGACCTCGATGCCGATCACGAACGACAGGTTCGATGCGAGCGGCACCGAAGCTCGGAACATACCCAAGCACCTACGGCAGTGGTCTGTCTACCTTGACCGGTGAAGGGCATCTGCGGGTTCGTCGTCATCTCTACAAGATAGCAATACTAGGCGACTTAAGACTGCCGGTGAAGTGCGATGAATGCAACTGACGCCAAAGACCTACGTTGCCGTAGTGTCCGCTTTCGAGAAGTTGCTAGGTTCGGCTGAGTGGCAGCAATGGGCGCGAAGCGGAACGCCTGCTTCTGGACGACGGGCCAAGTTCCGCCAGCTGCGTAACGGCGAAGCTTGACGGCGCTAGCCCAAACCACAGGTAGATCGGTTCACCGTCGTAGGTCGCTGATGCCGAGTTCGGTCCACATCCAGCCGAAGTCGTAGCTCGCCATCGGATCGCTGGGCGCACGGCCACGCCTGCTCTCGCTCTCCAGGAACTTCAGCCAAGCCGCCGCCTTCTCGCGCCCCGCCTTCGAGCGCACGCTAACGCGCGGAGTCTTGTCGCCCAACATGCCGACTGGCTGATCGAGAGCAGCGCGGTAATGGCCGCTCAGCCCCTCGTGCACGAGGCTCGTCTGCAGGTCGGGTGGAAGCGCCTCTTCATGGGGCAGAGCCTCCGTCTGAGATGAGGCCATCGCCTGCGCGACGGTTTGGATCTCGGTCAGCGGCGAGCGCACCAGACCGTCCAACAAGGGCGTGAGGAGTGCCTGTGCCCGCGCGGCCCGATCCGCCGAGTTGACGCTCACCAGCAAGCCCCTATCGGTCAACTCGATGGTGCCCAGCACCGTGCCACCGTTCTCAAGCGTCACGCTGTAGGTCTGCATCGTTCCGGTGCCGGTCGTGCCGGTGTTCCGTGGTTTCGAACCCGGGCGAGCCTCTGTTTCGAGCCAGTTCCAGAATGTGTCGGTCTCCTCCCGCAGGTCCGGCACGGTGCCCAGCCGCGCCCGGACCTCGGCCACGTCTATCCTCGGCAGGAGTGGGTACCGCATGGTGTGGAACGCGATCTCGGTGCCCTCACTGTTCACCAGAGTCGGTAAGCTCGGATCCAGCAGCTGGGGCAGCACGTCAGCGAGCCACAGGTTGGTGAACAGCGGCGCCGCGTCGGTCAGGAGGAGTGTGTCTGGAACGCTCCGGTCGGCACCGGCCGCCAGATCCTCCTTCCGCGCCAGCTTCTCGAACTCACGACCTGCGCGCTTGGCCGAACTCTTCAGGATGCGCAGCACCTCCTCGGAGGCATCGCGCCCGAACGAGAGCACACCGCCTGCCATGACATGCGAGCCGCCGTGCTCGACGATCCGCGCGCCGATCCGCTCCCAAGGCGCGAGAGATCGACTGGCCGTCCGCTCCGTGATACGGACCGGCTCGCCGCCGCGGACCAGATCACGGGCCAGGAAACTCTCGCCGGGAACGAGGCCGCTGACCTCGTACAGGCTCATCACGGAGCGGCGCAGCGCCTCCATGTAGCGCCTGTTGGCGACCGGCTCCTTCCAGCCCCGGCGCTTGAGGTACGCGTCGACCAAGTTGACGTCGTCGGGTTCGACGGTGCGGGTGAGGAAATCCTCGAAGGCGCAGCCCCACAGCGTCATGAACTGAGCCGGACCTAGGAGGCTCTCCAAGTCTTCCAGCTCCAGGTCGGTTTGCTCGCAGGCTGGCCCGACATGCAGCCAAAGCGCCTCCTCGAACGGCTCCCGCCACTCCTCGCGCGTGAGCCACTTGATCAGACCTGAGAGCGAGGAGCTGCTGGGCATGACGGTTCCGGAAGCTCACGCCAGGGTAGCGGCTGGTGCTCGACGATCAAGCATCCCGGCTCTGTGAACCCTGCTGCTCGGGGAGGCACACATTCCAGGAAACGCGAGAGCTGTCGCCGGCGCTGCCGAGCTCAGATCACAGGCCCGCGAGCCCTCGCTGCGCCTGGAACCACAGGGTGCGCGAGGCGCTGACCATATCGACCGCAGCGGGTTGTGGAACCGGAAGCGAACCATGGCCGACAGAGCGAACGCCGAGCCTCCACTGACCGTCGATCGCCGCGGCTTCGTCAAGCTCGCCGGCGTCGCCGCAGCTGCAGTCGGAGCGCCGGCCACCGCGGCCTTGGCCCAGGTCGAGCAGGTCGAACGCATCACGTCCCAGCCCGCGCCGCCTCTCGCGGCCGACGAGAACACCGCCGACATCTTAGTCGACACGCTAATCACCTGAGGCGCCACCCACGTGTTCGGCATCGTCGGCGATGGCATCAACCCCATCGTCGAGGCCCTGCGCAAGCGCCAGGACAAGATCGCCTTCATCGGCGTCCGTCACGAGGAGGCCGCTGCCTTCATGGCCGGCGGCATGGCCAAGCACGGTGGCCGGTTGGGTGTCTGCCTCGCCACGACCGGACCCGGCGCCGTCCACCTGATGAACGGCCTCTACGACGCCGCCTACGACAACGCCCCCGTGGTCGCGATCACCGGCACGACCTTCCACGATCTGGAAGGAATGCGGTTCATGCAGAGCGTCGACACCGTCAAGCTGATGCAGGATGTCGCGCTGTTCAACGAGCGTGTCACCGGCCCCGCCAACGCCGTGATGCTCGTCAACCGCGCTTGCCGGCAGGGGCGTCGCGCATCTCACCATCGCCAAGGACGTGCAGCGCCAAGCCCTCTCGGCCGACAAGCCCTCGCCTGAGAACCACGGCGGACGCACCTCCTCCGCCTGGTCGCCCCCGATGGGGATCCCGCCCGCAGACCAGCTTCGGGCCGCCGCTGAGGTCATCAATGCCGGCAAGCGCATCGCCATACTGGCCGGTCAGGGCTGCGCAAACGTTTTGCCGCAGCTGCGCCGCCTCGCTGAGAGCCTGGGTGCGCCGATCGCCAAGGCTTACCTCGCCAAGGCGCTGCTGCCCGACGACGATCCGCTGACAACCGGTGGTATTGGCCATCTCGGCACGGCGCCCTCGCAATGGGCGATGCAAAGCTGCGACACGGTCGTGATCCTCGGCACGACTATGCCGTGGATCGACTACTATCCAAAGCCGGCTCAGGCGCGGGGCGTGCAGATCGACATCAAGTCGGACCACATCGGCCTGAAGTATCCGGTCGAGGTCGGCCTCACCGGCGACATCGGCGCGACGCTCGACGCGCTGATGCCAATGCTGAGGGCCGAGCCCGACCATACCTTCCTCGCCGAGGCGCAGACGCGCATGCGCGCCTGGCGCACCCTGCTCGACCAGGTCGAGACGACCCAGAGGGGACCGCGCCTGCGGCCGCAGACGGCGATGCGCGCGCTCAGCGAGTTCGCACCGGCCAACGCCTTGTTCAGTATGGATTGCGGCGCGAACACCCATTTTGCCGCGCGCCACATCCAGATCCGGGAGGGTCAGAGCTGGACGGGCTCGGGCACGCTGGTGACGATGGCCTCGGCTCTGCCACTGGCAATCGCGGGCGCGTTCTCACAGCCCGGTCGCCCCTCGATCGCGGTCGCGGGTGATGGCGGCCTGGCGATGCTGATGGCGGAGCTGTCGACGGCGGTCCTGCACGGGCTCGACGTCAAGGTGATGGTGCTCAACAACGACGCGCTGGCGCAGGTGAAGGGCGAGCAGCGGGAGATCGGCGCGCAGGAATACGGCTGCAAGCTCGGTCACATCGACTTCGCAGCCTACGCGCGTGCCGTCGGCGCGAGGGGCCTCAGCGCCGGCAGCGTAGCCGATCTGAGGCCGGCGGTGCAGGCGTGGCTGTCGACGCCGGGCGTGGCGCTGCTGGACGTTCAGGTCGATGCCGAGGAGGAGAGCCAGAGGCCCGACAAGGTCACGGCTTGAGCGGAAGCCGGCTGCCGCGCACAGAAACTTCCCCAGCCGCCGATGAATCATCCTCGACCCACGTCTCAAGTTTCGTACGAGTTGGGGCCTGATCGGTCGTCCGGGGGGCTCTGCGCTCATACATGCTGATCGCCCAACACGCTGTTCAGCCTTCCTATCGCAAAAGAGTGGGCTCTGCCGTGGCGCTACGCGCGATCACGGATGGAGGACCAGCTTCTGCGGGCGCCAGTTCAGCAGTTCGCCGACGTAGATCTCGTTCTCGGACGGGCAGGCGATCTCGTGGATCCAGCCGAACTGCTTGAGCTGTTTGCCCGTCTCGCCGAGCACACCCAGCACCTTGCCGTCGAGCGACAGCTTGTAGATCCGCCCCGGGAAGGCGTCGGCGACGTAGAGGACCTGCTTCGGTCCGGGTGTGATGCACAAGGCCCAGGGCGCACCCGGCGTGAACAGGTCGACCGTGGTGCGGTCCTTGGCCGGCTTGCCGCGGATGATGGCGCGCGCCTTATCGTAGTCGAACGGCACGTCGATCTTGATGATCCGCTGGATGTGGCCACTGGTGTCCATCACCTGGATCCGAGCGTTGCCCCGATCGGCGATGTAGATGTTGTCGTTCGCGTCCGAGGCGATCGAGTGCAGGGTGCGGAACTGACCCGGTTCTGTGCCGTAGCTGCCGTACGAGTCGACCCAGTTGCCGTCCTTGTCGACCTTGGCCACGCGTGAGTTGATGTAGCCGTCGCTGATGTAGGCGTTGCCGGCCTTGTCCCAAGCCACGTCGGTAACCTGCCGGAACTGGCCCTGCACCGGCGGCAGCGGCGGCATGGGATGCTTCCAGGGTTCGGCAGTCTCGTCGGCGGCTTCGGTCTTGCGGCCCCAGACCATGGCGACGCGACCCTCGGGGTTGAACTTCACCACCATGTCTGAGCCCTTGTCCAGAACCCAGATGTTGTCCTCGCGGTCAACACGCACGACGTGGGCGAAGGACCAGGCGTACAGGCCGTGGCCGATCTCCCGGACGAAGGTGCCGTCCGGATTGAACTCCAAGAGCTGGGTGGCAGCTGCGCCATAGGCGGGCCCCTGCGTCGCCCCACGCGATAGGATGAAGATGTGCCCCTTCGAGTTCAGGGCGATGCCAGCGACCTCACCGAAGAAGATGTCCGGCGGCAGCTTCAGGAAGTCCGGGACCGAGTCGAACGCGATCTCGGGAACCTGCGTCGCGGGCGCTGAAGATGGTGCCGCCGAGGAGGCAGGGACAGCACCCGGCTTGATCTCGTCGGCGCACACGGCCGGCAGCGTCAGGGCGAGCACGCCCACAGCAACGCACAAGGAGCGGATCATCTCGGGCTTCCTCACGGGCCAGCCGGTTCGATCGCCGAGCTTGGCCACGCCGGCTTAGCCCGAAAACCGACAGCTCGGAAGCCTGCGCTTGATGATTACTTCGGATCGGCCCCGATCTCACGCAGATATGCGGCCGTCGCCGGATGCAGCCAAGTCGCCGGCACGTTTGAGATGAGATTGCGGGGGTCGCTCTCTCGGCCCTGAGGATAGAGCCGGGCCAAGGTCTCTCGACCTCGGTCGATCGCGTGCACGAGCCGGGTGACACCGGCAGCATCGAGGCCAGGGCGCGCCAGGATGAAACTCCAAGACCCGACGGTCTCGATGTGTGCATCCTGTCCGCGGAAGGAGCCAGCCGGGACGGTCAAGCGGCGCATCGAGACGCGTAGGGCCAGGATCTTCGGGATCGCCTCGGGTGCAGGGCCGAAGAAGCGAGCGCCGCCGGGCGCATCCGCGAGCGTTTTGAAGCCGGGCCAGCCGAGGCTTGCGCCCCACAAAGCGGCTGCTCGGCCGTCGAGGACCTGTGTGGCGCCCTCGCCAGCGTCATCGAGGAGGATCGGCGTGATCTCGTGGTCCGGATCGATGCCCGAGCCTTGCAGCACGGTTCGCCCCATGATCGTGAAGCCCGAGCCGCGCGTGCCGAGAGCGACGGCACGGCCGCGCAGATCCTGCACGTTCTGGATAGGACTGGAGGTTGGGACCACGAACATGCCGGGAGAGGCGTCGATGGGGGCCACGACCGACAAGCCGGTCCCGTCAGCCCGTCCACTGGACAAAGCTTCGTAGGCATACTCACCCTGTACGAGGGCCAAGTCGAGCTTGCCCGCTTTGAGCAAGGTCAGGTTTTCCGTTGAGCCCTTCGTGATCCTCGGCTCGATCATCACACCTGGGTCGACCTCACGGACTGCAGCGATCAGCGCTCGGCCGAAAGCAGGGAATGAACCACCGGGGGTTGCCGTCCCGAGCGTCAGACGCACCTCTGGCTCGGATCGTTGAGCCCGCGCGGGTACGGTCGCGGCGAGGGTGATGATACCGAGGAGCAGTTCACGTCGCTGTACCATGCTGCTCTCCATCAACGTGCCAGTCACGACGCGTCCACCTTCGCTTCAGGTGTCTGGCGAATTTCAGACAGTCCATGGGAGGGGGGCGCTGACGGCGCAATCCCGTGCTGAGGCCTTATGAGCTGGCGTCCGCTTTCGGGATCCTGCCAACTACGCCTGAACGGCTGGGACGGGCGCAAAGCCGAAGGTCCGCTTATCGGCGCCCGGGTAGCTTCAATGCTGAGATTTTCTTCATAGCCAACACCACTGTAATTCGGCAGGACTGTTCGTTGCATATTGGCATCCGATGGCCTTGCTGAAGGGTGATCGCGCGCTGTCGAACCCGTTCTCACAGTTTGACGTGTGCCACGAAACGTTGCTACGAAGTGCGAACTTGGAGCGAGCAAAAGCCTTTTATTTGCAACGGGCTCTGTCGTACGGCGGCGAATCCCCCCCCTCTCCGCCAGTTACCATTGATACACAATGCTTTTTTCGGCTGACATGGGGATTGCCCCACCATTCGCCCCACCAGCGAACGGGAAGCTGAGGCAGCGAAACCCACCGGCATAGGGTTGGACCGCATAGGTCATCATAGCGTTGAGCGCATGGCGCTCGATTGAAGGCCACGCCCAAGAGCGTTTCAAGGCTTGGCCTGCCAAACAGGAACCTGTTCCCGTCGCGCCTTCAGCGCCCTCGTTTTCCGCTCTCGATCGACATCAGGCTGCGTCGTGAGATCCGTCCGCGCGTCCTCGCCGCCTTGAGGCTGGAACGAGCCATCGCAACCGAACCTGTCGAGCGGGCTGGCCTGCCGGATCGGAAGCGGACCTTGCACTCTACCCGCGCCCTAACGCGTCTTGCGGCGAACGCGCTCGCCGTCAGGACCTGGACGGAACAGGCACCAGCTCGCCGACTCGCGGCGCTGCCCCCATCACTCCACGATCTGACGGCGATCACAAAGCGTGTGTTGATGCAGCGGACATTCTGCTCGCGCTCATCCAAAGTCGTACAGAGGTGATCGTGAGGCCTTCGCAAGCGGATGTGCCCACGAACATTTTCTCTGGTAGCAGCGTGCCCATCTCGATCATCCAGATGGCTTCGAGAGCGTCACATAAGCGGACGCTGCCGGCTGCGATCGGCCGTTCGCAAAGAGACGCTTTACGAAACTGCATGCGGCCATGGCGGCTGCGCGGAGGGGCATGGATCGGCTCGGGCGGGGGACCGTCCCGTTCGCTCGGCGTGCGGGCGCGCATTCCGGACATGGTCGGCAGCGCTTGTACCCGGCCGTTTGCAAGTTGCTGCCCCGCTGACAGATCGGGACACTGCCTGGGCTGCCTCAAGGCAGGATCACAACGTCACCGTCCCGGAGGCCGGACAGGATCTCGATACCCTGCTGCTGGGTGGCACCGAGCCGGACCTGACGCGGGCGGGGTTCGCCGCTCGCCGGATCACGCACTTGGACCATCGGATCCGTCGTCGGATCGCGGACAGCCTCGATCGGCACCACGATTGCCTGCGGGTTGCTGGCGATCTCGATGCGCATCCGGGCCGACATGCCGAGGCGGATCTGACCGCGACCCGTGTCCCTCGGGAAGGCGGCCCGCACCTCGAAGGAGGGCGCGCGGCTCCCACCGCGCGTGGTATCGGCCTCGGCGCTGATCCCGATCAGGCGGCCCGGGATCGGCTCGCCCGGGAACGCATCGCTGGTGATCGCGACCGGCTGCCCGGTCCGGATGCGGTTCACGTCGACCTCATCGACGCGGCCGGTCACCACGAGCGTCGCCGTGTCGGCGACGGCGAAAAGCGCCTGGCCCCGACTGACCCGGACGCCGCTCGCGATCTCGGCCGCCGGCTGATTGGTCTGCCGGCTGACGGGCGGGTGGGAGAGGATGCCGCCGATCGGTGCGCGCACGACCTTGCCGTCGGCTTGCGCCATCACGTCCGCGAGTCGGGACCGGGCATTCTGCAGATCAAGCTCGGCGAGGCGCCGGCTGTTCGCATCGCCGCGCGCCAGCGTCGTCTGCAGGTCCATCCCGGCGCTTGCGACCGCCTTCCTCTGCGTGTCGCGCTGCTGCACGAGACCGTCGTACTCGTTGCGTGACACGATCCCGCGGTCGAACAGCCTCTTGGTTTCCGTCACCTGGCGCTCGGCCAGTGAGAGGCCGGCCTCGGCGCTCTCCAGCGTCCGCTTGGCGCGGATCACTTCGGGACTGTCGGCCCAGCGATCGAGGAGGTCGACGGCGATCGAACTCTTCAGGAAGGCGGCCTGCGCCTCCCGCACCCGGGTGGCGATCTCGCCATCGTCCATCACCACGAGTGGATCGCCGGCCTGCACGACGTCGCCAATCTGCAGCCGCACCTCGCGGATCACGCCGTCGAATGGTGCGACGACCGCAACGGTCTTCTCCGCCCCGACCGTGCCGGCGAGGGTCACGAAGGAGGCGGCGGCCACGGGCGCGACCGTGACGGTGCGTTCCGCGACCGGCTGCGCGGCCTTGCGCTCGACCGGAGCGAACCTCGGCGCTCCCCAGAGCCAAGCCAGTCCGGCGAGAACCACGATGGCGGCGGCGCAAGCACCGGCAGCCGCGTGCCGGACGCGAGGCGGCGCGCCGATCTTCGGCAATCGATCGGCGATCGGAAGCAGCGCGCCTTCGGGTGTGGGCTCGGCCATGTCCGTCAATCCCGCAGGGCGACGTGCCATGTGTCGAGCGTCGTCCCGAGCTGGAGATCGAGCAGTGTCAGGGTGTTGAGGTAGCCGATCACGCTGTCCAAAAGCTGGATATCCGCCGAGCGGAGGTAGGTCTCCAGGGCGCGGACCTGATAGTTGGCCGAGCGCCCGGCCTTGAGCTTCTCCCGCTCGATCTCGACGGCCCGGGCCGCCAGATCGCGGGCGCGGCGCGCGCCTTCGAGCTGGCGCCAGCGGATCGCGACGTCGCTCGCCAAGCTGCGGATCTGCAGCTCGATCCCCCGGCGGATCGTCTCGAGCTGCAGCTCGGCGGACTGGCGGCTCGCCGTAGCCTGGACGAAGGGCTGCTCGCGCTGGAGATCGTTGAGGGGGGCGTTGAAGGCCAGCCCGACCGTGGTGTCGGACTGGCCGGTGACGCTGCCCTGCGGCCCGGTGATCGTCGTGCGGCCGACGGTGCGGGTCGCGAACAGCGACAGGTCCCAGAGCCGCGCATTCTCGGCGACGACGAGGCCGAGCTTGGTCTGTTCCATCGCCAGGAGCTGGCCGAGATAGTCGGGCCGCTGCGCGAACGCGACCTCCATCAGGTGCGGCAGCTCTGTGGCGACCTGCGCCGGCTCGGTGCTCTCGGTGGCCAGGATCGGGGTTCCCAGGTCGAGGGCGAGCAGGTCGAGCAGCCGGAGGCGGGCGCCGTCGAGGGATCGGGTCGCGCCCAGCACGCCCAGGCGCTGGTTCTCCAGGTCGGCCTCGGACTGGACGATCTCGACCGCGGGCATCCGTCCGGCCTCGATCAGGGCCCGGTTGATGTCGAGGATCTCCTCGGCGCGGCGTACGGCAGCCTGGGCGAGCACCATGGCCTTCTGGGCGCGCAGCAGATCGCGATAGGCGTAGATCACCTGCCCGATCGTCTCCGATACGGTCGCCCTGAGCCGCAACCGGTTCCCCTGTTCGCTGAGCCGGGCCGAGCGGATCGGCGCCAGGGTCACGTCGACGCCGCCGCCGCGCAGGAGCGGCTGATTGATCGACAGAACGCCGCCGGTGCTGCGCGTCCGGATGCCGGCGACCTCGCTCGCGTGGTTGGCCCAGGAGAAAGCGACGGTGGCGCCCGTGGGCAGGAGCGCGGTGACGCCCGGCGTGACATCGAGGCTGGTGGTGGTGATCCCGGCGATCGTCTGGCGCACCGCGCCGCCGGAGAGGCCGAGATGCGGCATGAATCCGTCCTCGGCGACGCGCAGGCTGAATTTCTGGGTGATGCGGTCGATATAGGCGCCGCGGATGGTGCGGTTGTCGCGCAGGGCCAGGGACACGGCGTCCGTCAGGCTGAGGGGAATGCCGGCCTCGCTCCCGGCTTTCGCCTTCCTATCAGGGTTGGCGGAGATCGGCGACGGCGGCGCGGCCGACCGGGGCGGCTTGGAGGGCCGGTGGGCGGCACGAGACTTGTGGGCTGCCCCGATCGCCGCGACGACGCAGATCGCGGCGGCCGCGAATCGCTTCCGATGTGACATGGCGCTAGCCAGATCGCAGGGCAGCGGCTGGGTTCGCGCTGCTGCGGCTCAAAGCGCGCATCGGTCCTTAGCGTGCGGCAGCAGCCGTCTGGTTCGTTCCAGTCCCGGCGGCGCTGCTCTCGGCGGCGGCCGTCGCGGCCGGGGTGACGGAAGCAGTTTTTGGGTACAGGATGAACGCCACATCGTCATCTTCTGCCATCCATGTCACTTTCATAGTGGGATTTTTCTTCCCAAGATCTTCAACAATCTGACGTATATTATTTTCATTTCGATCCCACCCGCCGACCCATTTATACTGCTTGGCATCGGCGTTGTATGCATACATCGTATATTCGAAGGAGTTACTATAAAATTCTGTTATACTAGAGCCGCGGATCATCTGAGCCGTGCCGTTCAGGAAGGCCTGAGACCTCTCGTTGGACGGATCGATCGGCTGGTCGAAGTTCAGACCATACAAAACATAGTTCCTGATGTTCCGAAAAAAATCCTTATCGCTCGGTCGTTCGCGCAGGTGGCTGCTCTCGTACCAGATCTCTCCACCCATAGACTTGATCCGCGCGACGTCTTCCGCCGGTGTCTCGTCCATCGCTTTGTGGATAGCGGAGTCATTTCCTATATATGCTCGATATGGCGCGTCTGATTCGTCGCCATATTTGTCCATGTCCTTCAGTTGCTGAACGACATCGGGTGAGTTCCACGGCATCAGCGGGCTGTTCAAAGGTACCGTCGCGTGGGCCTTCATGCTCTCCCATCGCTCGGTTATGAAGTCTAATCGCGACTGCATATGCACTTTTGGCGCGTTCGCCCACACCGCCAACATGCCCGATTGTCCCGGCGTACCCGCGCCGGAGGCCGAATGCACGTCCTGCTGCAGTTGATGAGCCTGTGGTCCATGCGCGTGGTCCCCGCGAAGCTCGCTCCTCAGCTTCAGCAGCGCATCGAGCGATTGGGGCGCCAGCGCATGAACCGACCGCGGATCGAGGAAGGCTCGGAGCGGATCTTGGTCCCGCCGCCCGGATGCCACTTGCCCCGGCGCCTGCGTCTGTAGGACCGTTAGCGCCGCCGAAGATGAAGAAACTGCGGATACCATGTTGCGCTCCTGTGGGGTCGAGCGGTCTTCGTCGTCGGATCGTGATCGGGACACGCATGCCCGGTTGAGCCTTCTCCGCCAAGCTGCAAGTGGATCTGTGCCCGGCGACCAGAGACGTGCATCAAATCCCTAGCGTGCAGGTGTAGCCCCGGGGGACGTGCCAGTCCCAGTGGCGCTGCCCTGGGCGGCGGCCGTCACAGTCGGGGTGGCGGAACCACTCTTTGGATACAGGACGAAAGCAATATCGTTATCGGCGCCCAGCACAGCCACGTGCATAGTGGGGTTTTTCTTAATGAGGCCCTCAAGGATATCATGTGAATTGCTTTCACCGCCGCCGCCCCATCCACCGATCCATTTGTATTGACCGGCAGCAGAGCTGTACGCATACATGGTGTACGAGGCGGAGTGCACGTGATACTCAGGGATGTTTGAGCCGCGGATCATCTGCGCCGTGCCTTTCAGGAGCGCCTGAGACAACTCGTCGGACGGATCGATTGGCTGGTCCAGGTTTCCGCCATACAAGGCAAGGTTCTTGATGTCCCGGAAGAATTCCTTGTCGCTCGGCCGATCGTAGAACTGCTTGTCGTTGTACCAGATCTCGCCGCCCAGGGACTTGATCTGCGCCACGTCCTCCGGCGGCGTCTCGGCCATGCCTTTATAGATTGCCGCATCGCTCGCGAAAAACGCACGCTTGCGCGCGTCCGAATGGCCGGCATGTCTGTCCAAGTCTCTCAATTGCTGAAGGACATCGGCTGAGTTCCAAGGCATCAGCGGGCTGTTCAGGGGCTCCGATGTGCGCGCCTTCAGGCGCTCCATCCGCTCGGTCCATATGTCCAGGTTCGAAGTCTCCACGGTTGTGCCTTCGTTCTCCCAGGCCAGCATACCCGATTGACGTCGCGTGCCGGCATGGGGTGTCAGAGACACGTCCTTTAGGGCCTGCGGTTGCTGCACCGGATCCCTGCGAAGCTCGGTTCTGAGCTTCAACAGGGCATCGAGCGATTGAGGGGCCAGCGCCAGGACAGACCGCGGATCGAGGAAATTCTTGAGCGGATCCTGCTCGTTCTGCCCGGATACCGCGTGCGACGGTGCCTGCGTTTGCAGAACCTTCAGCGCCGCCGAGGAGGAAGAAACTACAGATGTCACGTCACGCTCCTATCGATTCGAGGAATCGTAATTTTTTGATCTGTACTATTATATGTTGGTATTTTATTTTTTATTTACAAAGACGTTTCTTTACCGCAGGTAGTTTTTATTCAATCGTAAAAGTGTCATAGATTTAAATTTTTCAGCGGATGCAGATTTAGAAGATGTGCAACGATGGTCTGCCGCAACCTCAAGCTAGCTCGAATCTACGGCTGAACTCGATGTTGATTTTTCGGTAGCCCGGGGAAGGACTTGATAACACAATGAATCAGAAAACTGGTCGTTTATCGATATCACCAAGTCCCCCAATCCAAATGCCTGACGAGTATTAGTCCTCTTGTCCCAAGCGATTAGGGTTCGTAAATTTAGTATTTAAAGTATAATTACAGTTTTGATCGAGCGTCGGCCAACCACCATGGTCCGGATCGACCTTGCATGTCACATTTCCGCACACATTATTATTACTAGTTGTTCTAAAGCTATATTTAACTTTTGATACATCTGTTGGGCACTTCAGTCCGTCTGACGTTGCTTCGTACAGCGGCATATTGACGGTAACCGCACATGAAACGAGACATCCGTATGGACCTGGCGTCATTCCTTGAACTTCAACAGTAACGGATTGTCCTTGATTGTCGTCCCAATATCCACTGAAAATGCCTGTGCCGCCGGGTCTGACTGTCTCCGGACTCCAATTCCAGCTCTTGGCCGAAGGCGATGAAGCCACATCATGGAGGCCGAAAGAATGGTCGGCTTTATTATACAAATTTATAGTAATTTTGTTTCTGCTCTGAGCCATGGCCGAGCTGCTCAGACAAAGAGCGCCCAACACACCAACCGCACCAACCATCAAAGCGCGCATGTTCGAATCCCCCTAATCTCTATGCGGAATCATTCTGCTTGAACATCGGCAGCCGGTCGGCTTCCATAGACAGGCGATCAGCTGATCTGCGCAGGATCGTGGAGGCTGCATCGCCTCGTCGATCGGGCGAGGTCGCGGGATCCCGCAGACCTTCGGCGCCGGGCGTCATGCTCCAGCCCATCGAGCAGAACAAACTTGCGATCTGAGGTCAACCAACAGACAGTTGTATCTGAATAAAACCGTCGCTGAGGTTCGATCGGCGCCCGACAACTGCCAGCGTAGCCCTACACAGCTTCGAAATTTCGAAGCATTCAAGAAAATTATCTATCCAGATCTTCGAAGGGGCGCGTTTTCACTTCGGCGCGCCCTGTTCCGGCGCGCGCCGAGGCGCCTGCCCAGCCTCCGCCTCACTCCGCGCGCAGGGCGGCGATCGGATCGAGCCGGGCGGCCTTCAGGGCGGGATAGAGGCCGAAGAACAGGCCGACCGTCGCCGCCATGCCGGCGCCGAGCGGCAGCGCTAGCGGTGCGGGCAGGAACGGCCAGCCCGACGCGCGCGCAAACATCCAGCCGGCGAGGGTGCCGAGGCCCGTCCCCAGCAGGGAGCCGACAGCCGAAAGGAGCAGCGCCTCGGTGAGGAACAGGGCGGTGATGTCGCGGCGGCGGGCCCCGATCGCCCGGCGCAGGCCGATCTCGCGCCGCCGCTCCATCAGGCTCATCAGCATCACGTTCATGACGCCGACCCCGCCGACCACCAGCGACGTGGTGCCGATGCCGACGAGCAGCAGGGCGTAGATCCGCATCTGCTTCTCCAGCCCGTCGATCAGTTGCCGGGCGGTCTGGACGTCGACGCCGCCGGTGCGGAGCAGCAGGCGACAATAGTCGGTCACGCGCTGCGCCGTCGCCCGGTCGTCCGCGCCCGGGGCGAGGCGCGCCGCCACGGTGGTGATCTTCGCGTCCGGCATCAGCCGCCGCGCGGCCTGGAACGGGATCACCGCCGACCGGTTCAGGTCGAGGCCCAGCAGCGGGCTCCGGAACGCCGGCCCGAGGATGCCGATCACGGTCAGCACCTGATCGTTCACCGTCACGGGATCGCCGATGCGGACGGGTCGTCCGGAGGCGGCCGCATCCCGGGCCACGTCGGCCCCCAGGACCACGAAGGGCGCGGCGGCGTCGAGATCCGAGGTCGGGCGCCCCGCCACGACGGGGGCCTTGAGGAAGCCGTAGAGCGCCGCGTCGGCCGCGATCAGGGCGGTGTAGAGCGAAGCGCGTCCAACGCGCAGCGAGGCGCTGCCGGAGACGATCGGGATGGCCTCGGACAGGCCGAGCCGGCGCGCGGGCAGGGTGCGCATCGCCTCGGGCGGCAGGTTCGGGACATCGTGGTTGTCGCCGCGCGGGGTGAGGCTCATGAGGTCGGTGCCGAGCGCCTCGAACTGCCGCATCGCCTCGGCGCGGGCATTGTGGCCGACCTGCAGGATCGCGATCACCGCGGCAGTGCCGACGGCGATGCCGGTGAGCGCCAGCAGGGCACGCGCTCCGAGGGCTCGGAGATTGCCGGCCCCTTCGCGGACGACCTCGCGCAGCCGCGCCTGGCCCATGGCGGTCATGCGGGCAGGGCGCCCGTGTCGTCGAGAACCCGGCCGTCGCGCATGACGATGCGGCGCGGGCAGCGCGCTGCCACGGCAGGATCGTGGGTCACGATCAGGATGGTGACGCCGAGATCCCGGTTGAGGGCGAGGAACAGAGCCATGATGTCGTCGGCGGCCCGGCTGTCGAGGTTGCCGGTCGGCTCGTCGGCCAGCAGCAGCGTCGGCCCGCCGACGAGCGCCCGCGCGATCGCGACGCGCTGACGCTGGCCGCCGGACAGCTCGTCCGGCCGATGGGATGCGCGGTCCGCGAGCCCAACCTTGTGCAGCGCCTCCGCTGCGCGCGCCCTGCGCAGGCGCTTTCCGAGGCCGCGATACAGGAGCGGGAGGGCGACATTGTCCAAAGCCGGCAGGCGGGGCAGCAGGTGGAACGCCTGGAAGACGAAGCCGATCCGGCGGTTGCGCAGGACGGCCAAATCGTCGTCGCGCAGGTATGCCGTCGGCACGCCATCCAGGTGAATCTCGCCGTGACTCGGGCGGTCCAGTAGGCCAATCAGGTTCATCAGCGTGGTCTTGCCGGACCCGGAGGCCCCCATCAGGGCACAGAGATCTCCATGCTGGATTTCTAGATTGACCTCCGTGAGAACGGGGACCAATCCTGATCGACCAGCGTAAGATTTATCGACGGACTTTATTGAAATTAATGCCATATCTATTTGAGAAATTCGTCAAAATTTTCTAAAAATTCAACACGTTGGCCAAATCGCTAGGGCAAAAATCGGCGTGCAGCAAGACCGTCGGCGCATGAAGCTTTATCGTCGGGCGTGATTTGAAGGCGTAAGAATTGTTTTCTCGGCGATCACTGACCATCCATGTTGATGGTTGCAAGTCGCTGCAGACGTGTCGGAAAATACTGCCGTCTCTTCAAACGTCAGCAACATGTGTATTCCAGACATCTATAGTAGGAATGCTGCGACGTCGGATTTCGTGTATTGCGTGACCTAAAACAAACTGTCCGTTATCGGCAGGATCATGCGGAGTGGCAGAAATCTACCCCAATCGGGCCAGCCGAAGTTCAACGGCGCGGCCATCACGCCTGCGCCACCGGCAGCTCCCCAACTGCGTCGTGTAGCGCGGCGTGCGCATCTCGAACTTCGTGGTCCAGTCCCGCCGGCTCACCAACCCCGCCCGCGCCGGCACCACCGCGCCCCGGCCCCAGCGCGCGCTGCACGCGTCCATCGCTGCCATCAGCGGTCCGGATCGCTCACGATCCAGTGCGCCGATCAGCGCCCGCGGGCTGTGCGACAGCTGCGCTAGGAGCCCGTCCGAGTAACGAGGTTGGAAGCCGGGTAGAGGGGGGCGAGACAGGAGCCGATGGGGCGGATCAGCGGGCTCAGCGGCCTGCCTGTGCCAGCTTCAGCAGGTTGTGGGCCGTGCAGATCATCGCCCACTCGCCTCGGACCTGATCGAGCCCTCTCATCAGGAACTGTCGGAAGCCTCGGGCCTGCTTGATCTGCCCGAACACCGGCTCGA
>NZ_JAKSYJ010000219.1 GCF_022829365.1 Methylobacterium sp. J-077 | reverse complement strand
AAGGAGCCGGCAATGCCATCACCTTTATCAGTCGATCTGCGCGAGCGCGTTGTAGCGGCCGTGACCGAGGGCGCGTCTTTCCATCGAGCGGCGGCCCGGTTTGATGTGAGCGTGTCGAGTGCAAGCCGATGGTCGGCCCGGTTCGCGCAGGAAGGTCACGTCGCGCCCAACCCCACGCACAGCGGCGACCGCCTCTCGGGCATCGAAGCGCAGGCCGATCTGATCCTGTCCACCTACGAGGCCCGGCCCGAGATCTTTCTGCGCGAGTTGCGCGATGTCCTGGCCGCGCGGGGCGTGACGACCAGCACGAGCGGGCTGTCGCGCTTCTTCGCCCGCCACGGCATCAGCCGTAAAAAGGGGCTGTCTACGCGGCTGAGCAGGAGCGCGCGGATGTGAAAGCCGAGCGCCAAGCCTGGTTCGATGCCATGCCCAATCTCGACCCCGACACGCTGGTCTTCCTCGACGAGACCGCGGCCGCCACCAACATGGCCCGCCGCGACGGACGCGCCCCCCGCGGCGAGCGCTGCCGGCTGCTCGTGCCGCAGGGGCATTACAAGACCACGACCGTCACCGCGGCGCTGCGCACCACCGGCCTGTGCGCCCTCAGCCTCATGGATGGCGCCACGAACGGCCAGCGCTTCCGCAGTTACGTCGCCGACAACCTCGTCCCGGTGCTGCAAGCCGGCGACACCGTGATCCTCGACAACCTGCAGGCCCACAAGGTCGCTGGCGTGCGCGAGGCGATCGAGGCGGTGGGTGCCCGGGTCCTCTACCTTCCGCCCTACAGTCCCGACTTCAATCCCATCGAGCAGATCTTCGCCAAGCTGAAGCAGATGCTCAGGACTGCTGCCGCCCGCACCGTGCCCGACCTCTGGGCAACCATCCGCGAAGCCTTCACCGGCTTACCTCAGACGAGTGCCGCAACTGCCTCACAGCTGCCGGTTACGAAAATGACTTGGCCGTCGCTACATAGGCGGGAACAGCTCTAAGGAGTTCCTGCGGCAGCTCAAGCTGTTGGCCGTCGCCACAGGCCGAGCGGAACCGGCCAAAAAGGTCATCTCCGCCTTGTCGCGCCCCGCCGAGGCTGCCCACGAACTGGTCGGCGGGAAATCCGCGACGCTGACCACACTGGCGGGGCAGGCGAAGACCCATCTTCTCGGCGACAGCTTCCTCTTGCAAGTGCCCCTGCTCCACAGAAACTACTTCGGCAAGGTAGCGGTCTCTCTTGTCTCCTCCGAACTCGTGGCGCTGTCCCAACGTCCCCTCGACTTGGCCGGGCATCCCAATGCGATCCGCGACACCGTCCGGGACGACTTCCGAACCATCCCGGCAAAAACGCGGCCCGGGCCACGGCCGAGACGAGGGCGCTTCGCGGGCTCATGATACCTCAACCCCCCTTTCGAGGATCGAACATGACCAATCCCACCGCGCCCATCGACCATTCCGAACGCGATGCGGCCATCGCGATCAACACCTACACCACCGTGCTGAGACGTCCCCGCGTGCCGCACGAGTTATTCGCGACCTACTGGCGCGACGTGCACGGCCCCCTGTGCGCGCGTATTCCCGGGCTCGGGTGGTACGTCCAGAGGCATTTCGACCGAGAGCAGGACGCACACCTGTGGCCGGTGGTCGGGGGCATTCGGCCGTTCCCGGACTACGAGCTGGATGGGGGCGTCGAGATCGGGTTCCGAAGCGCAGAGGACCAAGCAGCCTTCGACGAGGCCTGCCCTATCTTGTTCGCCGATGAGCAGAACATGTTCGCCGCCACGGTGGCCTATGCGTTGCCGCGTGGCTCTACAACCCTGTTAGACCGGGTGGAGGAGTCGTCACCAAACGGCGACGACGGCCTCGACAGGATCGAGGTCCACCTCGGCGCCGCGCACCGTGACGCGTCGGCGTTCGGCGAGCGCATAACCGCGCTGGCACGTTCGCTGGCAGCCGAGCCCGTCGTCCTGAAGGTACGGCTTCACCTACCCGAGCCCTACGACAACGCTGAGCCGGCCCCGCCTGCCCCGAACGTGAATCACGCGGTGCCCGATGAGCGGCGTCTGGTGGCGGTCATGGAGATCGCGTTTGCCTCGCCCCTGAAGCGGCGGACCTTCTATACGTCCGACGCTTACGGGATCGCGAGTTCGGGACTGGCCGAGCATGTCGCCTATACCTCGGCCTTCGCGGTCAGCGGCACGTATACCTACGTCCGCGACGGGCGGCTGACGCTGGCCGGCCTGCGCGGAAGTCGGCCGGCCCAACTTATCGAGCGGATCGGCGCCGTCAACCAAGTCGGCGACGACGTTCGACACCTCCTCCTGACCGGCGACATGCCTTGACGCTGGGCCGTCGTAGACATCGTCAATGCCGCCCGACCGCACAGGCTCCAGCACGCCCAGGCCGGCGCGGGGCGGCGACGCGGTCGTATCTTAAATTGGGATTCAACTGGCCCTCGGTCGGCATGAAAATCGGCGATTTCCCGAGCCGTTTCCCGTGCCCTGCCGGAAAAAACGGGAGTCCCTTCCAGAACATCGATGGTTTGAATGGAACGTAATTAAGAGGTAGGTGGCCAAACCAGTTCGGAAACGTAAGCGAGGCCGCATTAAAAATAATACGGCCTCGCTCAACTTCAGGTAATTTGGGGCCAGAATTTTGAGCTTCAGATCACAACATTGGAGCTGAGATCAACAGGCCCAAGGTCGCGGCGAGACGCTTGCGCGCCCGGCTCAAGCGGCTCTTCACGGTGCCGACCTGGCAGTCGAGGACGTCCGCCATCCCGAGCTGCGGCGACGCGTCTACCCGGAATGAGTGTCGCGACTGCGACACCCATTCCGGGAGATGCTACGGGCTCTGGATGGCCGCCAAGTATTCCCGACACATCGCCCTGACCGAACCGCTGATCGCGTACGTCGAGGCCCAGGTCGCCAGGGGCGAGTACACCTCGATCAGCGAGGTCGTCAGGACGGCGCTCCGTCTGTTGATCGAGCGGGAGGCGTCGACGGTCCCGCGCGGGGCGGCGAACGCCGAGGTTGCCCATGACCGCGCCTGAGGGCGCCGCCCGCGATCCGGGCCGGCTCGCGGCCCTCGACGGCTACGGCATCCTCGACACGTCGGCCGAGCGGGGCTTCGACGACATCGTCCTGCTCGCCTCCCGGATCTGCGCGACGCCGGTGGCGCTGGTCAGCCTGGTGGCCGCCGACCGGCAGTGGTTCAAGGCCCGCGTCGGGTTCGACCACTGCCAGACCCCGCTGTCGCAATCGGTCTGCGCGCACGCCCTGGCGCGACAGGGACTGCTGGTGATCCCGGACCTGACCGTCGACCCGCGCACCCGGGACAACGCACTGGTCACCGGGGAGCCCCACCTCCGGTTCTATGCCGGCGCCCGGCTGGAGACGCCCGAGGGCGTCGCGCTCGGAACGCTGTGCGTGATCGACCGGGAGCCCCGGCCCGAGGGACTGACGCCGGAGCAAGGGGAAGCCCTCGAAGCCCTCTCACGCCAAGTCATGGCGCAGATGGAGTTGCGGCGGTCGATGGCCGCCCGGGACGACGCCCTTCGAAGCGCCCGGGAGCGGGACACCCGGCATCGCCAGATCCTCGACAGCGCCATCGACTACGCCATGGTGACCATGGACCTCGACGGTCTCGTCACCGGCTGGAGCGCCGGGGCCGAGGCAATCCTCGGCTGGTCCGAGGCCGAGATGTGCGGCAAGCCCGCCCGGGTATTTTTCACCGGGGAGGACGCCGGAGCGGGCGTCCCAGAGCGCGAGATGAGGAGCGCACGCCAGGAAGGTCGGGGCAACGACGAGCGCTGGCACGTGCGCAAGGACGGCTCGCAGTTCTTCGCGCTCGGCGAGATGATGCCGCTGCACGCCGACGACGGCGGCCACGTCGGCTACCTCAAGATCCTTCGGGACAGGACCAGCCAGCGTTTGGCGGCGGAGGCGCTGCAGCGGCAGACCGACCTGCTGCGGACCGTGACGGACCACGTCAGCGAGGCGGTGTTCCAGCTCGACCTCGACGGAATCGTCACTTTCGCCAACGTGGCCGCACACGCCCTGCTGGGTTGGGAGGACGGAAGCCTGCTCGGGCAGGACCTCCACGAGGCCGCCCACCACCACCATCCCGACGGAAGCCCGTTCCCCGCTTCCGAATGCGCCTTCGTGCACGCCATCCGGAAGGGCGAGACCCTTCGCCGGCGCGACGGTACCTTCTTCCGCCGTGACGGAACGCCCATTGAGGTGATCTGCACGAACGCGCCCATGTTCGGCGGCGGCGAGCTCATGGGTGCCGTGCTCACGGTCTCCGACGTCACCGACCGCCGGCAGGACGAGCGTCGCCTCCGGGAGATGAACGCGGAATTAGAGCGGCGCGTCGCCGAACGGCACGCCGCCGAGAAGCGCCAGCGCTTCCTGCTCGACCTGACCGACACGTTGCGCGAACAGGGCGGTCCGCGTGGCCGGATGCAGGCGGCGGTGGATGCACTCGGGCGCCACCTCGGTGCCAGCCGGGTCGGCTACGGCTTCGTCGGGGAAGACGGCCTGTCCGTCACCCTCGGCACCGAATACGTCGACGGCGTCACGACGCTGGCCGACACCTACCCGCTCGACGCGTTCGGACCCGGCAACATCGCCAACCTCAAGGCAGGCCACACGTCGGTCTATGCCGACGTCGAGGCCGATCCGGATACCGCCGGCCTGGGGATGGGCGGCTTCGGCATCGCCGCCATCGTCGCCGTCCCCCAGGTCCACGAGGGACGCTTGCGCTCGGTCGTCTACGTGAACCAGCGCGAGCCGCGGGCCTGGACGGCGGACGAGGTCTCGCTGGTCGAGGAGGTCGCGGCGCGGATCTGGGACGCCGTCGAGCGCGTGCGCGCGCAGGGCGCTCTGCGGGCGTTGAACGAGACCCTGGCAGCCCAGGTCGCCGAGCGCACCAAGGAGCGCGACCGGATCTGGCAGGTGAGCCAGGACATGCTCGGCGTCGCCGACGCGAACGGTGTCTGGGTCAGCATCAACCCGGCCTGGCATTCGATCCTGGGGTGGGAGCGGCACGAGATCATCGGGAAGACGTCCGAGTGGCTCGAACACCCCGACGACCGGGAGAGGACGCGCGCCGAGGTCGCCCGGCTCGCCGCCGGCGGCCTGACGCTCGCGTTCGAGAACCGCTTCCGGGCGCGGGACGGCGGCTACCGCACGCTGTCCTGGACGGCCGTCCCGGTCGAGGGGATGCTGTACTGCGTCTCCCGCGACGTCACCCGGGAGAAGGAGCGCGCCGCCAGCCTGCTCCAGGCCGAGGAGGCCCTGCGGCAGTCGCAGAAGCTGGAGGCCGTCGGGCAGTTGACCGGGGGCGTCGCGCACGACTTCAACAACCTGCTGACCGTGATCAAGTCGTCGACCGACCTGCTCAAGCGCCCCGACCTCTCCGCGGAACGGCGGGGCCGGTACATCGGCGCGATCTCCGACACGGTCGACCGGGCCGCCAAGCTCACGGGCCAGCTCCTGGCCTTCGCTCGGCGCCAGGCGTTACGGCCGGAGGTGTTCGACGTCGGCCGGAGCGTGAGGGCCATCGGCGAGATGGTCGGCACCCTCACCGGCGCCCGGATCGCGGTGTCGATCAACGTCGGCGACGAGCCATGGCACGTCAGCGCCGACCCGAGCCAGTTCGACACCGCCCTGGTGAACATGGCGGTCAACGCCCGTGACGCGATGGACGGCGAGGGCCGGCTCGACATCGCGGTCGACGCCGTGGAGGTCGTGCCCGCGTTGCGCTCGCATCCCGCACAGGTCGGGGAATTCGTCAGGATCGCGCTGACCGACACTGGTTCCGGCATCGCGGCCGATCAGGTCGACCGGATCTTCGAGCCGTTCTTCACGACCAAGGGCGTTGGGCAGGGCACCGGCCTTGGTCTCAGCCAGGTGTTCGGCTTCGCCAAGCAATCGGGCGGCGAAGTCTTGGTCGAGAGCGAGGTCGGACGCGGCACCACCTTCGCGCTCTACCTCCCGCGCGTCGCCGCAGGCACCGTACGGGTCGAGCAGGCCGCGGACGAGGTCGCCATCGTCAACGGTCGTGGCACCTGCGTCCTGGTGGTCGAGGACAACCGCGACGTCGGCACCTTCTCGACCCAGACCCTCCAGGAACTCGGCTACGGCACGCACTGGGTCGAGAACGCCGACGAGGCCCTGGCGGCCCTGGCCGTTAAGCCCGACACCTACGACGTGGTATTCTCGGACGTGATCATGCCTGGCATGAACGGGGTCGAGCTCGCACGCGAGATCGCTCGTCTCCATCCCAGCCTGCCGGTGGTTCTCACCAGCGGCTACAGCCACGTCCTCGCGCAGGAGAGCGACCACGGCTTCGAGCTCCTGCAGAAGCCGTACTCGGTCGAGGCCCTGTCGCGCATCCTGCGCAAGGCGGCATCGAAACGGCGGCGTCGCAGGCCGGCTGCGGAATAGGGCGCCCGGCCGGCGTCATTCGAAGCACATCGCGCAATCCTGCCGCATTCGTGTCGCGCGGCATGGCGATGGTTCGCAGGTGCGGACCGTCCGGGACGCTCGGTACCGTATCGTTCTTCCCGGTTGCTGCTCGCTCGATGTTGTTCGGGTCCGTGACCCTCGCCGTCCGTGTCGATACGCTCAGCTTCGAGCGCCGTTCCCGCTCCTCAAGGGCTGGGGGTGCTTCTCGTCGGGCAGCGTCCTGCGTACGTGGTGTCGGACGATCTCCGCGCTGAACGGCTTGGCGATGAAGGTCGCCCCGTCCGGCAGGTCGCCCGGGCCCGGCTCGGCCTGGCCGGATGCGACCACGACCGCAATGTGCGGCCAGCGCTCGGACACCTGCCGCGCCAGCGCGAAGCCGTCCGCGTCCCCGGGCATGTGCACGTCGGTGAAGAGCAACTGGACGCGGTCGTGGTTCTTGTCGAGCACCTGGAGCGCCTGGGCGACGTTCATCGCCTCCAGAACCTCGAAGCCGGCATCCTCCAGGATGTCGGTCGCCTCCATCAGGATCAGGGCGTCGTCGTCGACGACGAGGGCGTGGTGCGTACCGTCCCGGGGTTCCTGGCTCATGCTCGCTCAAGTCCCCTCGGCCCGACATGGTTGCCCGCCGAACCGCCCTGCCACAGTCTGGTGGGCGGGACGAGTGGCCATCTCGGTCAAGCGACGAGGCCCGATCCAGTACCCATTCCCCGCCATTCGATGAAGGTGGAGGCAGGTCTACACGAGGCAACGGGCATGCGTGCATGCCGCGGGGACGTTTGCGCACGAGGGTATTGCGGCTCCCGTCCTTCGGACCACCTTGCATTAGTGGGTCACGCCGATACCGGTGCATTCTCACTATTCTCGCGATGGCCGAGCGCTGCTATTCCACGTCATGACCCTTGGCCGGCCCGGACCGATGGAGACCCCCGGCTTGCACCAAGGTAGCGACGCGGCCCCGAACCTCGACCTAACCTCTTGCGACCGGGAGCCGATCCACGTCGTCGGCAGCGTCCAGCCGCACGGGTTCCTCCTCGCCCTCGAAGCCCGGACCCTGATGATCGTCCAGGCGAGTGCCAACGCACCCGCCCCCGCAGTGGTCGGCGCCACCCTGGACGTGGCATTCCCCCATCTCGCCGCCATCGTCCGCCGCCATCTCGACGAGGCCGGTCCGCTGGCCGGGGCCTCCTACCTCTGCACGGTGACCCTGACCGCCGACGCGGCCCGGCTGACCTACGAGGTCGCGGCGCACCGGGTCGACGACCTCGTGGTGCTGGAGCTTGAGGAGATCGACCCCTCCACGATGGGCGTCGGCCTGGACGTGCTCACGCCGCGTCTGCGCACCTTCGTGGAGCGCCTGCAGACCGCCCGCACCGTCGAGGATCTCTGCCAACTCGTCGCCGAGGACATACGCCAGGTCACCGGCCTCGACCGGGCGCTGGTCTACCGGTTCAACCGGGACTGGCACGGCACCGTGCTCGCCGAGGACGGCAACGGCGTGCTGCCGTCCTACCTCGACCTGCGCTTCCCGGCCTCGGACATCCCCGCCCAGGCGCGCGAGCTCTACCGCCGCAACCGCCTGCGCATCATCCCGGACGCCGGCTACGTCCCCATCCCGATCTGGCCCGCGACCACGCCGGCCGGCAAGGCGCTCGACCTCAGCCAATCGGTGCTGCGCTCGGTCTCGCCGGTCCACGTCGAGTACATGCGCAACATGGGCACGATGGCGTCGATGTCAGTGTCGATCCTTGTCGACGGCGCGCTCTGGGGCCTGATCTCCTGCCACAACGCCGAGCCCAAGCGCGTCCCGCTCCACGCCCGCAACGCCTGCGACGTGGTCGCCCAGATCTTCGCCCTGCAGCTCTCGGCGCGCGAGCGCGGTGCCCAGGCCGAGCAGCGCCTGGCGCTTGGTGCGATCCAGGCGCGCCTGCTCGGTTTCATGGCCGAGGAGGATAGCTTCGTCGACGGCCTGCTCAAGCACCCCGACGACGTCCTGGCCCTGGTGAACGCCGCCGGGGCCGCCGTAGTCACCGCCGACCGGTGCCGGCTCCTCGGTGCGACGCCGGGCGAGGCCGAGGTGCGCGCCCTGTACGCGTGGCTGTCGGCGCGCTGCGAGACGGACGAGGTCTTCGTGTCCGAGGCCCTCTCGGAAACCATCCCCGAGGCCGCCACCCTTACGGACAGGGCGAGTGGCCTCCTGGCGATCTCGGTCTCGAAGAAGTACGCGAGCTATATCCTCTGGTTCAGGCCGGAGGTGGTGCGCACCGTAAAGTGGGGCGGTAACCCGGTGAAGCCGGCGTTGCCCGACCCCAAGGGCGGTCCAGACCGCCTCCACCCGCGGAAATCCTTCGAGATCTGGAAGGAGACCGTCCAGGGCCGCTCCCTGCCTTGGTCCGCTGCCGAGGTCGAGGCGGCCAAGGACCTGCGTTCCTCGGTGCTCGGTATCGTGCTGCGCCGGGCCGAGGAACTCGCGGCGATGAGTGAGGAGCTGCAACGCTCGAACAAGGAGCTTGAGGCGTTCTCGTACTCGGTGAGCCACGATCTGCGCGCTCCGTTCCGACACATCGTCGGGTACTCCAACCTGCTCAAGACCCGCGAGGGCGCCAACCTCACCGACAAGGGCCGGCACTACGTCGACACCATTATCGAGGCGGCCTTCTCGGCCGGGACCCTGGTCGACAACCTGCTCGCGTTCTCGCAGATGGGCCGCAACGCCTTGAACAAGATCTCGGGCGACATGAACGCCCTAGTCGAGGAGGTCCGGCGCAAGGTCCTGCGCGACGTCCCGGCGGACCGGACGGTGCGCTGGGAGATCGAGCCGCTCGGGCGCGCCTTCGCCGACCCGGTCATGCTGCGGCTTGTGATTGAGAACCTGCTCTCGAACGCGGTGAAGTACACCCGCGGCAAGCCCGAAGCCGTAATCGCAATGGGAAGGCTTCCCCCGAAGGACGGCGAGGCGGTGTTTTTCGTGCGCGACAACGGCGCCGGTTTCGACATGGCCTACGTCGACAAGCTGTTCGGCGTGTTCCAGCGCCTGCACCGGGTCGAGGAGTTCGAGGGCACGGGCATCGGGCTGGCCAACGTCCGGCGCATCGTCGAACGTCACGGCGGCCGGACCTGGGCCGAGGGCGAGCTGGGCAACGGTGCCACCTTCTACTTCACGCTACCGCTCCGGGAGGAGGCGCACTGACATGGCCGGACTGAAGCCGTTCCTCCTCGTCGAGGACAACCCGAACGACATCGAGTTGACGCTCGCCGCGCTGGAATCGAGCAACCTCGCCAATGAGATCGTGATCTGCCGTGACGGCGCGGAGGCCCTCGACTTCGTTTACCGGCGCGGCCCGTACGAGGGACGTCAGGTCCAGGACCCGGCGGTGGTGCTGCTCGACCTGAAGCTGCCCAAGGTCGACGGCCTGGAGGTGCTTGCCAAGATAAAGGGCGACCCGGCCACTCGCGGCATCCCGGTGGTGATGCTGACCTCCTCGCGAGAGGAGACTGACGTGGTCCGCTCCTACGACCTCGGGGTGAACGCGTTCGTGGTGAAACCGGTCGGGTTCGAGGAGTTCTTCGCGGCGATCAAGGACATCGGCGTGTTCTGGGCCCTCCTGAACGAGCCGCCGCCCCACAAGGGAGGCTGGCCATCGAACGGATAATCGGGGCCGCCGCCGGCCCGCTGCGTATCCTCCACCTGGAGGACAGCGATCTCGACGCGGAACTTATCGAGGCGGAACTGGAGAAGCTCGACCACCCGGTGGTGATTGAGCGGGTAATGACGCGCGACGCCTTCGCCGCCGCTGCCCAACCCGGCCTCCACGACGTCATCCTTGCCGACTACGTGCTGCCGACCTTCGACGGCGTCAGCGCGCTCGGCATCGCCCGGGAGCAGTGCCCGGACATCCCGTTCATCTTCTGCTCGGGCACACTCGGGGAGGACGTCGCCGTCGAGGCACTCAAGAACGGCGCCACCGACTACGTCACCAAGCAACGGCTCGACCGGATGACCCGCACCATCGTCCGGGCGCTGGCGGAGGCACGCGGCCGGGCTGAGAAGCGGGCGGTCGAGGCTGCCCTGCAGGCGCTGAACGAGACGCTGGAGACGCGAATCGCCGAGCGGACGCGTGAACTTGCCGAAACCAATGCTGAACTCACTCGCCAGATCGGCGAGCGGGAACGGGCCGAGGAGGCGCTGCGGCTGAACCAGCGCCTGGAGGCTGTCGGACAACTCACCAGCGGCGTGGCGCACGACTTCAACAACCTGCTCACCGTCATCGCGGGCAACATCGAATTCCTGGAACGTGCCGTCGCCGACGACCGCTCGAAACGCCGCCTCGCGATGATGAGGGGGGCGGCCGACCGCGGCGCCCGCCTCACCGCACAGTTGCTCGCGTTCTCCCGCCGACAGCGGCTCGAACCGACGCCCGTGGGCCTGAACGACACGGTCTCCTCGATGCGCGACCTGCTGCAGAGCTCGATCGGCGGCGCGGTCCAGATCGAGACGACGCTGCAGGCAGACCTGTGGCCGGCGCTGATCGACGCGACCCAGATCGAGCTCGTCATCCTCAACCTCGCCATCAATGCCCGGGACGCGATGGCTGTGGGCGGGCGGCTGACCATCGAGACGGCCAACGTCACCGTCACCGGCGCCCCGAGCCGGCCCGAGCAGCCCCAGCCCGGCGAGTACGTCATGGTGGCGGTAAGCGACACCGGGTCGGGCATGCGGCCGGACGTGCTCGCCCGGGTGTTCGAGCCGTTCTTCACCACCAAGGAGGTCGGCAAGGGCTCGGGCCTCGGCCTCGCGCAGGTCTTCGGGTTCGTCAAACAGTCCGGCGGCGGCATCCGCATCGACACGGTGCTTGGCGAGGGCACCTCGATCAAGGTCTACCTGCCCCGGGTCGTCGGCGACGCCGCTGCGGCGGCTGAGAAGGCCAAGCCCGTCGACTGCGCCCTGACGCATCCGCCGGGAAGCCGTCCGACGCTGCTGGTCGTTGACGACGACGCGGAGGTCCGGGAGGTCACCGTGATCCGGCTCTCCGAGGCCGGGCACGACGTGCGCGAGGCAGCCTCCGGGCTTCAGGCCCTGGCCGCCCTGGAGGCGGACCCGTGCGTCGACCTCGTCATCCTCGACTTCGCCATGCCGGGCATGAACGGGGCCGAGGCCGCCATCGAGATCCGCAAGCGCTGGCCTGGAATGCCGGTGCTGTTCGTTACCGGATTCGCGGACACCACGGCCCTGACTGAGGCCGGGGCAAGCGGCTCAGACTCAGTCGTCCTGAAGCCGTTCCGGGACGGCGAGCTCGAACGCAAGGTCGCCACGGCACTGGCAGCGCAGGTCGGCCCTGGCCTGCGGCTGGTCTCCAACCGCGGTCGGGGCGCCTGAGAGAACGTCAGTTCGATGGTCACGACGGACGGTTCCGGCTCCGAGAGACGCGGGATGACCGTAGGGATGGGTCGCGGTGCGACAGGGCGCCGGCCGAGCAGGCCGTCGTGACCGCCCTCGTGTTCGGACTTGCAGTCGTATCCCAGAGCCCCCCCATGCGGTGACCAACGTCGGCAGCGACCGGGCGCAGCTCGCACCGATGGGCCTCCTGGCGCAGGCCGCGACGGGATGCGCCACGCTCACGGTGCTGGCCGACCGGGGCTACCTCAACGGGGAACAGGTGCTGGCCTGTGAAGGCACCGGCGTGCTGCCGTGCGTGCCCAAGACCCTGACCTCGGGCCACGCCAAGCGCGGCCTCTTCACGGGACAGGACTTCGTCTACGACGCCGAGCAGGAACACTACACCTGTCCCGCCGGCCAGCACCTGACCAAGGGGACGACCCGGTCCGACCGCCGGGCCGAGGGCGAGGAGATGGACCACTATCGCAATCTGACGGCCTGTCTCAATTGTGCGCTCAAGCCCCGCTGCACGCCCGCAGAGACGCGGCGGGTCAAACGCTGGGTGCACGAGGACGTGCTCGATGCGATGCAGGCGCGGCTCGACCGGATGCCGGACGCGATGAAGATCCGTCGCCAGACCGTGGAGCACCCGTTCGGCACCCTGAAGGCCTGGATGGGAGCCACCCACTTCCTGACCCGAACCTTGGCGAAGGTCAGGACCGAGATGAGCTTGCAGGTTCTAGCCTACAACATGAAGCGAATGATCCAGATCTTCGGGGTCGGTCCGCTGATGGCAGCGATCCGAGCCTGAGGCCCGCTACCTCGCTCTGCGACGCTACTCCGCGCGTTCACCCAAAAACCTGGATGATCCGCGTTCTCACACGGCCTCGGTGGTTAGCTGCCGCTACCGCTTGACCTTGAAACCATTGGAGCAGCGTTCAGCGGTGAGGCCCCGATCCTGAAATCGAGCCTGCAACTCAGGTGTTATATCGATCCTCATTGATCAGAACCCATGAGCCCAGGCGCGCAGTCCGATGGAGATGATGCGCCAAGGTCGGTCGATGAGGGTGTTCCAGGCGTGGCAGCAGTGGTCGAGGATGTCGGCGTAGGATTTGAAGACGCGGTTGCCGAGCCAGTTGTCGCGCATGAACTGCCAGAGGTTCTCCACGGGGTTGAGTTCGGGGGAGCGAGCCGGC
>NZ_JAKSYJ010000215.1 GCF_022829365.1 Methylobacterium sp. J-077 | reverse complement strand
ACGACTTCTCGCCGGTGTGCCACCGCAACCACCTGGTGATGCCGGACGGGCGCTATTGCGGCCTGGCGCCGGTGCCGGTGTGCCGGGACTGCCTGGCCGCGGACGCGGACGGCTACGAGGAGCCGGACCCGGCGGAGCGCCAGGCCGCGTTCGGGCGGTTTTTGGTCGGGGCGGCGCGGGTGTTTGCGCCGTCGGCCGACACGGCGGGCCGGATCGGGACGGTGTATCCGGAGCTGGCGATCACGGTGCGGCCGCATGTCGAGGCCGACCGGCGGGTGCGCTCGACCGTCCTGCGGCGGCCGGGCCGGGTGCGCCGGGTCGCCGTGCTGGGGGCGATCAGCGCCACCAAGGGCGGGCTGTTCCTGCAGGCCCTGGCCGCCGACGCGCAGGACCGCAAGCTGCCGCTGCGGTTCGCGATCGTGGGGTTTTCGGATCCGGCGCTGGCGGGCGGCCTGGAACGGGCTGGCGTCACCCAGACCGGCCGCTACACCGGCGACGACGAGGCGCTCGACCTCGTCTGGCGGGTCTCGGCCGACTTGGTCCTGCTGCCGGCGATCTGGCCCGAGACCTATTCCTACGCCTTGACCCTGGGGCTGCGGACCAGCCTGCCGGTGGTCGCCTTCGACCTCGGCGCCCAGGGCGACCGGCTGCGGGCCTACCCGAACGGCCACGTCCTGCCTTACGCCCTGGCGACCGACCCGGCCGCCTTCAACGACCGGCTGCTGGCGCTCGACATCTCGGCCGGCGGGGAACTCTCGGTGCCGATCCAGGCGGCCGAGTACGACGACCTGATGCGCGACTACTACGTCCTGGACCTGGATCCGGCCGGGGCGAGGAACCCACTCGACGAGGACGCCGCATGATCTCCGTCAACGAGGACATGAAGCAGGAGATGCTCCGGCGCGGCATCTCCGTGCTGCATCCGGCCCCGTTCGGCCTGCCGGAGGACTGCACCTTCGAGCCGCCGTGCAGCATCAAGTGGATGGGGATCGACTACTGCCTCACCATGGGGGCGTTCTCGTACGCGGTGAGCGGCTACTACTTTGGCGCCGACATCGCCCGCTACTGCTCGATCGGCGAGAGCGTGCAGGTCGGGCGCGGCAGCCACCCGGTCCATTGCGGCTCGACCTCGCCGCTGTTCTACACGCACCATTCCGCGGTGTTCGACCGCGCCGATCCCCGCGCCGAGGATTACGAGATCTGCGGCCCCTACCTGTGGCCCAAGCGCGTGCGCATCGGCAACGACGTCTATATCGGCCACGGCGCCTTCCTGATGCCCGACATCACCATCGGCGACGGGGCGATCATCGGCGCCATGGCGGTGGTGACCAAGGACGTGCCGCCCTACGCGATCGTGGCCGGCAGCCCGGCCCGGGTCGTGAAGATGCGCTTCCCCGACGCGCTGATCGAGCGCTACCTGGCGGTGCGCTGGTGGCGCTACGCCTTCTGGGACCTGCGCCAGTGCTCGATCACCGATCCCGAAAAATTCCTCGACGCCGTCGAGGAGCGGATCGCCGGCGGGATGCAGGAATACCGCCCGGACCTGATCCCGATCCAGTCGCTGGTGCCGGGGGGCTGAGGCTCAGGCCCGGCCAATTTTATCTCGATTATTCATTGAGGCCTATGCCCGACTTACCATCGAACATTGAGTGCTTATCACCCGCGATACAGACTCGGATGGACCGTAAATCGCTCCGGAAAGCCTTATACCCCTGAGCTTGCTTGAAGCTTCCGCACTCGCTGTGGCCTTTGCTATCCCCGCATGATTGCGGAGTGCTGGCAGAACCGTATCAAACGTAGGTACCGCGTGCTTGCAGAACTGGGCACGCATTTAGCCGGCTCTGGAAACGCTGCCGGATCAGGGGCCGCGAGGGCAAATCAGATTCTTGCTCGCGTATCGAGCGTCGTAGGGTCGCTCCCGATCCTGAACGTAGTCGGCTGGATCCAGTGGCAACCGGAACCCATCACCTCACTCCGCCAGCACCCGCACCGCCGCCGCGCCGAGAGCCCGGACTCCGAAGGCCAAATCGGCGTCGCTGGTATCCTCCGCCCAATGGTGGCTGATGCCGCCGATCGACGGGACGAACAGCATGGCGGCCGGGAGGATCCGGGTGATGTTCTGGGCGTCGTGGCCGGCGCCCGAGGGCATCACCTGCCAGCGGCCGGGACAGACCTGCTCGGCGGCCTCCGAGAGCGCCCGCATCAGGTTCGGGTCGCAGGGGGCGGGGATCGCCTTCGAGAGGGCCGTGAGCGTGGCGGGGCAGCGCTCGCGCCGGTTCGATTCACGTACCAGCGCCTCGAGACACGTTTCCATGCGCTCCAGCACCGGGATCGACATGTCGCGGAACTGGAACGCCACTTCGGCGCGGTCCGGGATGATGCTGTAGCCGCCGGGATCCAGAGTGATCCGCCCCGTGGTCCAGGTGCTGCGCGGACCGCAGACCTTTGGGAATTCCCGGTCGATCGCCGCGAGCAGGCGCACCGCCGAGAGGCCCGCGTCTCGGCGCTCGGCCATGGTGGTGCCGCCGGCATGATCCTGGTTGCCTTCGAAAACGATCCGGAATTGCCAGATCGCCACGATGCCGCTGACCACGCCGAGATGCAGGCCGGCGGATTCGAGCTGCGTGCCCTGCTCGATATGCAGTTCCAGAAAACCCCGGTAGCGGGCCGGACCGAGCCGCATCCGCGGCAATCCGGCGAGCCCCGCGGATTCGAGGGCCGCGCGCAGGGGCGTGCCGTCGGTGCGGTTGCGGGCGGCGTCGATCTCGGCCTCGGTCAGGTCGCCGATCGCCGAGCGGCTGCCCAGGAAGCCGCCGGAAAAGTGCCCTTCCTCGTCCGCGAAGGCGACGACGTCGACCGGCAGCCCGGCCCGGGCCAGGGCCAACCCGGCGACGACACCCAGCGCCCCGTCGAGCCAGCCGGCCTCGTTCTGGGTCTCGATGTGGCTGCCGACCAGGAGGTGGGGTCCGGGTCCGCGATGGCGCCCGAGCACGTTGCCGATCCCGTCGATCGACGCCTCCAGGCCGCAGGCCTCGAGGCGGGCCATCAGCCAGCGGCGCGAGTCCATGTCCTGGGGCGAGAAGGTCGGCCGGTGGACGCCGGTGCGGAACCGGCCAATCTCGCGCAGGGCGTAGAGGTCGGCCAGGAAGGCGTCGGTGTCGATCTCGGTCATGCTTCGGGCCCGGGCGCGGAACGCCCGAGCCGTGCAAGTGCCATGCGCGCATATAGGGTTTCCAAAGGGCGAGCCCTTTGGCGGGGTGTCGGGGTGGAGCCCGACAGCAGGGCTCTGCCCTGCACCCGCGCAAGGTCTCAGACCTTTCGAAACCGCGACCCGCCGCGCTACTCGGCCGCCGCCTGTTTCCAGTCCGCCGGTTGCGCCCCCGCCATCCAGCCGGCGAGGTCGGCCCGGGCGCGGTCAGTCAGCGCCCGCCGCTTCAGCACGGCCTTTTCCGGGCCGCGCAGGCGGCGGCCGGTCTCGTTGCGGGGGGCCTGGGCCAGGGGCGGGAACAGGCCGAAATTGATGTTCATCGGCTGGAACGAGCGCGGCGCGTTGGCCTCGCCGTCGACCGCGACATGGCCGCCGGTGATGTGGGCGATGAGGGCGCCGAGCGCCGTGGTCTGGGGCAGGGGGGCGAGGGGCTGGCCGGCCGCCTCGGCCACCGCGAAGCGGCCGGCCATCAGCCCGATTGCGGCGCTCTCGACATAGCCCTCGCAGCCGGTGATCTGGCCGGCGAAGCGCAAGTGCGGCCGGGCCCTCAGCCGGAGGGTGGCGTCCAGCAGCCGGGGGCTGTCGAGATAGGTGTTGCGGTGCAGGCCGCCGAGCCGCGCGAACTCGGCCCGCTCGAGCCCCGGGATGGTGCGGAAGATCCGGACCTGCTCGGCATAGGTCAGCTTCGTCTGGAAGCCGACCATGTTGTAGAGGGTGCCCAGGGCGTTGTCCTGGCGCAGCTGCACGATCGCGCAGGCCTTGACCAGGGGGTCGCGCGGGTTGGTGAGCCCCACCGGCTTCATCGGGCCGTGCCGCAGGGTCTCGGGGCCGCGCTCGGCCATCACCTCGATCGGCAGGCAGCCGTCGAAATACGGCGTGCCCTCCCACTGCTTGAACCCGATCTTGTCCCCCGCCACCAGGGCGGCCACGAAGCCGTCGTACTGCGCCCGGTCCATAGGGCAGTTGAGGTAGTCGGCGCCCGTGCCGCCGGGGCCGGGCTTGTCGTAGCGGGACTGGAACCACGCCACGTCCATGTCGATCGAGTCGCGATGGACGATCGGCGCGATGGCGTCGAAGAAGGCGAGGGACTCGGCGCCGGTGAGCGCCCGGATGCCTTCGGCCAGCGCCGGGGCGGTCAGCGGGCCGGTGGCGACGATGCAGGGCCCCCATTCCTCCGGGGGCAGGCCCTCGACCTCGCCGCGCACGATCGTGACGTTGGGGTGCTGCTCCAGGGTCCGGGTCACCGTGGCGGAGAAGCCTTCCCGGTCCACCGCGAGGGCGCCGCCCGCCGGCACCTGGTTGGCGTCGGCCGCCCGCATGATCAGCGAGCTCAAGGAGCGCATCTCCTGGTGCAGCAGGCCGACGGCGTTGCTCTCCGGGTCGTCCGACCGGAACGAGTTCGAGCAGACGAGCTCGGCCAGGCCGTCGGTCTGGTGGGCCTCGGTGCCGCGCACCGGGCGCATCTCGTGGATCACGGCGCGATGGCCGGCCTCGGCCACCTGCCAGGCCGCCTCGGAGCCCGCCAGCCCGCCGCCGATGATGTGAAGGGTCTGTGTCATATCCCAGAATAGCGAAGGACCGTCGCCCGGATCAACGGGCGGCGGTCCTTTGAGTCGAATCGCGATGGTTCGAGGAGATCAGACGCGGGCGATGCCGTGGATCTCGCTGCGGTTGATGCCGAGATCGGCAAGATCGCGATCCGAGAGGCGGGAGAGCTGGGAAACGGTGTCGCGATACCGGAGATAGGCGCGGACGCGACTCAGGACGCTACGAGCGGCGGACATGGAGTTCTTTGACCTCTGTTCAGGCAGTGGATGGCGCGCCGTTGCGCAACGCTGCCTCTTGTTGGTGCAACGCACATATAAACCTGCTGCGGCGCAGCAGGAGTCATAAGGTCAAGGATCTGCTCTGCACGGCCCGCATGGTTGGCTTAAGAAACCGGCAACCTTATCGGGTGGTCATTCTTTGTGCGCATGCCGGAAGCCGGCCTGAACGTGCGAAGGGCGCCCCGCCGGCCGGCGGGACGCCCTTCGCGGCGCGGATCGGGCCCGATCGCTCAGTAGAACGGGCGCGGGCCGTAGAAGCCGTAGGGCCGGTCATAGGGCCGCGGCCGGCCATAGCCGTAGCCGCCGTAATAGACCGGCCGGCGCCAGTGGGGGCGGGGACCCCAGCCCCAGTTCGGGCGGCAGAGGCCCCAGGGGTTCGGGTGGAAGCCCGGGCCGCAGCCCCCCGCCGCCTGGGCGGAGCCCGCGAGCCCGAGGCCACCGACGAGCGCGGCGGCCACAACGAATGCCTTCGCGCGCGGTGCGCTCAGAATCGCCATGACAGATCTCCTCGAAGCGTCCGGCGGATCGGTGCCGGTCGAGAGAGATTCGATCCCGCCGCCTGAACCGACGCTGAGCCTGCGGTTGTATTGCGTGCAGGCCCGCGTCGGCATCCGGGAAACAAGGCCCCGGCGGCGACGGTTTCGCCCGCCCCCTCAGTGCAGCGAGGGCGTGCGCAGGAACCGCTCCCGGTCCGCCGAGACCAGGGCGAGCTTCACGCCGCGCCCGTCGCGGCGCACGGTGAGCGGGACGCGCACACCCGCCTCGCCGAGCGCCCAGATGCTGCGGAACAGGGCAGCGAGGTCCGGGATCGGCTCGCCGGCCACCGCCTCGATCACGTCGCCGCTGCGCAGGCCGCCGGTCTCGGCCGGGCCGCCATCGGCGAGGCCCATCACCACGATGCCCTCCTCGCTCTCGGTGGCGTAGAGGCCGAGCCAGGGCCGCGGCGGCCGGTTGGCGCGCCCGCGCGTGGCCAGGTCGTCGAGGATCGGCGGCAGCAGGTCGATCGGCACCACCATGTTGATCGGGCGGGCATTGCTGCTGCCGCCCTGCTGCAATTGCAGGGAGCCGATGCCGAGCAGCTCGCCCTGCGCGCCGATCAGCGCGGTGCCGCCCCAATGCGGGTGGGCCGGGGCGGTGAACAAAGCCTCGTCGAGGACATATTCCCAGTACCCGGCGAATTCCTGCCGGGCGACGACCTCGACGGCGACGCAGCGCTGGCGCCCGCCCGCGCCCGCCACCACCGCCCGGTCGCCGGTCTTCAGCCCGGCCGATCGGCCGAGCGGCAGGGCCGGGACGCCGAGCGCGCCCAGAGCCTGGACCAGGCCGAAGCCGGTGGCGGCATCGAAGCCGAGCACGTGGCCCTGCACCGAGCGGCCCTCCCGGGTGGTCAGCCAGACGCTCTCGGCCTCGGTGACGAGGTAGCCGACCGTCAGCACCAGCCCGTCCTCCCGGATCACCACGCCGTTGCCGGCGCGCTCGGTGCCGAGGGTCTCGGCCGTGAAGGCGCTCTCCGGCACCCGCGCCGACAGGGCGAGCACCGACGAGAGCGCCCGATCGAGATCGTAGCCGTAATCCGCAGGCCTGGGCTGGGCCTGCGCGGGGATCTTCCACTCGCCCTGCGTCGCCATGAGATTCCTTCGACTCGTTCGCCCTGCTCCGGCGCCGCCGGACGCGCGAAATCGGACTTAGATAGGCTGTCCCCGCGGCCGGCGACACCCGTGGCGCGGCGCCGCGCGCGGATCGTGGGGCCGACGCCCCATCGACGGTCCTGTGCGGGGCCGGCGATGTGACAGGACGCGCGGGGGCCCTTAGAGCTATCCTAAGGGAGCGCGGCCGGCAGGGGAACGGGCGCGCAGGCGCAGGAACGGATCTTGGCCGGACCGAGTTTTGCCGCGGGTGCGTCCCCGGATCGGGCGCCGCCGCCGGGCCTTCCCGGCGCCGACGAGGCCCGGCTGCGACGCTTGCTGTTCGAGATCGGGCGCGGCGAGGCGGCGGCTCTGGCCGAACTCTACGACCTGACCAGCCCGAAACTCTTCGGCGTGATCCTGCGTATCCAGCGCGACCGGTCGCTCGCCGAGGACGTCCTCCAAGACGCCTATCTGCGGATCTGGCAGGCGGCCGGGAGCTACGATCCCGAGGCCGGACGCCCGCTGGCCTGGCTGTGCACGATCGCCCGGAACCGGGCGATCGACGGCCTGCGCCGCAAAGGGGCGGCCGAGGTTCAGGGACCGGTGCGGGACGATGGCGAGGATTGGGTGGCGCGGCTGATGGACCCGCACGACGACGCCGCGGCGTTCCTGGACCGGGACGCGCTGGGTGCCTGCCTCGGCCGGCTGGAGCCGGCGCATCGGGAGTGCGTGGTGCTGGCCTATTGCGAGGGTCATTCCCGGGAGGAACTGGCGCAGCGCTACGACCGGCCGGTCAACACGATCAAGACCTGGCTGCACCGGGCGCTCGCGTCCTTGAAGACCTGCCTGGAGGCGGTCTCGTGAGCGGCGGCCCTGACGATCGCGCGCCGGATCCCGGCTCGGACCCCGACCTGCGCGCGGCCGAGTACGTGCTCGGCACCCTCGACCCGGGGGAGCGGGCCGCGATGGCGGGCGCGCTCGCCACCGATACCGCCGTGGCGGCCCGGGTGCGGGCCTGGGAGCGGCGGCTCTCGCCCCTGCTGCACGCGATCCCGGCAGCGACGCCGTCGCCGCGGGTGCGGGCGGCGCTGCTGCGGGCGCTGCCGGCCAAGCCGGGCGGATCACCCGACCTGCTCGCCAACGATCCCCTTGCCCACGATCCCCTCGCCCATCTGCGCCGGCAGGTCCGGCGCTGGCGGATCGCCAGCGCAGGGGCCGGGCTGCTGGCGGCGGGGCTGGCGCTGTTCGTCGCATTCGGGTCGCGGCCGGAGCCGGAGGGCGGCCGCTACCTCGCGGTGGTCCAGGGCGGCGGCGCGCTCCCGGCCCTGATCGTGCGCGTCGACACCCGCACCGGCACCGCCCAGGTCCGGCCGGTGGGGGCCGAGGCGCCCGCGGGCCGGAGCCTGGAGCTGTGGTATGTCGGCGCCGCGGGGCCGAAGCCGCTCGGCCTGGTCGGCGCCGCCGCAACCCGGGTGACCCTGCCGCAGGGCGCCGCCCCGGACGGGGTGCTGGCGGTCTCCGTGGAGCCGCCGGGCGGCTCGCCGAGCGGCCAACCCACGGGACCGGTGGTCTATACCGGCAAGCTGATCGCCGAGTAGGGTGCCGCGGCGCCGGGACGGCACCGCGGCACGTGTTCCCTGGATCAGGGCATCAGCACGGCGTTGACCACGTGGATCACGCCGTTCGACTGCATCACGTTCGGGATCGTCACCGTGGCGGTGTCGCCCTTCACGTCCGTGATCAGGACCTTCTTGCCCTGCACCGCCACGGCGAGCGGCTCGCCCTCGACCGTGGTGAGCTGGCCCTGGCCGCCGCCCTTCTTGACGAGCGCCACCAGGTCCTGGGCGGTGTAGACGCCCGGGACCACGTGGTAGGTCAGGATCTTGGTCAGGGTCGGCTTGTTCTGAGGCTGCACGAGGCTCTCGACGGTGCCGGGCGGCAGCTTGGCGAAGGCGGCGTTGGTGGGCGCGAACACCGTGAACGGGCCGGGGCCGCTCAGCGTGTCGACGAGGCCCGCGGCCTTCACGGCGGCGACCAGCGTGGTGTGGTCCTTGGAATTGACCGCGTTCTCGACGATCGTCTTGTTGGCATACATCGGCGCGCCGCCGACCATCGGGTTCTTGGCCTGGGCCGCGCCGGTGGCGCCCAGGCCAAGGGCGAGAGCGAAGGCGACGGCCCGGGCCGCGCGCCGGCCGCTGATAGCGTTGAGCATCTCTGTTTCCTTCCGTCAGGCATCCCATGATCGTGTGAGGATCGGGATTGCGTCGCCGTTTACGGAGCCTCGAGCGGAAAGGTTTCGCAGGATCCGCTTCCAGGCCGGGATCGGCGGACGAAAGCGGGCAAAAAAACGCCGCCCGGCCGGAGCCGGGCGGCGTGGCGGAGATCCGGGATCTCCCGCCGCTGGGGGCGGGAGACCGGCATCTCGGTCGATCAGTACTTGCGGACCAGGGCGGTCGGGACCGGCGAGGCGGGCGCCGGCGAGTACAGCGGCACGATCAGGCGCAGCCAGCCGTCCGTGGAGTAGTCGCTGCGGGCGCGGCTGAACGGCGTCGCGGCGATCTGCGCGCCGGTGACCACGTCGCGGGCGACGTAGGCCTGCACGGTGAAGACCTTGAAGTCGTAGCCGATCAGGCCGCCGATGGCGAACCGGCCGCGGTTGTTGGCAGCCGCGCTGAACTGGCTGATGTCGAAGTTGTAGGTGCCGTAGGCGACCGGACCGATCTCGAAGTTGCCGAACTTCTTCGTCGCGGTGATGTCGAAGTTCAGGGCATCCGACAGGCGCAGCGGGCCAATGGCGGCGCCGACCAGCCCAGGGAAACGGCCGGGCGAATCGTAGATGTTGGCGGTCAGGTTGCCGGTGATGTTCCAGCCATCGCCGGTGTAGCTGCCGGCCACGCCGAAGCGGTAGGTGTTCGAGGAAAGCTGCGGCAACACCGGCGTGCCGGTGACCACGCCGTTGACGACGCGGCCATTGATAGATCCGCGATCGCCGTCGAGGTCGTTCAGGTACACACCGCCCAGCAAGCTGACGCCGAAGTTGCTGCCGAGGTCGAACGCCCAGATGCCGCCGACGAAGGTACCGACGTTGATCGAGATGTCCTTGTTCGCTTGACCGGCCGGGTTGCGGGTGAAGGCGAACACGGTCGGGGGCGCGACGAGCAGCTCGATGCGGCCGCCGAACGGCACCAGCGGGGTCGACCAGACCAGCACCGGGATGTTGACGGCCGTGTCGGGGTCATTCCGACCATCGGTACGGCGGAACGTGAAGGTGTTGATCGCGTAAACGCCCTCGGGCAGCGGCGCGCCGATGGCGAGGCCGACCTGCTCGCCCGGAACCGTCGTGGTCTGCGCCTGCGCGATCGTCGACGTCATGCCGACCGTGAGCGCGACCGCGCCGGCCGCGAGCCAGTTCTTCATCATTGTTTCATTCCTTCCCAAGGTCTCAAGGCATCCGTCCCGCATTCGGCACTACCCTGCCGGTCTGCTCGCCCATGGCGGCTGCCGACTTCCGGTCTGCCGAGCGCCCCCACGGTGCCCGCCCGTCTCAACGTCGCTGACTATTCTACAGAGACCTGCGGAAAGACAGTGGAATGCCGGTCGAAGCGGCAAAACCGGCCGAACCGTTGCGCAAAAGACGCATTTTTGCGGCGATGCAACACAGTCCCCAGGATTGAATATCGGACTCCCGGCCGGCAAAATATCGTTGAACGGTCAAGCTGTTGTCGGAGACCTTGGCGGGAGAATCCGGCAAGCCCGGGCAGACGAACGGGCATCCGCCGGTCCGGGGGCGCAGCCCGGAATCCGCCCTCCAGACGGCCCGAGGCCGGCCCGAGCCGGGTGTCGGCGATGCGAATCACGGGTCGTCGCAGGCGATCCGGACCGGGATTCCGCGCGGTACCCGGCAGAATCTGCCGCCCTGGATCCGGCCGGCGCCTATTCGGCGGCGCTGCGGCGGCCGGCCTGCGGGGTCGGACGCCGGGCCAGCACCTCGCGCAGGAACCGGCCGGTATGACTCGCCTTCGAGCGCGCGATGTCCTCCGGGGTGCCGAGCGCCACCACCCGGCCGCCGCCATCACCGCCCTCGGGGCCCATGTCGATCACCCAGTCGGCGGTCTTGATCACTTCGAGGTTGTGCTCGATCACCACCACGGTGTTGCCCTGGTCCACGAGTTCGTGGAGCACCTCCATGAGCTTGGCGACGTCGTGGAAGTGCAGCCCGGTGGTCGGCTCGTCGAGGATGTAGAGGGTGCGCCCCGTGGCGCGCTTCGACAGCTCCTTGGACAGCTTCACCCGCTGCGCCTCGCCCCCCGACAGGGTGGTGGCCTGCTGGCCGACATGGACGTAGTGCAGGCCGACCCGCTTGAGGGTCTCGAGCTTCTCGCGGATCGCCGGCACCGCCTTGAACAGCTCGGCCGCCTCCTCGACCGTGGAATCGAGCACGTCGGCGATGGACTTGCCGCGGTACTTCACCTCCAGGGTCTCGCGGTCGTAGCGCTTGCCCTTGCAGACGTCGCAGGTGACGTAGACGTCGGGCAGGAAGTGCATCTCGATCTTGATGACGCCGTCGCCCGAGCAGGCCTCGCAGCGCCCGCCCTTCACGTTGAACGAGAACCGCCCCGGCTGGTAGCCGCGGGCCTTGGCCTCGGGCAGGCCCGCGAACCAGTCGCGGATCGGCGTGAACGCGCCGATATAGGTGGCCGGGTTCGAGCGCGGGGTGCGGCCGATCGGCGACTGGTCGATGTCGATGACCTTGTCGAGATGCTCCAGCCCTTCGAGCCGCTCGTACGGGGCCGGGTGCTCCAGCGCCCCGTTCAGCTTCTTCGCGACGGCCTTGTACAGGGTGTCGATCACCAGGGTGGATTTCCCGCCTCCCGAGACGCCGGTGATGCAGGTGAAGGTGCCGAGCGGCACCTCGATATCCACGTCCTTGAGGTTGTTGCCCCGGGCGCCGAACACGCCGAGCTTGCCCTTCCGGCTCTTGCGCCGCGCAGCGGGCGTGCGGACCGACATCTGGCCGGTGAGATATTTCGCGGTGAGCGAGTCCGGGTTGGCCAGCACCTCGGCGGGGGTGCCCTGGGCGATGATCTCGCCGCCGTGGATGCCCGCGCCCGGGCCGACATCGACCACGTAATCGGCCTGCAGGATCGCGTCCTCGTCGTGCTCGACCACGATCACCGAATTGCCGAGATCGCGCAGGCGCTTGAGCGTGCCGAGCAGCCGCTCGTTGTCGCGCTGGTGCAGGCCGATCGAGGGCTCGTCCAGCACGTAGAGCACGCCGGTGAGCCCGGAGCCGATCTGCGAGGCCAGCCGGATGCGCTGGCTCTCGCCCCCCGACAGGGAGCCGGAGCCGCGGGCCAGCGTCAGGTATTCGAGGCCGACATCCACCAGGAAGCTGAGCCGATCGCGGATTTCCTTCAGGATCCGGACCGCGATCTCGTTCTGCTTGGCCGTCAGCTTCTCCGGTAGGTCCGAGTACCAGCGATGGGCCTCGGAGACCGAGAGGGCAGTGATGTCGCCGATATCGGCCATGGCGACCTTCACGGCGAGCGCCTCGGGCTTCAGCCGCTTGCCGCCGCAGGACGCGCAGGGCGTCTCGCTCATGAACCGGCCGATCTCTTCCCGGACGGCGTCGGACTCGCTCTCCTTGTAGCGGCGCTCCAGGTTCGGGATCACGCCCTCGAACGGCTTGTTGACCGCATACTTGCGCAGGCCGTCGTCGTAGGCGAAGCGGATCGCCTGCTTGCCGGAGCCGTACAGGACCACGGCGCGGGCCGCCTCCGGCAGGCTCTGCCAGGGGACGCCGGTCTTGAAGCCGTAATGCTCCGCCAGCGCGTCCAGCGTCTGGCCGTAATAGGGCGAGGTCGATTTCGCCCAGGGGCCGACCGCGCCGCGCTTCAGGCTGAGGGCGGGATCCGAGATCACCAGCTCGGGGTCGATCCGCATCTCGTGGCCGATGCCGCCGCAGGTCGGGCAGGCGCCGAACGGGTTGTTGAACGAGAACAGCCGCGGCTCGATCTCCGCGATGGTGAAGCCCGAGACCGGGCAGGCGAAGCGCGACGAGAACGTGATCGTCCGGGGCGCCTCGCCCTCGGGGGCGTCCGCGAACACGATCTCGCTGATGCCGTCGGCGAGCTCCAGCGCGGTTTCGAACGAATCGGCCAGCCGCGCGGCGATGTCGGCCCGCACCACGATCCGGTCGACGACCACGTCGATGTCGTGCTTAAACTTCTTGTCGAGCTTGGGCGCGTCGTCGATCGCGTAATATTCGCCGTCGATCCGCAGCCGCTGAAAACCTTTTTTTTGATACTCCGCGATCTCTTTGCGGTATTCGCCTTTTCGCCCGCGGACCACCGGGGCCAGCAGGTAGAGCCGGCTCTTCTCCGGCAGTTCCAGCACCCGGTCGACCATCTGCTGGACGGTCTGGCTCTCGATCGGCAGGCCGGTGGCCGGGGAATAGGGGATGCCGACCCGCGCCCAGAGCAGGCGCATGTAGTCGTAGATCTCGGTCACCGTCCCGACGGTGGAGCGGGGATTCTTGGAGGTGGTCTTCTGCTCGATGGAGATCGCCGGCGACAGCCCGTCGATCTGGTCGACATCGGGCTTGGACATCATCTCCAGGAACTGGCGGGCATAGGCCGAGAGCGACTCGACGTAGCGGCGCTGCCCCTCGGCGTAGATCGTATCGAAGGCGAGCGACGACTTGCCCGAGCCCGACAGCCCGGTGAAGACGACGAGCTTGTCCCGGGGGATCGTCAGGTCGACGTTCTTGAGATTGTGCTCCCGGGCGCCCCGGACCGTGATCACCCGCCGGTCGGCGGCGGCCGGCGGCGCGGCGTCGAACAGCGCCTCCAGCTTGGCGTCGGTGGCGGCCTCCGCGGCGGCGTTCCGCAGACCCGTGCGGGCGGAGGCGGGCGCCTCGGCCTTTTTTACACGCGGAGACTTGGCTGGGGCCGCCTCGGCCGGCGCTGCCTTGGCAGGCGCCACCTTGGCAAGCGCCTTGGGCGAAGGGGCCTTCACGGGAGACGGTTGGGGGGCGGCTTTGCTGGCGCCGACGCGGGGTCCGACTCGGGTTCCGGCTTGGGCTTTGGCCATGAGGGCGGCGGTCTTTCGAGGCGTCGACGCGGTCGGGGCTGGCTTGCGCGCGGGCCAGCCGCTGCACACGCCCATGTCGAGCCCGGATCGGTCGACGGCAAGATGGGGCCGGCGGGACGCAGGCCCGTCATGCGACGCCTTTGCTAGAACGAAATGAGTACGCCGGCAACCGCCCCCGGATTCGCGCTCCGCCCGTCCCCCTGGGCCGGTGTTGCACTGCGGGAATCGGGACACCACGTCGCACGACGCCATCCGACAATCATTTTCGACCGACAGGTGCCGATGCCGACGCTCGACGCGACCGATCCACGCGCAGCCGCCCGGTCGGACCGGCCCGACGCGGCCGCCGGCTCCCGGAGGCGCGCCACGCGGCTGCTGTTCCTGATCGTCGGGATCGGCACCGCCACCTGGGCGCCGCTGGTGCCGCTCGTGAAGGCCCGCGCCGGTCTCGACGAGGCGGGGCTCGGCCTGCTGCTGCTCTGCTTCGGCATCGGCTCGATCGTGGCGATGCCGAGTGCCGGGGCGGCCGCCGCGCGGTTCGGTTTCCGCCCGGTTCTGCTCGCCGGCACCCTGGCGCTCTGCCTGACCCTGCCGGTGCTCGCAACGGGTTCGGGGCTCGTGCCGCTCGCCCTGGCGCTGCTGGTGTTCGGGGCCGGGATGGGAGCGATCGACTGCGTCATGAACCTGCAGGCGGTGGCGGTCGAGCGCCTGAGCGGCCGGCCGATGATGTCGGGCTTTCACGGCTTGTACAGCCTCGGCTGCATCCTCGGGGCGCTGCTCTCGAGCGGCCTGCTCGCCGCCGGGCTCGGCGCGGGGGCGGGCGTGCTGATCCTGGTCGCCGGCATCGCGGTCCTGTTCGCGGCGGCGTGGCCCGGGATCCTGGCGCGCGGCGGCGCGGCGGGCGGGGCCGCCTTCGCGCTGCCGCGCGGCGTGGTGCTGGTCCTCGGCCTGCTCTGCTTCGTGGTGTTCCTGACCGAAGGCTCGGCCCTCGACTGGAGCGCGGTGTTCCTGATCCAGCGGCGCGGGCTCGATCCCGCCTGGGCGGCGCTCGGCTACGCGGCCTTCTCGGTGACCATGACGATCGGGCGGCTCGCCGGCGACGGCATCGTGGCCTGGCTCGGCCGGCGGCCTGTCGTCGTCCTGGGCGGCCTGATGGCGGCGGCCGGCCTCGTCCTGTCGGTTCTGGTCCCGGCCTGGGAGGCGGCGCTCGCCGGCTACGCCCTGGTCGGGGCGGGCTGCGCCAACATCGTCCCGGTGCTGTTCACCGCGGCCGGTCGTCAGGACGCGATGCCGGAGAGCGTAGCCGTACCGGCGATCACGACGCTGGGCTATGCCGGCGTGCTCGCGGGGCCCGCCCTGATCGGCTTCGTGGCGCAGGCCCTGGGCCTGTCCGCGGCATTCCTGATCGTGGCGGCGCTGCTCGTCGGCGTGGCGGCGAGCGGACGGTTCCTGAAGGTGTGAGGCCGGGTCTCCCGCCTCACGGGCCGGCGTTGCGGGCCATGAAGGTGGCGGGCGAGCCGTCCGCGGGGTCCACGAACACGATGTCGGTGGGCGCCCGCCGCGGAGTGTCGATCGACAGGAACGTCACCGGCTCGCCCGGGGCGATCTCCGGCATCGCGTGCACCGTGCCCTTCTCGAAGAACAACAGCTGGCCGGGACCGAACGCCGTGAGGTTCGCGGGATCGCCCAGCCAGACCGTGCCGCGTCCCGACAGGCAGTAGAGGTACTCGTCGCAGGTGGCGTGATAATGCGGCGGGGTCGGGCGGTAGACCCGGAACACCCGGGCGCTCGCCGCCGCCCGGTCGGTCAGGTAGGTGTCGACCAGGAGCGTCCGCGCGCTGTCGGGCAAGGCCGCCGCGAGCGCCGCCACGTCGAAGATGCCGGTGCCCGTCTCGGTCATGGCGCCCGCCTCACTGCGAAAAGCCTTCGAGCACGATCTTGCCCTTGGCCCGCCCGCTCTCGATCAGCGCGTGGGCACGCCGGAGGTTCCGGGCGTCGATCCGCCCGTAATGCTCACCCAGGGTGGTGCGCAGGTGCCCCGCATCCACCAGCCGGGCGACCTCGTCGAGGAGCGCGCCCTGGGCGCCGATGTCGGACGTGCCGAACATCGAGCGGGTGAACATGAATTCCCAGTGCAGCGACAGGCTCTTGCGCTTGAGCAGGGCCACGTCGAGCTGCGCGGGGTCGTCGATCAGGGCGAACCGGCCCTGCGGGGCGATCAGCGCGGCGATCTCGGCGAGATGCGCGTCGGTGTTGGTGGTCGAGAACACGAGGCCCGGCGCCCCGAGGCCCAGGGCCGCGACCTCGGCGGCGAGCGGCCTTGCATGGTCGACCACGTGATGGGCGCCGAGATCCCGGCACCAGGCCGCGGTCTCGGGCCGGGACGCGGTGGCGATCACGGTCAGGTCCGTGAGCTGCCGGGCGAGCTGGATCGCCACCGAGCCGACGCCGCCCGCTCCGCCGACGATCAGGATCGCCGGGGCGGCGCCCGGCACCGGCTTCCCGGTGTCGAGCCGGTCGAACAGGGCCTCCCAGGCGGTGATCGCGGTGAGCGGCAGGGCCGCGGCCTGCGCCCAGTCGAGGCTCTTGGGCTTGTGCCCGACGATGCGGGCATCGACGCAATGGTATTCGGCGTTGGTCCCCGGCCGGGTGAGGTCGCCCGCGTAGAACACCGCGTCGCCGACGGAAAACCCCTCGGCCTCGGCGCCGGTGGCGACCACGGTGCCGGCGGCGTCCCAGCCCAGCACCTTGACCCCGCCCGCCTCGGGCTCGGCCCGCAGGCGGACCTTGGTGTCGACCGGGTTCACCGAGACCGCCTCGACCTTCACCAGCAGGTCGCGGGGTCCGGGCTCCGGCCGGGGCAGGTCGTGATCGGCCAGGGCCTCGGTCTCGGTGATCGGCAGGGACCTTGTGTACCCGACGGCGCGCATCGCAATCTCCTCCGGCTTGTCGGGCCAGGAGATGCCGTCTGCCTTCAGGGACCGCAAGTACGCACATAAAACGCCGATCGTGCCAAGACCGATACCGTCTACTGCCGGCGGCCGGGGCGCGTGACGCGGCGCAGGCTCACGAACCGGCTGCGCGCCGATGCGGCATGACCCATCGAGACTGCCGACTGATTGTGCATTGCACCGGTCGACAACCCCCTCCACCGTAACAGTGTTTTTATATCCGCGTCGGATAGTTCCGGTTAACGCTGTACCATTCCGGGTTCCGATGGCCGTCCTCTCCTCGCTTCGCGCCCGCATCCTCGCGGTGGCGCTCGCGCCCTGCCTCGCCTTCGCCGGGGCGGCCGGATGGGCGGTGTCCGATCAGTGGGCACGGCGCGCCGAGATGGACCGGGTCGAGACCCTCGTCGGCCTCGCCTCGCGGATCAGCGCCTTCGTCCATGAGGGCCAGCGCGAGCGCGGCGCCTCCAGCCTGTTCCTGGGCGCCAAGGGGGCGCAGTTCGGGCCGGAACTCGCGGCCCAGCGCAGCCGCACCGATGCGGCTTTGGCCGGGCTCCCCGAGGCGATGGCGGCCGCGACTGGCTTCGGCCCCGCCTTCGCGGCGCGGGCGGAGGGATTCGCGAAGGCGCTGGCCGGGCTCGCGGCCCAGCGCCAGGCGGTCGACGCCCTCGGCCTGAGCGCACCGCAGGCGGTGGCGTTCTATACCGGTCTGATCGGCGAGGGACTGGGCCTGGTCCGGGCGATGGGCGGCGTGATCGACGAGGCCGGCATCGCGGCCCGGGCGAACGCCTACGCGGCGTTCCTGGCGCTGAAGGAGGCCGCCGGCCAGGAGCGGGCCGCCGCCTCGGCGGTGTTCGCCTCGGGCAATCTCGATCTGCCCGCCGCGCGCCGGCTCACCACACTCTCGGCCGATCAGGCGACCTACGGCGCCCTGTTCCGGGCCGGGGCCACCGAGGGGCAGGCTAGATTGCTGGACGAGGCCGAGGCCACCGAGCCGGCCCGGGAGGTGGCGCGCCTGCGCAAGGCTGCACAGGACACGATGCCGGGCACGACCCCGGCCTTTCGCGACGCACCGGCCTGGTTCCGGCTCGCCACCCAGCGCATCGACGCCCTGAAGGGGGTCGAGGATCGCCTGACCGCCGACTTGGTGGCCGCCGCCGGTGCGGTACGGAGCCAAGCCGACCAGATGCTGACGGTCTGGATCGCGGGCGGGCTCGCCCTGTTCGCGCTCTCGGTCGGCTTCGCGTTCTGGCTCGGCGCGGCCATCGCCCGTCCCCTGGTCCGGATGGCCCGGGTGCTGACGGCGATCGGCCGGGACCAGCCGGGTGCGGATCTGGCGATCCCCGCGGGGGGACCCCGCGAGGTGCGGGCGATCGCCGGCGCCGCGGTCACCTTCCGCGACAGCGTCGCCGAGCGCCGGCTCGCCCGCGCCGAGCAGCAGCGGCTGGCCACCGAGACCGCCGCCGCGCAGCGCACGGCCGCCCTCGGCCTCGCCGAGAGCTTCGAGCACCAGGTCGGCGGCATCGTCGAGGCGGTCTCTGCGGCCGCCGAGCAGCTGGAGGCCTCCGCCCACGGCATGGCCCGGGCCGCGCAGGACACCACCGACCTCAGCCGGGCCGTAGCCGGCGCCGCGGATTCGGCCGCCCGTTCGGCCGACACGGTGGCGGCGGCCACCGAGGAACTGACGGCCTCGGTCCGGGAGATCGGCGTGCAGGTCGGGGCCTCGGCCGACCTTGCGGCCTCCGCCACCCGGGATGCGGACGGCATGGCCGGGGAGGTCCGCCGCCTCGCCCAGGCCGCCGGCAGCATCGGGGAGATCGTCGCGATGATCTCGGACATCGCCGGCCAGACCAACCTGCTGGCGCTGAACGCCACGATCGAGGCGGCCCGGGCCGGGGAGGCGGGCCGGGGCTTCGCGGTGGTCGCCGCCGAGGTCAAGAACCTCGCCGGCCAGACCGCGAAGGCCACCGAAGAGATCGCCGCCAAGGTCGCCGAGATCACCGGCTCCACCGAGGCCTCGGTCCGCTCGATCGGCGGCATCACCGAGGTGATCCGCAACCTCGCCCGGATCGGGGCCGAGATCGCCGCCATGGTCGAGCAGCAGGGCGCGGCCACCGCCGAGATCGCCCGGACCACCGGCCAGACCTCGCAGGATACCCGGGCGGTCTCGGGCCACATCGCCGGCGTGGGCGATGCGGCCGACATGGCCAGCCACGGCTCGTCCCAGGTGCTCGACGCCGCCAGCGACCTGGCTCGGCAGGCCAGCGCCCTGCGCGGCGCGGTCGGCGACTTCCTGGCCAACGTCCGCGCTGCCTGAGACGGCAAGGTCCCGGATCCACAAGGTCCGGGACCTTGTGCGGGTCCAGGGCAGAGCCCTGGTCTCTCAAGGGCTCCGCCCCTGAACCCCGCCAAAGGGCTGAGCCCTTTGGAAACCCGGGACTAGGCTTCGGCCAGGCCGAGGTCGAGCAGGCGGTCGGCGTTGCGCCAGAGGGCGGCGTCCAGAGCGTCCTCCGAGAGGCCGAGGGCGCGAAAATCCTCGACGCCCTGGCGCATCGGCCGGAACGGGAACGAGGAGCCGAACAGGAACTGGTCTCTCATGAAGCCGTTCGCCGCCTCGACATAGAGGCCACCCCCGGGCGCGAACGTGTACATGTCCGGGGAGACGAACACGTTCTCGTTGCGGAAGGCCACGGTCACCATCTCGGCGACGTGCGGGTAGAATCCGTGGCAGCACACGATCGGCAGCTTCGGGAAGGTCTTGGCGACCCGGTCCACCGCCAGCGGGTCGTTGAGGCGCAGGTCCGGGGTGGTCGGGCCGGACATCACAAAGGCCGGGACCTCGAGGCTCTGGCACAGCTCGTAGAGCGGCATCAGCCGCTCGTCGTCGGCCCGCATGCCGTCGCGGTAGAAGCCGGCATCGAGGTTGATCCCCTTGAAGCCGAGCTCGGTCACCGCGCGCTTGGCTTCCGCCACCGCGGCCTTGCGGCCGAGCTTCACCGGATCCACCGAGGCGATGCCGATCAGCCGCTTCGGATCGTGCCCGGCGGCCTGCGCGAGGGCGTCGTTCGAGATCCGGACCCCCGGCACCGAGCGGGCGACCATCACGGCGACGTCGATCCCGGCCCCGTCCATCTCGGCGCGGAACCCCTCGATGGTCGCGCCGCGGGTGAAGTGCTCGACCTCGCGGCTGCCGACCCGGGCGTTCAGCCAGCGGGCGACGCCGAATTCCGGCGTGTCGGGCTCGGCGCCGAAGAATTTGTGCAGGAAGGTCGGCCGGCTGCGTATGTCCACGACGGGCATTTTTTTGGGACTCCATGGTTGTGACGGGATCCACAAGGTCGAGACCTTGTGCGGGTGCAGGGCGGAGCCCTGCTATCGGGCCTCGGGCCGTGCGCTCAAGGGCTCCGCCCCTGAACCCCGCCAAAGGGCTGAGCCCTTTGGAAACCCAATCTCGTCCCTGGCAGGCGGGTCTCGTCACTGCGAGACCGCCTCCAGCACCTTGCCGCGGGTCTCGACCCCGAGGGTGAGCACCAGGATCGCGGCGATCAGGAAGCCGCCGGCGCCGACCTGGAAGGCGGTGGCCGGGCCGTAATCGCGGACCAGCACCGGCACGATCATCGGCCCCAGGATGGCGCCGATCCGCCCGAAGGCCGAGGCGAAGCCGGCCCCGGTGGCCCGGGCCCGGGTCGGGTACAGTTCCGGGGTGTAGGCGTAGAGGCAGCTCCACATGCCGAACATGAAGAACTGCATCACGAAGCCGGACACGAACAGCCAGGTCTCGCCGGCGGCGTTGCCGTACAGCCAGGCCGCCGCGGCCGCGCAGATCAGGAACAGGGCCGTGGTCGGCTTGCGGCCGATCCGCTCGAGCAGCACGGCCGCGGTGGCGAAGCCCGGGATGCCGCCGAGCGTGATCAGGGTCACGAAGCCCACCGAGCCGACGATCGAGAAGCCGCGCTCCTTGAGCAGCACCGCGATCCAGGAATTGAGCCCGAAGAAGCCGATCAACGCGAAGAACCACAGCCCAAAGGCCATCACGGTGCGCATCCGGTAGGCGGGCGCGAACAAGGTCGCCACCGCGCTCAGCCGCGGAGCGGGGACCGCCTCGGCCACCGCGGCGGCGATCTGCGGGGTGACCGGGGGCAGGGGGCGGCCGGTGGCGCGCTCGACCGCGCGCTCCATCGTGGCCATCACCGCCTCGGCCTCCGCGTGGTGGCCGGATTCGGCGAGCCAGCGGGGCGATTCGGGCATGTTCCGGCGCACCGCGAGCACCACCAGCGACAGCAGGCCGACCACCACGAAGGCCCAGCGCCAGCCGAGATGGGGCAGCACGAAGAAGCTGATCGCCCCCGACAGGACGTAGCCCACCGCCCAGAACCCCTCCAGGATCGCGATGTACTTGCCGCGCACGGGGGCCGGGACGATTTCCGAGACCATCGCCTGCGCCACCGGCGCCTCGCCGCCGACGCCCGCCCCGATCAGGAACCGGCAGGCCATCAGCACCGGCAGGCTCCAGGCGGTGGCTGCCGCGAGGCTCGCCAGGCCCCAGACCACCATGGTCACCTGGAACACCGCCTTGCGGCCGAACCGGTCGGAGGCGGTGCCGGCGACGACGTTGCCGACGAGCTGGCCCGCGAAGGTCATGGCGGCGAGCTGGCCGGCCTCCGTGGGGCTTAACCCGAACGCCACCACGATCGAGCCGAGCAGGAAGGTCAGGAGCGCCACGTCGATCTGGTCGACCAGCCAGGCGGACGCGATGACCGCGAAGATCCTGCGCTGGTAGCGCGACATCGGCAGTCGCTCGAGGCGCGCGGCGATGTTCGAGACGACCGCTCGCCCGTCTCCCTGAGATGTCTCGGCCAACGGCACGGCGGATCCTTCCTCGGCACCCGGACCGCGGCGCCCGCGATCCCGTTTCCGACCCGGTACAGCAGGCCCGCCCGTCGGAACAGGCGTGGCGGCGGCCCGGATCCGGCCTATCTGCTCGGGCGCCCCCGGACACTGGACCCGCGATGGATGATTCTGCCTCGGCTGCGCAGCACGGCCGCTACCGCTACAGCGCCCTTCCGGACCGGCCGGTCTACGACTGGCCCGGGGGCAGGCGGCTCGCCGTCTATGTCGGCCTCAACCTCGAGACCTTCGATTTCGGGTCGGGGCTCGGGGCCGAGCTGGCGCCGGGCGGCCCGCAGCCCGACGTGCTCAACTACGCCTGGCGCGACTGGGGCAACCGGGTCGGGGCCTGGCGGCTGCGGGATACCCTCGACGGTCTCGGCCTGCCCGCCAGCGTGCTGGTCAACAGCCGGCTCTATCGGGACTGCCCGGGCCTGATCGAAGCGTTCCGGGCCCGGGGCGACGAGATCGTCGGCCACGGCCGCACCAATGCCGAGCGGCAGGGGACCCTGTCCGAGGCGGAGGAGCGCGCCCTGATCGCGCAGGCCACCGCGATCCTGACCCGGGAGGAGGGTAGGGCGCCGGCCGGCTGGCTCGGCCCGTGGATCTCGCAATCGCGGGTCACGCCGGACCTGCTGGCCGAGGCTGGCTACCGCTACCTGCTCGACTGGTGCCATGACGACCAGCCGACCTGGATGGCGACCCGGGGCGGCGGCCGGATCCTAGCCATGCCCTATCCGCAGGAGCTGAACGACATCCCGGCGATCGTAGCCCGCAAGGAGACCGGCCGGGACTTCGCCGACGCGATCGTCGACGCCTTCGACGAGATGCTGGACCAATCCGCTGCCGCGCCCCTGGTGATGGGCATCGCGCTCCATCCCTACATCGTCGGACAGCCCCACCGACTGCGGCCCCTGCGGGCGGCGCTCGCGCATATCGCGGCCCACCGGGACCGGATCTGGATCACCACGGCGGGTGCGATCGCCGCGCACGCCGCGGCCCTGGATCCGCCCATCGCCTGACCGTCAAAGACGAGGTTTCCAAAGGGCTCAGCCCTTTGGCGGGGTTTTCGGGGCAGAGCCCCGATGGACCAGGGCTCTGCCCTGGTCCCGCAAAAGGTCTCAGACCTTTTGAATCCGGGATTCTTGCCGCTCAGTCGGGGATCGCGAGGCCGATCGATAGGCACAGGGCGGCCACGGCGGTCAGCGCCACGGCCGCCTGGCGGATCTGGTACCAGCGCGCGCTGCGGGCGCGCTCGTCCGCGGTGGCGCCGAGACGCAGCTCGTCGTCAAAACCCTTCACGAAGGATTCGAAGCTCGGAACGGCCCGCCGGGCGAGCCATAGCCACACGCCGACGGCGATCAGGCTGGTGGCCCCACCACCATACGTAAAAGCATCGTCCAGCATCCGGCGCACGCCTACCAGTCAACGCTCCCTCTCTGTGATCTTCTACGGGACGTTGCTGGAATTGCCTAGGTCATCACCCGGATTCGACAGGCGATTTTTGGTTTCCGGACCGTATCCGGGCCTAGTTCAGGCCGGCGGCCGGCCGAGCGCGTAGAGCGTGATGGCGGCGGCGTTCGAGACGTTGAGGCTGCGGATCGCCCCCGAGAACGGGATCCGGGCCAGGATGTCGCAGCAGGTCCGGGTCCGCTCCCGCAGGCCCTTGCCCTCCGCCCCGAGGACGATCACCAGCGGCCGGGCGATGGTGAGGGTGTCGAGGCTCGCTGGCGCGTCGGAATCGAGGCCGATCCGGGTGTAGCCGCGCTCGCCCAGCTCGATCAGCGCCTCCGCCAGGTTGCGGACGGTGACGAAGGGGACGTGTTCCAGGCCGCCCGAGGCGGATTTCGCCAGGACCCCGGTGGCGCCCGGCGCGTGCCGCACCGTGGTGACGATGCCGGCGACCCCGAAGGCTGCGGCCGTGCGGACGATCGCCCCGACGTTGTGCGGGTCGGTGATCTGGTCCAGCGCCAGCAGCAGGGCATCGGCCGGCAGGTCGTCGAGGCCGGGGGCGGGCAGGGGCTCGGCCTCGAGATACAGGCCCTGGTGCACCGCGTCCGGCCCGAGCAGGCGGCCGATCTCGCTCGGCCGCACCAGCTCGGGGGTGATCCGCAGGCCGTCGCCGAATTCCTCGGTCAGCCGGGCGGCGGCGTTCTCGGTGGCGAGCAGCCGGTGCAGCCCGCGCTCGGCATTGCCGAGCGCCTGCACCACCGGATGCCAGCCGTAGAGCACGGCCGAGCCGTCGGGTGCGCCGGATTCGGGCCGGGGTCCGGATCCGCCGGGACGGCCGCCGGGCCGAAAGCCGGGTCGGAACCCGGAGCGGGATGGTCCGCCGGGGCGGCCGTCGTTGCGACGGCCGGTCATCGGAGCGCGATCGGGGAGGGGAGCATCGGCGCGGCCTTCTCTGAATGGATCGCGCCGAGAAACCGGGCGGCGTCGCCCGCGTCAAGCCGAGGCTCCTTGAAAGACCGCACCACGGTCGGGCGTGAGATCGATTCTCTCACCGTCTTTCCGGTCCGCAGGCCTCCGGTCTGTGGATGGATCGGGTATATTCCCTTCAAACCGTGTGGTGATCGAGGGAACTCAACTTGTTCTTCAGAGCGAACGAGCTCGCCGTTAAGTAGGAAAACTATCAAGATAGAATCTTTCAGAGAGTCAGTTCGGAAGACTATATGCAGTGGTGATTTTATCATGCAGACCAAGGGTTTGCAGGCTGTTTCCGTATCCGACTCTGCGCAGGTGTGTATGCGACTCTGCGCTGTCCCGTATCGGAGTCTGCGCGGATCCGGCCGGTGCGCGTATCGAAGTCTGCGCGGTTCCGTATCGGATTCGGCGCGGATTCCGGGCTGAATCGGTGGAATGCGGGGATAGAATGCCGGACCCCGGGCGTATCGAACTCTGCGCAGATCGGAGGCCCGGATCCCCCCGTATGCAACTCTGCGCCGGCACCGCCTCCGGGAAACGGGGCGGGGAAACGGGGCGGGGAAACGGGGATTGCCGGGACAAGCCGGATCCCACCGGAGCCCCGGCCGGCGAATCGTGGCATGGCAGGATCGGGCCGTCGCTCCGCCTTCCAGAGCGGTGGGCCCGCGTGTGGCTCGGGCTGAGGGGCGATGGGCGTCGAGGAAAAAATCGCCGCGATCCACGATGCGGATCTGCGGGCCGAGATCGAAGCGGCGCGCGGCGGCTTCCTGTTCGCCCAGATCGTCGAGCACGTGCTGCACCGCCAGCGCGAACGCGATGCCGAGGCCGCCGTTCTCGGGGAGCAGGAACTCCGCCGCGCCCAGCTGTCGCGCGACCAGCGCCGCCGCGACGCGGTGCGCCTCGTCATCGAGAACGAGCCGGCCCTGCCGTCGAGCCTGCAGCACATCCACTCGGTGTTGGCTCTGTGCGGCCTGCCCTATCGCGATCCCGGGCCGGTGCGCGAATTCACCCGCACCTACGGGCGCAATTCGCTGAGCCTGATGGCCGGGCGGATCAAGGATCCGGAGACCGGCGCCTTCGAGCCGCAGGGGCTGCCCTACGGGCCGAAGGCCAGGCTGGTGCTGCTGCACCTCTGCACCGAGGCGGTGCGCCAGCGCAGCCCGACCGTGAAGGTCGCCGAGACGCTCTCGGGCTTCATGCGCGAGATGGGCTTCGCCGTCACCGGGGGCGAGCGTGGCACCATCCGGCAGTTCAAGGAGCAGCTCAACCGGCTGGCCGCCTGCACCATGCAGATCGGCCTCTGGGACGGGCGCGACAGCGCCACCACCCTCAACGTCCCACCGTTCCGCAGCCTGGAATTGTGGAAGCCCCGGGCCGGGGAGGGCGAGGACGAGGCGGGACGGACCGTGCGGTTCGATCCGGAATTCTACGAGACGCTGATCAAGCACGCGCTGCCGGTGGACGTGCGGGCGGCCCGGGCGTTTTCCGGCTCGGCGCGCAAGCTCGACCTGCTGTTCTGGACCGGCTACCGGCTGCGGTCCCTGCAGCGCCCGCTGCGGCTGACCTGGACCAACCTGCACGGGCAGTTCGGGGCCGAGAACGCCTCGATCCGCAGCTTCCGGCAGGCGTTCAAGGCGGATCTGGCGCATCTGCGCGAGGTGTTCCCGCGCCTGCCGATCGTGCTCGACGATGGCGGCCTGACCCTGCACCCGGCCGATCCGAGCGCGCTGCTGGTGCCGCCGCGACCGACCTCCGTGAAGGGAACGAAGGCCCGGCGCAGGGACTTTAGCGCCTGAATTGGGAATGGAACGGGGATCCGCTTATTCTTTTCCGAGCACAAAATTCCCTATCAGACGGAACGGCGAAATCTATTCCCAACCAGCGCGGAATACGCTACCTGTTCCGTCCGGCTGAAGGGAACACGGTATGGGCCTGTCGGAGGACGAGATCGAGGCGCGGCTCGCCGTGCTGCGGCGGCAGCGCGAGGCGCTCGACCGGGAGATCGCCGATCTCGTGCTCTACTTGGAACTCGGCCGGCGCCTGAGCGGTGCGGCGAGCAGGCCGGCCGCCCCCGATCGGGACGAAGACGTCGGCGCAGGCCGCACGGCCCGTCCGGCGCCGGAACCGCGGGGGGGTACGGCCCGCGACATCCCGGTCGATCCCGGTCCGCCGTCCACCGCTCGGCCGGTCCCGAACCCGACCCGGCCCGAGGCCTGGTCCGCCGCACCGCACGGAGCCCGGCCCCTCCCGGCGCGCGAGGAGCCGGACGGGATCCCGCCGGCGATCGCCTTCACGGAGGATGCGGCGGGGGCCCGCCGCTACGGCCGGGCGCTGATGGAGGCGGCCTGCGGGGCGATCCTGGCGGCGGGGCGGCCGCTGCATGCGGGCGAGATCCTGGAGATCCTTCTGGTCCGCGGCTTCACCCTGCCGGGGCGCGACCCGGTGGCGGCCCTCAACACCCGCCTGTGGAAGCGCGCCGGCCCCGGGGGACCCCTGCGCCGGGTCGCCGAGGCCACCTATACCCTGGCCGGGGAGGCGGATTCTTCGTCCGCGGGGAGCCACGATCCGGAGGCCTGAGGATGTGACGGAGGGAGCGTGTATCGCCGCGGGCCGGTCACGATGGCGTGACGCCGCGCGCCCTTGAGCCGATCATGGCTCCTGTTGACCCATTTGGGGGACGCGCGGCCGCGATCCCGCCCCGTAGAATCCCCGATCGCCCGAATCGAATCGTCGCGGGCGCGGTCGGTCGATCGAGACTGGCGGCCCGGGGATCGTGAGCGGGAGATCGGGAGCCATGCACAGCGACACGCGATCCCGCTCGGCCGGACCGGAGGCAGGGCCGTGACGACGGCTCTGGTCGCCCCGGCCGTGCAGGCCTGCGCCTTCGCGCTGGGCTGTGCGGTGATCCACGCCGCCCGGGGGCACGCGGAGATCCTCACCCGAATGCTCGTCGCCGCGGTGATCGTCGCGGCCGTCCTGGTGCTGCTCGTCGCCTCCCTCGCCTGCGCCCCGGAGGCGGACGAGGTCTTGGAGCCAATCCCGGTTTCCGCAGGCTCGTGAGCGACCCATCGGGCCTCAGTTGATCAGGCAGAAGCCGGCGCCGGTGCCGACGCGCCTGTCCTGCGCGCACCAGGGCCTGGGGGCCGCCCGGAGCGCCTCCTTGGGCAGGTCCGCCGGGCTCTTCAGGGCCGAGGTGGTCTGGGCGGCCTCGGGCTCCGGGTGACGCAGCGCGAGGCTGTCGAGGAGGATGCGGGGCTCGGACCCCAGGCTCGCCGCCATCGAGGGGCCGCCGTCGGGCCGGTCCTGCGCAGGGGCGGCCCCGGTCAGGACCAGGCAGACGATCGGGGCCGCGAGGAACCTGAGCATCGACGAAGCTCCCTGCCGAGGACGCGCGTCCGGCGGATCCCGAACTCACGGGACGGCCGGACCGGGCGAGTGTGACGACGGCATCTTAAAAGGGCGCGAAGATTCAGGCTTAACCGGATGCCAAGATCGTGGATCGAAGACTCTATACAGGCGGACAAAGTCGTCGGCCCGGGTGTCGATCAATCGTCGGCGCTTCGAGACACCCCGGAAAACATCCCGTCCGGGCCGAACGGGCGGGTCCGGCGCAGGGCAGGGCGCCTATGCCGCCCGCATCCGGTCGCCCGGCAGGGGCGCCTGGGCCACCGGCATGTCCGCCTGGGCGATCGGCCGGAACCGTCCGGTGACGCCGTCATAGGCCAGGAGCGCGCCGGACTCGATCTCGAAGAACCAGCCGTGCAGGCGCAGGGAGCCCTTGGCCAGGCCGGCGGCGACGCTCGGATGGGTGCGCAGGTTGGCAAGCTGCACCACGACGTTCTCCAGGGCGAGCGCCCGGTGGCGCTCCTGCGGGTCCATCCCCTCGGGATAGGCCTCGCAGACGATGCGCTCGGCGGCCTCGGCGTGGCGCAGCCAGGCCGCGACGCTGGGCATCTTCTTCAGGAGGTCCGGCTTCATCAGGCCGCTCATGGCGCCGCAATCGGAATGGCCGCAGATGACGATGTCGCGCACCCCCAGGGCCATCACGGCGTACTCGATCGCCGAGGAGACGCCGCCGACCACGTCGGAGGCGGGGGGCACGATGTTGCCGGTGTTGCGGCAGACGAACAGGTCCCCCGGCCCGGCCTGGGTGATGTGCTCGGGCGAGACCCGGGAATCCGCGCAGGCGATGATCAGGGCGCTCGGGTGCTGCCCGTCGCGCACGAGCTGCTGGTACATCTGGCGCTGGCCCGGGAAGACGCTGCCCTGGAAGCTGGCGATGCCCTGGATGATGCTGTTCACGGATGCGGTCTCTGCGGCAGGGAATTGGGTCGAGAGTGGTTCGGACGGGGATCGGCACGCGGGACCCCGGGCGCTGCGCCGTCTCGGCACTGCATCGCGGGTCGAGCCTGCGGGAGATCGGAGGAGGCCGCCCGACCGGGGTCGGGGCGGCCCTGGGGCTGCTCAGCGCCGGGCGCGGCGTTCCGCACGGCCGGAGGCCCAGTGCGGATCGACCACGCTGCCGCGCGAGACCGTGGCCCCGGCCCCGTCATGCACCATCGGGGCACCGAGGATCTGGCCGCTGCCCATGCGCTGCGAATGCAGGGAGCGCGGATCGTGGGCGGGATCGCTGACGTAGGAACTCATGTGGCCGCCGCCCGCGGGCTGCCGGCTGCCCTCGCCGGCCTGGGCCGCCATCGGCACGGCCAGGGCACCGGCCAGGAGGCCGAGGGTGAGGAAGCGCCGGGTCGTGATGCGCGTCATGTAAGGCTCCACCCGTGTTCGTCATGCTGGCTCGGGACACCGCGTTCCGTGCCGATGAATCGAACATAGCCGCCGCCGTTCGAAGTCGATGTGCGGACCAACACAGTAAAACAACGTAAAATTTAATCCCTATCGCCGGCTTATTTGTGCGGATCCGCACCTCGGCACTGCGACATCTGTCGAAGGCCGGGATGAATCGGCCTCGCGCATATGCAAGCGGCCGCTGCGGGGCGGGGCGCGAGCCGGTCCCGATCGGCGGACGGGGGCCGGATCAGTCCAGCCCATGCCCGTGCCGGATGTCGCCCACCGGGGCGACCATCCGCAGGGCGGCGGGGTCCGGTCCGAGGGCGACGGGCAACGGTGCGGCCGCCGCATAGACGAGGCCCCCCGGCGCGTAGACCAGGGTGGCGCTGTCGCGTCCGGCCAAGCCGCGCTCCAGCAGGCGGGTGCCGAAGCCGCGCCGCGACGGCGTGGCGACCGGCGGGCCGCCGCGCTCGCGCCAGGTGATCCGCAGGGTCCGGCCGCCCCCGGGGGCGGCCTCCAGCGCCCAGCCGAGCACCGCCCGCCCGTCCGGGACCGAGAGGGCGCCGTACTTGACCGCGTTGGTGCACAATTCGTGCAGGATCATCGTGAGCGCGAGCGCCATTTCGGGGGGCAGGCGCAGGTCCGGCCCGTCCAGGGTGACGCGCGCCGCCTCGCCCTGGAACGGACGAAAAGCCTGGTCGGCGATCCCCCGCAGGTCGGCGCCGATCCAGCTCTCCCGGGTCAGGATGTCGTGGGCCCGGGACAGGCTGAGCAGCCGCGCCTCGAAGGCCTCGCGCCCGGCCGCCGCGCCGTCGCCGAGATGCTTGAGGCTCTGGGCCGCCATCGACTGCACGGTGGCGAGGGTATTCTTCACCCGGTGGTTCAGCTCGTCGACCAGGAGGCGGTGCGCCTCCGCGCGCCGGGCGAGCTCGGCCGCCGCCGCCGTGAGGGCGTCGGCGATCATCGCGCCCTCGCGCACGATCGCCCGGGGCAGGGGCGGCAGCGGCGCGTCGCGGCCCAGCGCCTCCGCGGCCGCCGCGAGATCCCGCAGCGGCCGGGCGATCAGGCCGGCGAGCAGCCAGGCGAGCAGGGCCGCCGCGAGCGCCACCGCGCTGCCCGCGGCCAGGATGTTCCAGCGCAGGGCCGCCACTGCGGCCAGTGCACGGTCCTCGGTCTGGCGCACCACCACTTGCCAGCCGAGGCCGGGATAGGCGCGGTATCCGTTCGTGCGCGCGCTCGCGCTGAGATAGCCGGCCTGGCCGTCGGGCCAGGGTCCGAGCCGGCTCGTGCCCTGCGGGTCGAGGGCGCGCCCGCCGGACAGCACGGTTTCGGGGAGGCGGGTGCCCTGCAGGGCCGGGGGGCCGAGCAGCACGGTGCCGTCCCGGGACAGGATCAGGATCTCGGCCCCGCTGCGGTGGCTCCGCAGCGCGCCTTCGAGGATGCGCGCCGTGTCGCGCGCCCAGGTCCAGTCGAGATGGGCGGCGAGCACCCCGACGAAGCGCCCGTCCGGGGCCCGGACCGGGGCGGCGAGGTCGAGGAGGCGCAGGGGCTCGCGGGCCGCGGCGTCAGGCGTCCTCGGCGCCAGCGCGGACTGCAGGAGCTTGGCCGGATGCACGTCTCCCACGAACGGTCTTTCGCGGGCACTCTGGAAATAATCGCGGCCGGAGACGTCGGCCCCCTCCAGCGCGCCGGTGCTGGTGACCGCGACGCGCCCGTCCGGATCGATCAGCCCGATGATCGAGTAGGCCGGGTAGGTCGCCTGGAGGCGCTCCATCACGGCGCGCTTGGCCTCGGCCCCGGTGCCGGGATCACGCAGGCTGTCCGAGGCGGCGGCGATCTGGATGTCCCGCCAGCGCTCGAACATGCCGAGATCGAGGCTGCGCGCCATCTGCCCGGCGATCTCGGCGAGCTGGCCGCCGACCTCGGCCTCGAGCCGATGCGTCGCCTCGCGGCTCACCAGGATGGCCAAGGCCAGGGCGGCGAGGAACCCGAGCGTCCCGAAGCCCAGCGCCAGCACCAGGCGCAACCGCGGCACCATGAACTTCCGGCGGCCGGGATCGGTCAGGTCCGCCGGCTCGCCCTGCGATCCCGACGCCGCTGCAGGCCCGGATCGGGCGACTGCTTGCATCCGCTCTCCCCGGGACCCGGCTTGCTGCCCGCCTCCGGGCCGGCCCGTCTCAGCACGCGCGGGGGGCCTCAGCAAGGCCGTACCGGCGCGGGGCCATCGGTCGTGCGATCGTGTGTTGCGCAGATGCACCCCTCCTGCATCCCCGGCCTCGCCCGTGGGCTCAGCCCCCGAGCAGCGCATGCGCCGCCCGCACCAGGATCCCGCCCGGCCGACGCAACTCGCCGAGCACCGAAAAATGCTCGGCGCCGGGCACCGGCAGCAGGGGACCCGGCGCATGGGCCGCCGCCCGGAGGGCGTGCAGGTTGCGGGCGTCGTGGATCAGGGCCGGCAGCTCGCGGCTGCCGTAGGCGAGGCACAGCGGCTTGACCACCACCGGCAGGCGCAGGGGCGACAGGGTCTCGACCTCCGCCTCGGTGAGGCTGAGCGTGTCGTCGAGGGCGGTCTGGCGGATCGGCGCGAGGTCGTAGACGCCGGAGATCGCGAGCCCCGCGGCGACCGCCGGGTGGCCGAGATGCAGCCCGGCCAGCAGCGCGCCCGCCGACCAGCCGGCCAGCACCAGGGGGCCGCCGATCCCGTGCGCGGGTCCGTGGCTGCCGATCCAGTCGAGCGCCGCGCCGATCTCGGCCGCGATCCGGGTCAGGCTCGCCTCCGGGGCGAGGGTGTAGCCGACCATCGCCACCGACCAGCCGGCCGCGTTCGGGCCCTCGGCGAAGCAGGCGAACAGCTCCCGGGCGCCGCGCTGCCAGTAGCCGCCGTGGAGGAAGACCAGGGCGGGGGCCGAGGCGTCGCGAGCCGGGTAGAGGTCGAGGGCGTTGCGGGCGCCCGGGCCGTACGGGATGTCGAGACCGGCCGGATGCGCGGCCCGGTAGGCAGCCGAGGCGGCGTCGCGGGCGGCCACCTGGGCGGCACTGTCGGCGACCGCGCGGGTGTTGTCGTAGCAGGCGCTGCGGGCGTCCCGGTCGAACGCGGCCCAGCGGCGGCGCGGATCGGCCGGAGTCGGATCGTCCAGGCGGAAATCCAGAACCATCGTGGGTTGTCTCCCGGCCTCCCGCCACACCATGACAGCCCGCCGGGCAAGGGTCGAGAGAGGTCGTCGAGGCGCCCGGCTCAGGGAGCCACGCCGGGATCCTGCGCGCCGATCGCCCGCAGGGCGGCGCGGGCCACCGCGACATCCTGGTCGCTGGCGCCGGAGCCGACCCCGATGCCGCCGAGGCAGGCGCCGCCGATCACGATCGGCAGGCCCCCCGGGAGGTTGGTCAGCCGGCCGCCGGAGGCGAGGGCGACCGTCACGGCGAGGTCGGCGGGGAGCCGGCCGGTGGGCGCGCCGTTCGAGGCGGCGGTGACCGCCTTGGCGAGCGCACTCTCCCGCGACAGCAGCTTGGCACCGTCCATGCGCAGGAAGGCGAGCAGATTGCCGTCGGCATCGACCAAGGCGACGTTCTCCGGCACCCCGATCGCCTCCGCATGGGCGACGGCCGCCTGGAGGGCGGTCAGCGCCGCCGCATGGGTGAGCCGGGCGGCGGGACGGGTGGTGGCGGTCATCGCAGGTCTCGGACGCGGTCTCGGCGGGGGAGGGGGCGGGTCAGAAGCCGGGCCAGGCCCCCGGGACCGTGCCGCCATAGCCCCAGCCGGTGAAGGGCGGAGCCGCGACCCGCTCCCGGGTGGCTGGAGGCAGGACGCGCGCCAGGGGCCGCGGTTCCTGCCAGGCCCGCCAGCCCCGGAGCCGGTCGCGCTCGGCCATGCGGGCCAGCGTCGCGTCCATGTCGGATGCCGCTCGGCGGTGCGGTTCCCTCGGGCGGGGGCGGGCCTCGACCGGGGCGATCGTCAGCAGCAGCGCCGCCGGCAGCAGGACCGACAGGATCGGGACGGGCGCGGGGCGCATGATTCTGGCTCGGCTGCGCGGGCTATCCGCCGCCTACGCCGCTGCGCGCTTCCGGTTCCGGGGCGATCCTGATGGCAGGGAGGTTTTTGCCGGTCCGGAACCCGCGAAAACCCCGTAGGATACCGGGCGCCTTCACCCGCAAGATGCGAGCTGCCCGATGCCGATCCCCGCCCAGAACGCTCCCGCGCAGGATCCGGTTGATCTGCTCGAGACCCTGGTGGCCTTCGACACCGTGAGCGCCCGCTCGAACCTGCCGCTGATCGAGTGGGCGGACGGCTATTGCCGCGCTCACGGCGCCGCCATCGCGCGGGTGCCAGACGCCACCGGGGCGAAGGCGGCCCTCCTCGTCAGCGTCGGCCCGTTCGAGACGCGGGCCGGCTACGTGCTCTCCGGGCACAGCGACGTGGTGCCGGCCGAGGGCCAGCCCTGGTCGTCGGACCCGTTCGTCCTGCGGGAGGAGGCGGGCCGGCTCTACGGACGCGGCACCTCCGACATGAAGGGCTTTCTCGCGGTCTGCCTGGCGCTGCTGCCGGAGATGGTGGCGGCCGAGCTTGCGACGCCGCTCCACATCGCGATCTCGTACGACGAGGAGGTCGGCTGCCTCGGGGTGCGCCCGCTGATCGCCCGGATGCTGGAGCGGGGGCCCCGCCCGCTCGGCTGCTTCGTCGGCGAGCCCACCGGGATGGGCGTGGTGGTCGGGCACAAGGGCAAGTCCGCGTCCCGCCTCACCTTCCGGGGCAAGGCCAGCCATTCGGCCCTGGCGCCCGCGGGCGTCAACGCGGTGGAATACGCCGCCCGCTTCATCGAGCATGTCCGGCTGTCCGCGGAGGCGATCGCCCGGGACGGCGCCCGCGACCCGCTCTACGACGTGCCCCACACCACCGGCCTGTCGAGCGTGGTCCGGGGCGGCTCGGCGCTCAACATCGTGCCCGACACCTGCAGCGTCGAGTTCGAGGTCCGGGCGATCGGCGCCGACGATGCCGGGGCGCTGGCGGCGGCCGCGATCGCCTACGCCACCGAAACCCTGGCGCCGCTGATGCGGGAGACGGACCCGGCCTGCAGCGTCGAGGTCGAGCCGCTGATCGACTATCCCGGCCTCGACACCGACCCGGAGGCGGCGATCGTGACGCTCGCCAAGCGGCTGGCCGGGCGCAACGCCCATGGCAAGGTCTCCTACGGCACGGAGGGCGGGCTGTTCGCGCGGCTGGGGGGCGTGCCGGCGGTGGTGATCGGCCCGGGCTCGATCGCCCGGGCCCACAAGGCCGACGAATACGTGACCCGGGACGAGCTCGCCGCCTGCGCGGACTTCGTCCGGCGGCTGATCCGGGACTGCCGGGGCTGAATTACGTCGAAGCCTGGCGCGGCCTTCCCCGCGCAGAGCCCGCGCAGCGTGCGCCGGCCGCGGCCCCCGATGGCCGGTCCCGCGAAGACATGCCGGGCGGCGACACCGAAACCTTTGCGCCGCTCGCGGCTTGGAGCAGCGGCGGTCCGCGGGGCCGGATCGGGAATCGGCGGACAGCGCATGGCCAGCCTCAGCATCGCGATCGCGTTCGGCGTGCGCCTGCTCCTGGTGCTGCTGTTCCTGCCGTTCAGCGCGCTCGACAAGATCCTCAACTTCAAGGGCGCGGTCGGCCAGGCCCGGCAGGCGGTGCACGCCACCGCGCCGGCGACCCTGCTGATCCTGATCGGGCTCGGCGTCGAGATCGGGATGTCGCTGTGCATCCTCACCGGCACCGCCGACCGGGCGGCGGCCTTCGTGCTGGCCGGCTATTGCGGCGTCACCGCGCTGCTGTGGAAGCAATTCTGGGCGCCCGGCGACTTCTGGGCCGGCGGCAAGGGCCGCGAGCTTTTTTGGGACTTCTTGAAGAACTTCGCGCTGGCGGGGGGGTTTTTGCTGATCACCTTCGGGACGGGCGCCGGAACGGTCCAAGATTTCTTCGCCGACCCGATCGCTTCGTCCCACCCCTACGCGGTCCAGGCCCGGCCTTAGCGCATCGTGCCGGGTATCGAAACCGGCATGATGCGCTAGGTCTTTGATTTTGCATCGCCTTTTCCGAAAGCCGGCAGCCACCTTTCGGGGCGATGCTCTCGAATCGGGGTTTTCAAAGGGCCCGCGGCCCTTTGGCGGGGTTCGGGGCGCGAAGCCCCGAGGCCTCACACCTTCGGCACGGTAGCGACCATCGAGGGCCGGCCCTCGAACACGGCGGACCAGGCGGCGGTGGCGGGGCGCCCCTCGCGCCAGGCGAGGTCGGGGAAGCGCAGGTCGAGATAGCCCAGCGCGCAGGCCATCGCGACCGTGCCGATATCCAGGACCGGCATGTCGGCGACCAGGGTCTCGAACCGGTCGAGCGCCGCCGTGATCTTGGCCACCTGGCCGGCCTCCCAGGCCTCCCAGCGCTGCGCCTCCGGGCGCAGGACCCGCTCGTAGCGGGTGAGCAGCGCGGCATCGAGCAGGCCGTCGGCGAGCGCCTGCCGGGTGAGCGCGTCCCAGCGCGCCGGACCCTCGGGGAACAGGCGCGGGCCGGCCGACAGCCCGTCGAGATATTCGCAGATCACCCGGCTGTCGTAGAGCGCGGTGCCGTCCTCCAGCACCAGGGCCGGGATCTTGCCGAGCGGATTGTGGGCGGCGACCTCCGGGGAGGGGCCGGTCGGCGAGGCCCCGGCGGCGGTGACGGCGATCTTGTCGATCAACCCGGTCTCGTGGGCCAGCACCAGCACCTTGCGGGCATACGGGGAGGCGGGGGAGTAGAGGAGCTTCATCGGACCGTCCCGGTTCGTGGTGACGCCCCGACCTTGCACCCCTGCCGGCCGGAATCCAGCCCCGGCGCGGCAGCCGGGTTTCCAAAGGGCTCAGCCCTTTGGCGGGGTCTTGGGGCAAGATCTCCGGGCCGTGGCCCCGGCGGATCGGGCGAAGCCCGGCACCAGGGCTCCGCCCTGGACCCGCAAAAGGTCACGGACCTTTTGAAACCGGGCCTTTCATGCGCGATCCGTGCCGGCCGGGTCGAACCGCAGCGTGCCGGCCCGGCGGGTCGGCTGGCCGGTGTCGCTGGTGTGGTTGACCCCGTCCATCACGGGCACCGCGGGGAAGTCGAACGGGCTGACCCCGTCCAGGCAGGCTACGTTCACCGCGTAGAGGGCCTGGTTCGAGCGCCGCTGGTGGTGGGTGTAGATCCCGCAGCGGGAACAGAAGAAGTGCTCCGCCGTCCCGGTGTGGAAGCGGTAGCTCGTCAGCGTCTCCGCGCCCGCCAGTATCTCGATCCCGCCCGCCTCCGCCATGGCGACCACGGCGCCGCGCATCCGGCAATAGGAGCAGGTGCAGCGGCGGATCGAGTCGAAGCCGTCGCCGAGGGTCGCCCGGAAGCGCACCGCGCCGCAATGGCATTGGCCAGCCTGGAGGGTCATGGTGCCCGGTCCCGTTCGGATCCCGCCTGAGGTATCCCCGGAATCCGGGCCGGACAATCCATGAAACCCTCACGCGGCGCGTGAGGAAAACGCACGCGACGGCACGCCGGAGAGCGGCGGGCAGATCAACCTGTGATCATTCCTGCTCTCCGTATGGCAGCAGCCGGTCTACAACTGGCACAAAGACCTGAGCCCACGCGGCGCTGACGCACTCTGATCCGCGTGCATAGATCTGCCACGTGCGTGGCCCGTTCTTTCGAAGCGGACGCATCCGGCATCCGCTAACCCGCCACGTCCAGGCTCCGAGCCTCATTGACGAGGTGGTAGAACCGGCCGTCGAACATCTGCATCACCGCCTCGGTGGCGGCGTGGGATTCCGGGCGGATCGAGGAGGCCAGGCAGGCGTCCAGCGCCGCCTGGTCCGGAAAATCCATCTCCAGGATCATGGCGATCGGCCGCGCGTCGGCATCCTTGGAGATGAGGCGCTGCACCCGCACCGCGGTGACCCCGGGGAAGCGCCGCCAGAACGGCTCCAGCTCGTCCCGGACCCGGCGGAAGAACTCGTCCTCGCGGCCGTCGCGCACCGTGCCCTCGTAGATCGCGGTCCTGGTCAGCATCGGGCCTCTCCTGAGCGTCGCGCGGTCAACCGCCGAGCGCCGGGATCGCTCCCGGCGGGTGACAGGGCGGCCGCGCTGTCCGCCGGGGCGGGAGTTTCGGCCTTCTCCCGCGCCCCCGAATCGGGATATCGGATCCTCAGCCCATCGCGACGATGCGGGAGAGACCGGGATCCACCCGCCAGAGGGGGACCCGGCGCCGACGGAGCAACCGCCCCGGAAACTCTCAGGCACCGGAACCGTGTCGTCAGGGCGATCTGGAGAGCGGTGCAGCGGATCTTCCGTGGGCACCCGCCGAAGGGGACGTCCGTGCCAGCCTCGCCAGGGCCGGCCGGATCAAGCTCTCAGGCACCGGGACAGATGGGGCGCGACAACCGGCCGACCCGCAAGGGGAGGGCCTCACCGCGTCCGCACGTCCCGGAGTCCCACAGCATGACCCATATCGCCATCATCGGCGCCGGCATCACCGGCGTGACCACCGCCTATGCGCTCGCCCGGCGCGGCTACCGCGTCACCGTCCTCGACCGGCAGCGCTACGCCGCCATGGAGACCTCCTTCGCCAATGGCGGCCAGCTCTCCGCCTGCAACGCCGAGGTCTGGAACAAGCTCTCCACCGTGCTCCACGGCGTCCAGTGGATGCTGCGCCGCGACGCGCCGCTGCTGATGAACCCCACCCCCTCCTGGCACAAGCTGTCCTGGATGGCGGAGTTCATGCGCGAGATCGCCCATTACCGGCAGAACACCGTGGAGACCGTACGGCTGGCGCTGAAGGCGCGCGCGGCCCTGTTCGCCATGGCCGAGGCCGAGGGCATCGATTTCGACCTGAAGACCCGCGGCATCCTGCACTTCTACCGGGACCGGGCGAGCTTCGAGAAGGCGCACGCCGTCAACGCCCTGCTGCGGGAGGGCGGCCTCGAGCGCTACGCCGTGACCCCGGAGGAGATCCGGGCGATCGAGCCGACGCTCGCCGGCGCCTACGCGGGCGGCTTCTTCACGCCATCCGACGCCACCGGCGACATCCACAAATTCACCCGGGGCCTCGCGGCCGCCTGCGCCCGCCAGGGCGTCCGCTTCGTCCACGACGCCAGCGTCGAGACGATCGCGGCCGGGGCGGGGGGCTACGCCATCGGCTGGCGTCAAGCCGACCGGCCGGCCGCCGACCCGCAGGCGCTGCAGGCCGACGCGGTGGTGATCTGCGCGGGCTGCGCCAGCCGGCGCTTTGCCGCGATGCTGGGCGACCGGGTCAACGTCTACCCGGTGAAGGGCTACTCGATCACCGTGAACCTGCTGACCCCGCAGGCGCAGAAGGCGGCTCCGGAGGTGAGCATCCTCGACGAGGCGGCCAAGATCGTCACCAGCCGGCTCGGCGACGAGCGCCTGCGGGTCGCCGGCACCGCCGAGTTCAACGGCTTCAACCGCGACATCCGCCACGATCGGGTGCAGCCGCTGATCGACTGGACCCGGGCGCAGTTCCCGCTGGTCGACACCGACCGGGTGGTGGCCTGGAGCGGCCTGCGCCCGATGCTGCCGAACATGCTGCCCAAGGTCGGCCGCGGCCGCCGGCCGGGGGTGTTCTACAACACCGGCCACGGCCATCTCGGCTGGACGCTCTCGGGCGCCACCGCCGAGCTCCTGGCCGAGGCGGTGGCCGCCGAGCACGCGCCGGAGGCCGTGAGTTTGAACCTGGCGGCCTGATGCAGCCTGGAAGTCGGGGTTCCCAAAGGGCAAGCCCTTTGGCGGGTGATCAGGGCGGAGCCCTGATGAGGCGGGCGAGCTTCGCTCCGCACCCGACGAGATCCCGGACGTCCCACGGCCGACGTGCCAGACCGGATTATTCTGTATACACTAGAGCATCATCCCGAAAGGTGGTTTCCGGCTTTCGGAAAATATGATGCAAAATCAAAGGCCTAGAGCATCGTCCCGGTCCTGGTCCCCGGGACGATGCTCTAGCCGAGCCGCCCCGGATTCCCGAGCCGTGATGCGCATGCCCCCTGCCTATATCGACCCCGCGACCGGCGCCTCCTACCCGATCGAGATCCCGCGCTGGCGCGGCGAGTCGGGCGGCCCGCTGATGATCTCGCCGCTGCCCGGGATCGAGCGGGGGCAGATCGATACCGGGGAGCGCTCGCTCTGGCGCTACGCCGCGTCGCTGCCGGTGGCGGTCACGGATCCGGTCTCGCTGGGGGAGGGCTGCACGCCGCTGGTGCGCCGGCCCTGGCGGGGGCGCCAGGCGCATTTCAAGCTCGAATGGTTCGCCCCCTCGGGCAGCTTCAAGGATCGCGGCGCCTCCGTGATGCTGTCGATCCTGCGCCAGCAGGGCATCGATGCGGTGCTGGAGGATTCGTCCGGTAACGGCGGCGCCGCGGTGGCGACCTACGCGGCCGCCGCCGGGATGCGGGCCAAGATCCTGGTCCCGGCCTCGACCTCGCCGGCCAAGACCGTGCAGATGCGCGCCGTCGGCGCCGAGGTCGAGCTGATCCCCGGCACCCGCCAGGACACCGCGGACGCGGCCGTGCGGCAGGCCGATGACATCTTCTACGCCAGCCACAATTGGCAGGCGCATTTCCTTCAGGGCACCAAGACCCTCGCCTACGAGCTGTGGGAGGATCTGGGATTCAGCGCCCCCGACGCGGTGATCATCCCGTGCGGGGCGGGCAGCAACGTGCTCGGCTGCGACATCGGCTTCTCGGAGCTGCTGCGCCGGGGGGCGATCGCCCGGCTGCCGCGCCTCTACGCGGTGCAGCCGGCCCAGTGCGCGCCCCTGCATGCCGGCTTCCAGGCGGAGGCCGAGGATTATCTGCCGGTGACCCCGGGCCCGACGCTGGCCGAGGGCGCCTCGATCGCCCAGCCGGTCCGCGGCCGGGCGGTTTTGGCGGCCTTGCGGCGGTCCGGGGGCGGCACCGTGGCTGTGTCCGAGCCGGCGATCGAGGCGGCGCTGATGGAGCTCGCCCGCTCCGGCCTCTACGTCGAGCCGACCTGCGCGATGGCCGCGGCGGCGCTGACCGACCTGACCGCCAGCGGCGCGATCGGGCCCGACGAGACCGTGGTGGCGGTGCTCACCGGCACCGGCATCAAGGCGACGCCGCGCATCGCCGAGCTTTTGGGTGTTGCCCCATGAGCCCCTGACGGGACTGCGAAACCATAAGACGCGACGACCTGGAGGAAAAACCCATGCGCAACAACATTCCCGCCCGCGTCGGCATGCCGGTGGAGGAGGTCGACACCCCCTGCCTGATGGTCGATCTCGACGCGTTCGAGCGCAACGTCGACAAGCTCGGGCGCTTCATGAAGGCGAACGGCCTGCGCCACCGGGCGCACGCCAAGACGCACAAATCCTCCGACATCGCGACGGTGCAGATCGAGCGCGGCGGGGCCTGCGGCGTCTGCTGCCAGAAGGTCAGCGAGGCCGAGGCCCTGGTCAGCGCCGGCATCCGCGACGTGCTGGTGTCGAACCAGGTCGTGGCGCCCCAGAAGATCGAGCGCCTGGCCGCGCTCGCCAAGCGGGCGCGGGTGCTGGTCTGCGTCGACGACCTCGGCAATGTCGATGATCTGTCGGCGGCGGCGGTCAAGTACGGCGTCACCCTCGAGGCCCTGGTGGAGATCGATGTCGGCGCCGGCCGCTGCGGCGTCGCCCCGGGCGAGCCCGCGGTGGCGATCGCGAAAAAAATCGCGGCGGCGCCGGGGCTCACGTTCGCCGGGCTGCAGGCCTATCAGGGCAAGGCGCAGCACGTGCGCGACTACGCCGAGCGCAAGGCCCTGATCCAGGCGGCGATCGACGAGACGAAGCGCACCGTCGACCTGCTGAAGGCCGAGGGGCTCGCCTGCGATATCGTGGCGGGCGCCGGCACCGGCAGCTTCGCCCTGGAGGGCGGCAGCGGCGTCTACAACGAGCTGCAATGCGGCTCCTACGTGTTCATGGATGCCGACTATCAGCGGGTGAAGGATGCGAGCGGTCAGCCGATCGGCGACTTCGAGAACAGCCTGTTCATCGTCACGTCGATCATGAGCAAGGCCAAGGCCGATGTCGCGATCTGCGACGCCGGCCTGAAGGCCCAGAGCATCGACAGCGGCCTGCCCCTGGTGTTCGGCCGGAGCGACGTGGAATACGTCAAGTGCTCGGACGAGCACGGGGTGATCAGCGATCCCGGCAACGTGCTCAAGCTCAACGACCGCCTGAAGCTGATCCCGGGCCATTGCGACCCGACCGTCAACGTCTACGACTGGTATGTCGGCGTGCGGGACGGCCGGGTCGAGGCGGTCTGGCCGGTCACCGCCCGGGGCATGACCCTGTAACGGGTTTCCAAAGGGCGAGCCCTTTGGCGGGTGCAGGGCGGAGCCCTGATGCATCACGGCAGGGCTCCGCCCTGCACCCGCAAAAGGTCGCAGACCTTTTGAAACCGTGACTTTGGAGATCGTCACGTCATGCGCTTCATCTCGGAAGAGGACTCCGCCGCCCTGGTCGACCACGCCCTGGCGTTCGACGCGGCCCGGGAGGCGCTGATCGCCGCGGTCGCGCCCGGGACCACCCTGTTCCCGGCTGTGCTGGGGCACGGCTCTGAGCCGAACAACCGGTTCTCGATCAAGTCGGGATCGACGGCCGATTATGCCGGCCTGAAGGTCGGCTCGTTCTGGCCGGGCAATCCCGACCGGGGCCTGCCGCGGCACAATTCGGTGATCCTGCTGTTCGACCAGGCTGTCGGCCGGGTCGACACGGTGATCGAGGCGGGCCGCGTCAACGCCTACCGCACCGCCGCCGCCGACGCGGTGGCGGCCAGCGTGCTCGCCCGGCCGGATTCGGCGGTGCTGGCGGTATTCGGGGCCGGCAACCAGGCGGCGTTCGAATGCGCGGCCCTAGCCCGGGTCCTGCCGATCCGGACCGTGCTGGTGGTCGCTCGGGATCGAGACAAGGTCGCGGGGTTCGCCGAGCGCCTGCGGGGGCAGGGGGCCGCGGTCGAGGTGCGGGCGGTCGACCCGCAGGAAGCCTGCCGGGCCGCCGACGTGATCGTCACGGCGACGCCCGCGCGGGCGCCCTTGTTCGAGGCCGAATGGGTCCGGCCCGGCACCCATGTCGCCGCCATGGGCGCCGACGCCAAGGGCAAGCAGGAGCTGCCGCCGGCCCTGCTGGAGCGCGCGGCCCTCTATTGCGACCTGCCCGAGCAGGCGCGCACCATCGGCGAGTTCCAGCACGCCTCCGAGCGGGCCCGGGCGGGCCTGCGGGCGATCGGCGCGGTGCTCCAGAGCGGGGAGGGCGGGCGGATCGACCCGGAGGCGGTCACGGTGTTCGATTCCTCCGGCATCGCCCTGCAGGACCTGACCATCGCCCGGGCGATCCTGGCAAAATGGGTTTCCAAAGGGCATGAGCCCTTTGGCGGGTAATCAGGGCGGAGCCCTGATGAAGACGAGCAGGGGGCCGCCCTGCACCCGCAAAAGGTCGGGGACCTTTTGAAACCAGGATTGCGCATGCAGGACAGGCAGATCCGGGTCATCGGCATCGGCACGGGCGATCCCGAGCACCTGACCCTCCAGGCGGTGCGGGCGCTGGCCGAGGTCGACGCGGTGTTCGTGCTCGACAAGCGCGCCGAGACCGCCGACCTCGTGGAGATCCGCAAGCGGATCTGCGCCGCCCATATCCGGAAGCCGCATCGGGTCGTCACCGTCGAGGACCCGCCCCGGGAGCGCCGCCCGGCCGATTACGGCGCCACCGTCGAGGCCTGGCACGCGGCCCGGGCCGCGCGGCTGGAGGCGGCCTTCGCGACGGAGCTCGAGGCCGGCCAGGTCGGGGCGATCCTGGTCTGGGGCGACCCGGCCCTCTACGACAGCACCCTGCGGATCCTCGACCGGATTTCTGCGCGCGGGCGTCTCGCCCTGAGCTGCGCCGTGATCCCCGGCCTCTCCAGCGTGCAGGTCCTGGCCGCCCGCCACGGCGTGCCGCTCAACGCCATCGGCGGCCCGGTGCTGATCACCACCGGCCGCCGCCTCGCCGCGGGCTGGCCCGCAGGAGCCGATAACGGGGCCGACAGCGTCGTTGTGATGCTCGACGGCGATCCGAGCTTCGCCGATCTCGACCCGGATCTGACGATCTACTGGGGCGCCTATCTCGGCAGCCCGGGCGAGATCCTGGTTTCCGGCCGCCTCGGCACCGTCGGCGCCGAGATCCGAAGGGTCCGGGCCGAGGCCCGGGCACGGCACGGCTGGATCATGGACATCTATCTGCTCCGGCGGCTCTGAGCCCGGGAGGGACCGAGCGCCCCCCGCCGTGACCCCGCCGCCACGGACAGGGCGGCCCGACCCGGCTAGACCCGCCGCCATGCTGCGCTTGCGGGACTACCAGCGCGCCAGCCTCGACGCGCTCGCGGCCGCCTGGGGGCGGGGAGGGGGCGACGCGGCGGCGCCCGGCCATCTGGTCGTGCTGCCCACGGGGGCCGGCAAGGCCCTGGTCATCGCCGCCTTGGCCCGGGAGGCGGTCACACAAAACCCCCTCGCCCGGGTGGCGATCGTCACCCACAGCCGCGAGCTCGTCGCCCAGAACTTTTCGGAATTGACCCGCTACTGGCCGGAGGCGCCGGCCGGCATCTTCTCCGCCGGGCTCGGGCGGCGGGAGGCCGGGGCGCAGGTCCTGGTCTGCGGCATCCAGTCCGTGGCCGACCGGCTCGACGCGATCGGCCCGCGCGATCTCGTGATCGTCGACGAGGCGCACCTGATCCCCCGCGCCGCCCAGACCCGCTATGGCCGGTTCCTGGCGGGCCTGCAGGCGCTGACCCCCGGGATGCGGGTGGCGGGCTTCACCGCGACCCCCTACCGGCTCGATTCCGGCCGGCTCGACGCAGGCGCCGGCCGCCTGTTTTCCGGGATCGCCTACGAGGCCGAGACCGGCGACCTGATCCGGCGCGGTTTTCTGGCGCCCCTCGTGTCCAAGGCGACCCTGACCCAGCTCGACGTCTCCGGGGTCGGCCGGCGCGGGGGCGACTACATCCCGGGCGAGCTGGAGGCGGCGGTCAACCGCGACTGGATCACCAGGGCCGCCGTGGCGGAACTCACGGAATACGGCTGCGGCCGCCGGGCCTGGCTCGCCTTCTGCGCCGGCCTCGCCCATGCCGAGGCTGTCCGCGACGCGGTGCGGGCCGAGGGCTATTCCTGCGAGACGGTCTCGGGCGAGACGCCCCGCCGGGAGCGCGACCGGATCGTGTCGGCGTTCCGGGCCGGAACAATCCGCTGCCTGACCTCGGTGGGCGTGCTCGGCACCGGCTTCAACGCCCCGGAGGTCGACCTCGTGGCGCTGCTGCGCCCGACCCGCAGCACCGGCCTCTACGTGCAGCAAGTCGGCCGGGCGCTGCGCTGCGCGCCGGCCAAGGCCGACGCGCTGATCCTCGACTATGCCGGCCTGGTGCGGATGCACGGGCCGGTGGACGCCGTGACGGCGCAGAGTGCCGCGCAGGTTCTCGGCGGGGCAGGGGGGCTGCGCGCCAAGCCCTGCCCCGGCTGCGGCGCCCTGATCGCCCTGAACGCCTCCACGTGCGAGGCCTGCTGGACCGAGCCGGAGGCCGAGGCCGACCCGGACGCCCTGCACGACGCCGCGGCCGAGGACGAACTGCCGATCCTCTCGGCCGAGATCGTGGCGACCAGCCCTGCCCCGGACGCGCCCTGGCATCCGGTGACGGATCTGAGCCTGGAGGCGGCCCCGGACGGTCTCGATCTCGTGCTCGGCTGGCGGGACGGCGCGGCCGCGGCCGCCTGGCGGGTGCGGCTGCGGCCCGAGCGCAGCGGCTACGAGCGGGAGAAGGCGGTGCTGTGGTGGCGCGGGCTCGGCGGCGGGCGCGACGCGCCGATGGATGCCGCCGGCTTCCTGGACCAGGCCGAGGCCCTGGCCCGGCCGGCGGCGATCCGGATCCGGCCGGGCCGGCTGTCGGACCGGATCGAGTGCCGCGCCCAGGACGGCCGGATCTTCGCCGACCAGAGCCGGCTCGCCGGGCGCGCCGCGTGAGCCCGCGGGGAGGGCGCTTTGGCCGGGGTTGCTCGAACCGCCCTCACCCGGTTCCGCGGCACTGCCGCTTGCCGGGGGGAGCCGTGCCGCTGCGCCGTCACGCAGCGTCGCCAAGGACCGAGCCGGCGTTCCGCGCCCGAACCGAACCGCAGATCCGGTTCTGTCCGCCAACTGGGCATTTGGCATACCAGCCCCCTCGCCCGGTCGGATCGAGGGCCTTGGTTCCATAATATATCTTATGCGAACTTTGGATCGGGTGTGGCCGGGGTGGTCGATGGCTGGTCCGAGATGTTTTCTGAAGGCTCTGGCGCAGGATCTGGGCAGCAGCGTCCAGAACCACCCCATCATGCCGGGGCCGCGCAGTGGCGCCCGGGATCCAGAACCGCCGACAGGTCGATGTCGTGTGCGCCGTCGGCGGCCGCGATCGCCGCTTCCGGCGGTCTCGTCAGGACCGGGCTTGCCCGCAGGATTCTGGAGTGGCGGCCGATCGAGCGCCGGTGCGACGCCCCGGACTCCGTTCCGGCACGCCGACACGGCCGCGACCAGGACCGTGGGCGTTACGGCAACCGGGACCGCAGCCAGCCGAACAGGCGGCGCCCCGGGAAGCGGGCAGGCGGCATCCGGATGGTGGGCGCGGCCCCCTCCTCCGGGATCGGCCCCTCGTGAAAGCGCGCGCCGAACGACCAGAACGCATCCCGCTGAGTGCCGATCATGCCGAGACCCACGGGCTCGCGGTCGACGCCCGGGCGCATCCGCCCGCCGGCCCAGACCCGCTGCCAGCAGCCGCGGCGGGACAGGTCGGCGTCGCGCCAGCCCAGGCGGTCATGGCCGGTCACCGCAAAGACGCGTTCGCCGCCGAACGTCTCCGGGATCCACACCCAGGTCGAGAACACGTAAGCCCTGTCGGTGCCGAGGCCGGCCGGGTCGACCGCCCGCGTATAGGCGTTGAGCGCCTTGTCCGGGTGCCGGCCGGCATGCCGGCGCAGGCCGCCCGGCAGGGTCAGGGCGTCCGCGAAGGCCCCCGCGCCCAGGTCGGTCGGCGCCTGGCCGTGCGCCAGCGCGTAGGCGCTGTCGACCAAGTGGAGCCAGGGCTCGAGATCGATCTCCCAGGCCTGCTCGGTGGGAGCGAACCGGCGCACCCGCCCGGCGATCACCCGCTCGGCGACCCGCATGGCCGGCTCCGGGCGCCAATCCGGCCCGGCCTCGGTGACGCGCAGCAGCGTCGAGGGGCCGTGCGCCCAGACCGCCTCGGCCAGGCGGTCGAACGCGGAATCCGGGTCGTCGCGGCCGACCTTGCGGACCAGGATCTTCGACCCGTCTGCGAGGTCGTCGAGCATCTTGCGCTTCAGGTGGGCGAGGCGGCCGTATTCGCGCGCGACCAGCACCTCCGGGTCGATCGAGCCGGCGGGGTGCCCGGTGTTCGACCAGATGTTGTAGGCCACGCTGTGGCAGTAATAGGTGCCGCCGGCGCTGACAGCGATGCGCAGGTCCCCCGGCGCGCCGAAATCCGCGAAGCCGCAGCGCAGGCCGCGGATCAGGTCCGCCATCGGCGTGTACGAGAACCGCAGCAGCCCGGACGGCTCGACGCCGCCGTAACGCTGCACGAAGCCGAACTCGCAATTGTCGCCCAGGCTCCGAAACCCGTGGAGCCGCTCCGAAAGAATCGCGGCCGCCGCGTTCCTGATTTCGGTCACTGTCGTCCGCTCTCGATCCCGCCAAGCCCTTCGGCGGCAGATCGCGAACTCGGTGCGGGTTTGTCCAGCCCCGCCCGCGCATGGCGGACGGGGCGCCCCGGCCCGGGAGGAGGGGTGTTTCCCGCCCTCCGGTGCAGTGAAGCCCCCTCCCCGGCTTCAGGAGGCGATCGCCGCCTCGAGGGTCTGCAGGCTCGAATCGGACCCGATCGCATGGCCTGATTCCGCCAGCCAGCGCTCGGCGGTGGCGCGGCCGAGGTCGCGCAGGGCGCCGATCGTCGACCAGCGGGTGTCGAGCTTGCTGATCTCGCCGCCGGCCAGCGCGCAGGGCGCCTGGAGCAGGTGGATGTTGATGTCGGCGACCGCCCGCATCCGGGCATCCTGGGTCTGCGTCTCCCGGGCGTAGCGCTGCAATTCGGTCAGCGCCTTCAAGTCGCGCATCAGGCAGGCGTTGAAGCTGATGTCGCTGACCCGCCCGGCGATCTCGGAGGGCAGCAGGCCGATCGCGTCGGTGACGAACGGCGTCAGCTGCAGGACGATCAGGTCGGTGGCGCCGTGGCCGTTGAACACCAGCGGCTCCAGGGCCGGGTTGGCGGCGTAGCCCCCGTCCCAGTAGCGTCGGCCGTCGATCTCCACCGGGGCGAACAGCTCCGGCAGGCACGAGGACGCCATCAGCGCCTTCAGCGTCACCTCGGGCCCGGTGAACAGCCGGGCCGCGCCGGTCAGGATGTCGGTGGCCGAGACGTAGAGCGGCACCCGCTCCTGCCGGGCGACGGTCTCGAGGTCGATGCTGGCGCGCACCACCGCCTGGAACAGGTGCATGTCGCGCAACGTCGGCAGGAACGGCGCGATATAGGCCGAGGCCTCGCGGAACAGGGCCAGGGACCGGGCGACGAACGGGTCCAGGAAGGGGTCGAACGCGGCGCCGAACCCCTCGAAGCCGCGCAGGGGCGAGCGCTCGGCGGTCGCCCGCCACAGCCGCTCCAGGGCGTCCCGGCCGCCGTCATCGCCGCCGGTGGCCAGCCCCGCCACCAGGGCGGCGCCATTCAGCGCGCCGGCGCTGGCGCCGCTGACCGCGACGATCTCGATATGCTCCTCCAGAAGCCGGTCGATCACCCCCCAGCCATAGGCACCGTAGGAGCCGCCCCCCTGGAGCCCGAGGGCCACGCGCGGTTTCATCTCTGCCATCGTGTCTGCCGATCCTGCGCGCGCGGGCGTCATCCCGAAAGGTGGGTGTCGGCTATCGGAACGATGCGCATTGAAGACCCGGCGCCGGCGGCAACGCGCCGGCCCGCCGATCGCTGCACCCTTTGGGATTTGTTCGCGCGCTTACGTCTCCAGCGGCACCTCCAGCCGGAAGCAGGTCCCCTGCCCCGTTCGCGGCACCGTGATCGTGCCGCCGAGCTGCCGGCTGAGGCTGCCGACCACCCGCATGCCGAGGCTCTTCGAGGCGCGCCCGATCTCGAAATCCGCCGGCAGCCCGACGCCATCGTCGGCGACTGCGCCCACCAGGGTGTCGAGGTCGCGCTCGGCCCGGACCCGGATCGCGCCGCCCTCCGGATGGGTCTCGGGCGGGTAGGCGTATTTCAGCGCGTTGGTGACGAGCTCGTTGACCAGGAGCCCGATCGGGATCGCCCGGTCCGCCGAGATCCGCTGCGGTGTCGCCGTGCAGGTCAGGCGCAGGCCCGGCGCGCCGCTGTCGAGATTGGCCACCAGCTTCTCCAGGAAGGGCGCGAGGTCGAGCTCGCCGGGCACGCCCTCCCCGTCCCCTGCGCCGTCCCCGGTCTTGTCGCCTTGCCGCCAGAGCTGGTCGTGGACGCCGGCGATCGCCTCGACGCGGCTGCGCGCATCCGACAGGGCCGCCTGCACGGCGGGCTCGGCCTCGGCGGCCCGGGCCTGGAGGGCGAGGAGGCTCGCCACGATGGCGAGGCTGTTCTTGACCCGGTGGCTCATCTCGCGGGCCAGCAGGTCCTGCCGGGCCAGCGCGGCGCGCAGCAGGCTCTCGGTGCGCTGGCGCTCGATCGCGCCGCCGAGCAGGTTGGCGAAGCCCTGCATGAAGGCGATGTCCGCCGCCTCGAACATGCCCTCGCGGGTGTCGTCCACCTCCAGCACCCCGAAGGCGCCGTCCCGGTTCTCGATCAGCACGTTGATCGCCCGGCGGATGCCGTGCTCGGCCATGAGCTGGGGCGTGCGGAACCGGGTCTCCTCGGCCAAATGGTTCGAGATCACCGGCCGTCCGGTCTTGAGGGCGAAGCCCGCCGGGGAGGCGAGGTCGGCCCCGACCCGGGCCTGCCCGATCACGTCCGGCCCCCAGCCGACGCCGGCGCGCACCAGCAGCATGTCCTCGCCGCGGCGGTATTCCAGCGCCTTGCAGAACTCGGCGCCCATCCCCTGGGCGCACAGCTCCGCGGCCCGCTGCAGCAGGTGGTCGACATCGGTGCCGCGCAGGGCCTCGACGCCGAACTCGGACAGGATCACCTGCTGGCGCAGGCGATAGCCGAGATCGGGCGGCGCCAGACCCGGCACGACAGGATCCTCGGGGGCGTCCGGGCTGGGTTCCACGGCGGTCTGGTCGATCTGTACGGTCATGGGCGGCGGCAGAGTAGCAGGAAGGCGGTTCCGGGGCGACGCGGGCCCTCAGGCTCGGCCGTATCCTCCGATGCACCCGTCGTCGCACCGGATCGTCGCACCGGATCGTCGCACCCTTGCTCGCCCCCGGACCCTGCGGCGCCGGGCTGCGTTCCGTCAGTCCGACCCGTCCCGATGGATACCGACATGGCCGACGATGTGAACGGACTCTCCGACAGGGCGCTCTCGATCTTCGCCTTCGCGGCCTATCATCGCCTCGTCAGCGGCGAGCGGGTCACCTCGGTGATCCGCAAGGACGGCGCCGGTCACGAGGCCGATCCGCAGGGCGTGAAGGAGCTCGAGGAGCGCGGTCTCGTCACCGCCGGCGAGACCGATATCGACCTCGGCGACACTGCCCAGGCGACCGTAGAAGCGATGGTGGCGGCGTTGCGCGGGGAAGTCGGGCGCTGAGGGGCTTACGGCTCCTCCGGCGCGGCGAAGCGGTCCGCGAGATCGCGGCGGCTGTGCAGGACGTTGATCACTTCGAGCACGTCGTCGCGGGCTCGGAAGTAGATCACGTAGTTTCGGTGCGGGAAGCTGCGGATATCGGGTCTCAGATCCGGTCTGGGACGGCCCAGCGTTCCCGGCAATGCCGCGAGCTTCTGGCATTGCGCACGCAGGCTCGCCACGACCCTGCGACCGGTCGCGCGGCTGCCGCTGGCTTCCGTGACACGAACAAGGATGTCGACGAGGTCCGCCTGCGCAGCGGCCAGGAAGACGACGCGTCTCATTCCCCGAAGCCGCGTGCCTCCAACGCGCGATCCGCGGCGTCCAGAGCCGCATCGATCTCGGCCTCGCTGACTTGACCGCCGGCTGCGATGGAGGCGTCGAGCGTCTCGCGCAGGGCTTGAAGCTGGGCTTCACGCTCCGCGACCAAGCGCAGCCCCTCCCGGACCACATCGTTCGCCGAGCCGTAGCGGCCCTCGCGGATGACGCGCTCGATGAAGCCTTGCCAGCGATCCTCGACGCGGACGTCCATGGCGCCACCCTCCTCAGGATGGCCGGCAGGATACCAGAGATCGCGCCGTTCGGGGTACCCCGCGCGCCCGGACCTGCGGCATTCCGGCCGTGGAAGCCCGGGAACGCCCCCGCCCCCGGCGGCCTTCTCCCGAACCGAGACGATGGAGCGCGCGGATGAGCAAGGCGGACGTGAAGGCCGGGGACGACGTGACCTACAAGTGGGGCAAGGGCAAAGTCGAAGGCGAGGTCACCAAGGTCCACACCAAGGACGTCGAGAAGACCATCAAGGGCAACACGGTCAAGCGCGCGGCCTCGAAGGACGAGCCCGCCGTGGAGATCAAGACCGAGAAGGGCAAGAGCGTGCTCAAGTCCGTCTCCGAGGTGACGGTCAAGTAAGCCGATCCGCGCAGGCCGCCCAGCGGGTGAGGTAGCGCACATGATCCCCGCCCCGGGCCTCGCCGGGGGCGGGGCGGCGGCTATCTGTAACGGTTCCAGCCTTTGCCAGCCGGGATCCAGCATGAATATTCCCCTCAGGCTCACCCTGAACGGGCAGGCCCGCGAGATCGCCCTCGACGATCCGCGCGTCACCCTCCTCGACCTCCTGCGCGAACGGCTCGGCCTGACCGGCGCCAAGAAGGGCTGCGACCGCGGCCAGTGCGGCGCCTGCACGGTGCTGGTGGACGGACGGCGGATCAATGCGTGCCTGACGCTCGCCGTGAGCCTCGACGGCGCCGAGATCCTGACCATCGAGGGGCTGGCCGAGGGCGACCGGCTGCACCCGGTCCAGGCCGCCTTCATCGCCCATGACGGCTTCCAGTGCGGCTTCTGCACCCCCGGCCAGATCATGAGCGCGGTGGGCCTGATCCGCGAGGGCCAGGCCGGCACCGATCCCGAGCGCATCCGCGAGGGCATGAGCGGCAACCTCTGCCGCTGCGGCGCCTATGCCGGCATCCTCGACGCGGTGCAGGAGGCGTCGCGGCCCACCGGACAGGTCGAGCATCGGGAGGACGCGGCGTGAGGCAGTTCGACTACATCCGCCCGGCGAGCCTGCCGGAGGCCGTCGCGGCCGGGCAGCTTCCCGACACCGCCTATCTCGCCGCCGGCACCAACCTGGTCGACCTGATGAAGGGCGGCGTCACCGCCCCGGCCCGGATCGTCGACATCACCCGGCTGCCGGGTCTTTCCAGCATCGAGCAACTGCCGGACGGCGGCACCCGGATCGGCGCGCTCGTGCGCAACAGCGACCTCGCGCACGACCCGGCCTTCGAAAAAACCTACCCGATGGTGGCCGAGGCCCTGCTGGCCGGCGCGTCGGCGCAGCTGCGCAACGCCGCGACCGTGGGCGGCAACCTGATGCAGCGGACCCGCTGCCCGTTCTTCACCGACGCGGTCTCGCCCTGCAACAAGCGCGAACCCGGCTCCGGCTGCGCGGCGCTCGGGCACGCCACCCGGATCCACGCCGTCCAGGGCTGGAGCGAGCACTGCATCGCCACCAACCCGTCCGATTTCTGCGTGCCGCTCGCCGCCCTCGACGCCGTGGTCGAGATCGCCGGGCCGGACGGCGCGCGCGAAGTGCCGCTGACCGCGTTCCACACCCTGCCCGGCGACCACCCGGAGCGCGAGACGGCGCTCCGCCCGGCCGAGCTGATCACCGCCCTGCGGCTGCCCCCCGAGGCGGCGTCGTTCCGGGGCAACGCCCGCTACCTCAAGGTCCGCGACCGCACCTCCTACGCCTTCGCGGTGGTCTCGGCGGCGGCCGCCGTTACGTTCGACGGCGAAAAAATCGGCCGGGCCCGGCTCGCCTTCGGCGGGCTGGCGCTCAAGCCCTGGCGGGTGGAGGCGGCCGAGGCCGCGCTCGCCGGCCAGGCACCCTCCCCCGAGGCCTATGCCCGGGCCGCCGCCCTGGCGCTCGACGGTGCCAAGCCCAGCGGCGAGGCCAACGCCTTCAAGATCGAACTCGCCCGCCGCGTCGCGGTCCGGGCGCTGACGCTGGCCGCCGCCGGGACCCCGGCCCGGATCCCGGCGCTTCCCGCCTCCCCGTTCGGCATCGTCTGAGGACAGACCGCATGACCGCGACCGCCACCCCCCTGAATCCCGCCGCCGGCACGCGCCACGGCTCCAGCATTGGCCAGCCGCTGACCCGGCGGGACGGCCCGCTCAAGGTGACCGGCCAGGCCCGGTTCTCCGCCGACAACCTGCCCCCCGGCACGCTCCACGCGGCGCTCTGCGTCGCCCGGATCGCCAAGGGCCGGGTCACCGGCCTGAACCGGTCCGCCGCCGAGGCCCATCCGGGCGTCGTCGCGGTGATGACCCCGGAGAACGCCCCGAAACTCGCCCAGGACCCGGACGCCAAGGCCGGGCCGTTCATCTTCCGCCTCGACCTGCTGCAGAACGACCGGGTCCGCTACGCCAACCAGCCGATCGCCGTGGTGATCGCCGAGACGCTGGAGGCCGCCACCGAGGGCGCGCGGCTGCTGGCGCCGACCTACGCGGCCGAGACGCCCCGGATCGGCCTCGATGCGGGCGACGTGTTCACGCCGGATGCCGTCGGCGTCGGTGCGCCCCCGGCCGAGAGCGACGGCGATGTCGAGGCGGGCCTGGCGGCTGCGTCCAGCACCATCGCGGCCACCTACGAGACGCCGGCCCAGTACCACAACGCCATGGAGCCCCACGCGGCCCTGGCCCAGTGGGACGGCGATCGGCTGACCCTCCACATGCCGACCCAGGGCCTGGCGATCTCGCAGGGTAGGCTCGCCGGGCTGTTCGGGATCAAGCCCGACGACATCCACATCGAGAGCCCCTATCTCGGCGGCGGCTTCGGCTCGAAGGGCGTGCCCTCGGGCCCGCAGGTGCTGGCCTGCATGGCGGCGCGGATGGTCGGGCGGCCGGTCAAGCTCGTGCCGACCCGGTCGCAGATGTACGGCCCGATGGGCCATCGCGGCCCGACCCGGCAGACGCTGCGGCTGGGCACCGATGCGGCCGGCAAGCTGACGGCTTTGGACCACCACATCCTCACCGCCTCGTCGAGCTTCGACGACTTCTTCGAGCCGGCCGGCCGGGCGACCAGCACTCTCTACGCCAGCCCGGCCATCGCCATCCGGCACGAGGCGGTGCGGCTCGATACCGGCACGCCGCTGTTCATGCGCGCCCCCGGCGAGGCCACCGGCAGCGTCGCCCTGGAGAGCGCGCTGGACGAGATGGCGCACGAACTCGGCATGGACCCGCTGGAGTTCCGGCTGGCCAACTACGCCGAGGTTGAGCCGATCACGGGAAAACCGTTCTCGTCCAAGGCCCTGCGCGCGTGTTACCAGCGCGGCGCCGAGGCGTTCGGCTGGGCTGGGCGTCCGCTGCAGCCCCGCCAGACCCGGGACAAGGACGGGTTTCTGGTCGGCATCGGCATGGGCACCGCCACCTTCCCGGCCCTGATCTTCGAAGGGATGGCCCGGGCCGAGATTCGCGCCGACGGCACCGGCACGGTGGAGCTCGGGGCGATCGACATGGGCCAGGGCGCCTGGACGGCGCTCGCTCAGATCGCCGCCGACGGGCTCGGGATCGGTATGGAGGCGCTGACCTTCCGGATGGGGTCTTCCGATCTGCCGAATGCCGGCATCGCGGGCGGCTCGGGCCACACCGCCACGGCCGGCAACGCGATCCACGCGGCAGCCCAGGACGTGATCGCCCAGCTGGCCAAGCTCGCCACCGACGATCCCGCCTCCCCGCTCTACGGCGCCGGCAATGCCGGCGTCACCGCCGCGGACGGCCGCCTGACCCGGCGCGACGACCCGAGCCGGAGCGAGGCGTTCGCCGACATCCTCAAGCGGGCCGGACGGGCGAGCATCGAGGGCCAGGGCAAGGCCGGAGCCGACCCGGCGGCCCAGAAATCCTACGCGATGCACGCCCACGGGGCGGTCTTCGCCGAGGTGAAGGTCGATCCCGATCTCGGCCAGATCCGCGTCAGCCGGCTGGTGGGCGCCTTCGCGGCCGGCCGGGTGATCAACCCCCGGCTGGTCCAGAGCCAGTATTACGGCGGCATGATCTGGGGCCTGTCCTTCGCCCTGCACGAGCGGGCCGAGATGGACCCGCGCACCGGCCGCTTCCTCAACGACAACTTGGCCGAGTACCATCTGCCGGTGAACGCCGACATCCCGGCCCTGGAGGCGATCCTGGTCCACGAGGACGATTCCGTGGTGAACACGCTGGGCGTGAAGGGCGTCGGCGAGATTGGCATCACCGGCACGGTCGGCGCCATCGCCAACGCGGTCTGGCACGCCACCGGCGTGCGGGTGCGCGAGATGCCGATCACCCTGGACAAGCTTCTGGGCTGATCCCGGCGGGCCGGACGGATTTTTTCTGTCTCCCCGCGTCCGACGGATTGAACGGCCAAGACCCTGCCCGATCGGGCAGGGTTTTTTATTGTTTGCCGGGCCGCTTGCCCCGGCTGAGTGACGGCACAGGCTCGCGGTTTGGAAAGAAGGTCGCCCCAGAGAGGCTGCGCCCTCCCCCCTTTGCGGGCTACTGGATTCACCCATCGGGCTGGGCGACACGCGGGCAGGTGAGGCGCAGGTCCCCTCTCCCGCACGGGAGAGGTCTGCTCTCGCAGAGAGCCGGGTGAGGGATGCGACCTCTCCGGATAGACCCGGCCCCTCACCCCAACCCTCTCCCGCACGGGAGAGGGGGCGCGTCGAGCCTCGCTCTACGCGTTGCGTGAACATCGTAGCCTTTGCGGGGGAGGGAGAGCCGCGTGGGCCCTATGCGGCTCCTCATAAACTCATACAATTCTATCATCGAAGAACGGCCGGCCCGGCGAATCACCAACCCGCCCCTCGTCGGCAAGCCGGCACAGGCGCGCCAACCCATCTGCCGGACCGCGCGACGGCGAAGGCGAAAGGCGCGCCTCGGACACCCGATGCGGACGGACAGCCTCCGCCCTTCCGAAATCACGAAACGATGACAATCGCCTAGGATAGGCCGCTGTTTCCCCGGGCGTGCCGCCGCTGTTCCGGCCCGAATAGTATCGGCGCCGTCGCCTTACCCACAGACCCGGCGCCCCCGGGGATGCGTCGCGAGACCGGCTGTTCAACGCGCCGTGCATATGTCATACATATGCCGACCGATCGCCCTGAAGAGGCGGCGGACGCATTCAAACGGGGGGATGTCGATGAGAGGGACGATTTCCATCAAGGCCATGCTCGCGGGCGCGCTTCTCGCGTGGGCCGGCGCGGCCCAGGCCGCTTCGCTGACCGTCGGGTTCTCGCAGATCGGTTCCGAATCCGGCTGGCGCGCCGCCGAGACCACCGTGACCAAGGCCGAGGCCAAGAAGCGCGGCATCACGGTCAAGGTCGCCGACGCGCAGCAGAAGCAGGAGAACCAGATCAAGGCGATCCGCTCCTTCGTGGCCCAGGGAGTCGACGCGATCCTGCTCGCCCCGGTGGTCGCCACCGGCTGGGATTCCGTGCTCAAGGAAGCCCGGGACGCGAAGATCCCGGTGATCCTGCTCGACCGCGACATCGATCCCGCCGGCAAGGACCTCTACCTGACCGCCGTCACCTCCGACAGCGTCGAGGAGGGCCGGGTCGCCGGCGCCTGGCTGGCCAAGACGGTTGGCGACAAGCCCTGCAACGTGGTCGAGCTCCAGGGCACGGTCGGCGCCAGCGTCGCCACCAACCGCAAGAAGGGCTTTGACGCCGCCATCGCGCCCCACGCCAACCTCAAGCTCGTGCGCAGCCAGACCGGCGAGTTCACCCGCGCCAAGGGCAAGGAGGTGATGGAGAGCTTCATCAAGGCCGAGGGCGGCCGTTCGATCTGCGCGGTCTACGCCCACAACGACGACATGATGGTCGGCGCCATCCAGGCGATGAAGGAAGCGGGCCTGAAGCCCGGCAAGGACATCCTGACGGTCTCGATCGACGCCGTGCCCGACATCTTCAAGGCGATGGCGGCGGGCGACGCCAACGCCACCGTCGAGCTCACCCCCGACATGGCCGGTCCCGCCTTCGACGCGCTCAAGGCCTACAAGGACAAGGGCACCGTCCCGCCGAAGTGGATCCAGACCGAGTCAAAGCTCTACACCGCCGCCGACGATCCGATGAAGGTCTACGACAGCAAGAAGAACCTCGGCTACTGACGCGTCCCGCGCCGCTCGACCGCTGCGATCGCATCGTGCCCGATTCAATCCTGCTCACCGTCCGCGGGCTCTCGAAGAGCTTCGCCGGGCACCAGGCCCTCGCAGGGGTCGACTTCATCTTGCGCCGGGGAGAGATCCACGCCCTCCTCGGCGAGAACGGCGCCGGCAAGTCGACCTTCATCAAGACCCTGACCGGCGTCGTCCGGCGCGATGCCGGCGAGGTCTGGCTCGACGGCGCGCCGATCGCCCCGCGCTCGGCGGAAGCCGCGGCGCGGGCGGGCATCGCCACGGTCTACCAGGAGGTCGGCCTGCTGCCGAACCTCACCGTGGCCCAGAACCTGTTCCTCGGCCGCGAGCCGACCCGGTTCGGCCTCGTGCGCACCCGGGAGATGCGCCGGCGCGCGACCGCGCTGCTCGCGGATTTCGGCCTGTCGATCGATGTCGGCGCGCCGCTCGGCCGCTACCCGGTGGCGGTGCAGCACCTCGTGGCGATCGCCCGGGCGGTCGATCTCTCGGCCCGGGCGCTGATCCTCGACGAGCCGACCGCGAGCCTCGACACCCATGAGGTCACGGTGCTGTTCGGCGTGATGCGCCGCCTCGCCGAGCGGGGGATCGGCATCGTCTTCGTGACCCACTTCCTGGAGCAGGTCTACGCGATCACCGACCGGATCACGGTCCTGCGCAACGGCCGGCTGGTGACGGAGCGGGAGACCGCGCGCTTCCCGCGCCTCGAGCTGGTGCACACGATGCTCGGCCACGATCTCGCCGAGACCGAGGCCCGGGCCGAGCCGGCGGACCGGCCGTCGCGGAACGAGGCCGGGACGCCGGTCCTGCAGGCCGAAGGGCTCGGCAAGGCCGGCTACCTCCGGCCGGTCGACCTCACGGTGGCGAGCGGCGAGGTGGTCGGCCTCGCGGGCCTCCTCGGCTCGGGCCGGACGGAGACCGCCCGCCTGCTGTTCGGCGCCGAGCGGGCCGATCGCGGCCGCATCCGGCTCGACGGCAAGCCGGTCCGGATCGCCGGTCCCCGGGACGCCCTGCGCCACCGGTTCGGCTACTGCCCGGAGGAGCGCAAGACCGAGGGTATCGTCGCCGACCTGACGGTGCGGGAGAACATCGTGCTGGCCCTGCAGGCCCGGCGCGGCCCGTTCCGGCCGCTGGGCCGGGCGGCCCAGGACAGGATCGCCCGCGACTTCATCGCGATGCTCGACATCCGCCCGCCCGATCCGGAGCGGCCGATCGGGCTCCTCTCCGGGGGCAACCAGCAGAAAGCCCTGCTGGCGCGCTGGCTCGCCACCGAGCCGCGCCTGCTGATCCTCGACGAGCCGACCCGCGGCATCGATGTCGGGGCCCATGCCGAGATCATCCGCCTGATCCGGCGGCTCTGCGACGAGGGCCTCGCCCTCCTGGTGATCTCCTCGGAGCTCGAAGAGATCGTGACCTATTCCGACCGGGTGATCGTGATGCGCGACCGCGCCCAGGTGGCCGAGCTCGCCGGCAGCGCGGTCGACCTCACCGCCATCCTCCGGGCGATCGCCGCCGAGGCGGCGCCCGCACCGGTCCCGGAGCCCGCCTGATGCGCGCCCTTCGCTCCGGAGCGCCCCAGCTCCTCGCCTTCGCGGCCGTGCTGCTCGCCGACCGGCTCGCGTCGCCGCAATTCCTCGCGGTGCATCTCCAGGACGGGCGCCTGTTCGGCAGCCTGGTCGACGTGTTCAACCGCGGCGCGCCGGTGGCGCTCCTGTCGCTCGGCATGGTGCTGGTGGTCGCCACCGGCGGCATCGACCTGTCGGTGGGCGCCGTGATGGCCATCGCCGGCGCGGTGGCGGCGAGCCTCGCCGACACCTATCCGCTGCCGGTGGTCCTCGCGGCCGCCCTCGGCACCGGGCTCGCCTGCGGGCTGTGGAACGGGTTTTTGGTGGCGAGCCTGCGGATCCGGCCGATCGTCGCAACCCTGATCCTGATGGTCGCCGGCCGGGGCATCGCCCAGCTGATCACTGAGGGGCGCATCGTCACCTTCGCCTCGCCGGATCTCGCTTTCCTGGGCGGCGGCGCCGTCCTCGGCGTCCCCATGCCGGTGGTGCTGGTCCTCGCCATGCTCCTCCTGACGCTGGCCCTGGTGCGCGGCTCGGCGCTCGGCCTGATGATCGAGGCGACCGGCGGCAACGCCCGGGCCAGCGCGCTCGCCGGCATCGACACAAGGGCGGTGACGGTGGCGGTCTATGCCTGGAGCGGCCTCTGCGCGGCGCTGGCCGGCGTGGTCGCGGCGGCCGACATCCTGGGGGCGGACGCCAACAATGCCGGGCTGTGGCTGGAGCTCGACGCGATCCTGGCCGTGGTGGTGGCCGGTTCGTCGCTGCTCGGCGGGCGGTTCAGCCTGTGGCTGGCGGTGCTCGGCGCCTTCATCATCCAGGCGATGAACACCGGCATCCTGCTCTCCGGGCTGCCGCCGGAGCTGAACCTCGTGGTCAAGGCCGCGGTGGTGCTGGTGGTGCTCCTCGTCCAGTCGCCCCGCCTGGCGGGCCTCACCCTGCTGCTGCGGAAGCCGTGATGAGCCGCAACCTCCCGGTCCTGGTCGCCGCGCTCCTGTTCGCGGTCGGCTATGGCCTCTGCGCCACGCAGTTCCCCGCCTTCCTGACCACCCGGGTCGTCGGCAACCTGCTCACCGACAACGCCTTCCTGGGCATCGTCGCGGTCGGCACGACCTTCGTGATCATCTCGGGCGGCATCGACTTGTCGGTGGGCTCCGTGGTCGGCTTCACCACGGTGTTCCTGGCGCTCGCCATCGACCGCTGGGGGATCCCGCCGCTCGCCGCCTTCGCGATCGTGCTCGGGGCCGCCGCCCTGTTCGGCGCCGCGATGGGCGCGCTGATCCACGTCTTCGCGATGCCGCCCTTCATCGTGACGCTCGCCGGCATGTTCCTGGCCCGGGGCGCCGGCTTCCTGCTCTCCACCGAGTCGGTGCCGATCACCGCGCCGCTCTACGGCGCGGTCGCCGACCTGTCGGTGAGCCTGCCCGGCGGCGGGCGGCTGACCCTGACGGCCTGCGTGATGCTCGCCGTGTTCCTGGTGGGCGGGGTGCTGCTCCACGCCACGCGCTTCGGCGCCACAATCTACGCGCTCGGCGGCAGCCGCCACACCACCGGGCTGATGGGCGTGCGGGTCGGGCGCAACACCATCGCGATCTACGCCCTGTCGAGCCTGCTCGCCGCGCTTGCCGGCATCGTGTTCTCCCTCGACACCGCCTCGGGCACCCCGCTCTCGGCGGTGGGCGTCGAGCTCGACGCCATCGCGGCGGTGGTGATCGGCGGCACGCTGCTCACCGGCGGCCAGGGCGGCATCCTGGGCACGTTCCTGGGCGTCATGATCGGCGGCCTGATCCAGACGGCCATCACCTTCGACGGCACCCTGTCGAGCTGGTGGACCAAGATCGCCACCGGCCTGCTGCTCTTCGCCTTCATCGCCCTGCAGCAGGGCTCGGTGGCGCTCGCCGGGCGGCCCGGCCGGGCCGCCCGCCCCCGCCCGGAACAGCCGGTCGGCCGGCCGGCGGAGGCCCGCCCCTGACAGGGGCGGATCTTTTTGGCGAAGCCGGCGACCACCTTTCGGAGGGATGCCCTATGATCCCCGCCCGCGCGGCCCACCCCCTGGCCGCGCGACGGAGGACAGAACCGGCATGCCCCTCACCAGCGAGCTCCGCGGCGTCGTGCCGATCGCCCCGACGCCGTTCCACCCGGACGGCCGGATCGACGCGGTCTCCCTCGACCGGATGACCGATTTCTTCGGGGCTTCGGGGGTCGATGGCCTGACCATCCTCGGCCAGCTCGGCGAGGCCGGCAAGCTCGACCATGACGAAGGGCTCGCCGTCGCCAAGCAGGTCCTCGGGCGCACCCGCCTGCCGGTGATCGTGGGCGTGACCGCGCCGGGCTTCGCCGCCATGCGGGCGCTGGCCCGCGAGGTGATGGCGATGGGCGCGGCCGGCGTGATGATCGCCCCGCCGAACACCCTGCGCACCGACGACCAGGTGGTCGGCTATTACCGCAACGCCGTCGAGGCGATCGGGCCGGACGTGCCCTTCGTCCTGCAGGACTACCCCCTCACCTTCTCGGTCCAGATGACGCCCGGCGTGATCCGCCGGATCGTGTCCGAGAACCCCTCCTGCGTGATGCTCAAGCACGAGGATTGGCCGGGGCTGGAAAAGATCTCGACCCTGCGGGGCTTCGAGGCCGACGGCTCGATGCGCCACATCAGCATCCTGGTCGGCAATGGCGGCCTGTTCCTGGATTTCGAGACCGAGCGCGGCGCCGACGGGGCCAATACCGGCTACGCCTTCCCGGAGATGCTGGTCGACGTGGTCCGCCTCGGCCGGGCGGGGGCGCGCGACGCCGCCCACGACCTGTTCGACGCCCACCTGCCCTATCTGCGCTACGAGCAGCAGCAGGGCCCGCTGGGGCTCGCGGTGCGCAAATACGTGTTCCAGCGCCGGGGAATCTTCGCCTCCGACGCCCAGCGCAAGCCGTCCCAGGCGCTCACCCCGCAGGCCAAGGCCGAGGTGGAGTACCTGCTGGCCCGCCTCGCCCGCACGGATGCGCGGGCGAGGCTCCTGGATGCACAAGGTCTGTGACCTGTCAGGGCTCCGCCCTGACGACCTGCCAAAGGGCTCAGCCCTTTGGAAACCCATCCGGGCGCTCAGTCGAGCCGGTAGGCGATGACCGAGTCGCCCGGCGTGGTGCCCAGCGAGCCGTGGCCGCCGGCGGCGATCACCACGTATTGCTTGCCGTCCTTGCCCCGGTAGGTCATCGGCGTGGCCTGGCCGCCCGCGGGCAGCTTCATGGACCAGAGGGTCTCGCCGGTCTGCATGTCGTAGCCCCGGATCAGGTCGTCGAGGGCCGCCCCCGCGAAGGCGACGCCGCCGGCCGTGGTCAGGGTGCCGCCATGGGCCAGCATGCCCATCTCGAACGGGATCGGGAACGTGACGCCGGCGACCTTCTGCCCGGCCACGGTGCCGTTGCGGTGCTTCCACGCGGTGGTGCCGTCCGCGAGGTTCACCCCGACCCGCACGCCCCAGGGCGGCGCGTTGCAGGGCACGCCGAGGGCCGAGCGCATATGGGCGATCGACACCGCGTAGGGGCCGCCGAGATTCTCGTTGCCGGGCTTCGAGTCCGGGTCGGTCGAGAACAGGCGCTTGTTCGGCTCGCCCGCGGGACGCCGGTACAGCTGGTAGATGTAGGGCAGGTATTGCGGGGTCGCGATCATCCAGTGGTTGACCGGATCGACGGCCACCGAGCCCCAGTTGAACACCCCGATATTGCCCGGCCACACGATCGATCCCCCCGACGCCTGCGGCGGCGTGAACGGGTTGCCGTCGTAGCGGTTCGACCGGAACGTGATCCGGCACTGGATCTGGTCGAACGGCGTCGTGCCCCACATGGCGGCTTCGGTCAGCGGGGCCGGGGTGAAGCGCAGCGCCGACATCGGCTGGGTCGCCGAGAGCGTCTCGCCCGGGATGTCGGTCTCGGTGGAGACCTTGACCGGCTCCACAGGCACGATCGGCTCGCCGGTGCGCCGGTCCAGGACCCAGACGTTGCCGATCTTGGTCGGGACCAGGATCGCCGGCACCGCGGCACCCTTGTGCGGCAGGGTCAGCAGCACCGGCTGGGACGGGTTATCCCGGTCCCAGAGGTCGTGCGCCGCGGTCTGGAACTTCCAGATCAGCCGGCCGGTCTTCAGGTCGAGGGCCGCCAGGGCGTCGATGAAGGCCTCGTCCTCCTTGGACCGGGTCACGCCGACCTGATCGGGCGACCGGTTGCCGAACGGCACGTAGACCTGGCCCAAGCCCTCGTCGGCCGCGAGCTGGGTCCAGGCCACCGCCGAGTTCGGCTCGTAGAGTTCCCCGGCTTTCAGCGGCGCGGTGTCGTCGGGCTTGCCGGCATCGAACTTCCACACGATCGCGCCGGTGCGCACGTCGTAGGCGCGGATCGCCCCCGACGGGTTGGTCGCGTAGTAATTGTCGGCGATGGCGCTGCCGAGGATCACGAGGTCCCGGGTCACCAGCGGCGCCGAGGTCTGCTGGTAGGTCGCGCGCTGCAGGCCCGGCATCTGCGCCTTCAGGTCCACCGCGCCGTCGGTGCCGAAACTCTTGCACGGGGCGCCGGTCTCGGCGTTCAGGGCGTAGAGCTTGGCGTCCACGGAGGCCGCGATGATCCGGCGTGGGCATTCGGCGATGGCCGCCGCGGCCGCCTGGGCCTGAGCCGGATCGGTCTCGGCCGGCGGCACGAAGCCGGTCGAGTCGTTGTAGGACACGCCGCGGCAGGTCTGGTGCTGGTACTGGGCGTCCCGCTGCATCTTGGGGTCGAAGGACCAGACCACGCGGCCGGTCTCCGGCTCCAGGGCCCGGACGATGCTGTGCGGGGTGCAGAAATACAGCAGCCCGTTCACCTTAATGGGCGTCGCCTCGAAGGTGTATTCCTTCGAATCCCTGCTGTCGCCCTCGCGCAGGTCGCCGGTATGGTGCTCCCAGGCGACCTTGAGGCCCCGGACGTTGCCGGTGTCGATGTCCTTCAGCGCCGAGTAGCGCTGGCCGAGATTGGTGCCGCCATACGCGACCCAGTCGTCGGCCGGATAGGCGACGCCGCTCGGATCGACCGCCGCGTCCCCGGCTTGCGCGACCTTCGGCAGGCTGCCCTTCGTCTCCACCGGATCGACGAACCACGCCGCCACGCCCAGGATCGCCAGCAGCGCCACGACGGCGCGCAGCGCCAGCGGCCCGTTCCGCAGGCTCGGCGCCCAGGGACTTTCCGGCCCGTTCCGCACGCCCCCGGGCACGAACGGCAGGGACAGCAGCAGGCCGAGGAACAGGATCAGCGCGCCGCGCGGGATCCATTGCCACTTGTCGAACCCGACTTCCTGGATCGTCCAGGCGAAGGCGGCTGCCAGCGTCAGGGCGTAGAGCCAGAAGCCGCTCTGGCGGCGCCGGGCGAGCTGGATGCCGGCGGCGAGCAGGCCGAGGCCGATCCCGACGTAGAACGGCGACCCGCCCACCGCCGCAAGCTTGTATCCGAAGCCGATCAGGGACAAACCCAGTATTGCAGTCAGCAGGCCCAGGATTTTGACTGCCATGGCGATGAAATCCGCGCGCGTGATCCGGACGATGACGATGGATCTTCGAGGGTTCCGGGCGGAATACGCGCATGGAGCCCCCGAGTCGGGCGGCTTATCTTCGCTGTAGCTAGTCCCAAGCTGTGCTGTCGGTGCGGCGGTGGACGGACGGCTTGGCCGTCCCTCACGTCCCGGCCTTGCCCTCCGCCCGCAGGGCGACCGGGTCGCCGTCGCGCAGGGAGGCCGGCGGTCCGACCACGACCTGCTCGCCGCCGCTCAAGCCCGTGCGCAACTCCAGCACCGTCCCGGTCTGGCGGAAGATCGTGACCGGGCGCATCCGCACCACCTGCCTGCCGTCTTGCTGGCTGCCGTCCTGGGCCGCCTCCACCACCGCCACCCGGGTCCCGGCCTGGTCGAAGATCAGGGCGTCGTTCGGCACCGACACGGCGGGGGAGACCCGCGGGATCGCCAGCGTCAGGGTGATGTAGAGGCCGGCCTGCAAAGCGCCGTCCGGGTTGGGGATGTCGACCTGCGTCACCAGAATGCGCGAGGCGTAGAGCAGCGTGGACGACGAGCGCGAGACCCGGCCGGGAAAGACCTTTCCGGGGAGCTGGGCCACCTCGGCCTTGGCCTCCAGGCCGTCGCGGATTCCGTCGGCTGCGTAGAGCGGCACGTTCACGGCCATGCGCAGCACGTCGTCCCGGGCCAGGGTCAGCAGCGGCGGGCCGGTATTGGTGTCCGCCGTGACCGCGTCGCCGACATCGTTGTTGCGGGTGGTCACGACCCCGTCGAAGGGCGCGCGGATCTCCTCGAACCCGGTCAGGACCTTGAGCCGGGCGACCTGGGCCTCCTGGGCGGCGATATTGGCCTCGGCGACCTTCACGGCCGCCTTGACGGCGTCGACATTGGCGGTCTGGGCCAGCACCCCGGCCTGCGAGGTGTCGGCGTTCTGCCGGGTCTCGGCGCCGCTGCCGGCCAGCGTCGAGGTCCGCCGGTTGGTGACGTCCGCGAGGTGGCGGTTGGCTTCGGCCTGGTCGACCATGGCACGCGCCTGGATCAGCGCCGCCTGCAATTGCAGGATCTGTGACTGCGCCTGGACGAGCTGCTGATCGAGATCGGGGGCGCTGATCCGGAACAGCAGGTCGCCCTTCTTCACGTGCGAGCCGATATCGACCTTGCGCTCGACGATGTAGCCGGTGGCCCGCGGGTAGAGGCTCGCCGTGTCGAAGGCCTGGGTGGTGCCGGTCTGGGTCAGGCTGAGGGTGTCGGAGGCCCGCTGGGCCGTGGCGACCCGCACGGTCTGCGGTTTGGCCGCCGCGTGCGGCGGTGGGCTCGCCGCCCGGGACGGGTCCGGCCAGTGGCGGTAGCCGAGGAAGCCGATGCCCGCCAGCGCCAGCAGGCCGATCCACAGGCGGCCGCTTCGCGCGGGGCCGCCGGCCTCGCCCGCCGCTGAACTGTCCCGGTCCGCCATCCTGGTCCTCGGGTCATGCTAAGCGTCCTGCACCGCACCACCGGCGCCCTGCCCCGCGGGCCGACACCCGCCGACCGGCCGGGACACATCCGATATCGTATTCAATTCATAGACCACGCCCGGGGTCCGGGCGAGATGCCGCAGTGCACGATCATGTGCTGGATCCTCCGGTGCCGCGGCCGGTTACCCCGCGACGGGCCCGGATCCAGGCCCCTGTTCCCATGCACGCGCTGACGCCGAACCGGTCCCCGCTTCGGCGGCGCGCTCCAGAGACCGAGATACGATGACCGAGATCTCCCGACGTTCCATGATCGCCGCCGCCGGCGGTGCGATGATGGCGTCCCCCGCCCTGGCCCAGCCCGCCGCCCCCGTCGCCGCCCCCGTCGCTGCCCCCCTGCCCCAGCGCGGCTCGAAGGGCGCCGACATCCTGGGCCCGACCAACGATCCCCGGGCTGCCGAGGAGCCGTTCACCCAGGCGCCGCCGGCCACCGACCACGGCACGATGCCGAACCTGAAATGGTCGTTCAGCGACAGCCACATGCGGCTGGAGGAGGGCGGCTGGGCACGCCAGACCACTTTGCGCGAGCTGCCGATCTCCAAGGCCATGGCCGGGGTCAACATGCGGCTGAAGGCCGGCGCCGTCCGCGAGATGCACTGGCACAAGGAAGCCGAGTGGTCCTACATGATCAAGGGCAAGGCCCGGATCACCGCGGTCGACCAGGACGGGCGCACCTTCGCGGACGATGTCGGCGAGGGCGACCTCTGGTACTTCCCGGGCGGCATCCCGCACGCGATCCAGGGGCTTTCGGCCGACGGGGTCGACGGCTGCGAGTTCCTGCTGGTGTTCGACGACGGCGGCTTCTCGGAGGATTCGACCTTCCTGCTCACCGACTGGCTGGCGCACACCCCCAAAGACATCCTGGCCAAGAATTTCGGCCTGCCCGAGAGCGCTTTCGCCAAGATCCCCGAGAAGGAACTCTATATCTTCCCCGGGCCGACGCCCGGCCCGCTCTCGGCCGACCTCATGGGGGGTGCCGGCCAGATCCCGAAAACCTTCAGCCACCGGATGCTGGCCCAGGAGCCGATCCGCACCAGGGGCGGGCGCGTGCGCATCACCGATTCCACGGTGTTCCCGGCCTCGGCGACGATCGCGGCGGCTTTGGTCGAGGTCGAGCCCGGGGGCATGCGCGAGCTGCACTGGCACCCCAACGGCGACGAGTGGCAGTATTACCTCTCGGGCAAGGGCCGGATGACGGTGTTCGGCTCGGAATCGAAGGCCCGCACCTTCGACTACCAGGCCGGCGACGTCGGCTACGTGCCCTTCGCCATGGGCCACTACATCGAGAATACCGGCGACACGACGCTGACCTTCCTGGAAATGTTCAAGAGCCCGCGCTACGCCGACGTCTCGCTGACGCAGTGGCTGGCGCTGACCCCGCACCCGCTGGTCGAGGCCCATCTCGGGATGGATCCCAAGCAGGTCGACGCCCTACGCCAGACCAAGGCGCCGGTGGTGCCGGGTTGACGCGGCCAGGAACCTGATGGAGCCTCGACGCGTCGACGGTGAGAGATCGTATTCAGGTTTGATCACGGAGAGACCGATGCGCGCCCTCGCCCGCGCGTTCCTCACCCTGGCGCTCGCCCTCCCGGCGGGCGCCGCCTGGGCGCAGGTTCAGCAGAACGACCCGAACGCGGCCAATTCCTCGTTCGCCCTGCAGAGCCAGATCCGCACCCTCAACCAGCAGCGGGTCAGCGATTACAACACGCTGAACCAGCAATTCCAGCGCAACGTCCAGTTCCAGCCCTATGGGCCGTATGACGGGGTCTATGGCAGGCGCCGGGTCGGCCGGCACGGGATCGTGCGAGCGCCCCGGGGCGGGATCAACACGAGCGTCTGCACCGGCTGCTGAACAACACGGGTCCGGGCATAGCGGGGACAGTCCTAAAAAACCCTTTTCCCGTCCGCACGCTTAGCCCAGAAGCTGGGCCCATGGTGGCGCGCGCATGAACATTCTGCTGATCGGCTCGGGGGGACGCGAGCACGCGCTGGCCTGGCGTCTGGCCAAGAGCCCGCTCTGTACCCGCCTGTTCACGGCGCCGGGCAATCCCGGCACCGCACGGCACGGCACCAACCTGCCCGACCTCAAGGTCACCGACCACGCCGCGGTGGCGGCCTTCTGCGCGGCCGAGTCCATCGGCCTCGTGGTGGTCGGCCCCGAGGCGCCGCTGGTGGCCGGGCTGGTCGACGACCTCAAGATCGCCGGGATCCGCACCTTCGGACCGACCCGCGACGCGGCGCGGCTGGAGGGCTCCAAGGGCTTCACCAAGGATCTCTGCGCCGCCTGCGGCATTCCCACCGCCGCCTTCGCGCGCTTCACCGCCCTGGAGCCGGCGCTCGCCTATGTCCGCCAGCAGGGCGCCCCGATCGTCGTGAAGGCCGACGGGCTGGCCGCCGGCAAGGGCGTCACCGTCGCCGAGACCCTGGACCAGGCCGAGGATGCCCTGGCGTCGCTGTTCGAGGAGCCCGGCGCCGAGGTGGTGGTCGAGGAATGTCTCTTCGGCGAGGAGGCGAGCTTCTTCGCGCTGTGCGACGGCACCCGGGCGATCCCGCTCGGCACCGCGCAGGACCACAAGCGCGTGTTCGACGGCGACCGCGGCCCCAACACCGGCGGCATGGGCGCCTATTCCCCGGCCCGGGTGGTGACCCCGGAGATCGAGGCCCGGGTCATGGCCGAGATCATCCTGCCGACGCTCGCCGGGATGCGGGCGCGGGGCTGCCCGTTCACGGGCATCCTCTACGCTGGCCTGATGCTAACCGCGGACGGCCCCAAGCTGATCGAGTACAACACCCGCTTCGGCGATCCCGAGGCGCAGGTGCTGATGCCGCGCCTCGCCTCCGACCTCGTGCCGGCTTTGCTCTCGGCGAGCGAAGGCGACCTCTCCGGAGTCACCCTCGAATTCGACGCGCACCGGGCCGCCCTCACCGTGGTCATGGCTGCGGCCGGCTATCCGGGCGCCGTGGTCCGGGGCTCGGCGATCCGGGGCGTCGAAGCGGCCGAGGGCGAGGGCGTGTTCGTGTTTCAGGCCGGCACCCGCGACGAGGGCGGACAGCTCTTTGCCGATGGCGGCCGGGTGCTGGCGGTCACGGCGCTCGGCGACAGCGTCACCGACGCCCAGGACCGCGCCTACGCGGCGGTGGCCCGGATCGACTGGCCGGAAGGCTTCTGCCGCCGGGACATCGGCTTCCGCGAAGTCGCCCGGGAAGCCGCCGAACAGGGTTAAGCTCCCGGTATCTCAGGGGCTCCGCCCCCCTGAACCCCCACCAAAGGGCTTGCCCTTTGGGAACCCCTTACTCGCCGATCGCGGCGCCGGCCGGACGGCGGTTGTCGTTGGCGCCGTAGAGCAGGCCTGGGCGCATCCGCTCGGTGCGCGTCGCGTCATTGCCCGAGGAAGCGGCTTCGGCAGAATCCGGCGCGGCGGCGCGGACCGCGATCAGCTCCTGCGCGCCCCAGGGTTTCTGCTCGACGAGCGTGTGGCCCATGCCCCGCAGGATCGCTTGCGTATCCGCCGAGAGCGCGAACGGCTCCGCATAGACCGTGTCGGGCAGCCACTGGTGGTGGATGCGCGGGGCGTCCACCGCCTCCTGCGGCTCCATGCCGAAATCCAGCATGTTGATGAGCGTCTGAGCGTTGATCGTGATGATCCGCGAGCCCCCCGGCGAGCCCGCCACCAGGACGACCTGGCCGTCGCGCAGCACGAGGGTCGGCGCCATCGACGAGAGCGGCCGCTTGCCCGGCGCGATCGCGTTCCGGGCGCCCTGCACCAGGCCGAACAGGTTCGGCACCCCGGGCTTGACGGTAAAATCATCCATCTCGTCGTTGAGGAAGAACCCGGTCTCGCCGGCCATCACCCCGGCGCCGAAATAGCCGTTGATCGTGTAGGTGAGGGAGACCGCATTGCCGGCCCTGTCCATCACCGAGATGTGGGTGGTCTCGGGCTTCTCCTGCGGGAGGCTTTCGGGGGCCGGGCGAATCTCGGCGGACGGGGTCGCCCGGTCCGGCCGGATCGTGGCCCGCTGCTGCTCGGCGTAGGCCCGCGACAGCAGCTGCGCCACCGGGTTCGGCCCAAAATCCGGGTCGCCCAGCAGGATGTTGCGGTCGGCATAGGCGCGCCGCATCGCCTCGACCATCAGGTGCACGCTCCGCGCCGAATTGAAGCCGGCCGCCTGCAGGTCGTAGCCGTCGAGGATGCTGAGGATCTCGCACAAAGTCGTACCGCCGGACGAGGGCGGGGGCGCCGACAGGATGGTGGCGCCCCGGTAGCGGCAGGTCAGCGGCTCGGATTCGGTCACCGTGTAGGCGGCGAAGTCGGACGCCGTCAGCAGCCCGCCCCCGGCCCGGGACGCCGCCTCGACCTGGCGGGGGATCGCGCCTGTGTAGAACGCGTCGGAACCACCGTCAGCGATGGCCTGGAGGGTGCGGGCGAGGCCGGCCTGGACCATCCGGTCGCCGGGCCGCCAGGGGCTGCCGTCCGGGCGCAGGAAGACGCGCGCGACATTGGCCTGCCCGGCGAACAGCTTCGTGCCGGATTCCAGGATGTCGGTGTCGCCGCGGGTGAGCACGAAGCCGTCCCGGGCCAGCGCGACCGCCGGGGCCATCACCCGGGCCAGCGGCAGGGTGCCGTATTCCGCGAGCGCGGTGTTCAGGCCGAGCACGGTGCCGGGCACGCCCGCCGCCTTCCAGCCGCGCAGGCTCGCGCCCTTCACGACATTGCCGGCGGCGTCGAGATACATGTCGCTTCTGGCCGCCCCGGGGGCTTTTTCGCGAAAGTTGATAAACCAGCTCTTTCCATCGGCCCGGTGGAGGACCAGGAAGCCGCCGCCGCCGAGATTGCCGCAGCACGGGTTCACCACCGCCTCGGCATAGGCCACCGCCACCGCGGCATCGATGGCGTTGCCGCCGGCCTTCAGGATGTCGGCGCCCACCTGGGAGGCGAGGCGCTGGGACGACACCACCATGCCGGTCTCGGCCTCCACGGCCGGCCCCGAGGCAGCCCGGGCCCCGGAGCCTCCGAGGGCGACGAGAAGCCCGAGGAGCAGCGCGCGTGCCGGTGCGATCATCCAGGCTCTCTCCGATGCGGGTCCGGCGGTGCCATATAGGGGGCCGTGCGCCGGAGTCGCGGCTCTCTCAACCACACCCACATCTTGAGGTGCCGAAGCGCAGCGAAAGAGGGCTCCAGGAGTCTCGCGCGTTCTGGAGGGCTCCTTCGAGGCCCGCTGGCGCGGGCGCCTCAGGATGAGGGGTATGGGTGGGAGGCGCGGCGCTGGGCCGACCGGTTCAGCCGTTGCGGAACGTGTAGCTGTAGCCGTTCAGCGCCGGCGCGCCGCCGAGATGGGCGTAGAGCACCTTCGCGCCCTTCGGGAAAAAACCCTTCTTCACGAGGTCGATCATGCCCTGCATGGATTTGCCCTCGTAGACCGGGTCGGTGATCATCCCCTCGAGCCGGGCCGAGAGCCGGATCGCCTCCACGGTCTCCTTCGAGGGCACGCCGTAGACCGGGTAGGCGTAATCCTCGTTGAGCACGACGTCGTCGGCGACGATGTCGCCCGCGCCGACCAGGGCGGCGGTGTTCCGGGCGATGTCGAGGACCTGGGCTTTGGTCTGGGCCGGGGTGCAGGAGGCGTCGATGCCGATGACGTTGCGGGCGCGCCCGTCCGCGGCGAAGCCGACCAGCATGCCGGCATGGGTCGAGCCGGTGACGGTGCAGACCACGACGTAGTCGAAGCGCAGGCCCATCTCGGCTTCCTGCTTGCGCACCTCCTCGGCGAAGCCGACATAGCCGAGCCCGCCATACTTGTGCACCGAGGCGCCGGCCGGGATCGCGTAGGGCTTGCCGCCCTCGGCCTCGACCTCGGCGAGCGCCCGCTTCCACGAATCGCGGATGCCGATGTCGAAGCCGTCATCCACTAGCTGCGTCTGCGCGCCCATGATCCGCGACAGGAGGATGTTGCCGACCCGGTCGTAGACCGCATCCTCGTGGGGGACCCAGGCTTCCTGGATCAGCCGGCACTTCATCCCGATCTTGGCGGCCACTGCCGCGACCATGCGGGTGTGGTTCGACTGCACGCCGCCGATCGAGACCAGGGTGTCGGCGCCGCTCTTGATCGCGTCCGGCACGATGTATTCGAGCTTGCGCAGCTTGTTGCCGCCATAGGCAAGTCCCGAATTGCAATCCTCGCGCTTGGCGTAGATCTCGACCTCGCCCCCGAGATGGTCCGTGAGCCGCTTGAGCGGCTCGATCGGCGTCGGGCCGAAGGTCAGGGGGTAGCGCTCGAAGTCTTGCAGCATCGGGTCTCTCCGGGTCTTCCGACCGCCGGGATCGTTTTCCACCCAGCGCGGCCGCCTTCGGGGTACGGCAGAAAACTACCCCGGATCGCCTGAAAAGTGCTCTCGTTCTCGGTCCGCCGATGGCAACGTGCTTGCATCGCTTGCAGCGCGGGACGAGAAATCGTCCGGAAACGCTCAAAAAATGAAAGAATTCGCCATGTCCGCAGGGCTCGACCGGATCGACCTCAAGATCCTGCGCCTGCTGCAGGCGGACGGGCGCATGGCCAATGCCGAGATCGCCGAGCGCTCGGGCACCAGCGCGGCCACCTGCCATCGCCGGATCCAGCGGCTGTTCACGGACGGATTCGTGCGGGCGGTCCGGGCGCTGGTCGATCCGGCCCGGGTCGGCCGAGGCACCCTGGTCTTCGTCGGCGTCGTGCTCGACCGCTCGACGCCCGAGAGCTTTTCCGCGTTCGAGGCCGCGGTGCGGGCGATCCCCGTGCTGCTCGACTGCCACCTCGTGGCCGGCGATTTCGACTACATCCTGAAGGTCCGCGTCTCCGACATGGCCGACTTCAACCGCCTCCACAGCGCCACGCTGATCGGCCTGCCGGGGGTGCGCCAGACCCGGACCTTCTTCGTGATGAAGGAGGTGATCGACAACGCCCCGCTCGCCCTGTGAGGACGCGCCTACCCCTCCTCGCGCCGCTGCCGGCGCAAAGCCTCCCAGCGGGCGAGGCGCTCGGCGATGCGGGTCTCGTAGCCGCGCTCGGTGGGCGCGTAGAGGTGCTGGCGCCCGATGGCGTCCGGCCAGTAATCCTGGCCCGAGAAGGCGTCGGGCTCGTCGTGGTCGTAGCGGTAGCCCGCGCCGTAGCCGATCCGCTTCATCAGCTTGGTCGGCGCGTTGAGGATCGTGCGCGGCGGCGGCAGGGAGCCGGCCTCCTTGGCCAGCCGCGTCGCGGCCTTGTAGGCCTCGTAGACCGCGTTCGATTTCGGCGCGCAGGCCAGGTAGATCGCGGCCTGCGCCAGAGCGAGCTCGCCCTCCGGGCTGCCGAGGAAGTCGAACGCGTCCTTGGCGGCGTTGGCCACCGCCAGGGCCTGCGGGTCCGCGAGCCCGATATCCTCCACCGCCATCCGGACCAGCCTGCGGGCGATGAACAGCCGGTCCTCGCCGGCATCGAGCATCCGGCACAGGTAGTAGAGCGCCGCGTCCGGATCCGAGCCGCGCACCGTCTTATGCAGCGCCGAGATCAGGTTGTAGTGGCCCTCCTGGGCCTTGTCGTAGATCGGCGCCCGCCGCTGCACGATTTCCTGCAGCGCCTCGGCATCCAGGGTCTCCCCCGGGCCGGCGGAGCGCCAGACCTCTTCCGCCAGGGTCAGCGCCGCGCGGCCGTCGCCGTCTGCCATGCGGACCAGCACGCCCCGCGCCTCCTCGGTCAGCGGCAGAGCTTGGCCCGTCAGCGCCTCGGCCCGGACCAGCAGCCGCGCGATCGCGCCCGGGTCGAGGGCCCGGAACAGCAGCACCCGGGCCCGCGACAGCAGGGCGGCGTTGAGCTCGAAGGACGGGTTCTCCGTGGTGGCGCCGACCAGCGTGACGGTGCCGTCCTCCATCACCGGCAGGAAGGCGTCGAGCTGCGCCCGGTTGAACCGGTGGATCTCGTCGACGAACAGCAGGGTCGCCTGCCCGGCCGCCCGGCGCTTGCGGGCGGCCTCGAACACCTTGCGCAGGTCCGGCACGCCGGAAAAGATCGCCGAGATCTGCTCGAAATGCAGATCGGTGCCCTGGGCGAGCAGCCGCGCCACCGTGGTCTTGCCGGTGCCGGGCGGTCCCCAGAAGATCAGCGAGCCGAGGCTTTTGCCGCGCAGCAGGCGCGTGAGGCTACCGCCCTCCCCGGTCAGGTGCTCCTGGCCGACCACCTCCGCGAGACTCTGCGGGCGCAGCCGGTCCGCGAGCGGGCGGCTCGCCTCCGCGACGGGGGCTTGGCCGGAATCCGGGGCCGATGGGGGCTCGGCGGAGGCGAACAGGTCGGACATCCGCGCATCAACACCGGGCCCGGCGGCGGGCGCAAGCCGGGATCCGGTCCTTGCCCACGGCCATGGCCCGGATGTCGACCGTCCGGCTCAGCCGCCGAACACCGAGGTCATGATCTCGCCGTTGCGGTTGATCACCACCTCCCAGGAATTGAGGGTGTTGCGGGTGACCCGGTCGAGGTCCTTGGTGGTCGCCACCGGCACGCCGTTGACCGCCACGATGATGTCGCCCTTCGCCAAGCCGAGCCGGCTCGCGATGGAATTCTCGTCCACCGCCTGCACGGCCACGCCCTCGGCCGGGAAGTCGACCTGCAACTCCTCGGCCACCGCCGGCGAGGTGTTGACCAGGGTCGCGCCCTGGAACGGCGAGCGGGTCCGCACCTTCAGCACGTCGCGCGGGCGTGTCTCCGGGGCGGGGGCGAGCTTGACCGTCACCGTCTGGCGGTTCGTGCCGCGCAGGATCCCGAAGCGGGTCTGGCCCTGGACACCTTTCAGCGCGAAGCGGTAGCCGAACGCCTCCGGGTCGGCGACCTCCTGGCCGTCCACCGTCAGGATCAGGTCGCCGCGCCTCAGCCCGGCCTCGTCCGCGGGGCTCTTGGGCTGCAGGCTCGCCACCAGCACGCCGGTCGGATGGTCGAGGCCCATGCTGTCGGCGATGTCCGGGGTGACGCTCTGGATGCGCGCCCCGAGCCAGGGCCGACGCACCACGCTCGCGCCGTCGCGGGCCGCATCGACCACCGCCTTGACCATGCCCACGGGGATCGCGAAGCCGATGCCGTGGCTGCCGCCGGACTGCGAGTAGATCGCAGTGTTGATGCCGACCAGCTGGCCGCGCAGGTCGACGAGCGCGCCGCCGGAATTGCCCGGGTTGATCGCCGCGTCGGTCTGGATGAAGTACTGGTAGTCCGCCGAGCCGACCTGGGTCCGCGCCAGCGCCGACACGATGCCCTGCGTCACGGTCTGGCCGACGCCGAACGGGTTGCCGATCGCCATCACGAAGTCGCCGACCTCTAGGGCGTCGGCATCGCCGAACGGCATCGGCACCAGGCCCTTCGGGGCCTCCTTGAGCTTGAGCACCGCCAGGTCGGTGCGGGTGTCGCGCATCACGATCGTCGCCTCGAACTCCCGGCGGTCGGACAGCGCGATGCGCACCTCGTTCATGTTGTCGATGACGTGGTTGTTGGTGATCACGAGGCCGTCGGCATCGACCAGCACGCCGGAGCCGAGCGACCTTTGAGCCCGGTCGCCCCGGGGGCCGCGGCCGCCCTCCGGCTCGCCGAAGAACCGGCGCATGAACTCCTCCATGGCGCTGGCGCGCGCGGTGGAGCGCTTCTCGACATGGGAGGCGTAGACGTTCACCACCGAGGGGGCGGCCCGCTTCACCACGGGGGCGAACGAGAGCTGGATGTCGGTCCGGCTCAGCGGGACCGTCTTGGCCGTCCCCTCCTTCGGGGCGGCGGGAGCCTCGGTGCGGGCCATCTGCGCCCCGGCGGGGCCGGCGGCCAGCAGGGTTGCGACGAGGGCGGGCAGGACGAGGCGGATCAGCATGCGGGGCTCCGGCGGCGGGTCGGGCGCGCCGTCCGGATCGGCGGCGGCGTGCCGTGCGGCCTACGCTATCGGAGCCGATTGCGGCAGGCCCGCGACACCGTCGCCGCAAGCCTGCAGGCCATACCGGTCAGGCGTCTTCCTTGCGGCGTACTGTCCGCTTCCTGGCGGCCTGGGGGGCGGGCTCGGGAGCCGGCGGCGCGGCGGATTTCCGGCGCTGCTGGCCGAGGCCGAGCGAGCGCGCGAGTTGCGAGCGCTGCGCCGAATAGCTCTGGGCGGTCATCGGGTAATCGGGGTCGAGGCCCCACTTGGCGCGATAGGCCTCCGGCGTCAGGCCCCGCAGGGTCAGGTGGCGGCGCAGGGTCTTGTAGGGCTTGCCGTCCTCGAACGAGATCAGGAAATCAGGCGTCACCGAGCGCCGGACCTCGTGGGCGGTCGCCTTGCTGGGGGCCGCCGCGGTCGCGCCGCCGGCGCAGACGCCCTGAATCGCGCCGTGGATGTCGTTGAGGAGTTTCGGCAGATCCGCGCTCTGCACGTGGTTGTGGCTCACATAGGCCGAGACGATCTCGGATGCGAGCGCGACGAAGCGGCTCTTATCGCCATCGGGTCGAGTCATATCGTGTACGCCGCCTTCTCGTCATGTCGAAACTGGCCAGAACGCAAGCACAGCGTCGCGATCTCGCGGGTCGATACAATCGCTTTTCAATGACCCGTCAAGTCTCAAATTCGATATCGCTATATACAATCAGAAACAGCACAAGAACAGGCGCATTAGGCGCTCAACCTCAAGGAAAATGGTCGCCGGCAATCTTGCTTGCGCGCAATCGAAACTGCTGCATCGATCCGCAAGCCGAAGCGTAGCAGCCCACAACTGACAGAAACTGGCCATGAGTGATGAAATAAAGACTTGGTTTCTTCCAGGATCGGTATTTGGTCGTGCCGGTATGCTGCAGTGCGGAATGCAAGCACCAGCGCTTGGCTGCAATCGCAGCCACCAGCGCAACTCCAGCGTGCCCGTCGGCTGACGTGGCGACCTCGCTACAGGGCCTCTCCGCCTGTCACATCAGGGACCCTGCGTCGGCGGCGGCACCGAGCATCTGCCGCTATCGAGCGTCCGGCTTGGCGCAGTCCAAGACCGATCCGGTGTTGGGGCTGAACGCGCTGCGGAGAGCGGCCATACCCGCCTGGAACGGTCAGGCACGCCATCGTCTCGGGCATCGGATCCGGAACGGTGCTGTCGGTCCCTGATCCCGCGTCGTCCCGAAAGCTTGCACCCACCGTTCGGGCCGATGCGCAATCAGGCTGAGGCCGAACGATTCATCAATCCAGGCTCACGAGCCCGGTGCCATCCGATCCATGGAGCGGTTCACGCAGACAGACGCGGCCCTGGAACGCAGAAAACCCGGGCCGCGTTGAGCGGGCCGGGTTTCGAGTGGTGTGTGGGTGTTTTGATGATGGTTGGTTGCGGGGACAGGATTTGAACCTGTGACCTTCAGGTTATGAGCCTGACGAGCTACCGGGCTGCTCCACCCCGCGCCAAGGTTGTTCGGCTGGTCCGGGCTGGCGTTGCGCGTTGTGGCGCGGTCCGGGGCCGTAGCG
>NZ_JAKSYJ010000207.1 GCF_022829365.1 Methylobacterium sp. J-077 | reverse complement strand
CGTCGCCTGGGTGTGCTCCTCCATGAGACGATGGAGGAAGACCTGGGCCTCGGCTCTCTTGCTCGTCCTCGCGCTGCGACGGACATGGACTCCGTCCCGCCGGAACCTTACCCACCAAACATCACCCCGCCGGTAGACCCCGCCACATGCCCTCACCGTTGACCGCGGACGCCAAGAGTCTGAGTCAAAAAGAAAAATTGACAAGGCAATGCTCTCGGGAAGCTCGCGCGAGGGTTACCGAGGCGGGATGGGTCGGGCAGGCTGTAGTGATCGTCGCGGCTACCGTGGCCGACATGATGTCGGAGGCCGCCGCCAGGACGCCTGCGGCCAGGATCTGCGAGGCCGACCCCATCGTCAGGCCAGCAGTCCAACCCCGCAGCGCCGCAAGACAGATGTTAAAGGTCACCGCATCGCCCGACGCCACGCTTGATTTTTTCTGGCCATTACGACATCACGGTTGCATGACGTAGACGTAGGACGCCCGTGCCGTTCGATCCGAACCCCACCGACCATATCGTCCGCCACGACCTCGACCCGGCGTTCGTGGAGACGGTGGCGACCCGCCTCCCCTGGGATTACGAGGCCCTCGACCAGGAACTCGTGCGCGATCCGCTCCTCGACGAGGACCAGCGCCACGAGGAGTTCGGAAAACGCCGCGGCGCGTGCGCCGTCAGGGCGTTGTTGCACGCCTGCGAGCGCCACGGGGTGCCCTTCGAGCGCCTGCGGCTCGAATGCAACGGTCAGATCAAGCTGCTCGTGCGGATGGGCCGGATCATCCTCATGCAGGAGCCGATCGACGCGTTCGGCGACCCGCCTAAGATCGCCGACTACAAGCTCGCGCTGGCAGAGACGAGTTGCGCCGTGCGGCAGTTGGAATTCGACTTCGGTGACGGGCGGTGCCGGAGCGCGGATTGGTCCGGCTGCATCCTCGCCGTCCTCCTGCACAAGCACGCGGGCTCGACCTACACCAGCGAGGGCCGCCGGTTCGGCGGCCTGACCCTGGCCATCCCCGACGCGGCGTACTCGTACTGGACCCGCCGGTTCGACCTCAGCGAGATCGCGATGCACGGGCGCAGGGGTGCCGGTTGGCTAACCGGCGAGCCCGACCCAGAACCGCCGCCGCAGCCCGACAACGCCTACCCGACCATCAGGAAGAAGAACGCTAACCGGGCCACGGGACGATGAGCGTCGGCGTTCAGGCATTCCAGGGCAGCAGGCTGACCGAGGCCCGCCGCGCATGCGCGTTCAGCAAGAAGGATTTGGCCGACAAGATCGGCGTGAGCGGGACGGCCATCGCCAACTACGAGGGGGGGCGCGACCGGCCGCAGCACGACAGGCTGTGCGCGCTCGCCAACGAGTTGCGCTTCCCCTACGAATTCTTCCTCCGCCCGAGTTGGGGGGAAGCGATCGACCTCGTGTTCTGGCGCTCGCGCGCTGCCGAGACCAAGACTGCGCGCGTGATGACCGAGCAGCGCATGCGCTGGCTGTGCGAGACGTTCGCCTTCCTGGAGAGCGACCTGACGTTCCCGCACCACGCGCTGCCGCGGCTCGACATCCCCGACGATTTCCGACTGATCACCGGGGAGGTGATTGAGCGGGCGGCGGAGGCGCTGCGCGCGGACTGGAAGCTCGGCCCGCGCCCGATCCCCGATGTGATGCTGGCGCTGGAGAACGTCGGCATCCCGGTCGCCAGCCTCGACATCCGCTCGGACAAGCAGGACGGGTTCTGCTTCCGATCGGCCTACCTCGGTCGGCCTTTTGTCGGCATCAACACGTACAACATCAGTTGCGCGCGGGCGCGCTACGACTGCGCGCACGAACTCGGGCACATCGTGCTGCACGGGCGCGTCACCCCGCAGCAGGAGAGCGACGCCGCGCTGCACAAGGTGATCGAGGCTCAGGCGCATCGGTTCGCCGGGGCCTTCCTGTTCCCGCGGGAGGCGTTCTTCGAGGAGGTGCGCACGGCCTCGCTCGACTACTTCTGCTCGCTCAAGAGACGTTGGGGCATGTCGATCGGCGCCATGATCTACCGGGCGTCGGACCTTGGGCTGATCGATGAGGGTGAGCGCGGCGTCCTGTTCAGGAATTTGACGCGGCGTGGATGGCGCGGCGCCCTGCGCGAGCCGTTCGACCGGCGCGACGAGATGCCGATGGAGCGCCCGCGCATGCTCCGCCGCGGCGTCGAGGTGCTGCTGAGCGAGGGCTTCTACACGCGCGCGGGATTGCAGGCGTCCCTCGCACTGCCGGATGGGGAGATCGAGCAACTCACCGGGCTGGACGAGGGCTTCCTCCAGACGGCTGAGATCGTCCAACTCGCGGTGCCCAAATTCGGGCGCCACCTGCGCACGCGCGACCTCGAATCGGGGGAGGTGGTGGAGTTCACCAAGCGCTTCGACCGGGATCGCTGATGCGGTCGAGGTCGCCGGTCGAGACCAAGACGTTGTGACGCTCAGCCCGCCATCCTTCTTCGCAATTCCGATAGTACCTTTGAGTCGGGCTGAGATCCGCACGAGGGCACATCGAGCGTCAGCCCTCCAAGCGTCAACACGGAGTGACCGCCCCCGTGAATAACCGCGACGACTTCTCGGATAAGACCAAGCGGGCGGTGGCCGCTCGTGCGGGCTGGCAGTGCTCCTTTCAGGGGTGCTCGAAGCTAACAGTCGGCCCGAGCGAGGAGGCGCCCAGCGCGATCACGAACATCGGCGAGGCCGCCCATATCTGTGCAGCCTCGCCGGGCGGGCGCCGCTACGAACCGGCCATGACCCCGGCGGAGCGGGCGAGCATCGACAATGCGATGTGGGTCTGCACCGACCACGCCAAACTCATCGACCGGGACGCTGTTACCTACCCGGCCGACCGGCTGCGCGCGATGAAGCGCGCGCACGAGGAAAGGTGCGCACGGGCTGTGCGCCTCGGATCGAGCAGCGGCCTGAGCACTGGCCTGCTGGCGATCGGCCCTGACATCGTCTGCACGGCAGACTTGATCAGCGTGTCGGCGGGGACATGGACGCTGCGCCTGGAGCATTTCCTGATCGGCGACATGCACGCAATCATGGACTACATCGACGGCTTCCAGCGCCAGCCGCCGGAGGTACGATACGTCCTGAGCAATGAACTCGGCGACGGCCGGGTACTGCTCGCGCCGCCCGGCCTCACGAACGGCCCCGAGGGGGCGATCCTGCTGTGCGAGGTGGCCCCGAGCGCTGACCGCATCGACGCGCAGCGCCTCGGGAGCGACATGGCCCTGCACCCCGAGACCAACGACTTCTACCTCGACGAGAAGGGTGGCATCGCCCGCGTGTCCGGCCTCGCCTACCTGCCGCAGAAGATTCGCACGGTGCTATCGACGCAGCGAGGCGAGAGCGTGTTCTGGCCGACGCTCGGCATGCGGTTCTCCGAGTATTACGAAGCGTTCCGTGGCTCGCCGTGGCTCAACCTGCTCCTCAAGCTAGATGTGGTGCGGCAGGCGTCCGTGCCGCGGCGGGATAGCCTGACGGGCACACGCCAGACGCCGCTGCGGTGCGTGAAGCGTGTCCGCGGGTTCGAATTGCTCGCGGCCGAGCCGCAAGCGAACAAGCTGCCGGTGCGCATCGAGTTCGAGATCCAAGGCGTCGGGGCATGGCAGAACGAGTTCTCGATCTACATGCCGACCGCGGCCGAGATGGCGGAGCGTGGCAAGATGATCGCGGACGCGCCCTGGTTGTCAGTCGAACGCGCGATTGACTATTGCGCACAAAAAGGCAATGGGGACTTCGCGGCAAATATCTTCAAGCCATAAGATTAATTGAAGCATTCCGATCTGGAGTAAGCGATATATCGACCGATGGGATTGTTCGATCTTCCGGGCGCGGCTGCCTTGGAAAGACTGCTTACCGCAGCAACTCAACGCGAGTGTCATGCCTACGCTTTGGCCTTTCGAGGTGAACACGAGCGCCAGCCCGATGAGAATTGGGATTTCCTGGCGCAGGTCTTCGATTTCCTGTTCACGTCGAGCAGCCCCGCCGCACCATTCGGACCCATGATGGTCTCGGGCGACCGGCGCACCTTGATCCCGGACGATCTGTCCGATGAGCACCTCGTTGCGCTCGAAAAGGCGTTCGGCGCTGTGGACGATCCCGAGTTCCGGGCGCGAGTCGGGGACGTGCTGTGGTTGAGGCGGAGGAACGCGGTCGCGGCCCGCGAGGCGGTCGGGGCCTACATCGCATCGGGATCGCGACTGGAGGACCCTAAGCACTGGACGTTGAGTCTGGAGCGCTACGAGCGGGCGATCCGGCTGGCGCGGCAGCTTGGGCCGAGGGGTGAACTGCTCCGGCAGGCGCTCCAGTACCTCGAAGCGCGGGTGCTGCATTACGACGGCAGCGATCCCTTGTACTTCAGCCTGAAGGCTATGGAGCTTCTCGACGAGTTCGCGTTCGGGGACTTCGACGCCCTAGCCGGGATCGCCGGTCGCGTGGCTCAGGCGTCATCATCGACCGGGGATCACGACCGCGCCCGCAGCTACTTCCTGGTGCAGGCGCGTCTCCTGCGGCGCGCGAGACGGACCGACGACGCGGAGGCGGCGCGGTCCGCGGGCGCCGAGTGCCTCGTACGCGACGCGGAAGCGCAGGAGCGGGGCGGGTCGTTCATGGCGGCGCGCCGCTTTTGGGAGCAGGCGATCTCGGCCTTCCAGGACTGCCCCGCCCTCCGGCCGCGCCTGCCCGAGCTTAGGCGCCGCCTCACTGAGGCGGGCAGGCGCACCCTCGACGAGATGAGGACCGCCACCAGCGACCCTATCGACATCCGCGAGCACATGCGGGCGGTTCGGGAGCGCATGGGGAGTCTCTCCTGGGACGATGCCTTCTTCCAGTTCGCCATGCTGGTGGTCCTGGTCGAGCCGGAGGGCCTGCGGCGCAACGCCGTCGAGGTCGGACGCGGTAGCATCGTCCACACCCTGATCCAGGCGGATGTGTTCGATCAGGCGGGGCGCAAAATCGCGGTGCGGCCACCGCTCGGCACTGGCGATGCCGAGCAGGAGGAGGCCGCGATCGATGGGCTTATGGATGAGGGCGCGCGCATGCAGCGCCACCTCCACGTGCACGCCGTGCTCGCCCCGGCGGCCAGGGTCATGCGGGACGAGCATATCATCGACGAGGCCGCCGTCGATGTGCTGATCAAGGACAGCGCCTTCATCCCCGAGGGGCGGCTCTCGCTGTTCGTCCGGGCGATCGTGGCGGGGTTCAAATTCGACTTCTCGACCGCACTGCACGTGCTCGTGCCGCAGGCGGAGAACGCCCTGCGTCATGTCCTGGAGCAGCGAGGCGTCGTCGCGCGCAACATTGATCGGGACGGCGTGGAGGAGGTCTGGAGCGTCGAGCGGGTCCTCGCACACCGGGAGATGGCGGAGGTCTTAGGCGCCGACATGGTCTACGAACTCCGCTCGCTGTTGGCGGGTCGGGTCGGCCCGAACCTGCGAAACGTGATCGCGCACGGCCTCGCCGACGAGAACACGCTGAACTCGGAGACAGGCTTCTATCTGTGGTGGGTCTTCGTCCGGCTCGTCGCGTTGACCACTGACGGGATGGCGGCCTGGATCGAAAGGCGCCGGACCGCCGACGCGGGCGGCTGATCCTCATCGGCTATCGGGCCAGCATCCCCGCGACCGCGGCATCGCGCTCAAGGCGGACGCAGATCGCCTCGACCTCCCCCCGCAAGCCCGGCGGGAGGCGTCGTGCGAGTGCTTGTAGCTGTCGCCACAGCCGCGCCGCCGTCCGCGGCGCCACTTGCGCATAGCCATACGCTCGACCGTGGTCGCGGTAGTAGTCTGGTCCCCGCCCGATCCACGGGCCGAAGCGCCGCTCGCTCTCGATCAGCCCAAGGCGACGTAGCTCCATGAACACCGGCACCAAATTAACGCCGTACACTTTCATCGTGACCTCCTCCTAAATATCGCGGGATTCCTAAGCGTCTTCATCGCGGACGCAGGAGGATTATTTTACAATGACTCACGAAATTGGCGACGCTGAACGCATTGTTATTTACCGTCTACTCAGCCGTATGAATCCAACCAAGAGCGAGAAGCGCGTCTGGACCTGCGACGTGAACTGCGTCACCGCCAAGCTCATCGGCAACCGCTACGGCGTGCCCGCGGACGCCAGCACCTGGGTCTACGAGATCCACTACCCCTACGCCCCCGCCTGGACTGCGTCGGTGAGAGCCGTATGGCGTCGGGGCGAATTGCACCGACCTATGTCCACCCACGTGGAAATCATCGACCTCGACGACATGGATGGCCGCCTCGGCGGCCCGCACGGGGTGTTGCCGGTACTGTCGGATTGGCTGCTGGGGCTACCCTTGTGATCGGAACTCAGCCAATGAACGCGCCGAGGCTGACAGGCAGCACCAGTCGGGACCACGCTAACCTGGGCAGGGCTGGTCGCTTTGATCTACGAGATCTCGGTCTTCGAGACCTCGATCTTCCAGTCCTCGATCTCCCGAAATCAGGATGCTCGGAAGACGCCCACCTCGGCCGCCTGCGCTGCTGGACCATGTTGTATGCCCTGCCAACCTCGTCACTGAGCACCAGTATAAGACACTCGGCACACAGTACGCCAAGGCGTTCAAGAACGGGGAACCGCACGAGATCGAGCCGGAGCAGCCGTGGCGGCTGGCCGAGGTCGTGCGCTACCACCGGGAGGAATTGGGCTACTCGTTGGCGGACTTGGCCAAGCTGCTGGTGGCCCGTGAGCAGGACATCGAGCGGGCCTACCTGCCCAAGTCGCCGGGACTGCGGCTCGTCGTATCGAACTGATTAGAGCACATCAGTCCGTGTCGAACATCCGCTGCATCTCGCCAGGGTCGCTGGTCTTGATCAGGCCGAGCATGGCGAGCACGCGTGCCTTCTGCGGGTTGAGCGTGTCGGCTGTCAGCGCAAGTCAGCCACTCGCCTCGAAGCGGACGTTCCGCATCCGACCCAAGTAGGTCGTACCGCTGATCATCGGAGCGGCCGGAAAGCGGTCATAGGCCCGCCCCCCATCCCTATGGCCTACGGTGATCTGTGCACGCCTGTCAGCGTCGCGCGACGAAGCGACGAAGCTTGCCGGGGCCATCCTTCGTGATGGCCTTGCCGTGCCCGAACGCGACGGCCTGGAAGTCGAGCGCCGCGAGCTTGCGTTGGCTGGCCCGCCCTTCCGCCTCGTTCTCGAACGCGATCGGGTCACTCACACCCAGGATGTTGATGAACGTATCGCCGCCGAGCAGGAGCCGTCCGCCTTGCCACATCAGCGCGACCTGTCCGGCGCAATGACCGGGTACGTGTGTCACGTGCAAGCCACCCAAGATCGGCAGCGTCTCACCGTCAGCGATGTGCTGGTCGATCTGGAACGGCTGCATGCGTTCGTTCTGGTCCCAAACAAGCCTGTACATCAGTGCGTGTACAAGGCCGGGCGCAGGGGCCATCGGCCGGAACGGGCCGCCGCTTTCCGCCAGAGGAGCGTCGGCGGCATGCATGTAGGTCCGTGCACCCGTCGCGCGAATGATGGCGGCCGCGCTCCCGATGTGGTCGGGATGCCCATGCGTGAAGATGAGGTGCTTCAAGTCTGAGGGACGCCGACCGAGCTTGTTGATCGCGTCGAAGACGATCTGCTCCTTACCGGGGAAGCCCGCGTCGATCAGAGCCAGTTCCTCGCCCTGACGGAGCAGGATGGCGTTGCCGTTGCCAAGCGCCAACAGCCAAGCATTCTCGACGATCTGCTGCATGATCATGATCTCTAGTTCGTTGCCCTGACTGGGATGCACCCAGGCCAGGACCGTGTTACCATTGGTAACATACGCTGAATGTTACCACCGTCAACACACCGCACGAGGTTCTCGTGAACACAGTCGCGTCAGCAGCCCCGTACCACCACGGCGATCTGCGCCGTGCCCTTCTCGACAGCGCCACGGCGATCTTGACGGAGACGGGGCGGTGGGACTTCTCGCTGCGCGAGGTCGCCCGCCGCGCCGGAGTGAGCCACGCGGCGTCCTACCGGCATTTCACAGATAAGGAGGCGCTGATCGCCGCGGTGGCGCTCACGGGTTACGAGACGCTGCATACCTGCATGACCACGGCGATCGATGAGGCCACGGGTGCAGTCGGGACCCTGCGTGCCATCGGGCAAGCCTACATCGGGTTTGGCGTGGCGAACCCCGCCCTCTACCGGCTGATGTTCGGTCAAGCCCTGCCCAGCATCGAGGGCCTTCCGCCAGCGGTCTTGGCTGTTCTAACCGAGGCGCGTGCGGTGCTGCGGGGCGTGATCCTGACCGGTGCACGCGCGGGCGCATTCGCGATCGACCCGGAGGATGAGCAGGAGGTCTCGGTGGCGGTCGTCACCGCATGGTCGCTCGTTCACGGGTTCACGTTGCTGACAATCGACCGTGTGGTAGACCGCGAGGTTCGCCCCCAAGTGATTGATACCTTGGCGGCCCGCGTTACTGAGCGCCTGATCGTCGGCCTGTTGCCGACATAATGCAGGATCCGGTTCGTGGCCGGTCCGCCTGCGGATCGAGGTCGCCCCCAGCGCAGGCTTTGGGTGATGTCCGCGTTAGCGTTTGGAACGCCCGAAACCAAACAGTCTTTTTTCCACCCAACCCAGCCTTAAGTCGCCGTCTATCACGCTGCCACGAAGCGGACCTTCCGAGGGTCTGCGAAGGGTCGGTAGCAGAAGCTAACGAATTTTCTATTGGTCAACAACGACAAGCCTCAATGCTGCTTGATCGTCCTCCGAATGATGTCACGGAGGGTTGCGACATGATCGGCATCCAACTCAAACCTTTTGATGAATTTCTGAATGGCTGCCTCCATCTCAGCGGCATGATAGATGATATCGAAAATCGGATGCGTCGCAGGCATCCGATCAAGCTCATCGAAGAGACGCCATAATGGATGTAGTTCTTCATCGGCGAGGGATATTCTCCACGTCAAATGGACCAGCCTGATCCAACTCACGCGTTCTCTGCGGGCTTCGATATCGTTCGGATCGTCTTGCTTGCTGGGCATTATCCCTCATCAGCGTGATCAGATTAGATTGCGCACAATCAAACTCCTTCACGGGATGCGCCGCCGTGTGGCAACGCACATACCAACCTTGAATTCCGCGGTGTCGCTTGAACAGTTAGAACCAGACCACCTGCCGATAGTGAGTCTAAGGATTACGGCAAGCTCGAAGAATTGGATGATCTGACACCGTCCGCTTTCCACCCCGAGCGAGGTTTCTGGATCGGCTCGAACCAGAAGACATCGCCAAGTATGCCGTGATGCAGCCCAGCGTCGGCTGCGCGCCGTTCGGCCTATCGCCGGAGCCTTGCAATGTCTTCGAAGGTCGCTTCTGCGCGGAGATATCGCTGATGTGCCTGACGGGCGTGTTGGTGATGCCGGTCAGGGTGAAGCTGAATTCGGTAAATTCGGCGTGCAGCATGCACGAGGAATTCGGGTGCCTGGGGATGCAGCCCGACCCTGCGGTAGAGACGATCTTCTTCAGTTTCTAAGGGCGTGGTGGAAGCCAGCCGAGCCTGGGTGAGATCTACTTCGAGCGCGGTAATCCGGGCCTCACGCTCGGCCAGCCGGACGGCGTGATCCCCACGATCTTCTTCCAGTCGCCGACGCGCGTGACACTGCTCCTGAAGCTCCTCGACAACGATCTCGGTCAACCGGATGTACTGCGAGGCCAGGACCCAAAGCAGCAGTCCGGAGATCATCAGCGGCAGGGTCGCCATCGCGATGATCATCGTCACTGCCAGCCCGATGCGCAGGACCTGACCCGGCGTCTTCAGGACGTAGATCTGGATCGTGTTGGGAGTGGTCAACGGCGTACTACGAGCCCTGCCAGGACATCACCGCGGGCGGCGGGGCACGCCGATCGCCCAGGATCCGGATAGGTACGAGTCGTCGATAGCCACTTTGCATCACGCGACCTCAGCGAGCGCCTGTTGCAAGTCATTGGCAGCGTCGCAAGGCTCGTCGCCCCAACCATCAATATCGGCTTCCGTCAGGTGGCGGACACCGAGCATCTGCGCAGCCGCGTAGATCGCGTCGCGATCTCCTGGCGCATGCGCCAGGATCGCAACACCGAGCGCGGCCAGCTTGTCACGGATGAAACTCGCCCGATGCGGCAGCACACGACGGTTGTTGATCGCGTAAAGCCCCTCAAGAAAGTAGCCCTGGTTGGTTCTCCGCAACTCAGCGATCACGCCGGGCTCCTGAGGATCAGTCGGCTTGTATTCCACGTACAAATGAGTGCCCAAGAGGGACTCAACGACCTTGGTCGCCAGACAGTTCCGGAAGCGTCGCCCAGCATCAGCGAGAGCAGCGGCACTATCTAAGACGTTGAACGTCGGGTCTCCCCGTGTATCGAGCATGTCGGGCAATCGATCGAAGCGTTCTGCCCAGCCTTTGATCAAATCGGAACGATGGCCGCCCAGCTTGATCTTACCTAACGAAACTCGAATTGCTTCGTCGGTCGCACGGGAACAATGATTTCTTACATAAGACAGGGCATCGTGTATCACGGCAACCTGTCGAACATCATAGACCGTGGCGACGAAAGCCGGATGGAGGAGTACGGGGTCGAGCATGCTGACAATTCGGATCTGATCGCCGACAAGGTTACCGCTGATTTGGCTGATGACCTTGGCACGACGCCGATCGTCAGGGTCGCGCGACAGAAACAATCTACCAAGCTCGTAATACGTTCTCGGTTCGCCGACCGGATCAGGCCCGAGTCTACGAAGAGCACCGAGAAGTCCGGCAGGAGGCCCTGCAAGGATCACCCGGACCAGATCGCGGGGGCGGCGAAGCTGGAGAATGGTCTGCCCGATGATGGTCGAAGAAGTCGCGTCTCCAAATTCTGGCGTGATCGCTGACGAACGCAGGTGGCTGGCGATCTCATCGATGCCAAGGATCTCAATGAGTCCTAGAATTAGAAAGACTGCCTGCCTCCGTTGCGATCCAAACCGGAAACTCGCCGCCAGCAAGCCTGCGTTATTTCGATCGAGATCGACTACCCGATCGAGCGCCCAGCCCGTGTAGGGTCTGGCTGGTGGCCTTCTGTCCCGAATTGTCGGATCAGCTTGGTGGGATAGCGGCATTAGCTATTGATAACATGATTACAGGCTGAAATCGAGGTCATAACTTGCCTACAGACCCTGCGGTCTATTGCGTAGGCCACTTGTTACCGTCGTCAGATCGCGCACTTATTCGGATCGAGGCTCAGACCTTGGTCGATCGTGGGGTTGATGGTCGTTAGGATGAAGGTGTTGGGCGAGATACAGAACACCATGTTGAAGATCGACCGCGGGGCGATCTTCAACATGATCTTAAAACGGCAAGCTTTTCGTCGAGAAGCTCAACTCCCTCTTCTTGACATTCATTCCGAGTACCATCGAGCCGTCGAGCAGGCGCTCTGGCGACAACATGTCGAACTGCATCACGATAGGGTCAGGGCGGACATCTTAGCTCAGCAGCGTGCCCGACACGGACAGGGCTGGGGCTTATCCTGGGGAGGCCAGTTCGGATTGAGCCTTCTTACGCACCGAGCATTGCAGGCGAGCTTCAGAAAAGGATGACGGCCGCTACGGCCCATGGATCTGCGCAGCCGACATCGCTTCACGCCTTCGGATGCTGTCTGGGGTCACCGAAAAAGCGCTCAACCATCTCATCGTGAAGCGGGAAGGCCGTAGGCACTGGTTCGTCCACCACGACGACTTCAAGCACCTCGCCGTCGTGCTCAAACAAGCCAGCATGTTCGACGGGTGGGCTTTGGCAGAAAAGCAAATTCTGCCGCCGGTCCGGCGTCGTGACGACGGTCAGCAATCGCAACCCCTCGGCGTCGATGCATACGCCGGTCTCCTCGCGAACCTCCCGCGCTCCGGCTTCTTGCCATGTCTCGCCGCGCATCTGGTAGCCGCCGGGCAGCGCAAGATCGCCATACCCGTCTTCGACGCCCCGGCGGATCATCAGAAGACCACTTCGGATCGGCACGAGTACAACCACGACGGTAGGCGTGTTGTCATAGTCGCCCATGATCAGACGCCACAGGGAGCAACATTTCCTTCACGCAGCAAGAGGGACGGCATCAGCCGCCATTGTGATATTGCAAGCGTCCACACCGACGCTTCCGCCAAACATAAGCCGGAACGATTCCGCTGGCGTCCGAGACAGACCATTTCCGTCCACGATCCGCACATCGACCTTACCTGAAGCGCTTAGGCTCATGCCCTGACAAATGGCGTTCAGGAGCGAGATGTGGTGGAAGATGCTCTCGCTCGTGGGCGTGCGGGCGGTGACGGAGAAGTTCACTGGTGATGATCCTGATGCGGGTTCGCGGCACGAAGATTGAGTCGCTTCGCGATCTCTGGCTGAGAGACGGATTGAAGGCCGCGCCCAGTCGCGTGATGATGGCCGACAGGGATGCCTCTTTGCCTGCAATATCGACTTGTGGTTGACAAAATCTTGTCTGCGATGGGGCACGGTGACAGAAGCTGGTCGATGATGAAAATCGAGCCTCTGCCCGCTTGGTCGCTCCTTACGCGGTCCGGTGTTTCGGGACTTCTCGCGCGGCCTGACGGCGGCCCACCTCGTGCAATTCGGCTCGGGTGGAATCTCAATGCAATCAGCGCTGCCGAGATGCCGTTGTTGGCCACGCTGCGCGTCATGATCGCCCTCGCGCAAGCGCACAGCGGACTGACGCTGACCGCCACACACGCCCTATCTCGCGCCGATACACGCACCCTGTTCGATGCCCTGGTCTGGCCGGACTACGACAAAACCGAAGTGCTGGGCATCAACAAGGTCCTCAACGAGGCCGACGTGATGCCGGTCGAGACCACGCGCCTCATCGCGCAGGCGGCTAAGTTCTTCCGCCGCCGTGAGCGCAAGCTGCTCGCGACAAAGATTGGGCAAGATCTCGCAGCGGAGGACCAAAGCCCCGAACTCTTTCGGCGGTTGTTCGCTCTGGTGCTCTGGCGGCTCGATCTTGGCTCACTGGATCGCTTGCCGATCAAGGGCTGGACGCGCTGCTCAAGGCGGTAACCCGGCGCGAGGTCGATCTCGTCGCGGCCTGGAGCGTCGATCGGCTCGGGCGATCCCTGCCGGACCTACTCAACCTGCTGGGCGAGCTTCAGGGACGCGGCGTCGATCTCTTCCTGCATCAGCAGGCTCTTGATACGAGCACGCCGGGCGGGCGGATGATGTTCCAGATGCTCGGGCTGTTCGCCGAGTTCGAGCGGTCGCTGATCCGCTCGCGCGTCATAACCGGGCTCGAACGGACCAGGGTCAAGGGGACCCGTCTCGGTCGGCCACCGCGGGATCCGGACAAGGCCGAGGCGATCCGCGCATTACTAGCCTCCGGTGCCGGGATCCGGGAGACGGCGCGTTGGACCGGTGTCGGTGCCTCGACCGTCCAGCGGGTGCATGCGGCGATGATCGCCTCCCAGGATCTGGAGGCGATCATCGCTGTGGCTTGAGGATTAGCGGTGATCCTGGTTTTGAAGACTAGCTACCGCCGAGGAAGTTTCATGAGACGGTCAACGTAGCCGTTCCAGTCGAACGTCGGATCGGACTGGGGCCTCATAGAATCCTGCGGCGGCACAGAGTCCTGCTGCAAGCTCGCCTCGTCCGCCACCCCAAATGCTTCTATCTTGGCCTGCTCGAAGTCATCTCGGTCGCTCTTCCGCGTAAAGCGAACCTGAAGGTGGCAGCAATCAAGACGCATATCCCATTTGCCCATCCGGCAACGCGTCGAGATGTTTGCCTGTTTTACTGACCAAGCCGTTAGGCCGACCAGTGCAGTGATGTCATTATCTCTAATCCTTGTGTAGCAAACATGGGGATAGCGCATGCTGTTTCCTCTGTTATAGACTCCAATAACCATAACCAATCACGGAGGATTTAGATCAAAATTATTTTCAGTGTATTCATCATTTGCCCTAAGATCATCCTTTGGGTCGTATCTTACCTTCAGTCCACCTTAATCAGTTTCGCGAGCAGTTCGACCGGGTGGATCCGTTCGCCGGGGTCCCACACCGGCCGAGGCACTTCAGGATGTTCTTGATCTTCCCGCGACGCTTCTGGGGGGAGTTGCCCTGGGCGGCCTCACCCCAACAACAAGATCTGTGGTTAGACGCAGATTTGCCATCAACAGGTCTCAGACTAAGAAATGTCAACGCGTTGAGAAATCGCGCGACCTTTCAAGTTAAAACCCCGCGCTCGTTCAGTTCCCAGGGGCTATCGTGATCGTTGTGCCCAATGCTCAGATGGAAGCAAACGAAATTTGCTCGCACTCGGAAATTCGTCCCACGTCCGCCCGTCCAGTAGACGACCCGTTTTAACTTTCTGCACACCGCCCCATTGCTTAAAGTGAAAGGCCGTTCCCACAGCGATAGCAGCGTCTCGGATTGCCCGCACCCACTTCGCGTCCATCGGCCGAGCCCCCGGACCACTCTCGCCACCGACGATCACCCAGTCGATGCCCGTTAGATCCAGACTCGGCACAGGACCAAGCAGTGGTTCGAGTGAGAGGAACTTCACGCGCGCGCCAGTCTGACGGATCCGGTCTGCGCGCCACAGGTAGTTCTGACTTTCGACACTTACTCCCATCGACACATACTCTGGCCAAACCAGGGTCGGCGATAATTTCAGGAGGCGGTCGGCCCTTTTTGTCAGCACCTGATAGCTGTGCCGTGGGGTCCCGACCATTATCCTCTAAACATCCCGGAGGGTGGCCACTGGAAGGGCCTCGTGAAAGAGGTCAGACATACTGTTCACGAAGATCCTCTGTCCGACCGGCCATCGGTAGGGGGCCAGCAGGGTTTCACGATCCACAACAACTTCACCAGTCCACTTGGCGCGTCCGCCGGACCGCCGAGTTGTGCCACCATATTTTTTCTGCCCCATTGCCTCGCAGCGAGCGGCCATTCGCATGGCGTAACAATTGGCGCATCCTGGTGACAGCATCGTACAGCCCGCACTCGGGTTCCATGTCCTGTCCGTCCACTCAATGCCAGTAGAACGAGCCATATCAACCCAATTCCATCTTGAGCCAAAATTCCATATCGCTCGAAATTAGATCTACGATTGCGAAAAACTGCCCATAGCCATCATCGGCGAAATAAAGCTGCGGCACTTCGTAACCGTGATTTTCCGCCGCCCTCCTTATGGCATTCCAATGCCGAACGGCCGTAATAACTTTGATTCCGATGCAGTGTTCACTCAGCCTAACTCCATTATCAATTAACTTATATCTTTCGGATTCAACAATTTTTGAAGATATTTCATTCAATCGCAAACGTTTATCATGATCAGGAACTACGTCTTCGATTACCTGATGTGGCGCCAGATCTTGGAAATCGCGCACACCGAGCATGAGCGCAGCGCAGGTCATTTCGACGAGACGAGGAATTGGGACTGGCTGACCGTTGTCGTGCCTACAGCCTCTTTCATAGTGACTGACGCTTACCCGTCCGACGCCGACCAGATCGCCGAACCGTACTTTGGATAGGCCAAGTGCCTGACGGCAATTGCCAAATTGCTCTGGCGTCACTTTAAGCCCCTTCGATTGCCGATTGACAGTCATGTTTGTACATGTACATGGTATGGACAGTCAATCACAAAGAGGACTTTCTGATGCATAAATCGCATGACTCTGGCGTGCCATTTGGTCCACGGCTTCCTGCCAGCCTGCTCAGAGATAAAATCCGGGTGCTCACAGGAGGCTCTGGGCAGGCGGCAGCGAAGGCAGCGCTGATCGATCAGACGCCGTGGCAGCCCACTACGAGCAAAGCGCAGCCGCAGCTTCTATCGGCGGCTGATGATAGTCGCGTCGCCCTAACCTCACAGCCGGGCCTATCCGAATCAGGCGGGACGGCGCCGGGCGCAGACCCAGACTTGAAGGAATGGGATGACAGTCCGGAGCGGAAGGAGACGCCCTACACAATCTACGCGCAAGCGCTCTCGGCGGCTCGCGAGGCCGATGTCGCGATGGCAGAGGCATCGGACGCACTCGACCGATCGAGCCATGTCTTCCTCGCCACCGTCGCGCGGTTCGTAGAGGAGTTTGATACGTCGGGGTTTGAACTCGATAACGCGGCGCTAGATGCTTTCCTCGACGAGCAAGGGGCGCCCCCCTTGCACGGGAACGCGGCGACGCCTTTGCTGCGTGTGATGCAAGCGTTCAAGACCGAAGGGACGAAAGCTTCTCTGGTGGGCAAGAGGGCTACGGCGTTGGCGGGGCTGCGGCTGGCCAAGGTGTCAGCTAATCGAGTGGAGGAAGCTCTCGGCAGAGCCGCGAACGAGGCGCGGGCGGGACGCGGTAAGGGCGGCATGGACCATTACATCGCCCTTTACCGTAAGGAGCGCCGGAATGCCTCGCCTGCGACGGTTGAGGCCGTCGAGACAACGGACCAGCTTGAAACGGAAGCGGCAGGGTCGGACGAACCACAGAGCGAGGTGGTGGAGCAGGCGGCCGTGGCCGCGAATCCCTCTTGGATACACGAGATTGAGGAGATGGTCGGTCACGGCAACGTCGTGGTACTTGTCGATGATCGAGTGCTTCCGATCACCGGCATCAAGACCGCGGGTGCGAAGATCACCTTGCAAGCGAGCAGCCCATCCGGCTTCTGAAATCAGTTCGCCCGCCCGCGCTACGGGCGTGGGCGGGCTCGTTTCCCGATCCTAGTTGAACGTTCTCACCGCGGTTTCTCAACGCGTTGAAATTTCTTCGCGGCCATGGATCGTCCGCGTCACGTTCGCGATCCTTCTCGTGCGCCCGTCAAGATTCTTACCGTGGACTCAGTAACCTTCGCCGCAACCCCAGCGCCCACATTGCCTTGTCAATTTTTCTTTTTGACTCAGACTCTTGGCGTCCGCGGTCAACGGTGAGGGCATGTGGCGGGGGTCTACCGGCGGGGTGATGTTTGGTGGGTAAGGTTCCGGCGGGACGGAGTCCATGTCCGTCGCAGCGCGAGGACGAGCAAGAGAGCCGAGGCCCAGGTCTTCCTCCATCGTCTCATGGAGGAGCACACCCAGGCGACG
>NZ_JAKSYJ010000198.1 GCF_022829365.1 Methylobacterium sp. J-077 | reverse complement strand
GCTTCCAGCTTCTCCGGGGTGATCGTGCCCGGGCAGCGGATCGCCAAGCCCGGGCCCGGGAACGGGTGGCGGCCGACGAAGGCATCCGGGAGGCCGAGCTCCCTGCCCAGCACCCGGAGGTCAGGTACTTGGCGACACGATTCTCCCGAGCCCGTCCCGCGGCATCCTGCGCGGACCGGTATTTTCCGGTCAGGAAGCCCGCGGCCAGGGAAACGTAGCCGATCACCCCGATCCCGGCATCCTGGGCCGACTGGCGCGCGATCGCCTCGGTCTGGCTGGCGTTCTGGGCGTTCTGCTTGACGTTGGCGGCCATCTCCTCGACCGAGGCCGAGGCCTCCTCCGTGGACGCGGCCTGCTCGGTCGAGCCCTGCGACAGCTGCTCGGCCGAGGACGACA
>NZ_JAKSYJ010000197.1:5000-25763 GCF_022829365.1 Methylobacterium sp. J-077 | reverse complement strand
GTGGTGCAGGGCGACGGTGAGCTCGACCACGCCGAGCCCCGAGCCGAGATGGCCGCCGGTGATCGACACGGCGTCGATCATCTCGGCCCGCACCGCGTCCGCCACCGCCTGCAGCTCGGATTCGGGAAGCTGCCGAAGCGCCGCAGGCTCCGGGACACGGTCCAGCAACGCTGAATGCTCAGAGGATATCGCCAAGGATCGCATCCGCTCGTTCGAGTGTGGCGACGGCCCCGTCATGCGGGCTCCCGAAAGGGGATTCTCGCCGTCACGACGCTAGCACCCGGGGGGCGCGCGTTCATGCTAGAACCGACCCGTCCGTCGCTGTCATGATAGTGCAGGTACGGACGAACGGCGGCGCGATCAATGTCGGGCCGGCGATTTTTTCAATCACGTGCCCTTACCGCCACATGAGGTCCGCTCTTGAGCCCGGTTCGTCTGTGCACAATTCTGCTCATGCTGACGATTACGCCCAGCGGCCAAGCTTATGCCGGGCCGCGCCCGCCGGACGGCAACCTCGACTTCCCGTGCAACTTCCTCGGCGCCTGCCCGGAGCGCGTCTCGCCGGGCGGCCCCGACCGCGACGCCAGGCCGTTCACCCGCAGCCTCGGCCGGCCCTGCGCCTGGCGCGACCGTCCGACCCCGGAAGGGCCGCGCCGGGTGCGCGTATGCTGGTGAGCGACGTTCGGGGGCGTTTCGTCGCGGCCCTGGCCTTCGTCGCCCTTGCGACCCCGGCCGGGGCGCAGGAGAGCTGCCCGGCTCTGTTCGCCGGCGGGCTGGCGCCGGTCCTCACCAACGCGAAGCTCGCCGCGCGCACGGTGCCGCTGTGCTTCGAGGCCTTCGCGGTCCTGCATTCGGGGGTGACGCGCACGCCGCTCTATTCCGCCGAGCGCCTCACCCACGCCAGCGTCGCCGAGGCCCGTACGGTCGCCCGGGACGATTCATTCCACGAGGAGACGCGGCTGCCGGATGCGGAACGCGCCTCGCTCGAGGATTACGTCCGCAGCGGCTTCGACCGGGGCCACCTCGCCCCTGCGGGCGACATGCCGACCTTGAGCGCCCAGGCCGAATCGTTCAGCCTGGCCAACATCGTGCCGCAGAACCGGGTGCTCAACCGCGGCCTCTGGGCCGATATCGAGGAGGGCACGCGGCGGCTGGCGAGCCGGCGCGGGTCGATCTTCGTCGTCACCGGGGTGATCTTTTCCGGCGACGCGGTGCAGCAGATCAAGGGCGGCGTGCTCGTGCCCACCCAGCTGTTCAAGGCGCTCTACGATCCGGCCAGCGGCGAGGCCGGCGCCTATCTAGCCCGCAACGACGAGTCGCGGGACTGGCGCGCCGTCTCGGTGGACGAGCTGACCCGCGAGGCCGGGATCGACGTTTTTCCGGGCCTCCCGGCCGCCGCCCGGGCCAGCGCCATGGCCCTGCCCGATCCGAAGGCCGCCGCCCGCGCCGACGAGCACCGGCCCCGCCGCGAGCAGAGCTGGCAGGATTGGCTGAGCCGGGAACTCAACCGCGCCGTGCGCAAGCTCCTGCGCGACTTGATGCGCGCGATCTTCTGAGAGGGACCATGTCCGACGACAAGCCAAGCCGCCGGAAGCCGAAGGCGGACGCCTTCGAGCCCTTCGCGGACGATGCTTCGGTGCGCAATATCGGCGCCCTCAGCTTCGAGAACGGCACCGACCGAATCGCCCTGCACGGCTCCCTCGACCTGACCAAGGACAGGGCCGGCCTCGCCCGGGCGCGCCTGCTGCGGGATACGCTGGACGCCATCGTGAAGGCCCTGGAGGCCGGCGACCTGCCCGAGGCGGTGGCGGTGGCGCCCGACGAGGCACCGAAATCCGTGCCCAATCCCTTCGCCTGAGCCGACGACCGCCGGCCCCGCATCCTTGCCGCTGCCCGGCGGGCCTGATACTCGGTCGAGGACATTCTTATATCGTGGGGAACGCGCTGACAGGACGGGTCGAAGACCCCGCGCCTGACCCGTGCCGCTGGCACGCGCCGCGCTCTCCCGAACAACGCGCCGAGGACGGTCCGCGATGGCTCGCGAATTCATCTACCACATGCGGGGACTGACGAAGTCCTACCTGGGCGGCAAGAAGGTCCTGGAGGACGTCAACCTGTCGTTCTACCCGGACGCCAAGATCGGCGTGCTCGGCATCAACGGCTCGGGCAAGTCGACCCTGCTCAAGATCATGGCCGGGATCGACACCGAGTGGACCGGCGAGGGCTTCGTCGCCCAGGGCGCCCGGGTCGGCTACCTGCCGCAGGAGCCGCAGCTCGATCCGAACAAGTCGGTCCGCGAGAACATCATGGAGGGCGTGGCCGAGAAGCAGGCGCTGCTCGACCGCTACAACGAACTCGCCATGAACTATTCCGAGGAGACCGCCGACGAGATGACGGCGCTCCAGGACAAGATCGAGGCGGCCAATCTCTGGGAGCTCGATTCCAAGGTCGATCAGGCCATGGAGGCCCTGGGCTGCCCGAGCGACGAGCAGCCGGTGGCGACCCTGTCGGGCGGCGAGCGCCGCCGCGTGGCCCTGTGCAAGCTGCTGCTCTGGGAGCCGGAACTGCTGCTGCTCGACGAGCCGACCAACCACCTCGACGCCGAGACCGTGAACTGGCTCGAAGGGCACCTGAAGACCTATCCGGGCGCGATCCTGATCGTGACCCACGACCGCTACTTCCTCGACAACGTCACCAGCTGGATCCTGGAACTCGATCGCGGCCGGGGCATCCCCTACGAGGGCAATTACTCGGCCTGGCTGGTGCAGAAGCAGAAGCGCCTCCAGCAGGAGGGCCGCGAGGACATGGCCCGCCAGCGCTCGATCGCCCGCGAGCAGGAGTGGATCGCCGCCTCGCCCAAGGCCCGGCAGTCGAAGTCCAAGGCCCGCATCACCCGCTACGAGGAGCTGGTCGCCAAGCAGAACAACAAGGTCGACGCGGCGGCGCAGATCGTCATCCCGATCGACGAGCGGCTCGGCAACAACGTCATCGAGTTCGAGCACCTCAACAAGGCGTTCGGCGACCGGCTGCTGATCGAGGATCTCTCGTTCAAGCTGCCGCCCGGCGGCATCGTCGGGGTGATCGGCCCGAACGGGGCCGGCAAGACCACCCTGTTCAAGATGATCACCGGCCAGGAGAAGCCCGACGGCGGCAAGATCGCCATCGGCGAGACCGTGCATCTCGGCTACGTCGACCAGTCGCGCGACGCCCTCGATCCGAACGCCACGGTCTGGCAGGAGGTCTCGGGCGGCAACGACATCATTTATTTCAACAAGCGCGAGATCAATTCCCGCGCCTATTGCGCGGCCTTCGCGTTCAAGGGCGGCGACCAGCAGAAGAAAGTCGGCACCCTCTCGGGCGGCGAGCGCAACCGCGTCCACCTCGCCCGGACCCTGAAGGGTGGCGCCAACGTGCTGCTGCTCGACGAGCCGACCAACGACCTCGACATGGAGACCCTGCGCGCCCTCGAGGACGCGCTGGAGGATTACGCGGGCTGCGCGGTGATCATCAGCCACGATCGCTGGTTCCTGAACCGCATCGCCACGCACATCCTGGCCTTCGAGGGCGACAGCCACGTCGAGTGGTTCGAGGGTAACTTTTCCGACTACGAAGCCGACAAGATGCGCCGGCTCGGGGCGGATTCGCTGATGCCGAAGAAGATCAAGTACAAGAAGTTTTCGCGGTAGGAGTTGGTCGCGGCCGTCGGTCCGGGATCAAAAACCCCATCGAAATCCCGCCCTTGCCCTCATCCTTCGAGGCGTCCGCTGCGCGAACGCTGCTCAGGATGAGGTGGCGGGTGGGACCAAGTCGTCGACAATCGGTCAGCCCGTCCGTGCCCGCGCCGCGTCCAGCATCGCCTGGAGGCTCTGCGCCAGGGGAATCACCGGCGCCCAGCCGGTGGCGGCCGCGAAGGCCGTGGGATCGCAGCCCTGGCTGCGGGCGCCCGTGGGTCGGGTCCGGTCCGGCGCGACCTGAACCGCGAAATCGGCATCCGTCAGGCCGCGGAACGCGTCGAGGATCGCCGAGACCGGCGTCACGATGCCGGTACCGACGTTGAAGATGCCGCCGTCGGGCAGATCCTCGGCGAGGTCCAGGACGCGCAGGCAGGCGGCGGTCACGTCCGACACGTCGAGGAAGTCGCGCCCGGCCGCGAGATCGCCCGCCTCCAGGATCGGGGGGGCCGAGCCGCGCTCGATCCGGGCGATCTGCCCGGCGAAGGAGGCGGCCACGAAGGTCTCGCTCTGGCCGGGGCCGATATAGTTCGACGGCCGCAGCACGAGGTGCTTCACGCCGGCATTGGCGAGCACGTCGCGCAGGATGTACTCGCAGGCATTTTTCGTCCGACCCGAGATCGTGTCGGGCCGGGGCGTTACGGATTCATCCGGACGGGGCCGGTCGCGGAACGCCTCCCCGTAGACCACGGTCGAGCTCAGAAAAACCAAGGTCGCGCGGGTCCGCGCCACCGCCTCGGCGAGGTTGAGGGTGCCCAGCAGATCCGCCCGCCAGGCATAGGCCGGCGTCTCGCTCGACCGGGCGACCGACGCCAGGGCCGCGAGATGGAACACGAAAGTCGGGTCGAACGCTGCGACCGCCCCGGTGAGCTTTCGCGCCTCGAACGGATCGACATCCAGGAGGGTCACCCCGTCGAGCGGCGGCTGCGCGCGGCGGTCGATGCCCAGGATGCGGCTGCCGGGGGGAAGGCCCTGCCGCAGCGCCTCGAGCAGGCGGCGGCCGAGAAAATCGCCGGCTCCGGTGACGAGGACGCGCATGAACCCTGCCCTTCCCCGGCATCCGCCGGGATCGATCCGCCGCCTCTATGACAGCGATCATCGGCAATGTCCGCTGGGGCGGCGCAATGCGACGCCGATCCGCGGCAGCCAAAGGGTCAGAGCTGTCGGTATCGGGCCGACATGCTCCGCGCCAATCTGAGAAACGCATGCCGACGCGCGGTCGCGGTCGACGGCATGCCGGACGTCGCCCGCCCCGGAACAAAGGCGCGTGATCGATGCGATCCGTCGCGGCATTGGTGTATGGCTGGGTTATATTGCATTGCGGTGTGAGCTTCACGCCACCTCTGGCGAAAGAGCGTCCCGGTGACAGCTGCGTGAAGAGCCTCGACGACCTTGAGCGGGCGCCCTTCGGCCGCGGGGTGGCGCCGGCGCCCACGCCGGCGTCAGTGCCCGCACCCCCACCGAAAAAGCCTGTCCGGGACGCGCGGGTCGACGTGCTGCGGGGCCTAGCGCTGCTGACGATCTTCATCGATCACATCCCGCGCAACACGCCGGCCCTGTTCACCTTGCACAATTTCGGCTTCTCGGACGCCGCCGAGATTTTTGTGCTGCTGGCGGGCTACTCGTCGATGGTCGCCTATGGCGGACTGTTCGGCCGGGCCGGAGCCTGGCCGACCTTGGCCCGCATCGGCCGGCGCTGCCTGCGGATCTACCTGTTCCAGGCCGGGCTGCTGCTCGCCACCCTGGTCATCGTGCGAGCCTGGATGAACCTGACCGGGCTCACGCCGCGCTTCGGCGTCGCGCCGCTCCTGCAGATGGGGTTGCTGCCAGGCCTGCTGCGCGGCCTCGCCCTCAACGCGCTGCCGAACTACCTCGACATCCTGCCGCTCTACATCCTGCTGCTCGGCCTCTTCCCGGTCATCTATTTCGGGATGCAGCGCGGAATCTGGGGGGTGCTGGCGCTCTCGGGCACGCTGTGGCTCGCCGCCAATGTCGATTCCACCCTGAACCTGCCGAACGCCGCCGCTGTGGACGAAGGCTGGTACTTCAACCCGTTCGCCTGGCAGTTCCTGTTCGTGATCGGGGCCGCGTTGGCGATTGCCGTCCGGGCCGGGGACGGCCTGCTGCCCTGGCGCAATTGGGCTGCGGCGCTGGCCGGGGCCTACCTGGCCTTCGGGCTGCTGCAGGGCGGCTCGTGGGCGGAGTGGGGTCTGCCGGACCTCCGGCCGCTGGCGATCGGCGCTCCGGACAAGAGCCATGTCGCGCCCTTGCGCCTGCTGCACATCCTGGCCTTGACTTACCTGATCTTCAGCGCGCCCGCCGTGCGGCGCGTCTCCGGGTGGCGGGGGCTGCGGCTGATCGATGCCTGCGGCCGGCACTCCCTGGAGATCTTCGCCGCGGGCTGCTTGGCGGCGCTGATCGGGCGGATCCTCTACCGCACCTTCGACCCTGCCTGGCCGCTCCAGATCGCGGTCAATCTCGCGGGGCTGACGGTGATGCTCGGGTCGGCCAGGCTGCTGGACGCGCGGGCCAACCCGGGCCGGATCACGCGCTCAGGGCGCTGAGGGCGCGCAATCCGCTGGCCTGATCGTCGTAGCGGTGCGCCTCGCCGATCATCGCACCGTTCGCGTCGGTGATGTACCAGCCGCTCAGGGGATTCACCGTCGAGCGATCGTGGAAGTCGATATAGGTGACTTTCAGCATGGCACGTCCCCGACTCATCCAAAGTGTTCGCAGCTCTGAATGCGGAACGGACTGGGATCAGCCCGGTTCCGCCCCAGATCACGCGCAGTCACAGGGATGGAAACGATGCCGCGGATGCGCCGCAAGGGCGACCTTCCGGAGAAGCTGTGTGCCCAGTGCGGCCGGCCGTTCGCCTGGCGCAAGAAGTGGGAGCGCGTCTGGGACGAGGTGCGCTACTGCTCCGACCGCTGCCGGAGCGACGCCAAGGCCGGACGCCTTCCGACGGACGCGAAGCGCTGAGGGTCAGGCGCGGTCGGCGGCTCGCAGCGCGGCCGGCGTGTCGATGTCGAGGGCGGTCGCCGCATCGCCGGGGATCTCCAGGATATCGGACCGATCCTTGAGGAGCGGCCCGGCGCCGCGGTCGCCGGTGAGGCGAGCGATGTCGTCGGCAAGCCGGCGCAGGTTGAGGAGCACCGGATTTCCGCGCCGGCCATCCTGTACCGGAACGACGGCCGCCGGAGCCTTCGCGGGCTGTTCGAAGGCAGCGGCCAGCCGGTCGATGTAAGCCGCGGAGATGCGCGGCATATCACCGAGCACCACCACGGCCGCGTCGCGGGATTTCGGCAGCGCGGCGACGCCGGCACGCAGTGAGGTGGCTAGCCCGGCCCGGAAATCCGGGTTCTCGACCATCACCACATCGAGCCCCGCCAGCGCCGTCCGGACCGCATCGGCATGGGCGCCCAGCACCACGACCACCGGGCGCGGCCGGGCCGCTAGGGCCGCCTCCGCTGCATGGCGGACCAGCGGCCTTCCTTCGAGCAGCGCCAGCATCTTCGGCTCCGAGCCGAACCGGGTGCCGAGGCCGGCCGCAAGCAATATCGTCCCGATCTCAGGCATCGGCTTCCGCGGCCTCGCCGCCGGCCCGGGGCTGCGGCCGGGACACGATCTCCATCAGCAGGCCGCCGACCCCGAGGGCGACGATGTCGGCCCGGGTGACAGTCAGATCCACCAGCAGACGGTGCAGGATCCAGTCGAAGCCGTTCTCCTTGGGCGAGCGGGCGCAGCCCGGGGCACCGACCACCGGTACGCCGGCCCGGCTGCCGACGAGCAGCAGGTTCCCGGGATCGACCGGCATGCCGAGATGCTCGACGTTACCGCCGGCCGCCGCGATGCCGGCCGGGATCACGTCGCGCCGGTCGGCGATGGCCGAAGCGCCGAACACAACCACCAGATCCGCCCCGGCGCAGTCGATCGCCTCCCCGAGCGCCGCCGCCACGGTCTCAGCCGTGTGCGGAACCCGAGACTCGAAAACGATCGCGGCCCCCGTGGGGGCGAGGCGCTCGGCTAGGACCTTGAGCGTCCGGTCGATGGTGGTCTCCTTGAGGCTCGGCAGGCGGGTCGAGACCACGGCGATGCGCCTGCGCCGATAGGGCGCCACCGCCAGGGCGCCGGCCGTATCCGCCGCGCAGGCCTGGGCCAGCACGGCGCCCGGCACGGCGTACGGGATGATCTTCACGGTGGCGACCATCTCGCCCTCCACCACCGGCTTGAACGGCGGCAGGGTCGCCACCGTCACCGCCTCGTCGACGGCGTTGACCGCGTCGATCCGGGCCGGGACCAGGGTCAGCACGCCGGCGGTCTCGGCGAACAGGTTGCAGCGACCGGTGAAGGGCGCCTCGGCGCGGAGGTTCGGCCCGCGCAGATGCGCGGCCAGCCGGGCCGCAGCGGCGTCCTCGCCGACATCGCCGGGTTCGAGGGCGGCGGCGACGATCTCCGAAAGCCCCGCCCGGACAAGGTCGGCGGCCGCGTCCTCTGGGATCACCGCGCCCTTGCGCAGGGTGATGCCGTCCCGCCGGACCGTGTGGGCGCTGATCAGGCCGGCCGCCTCGGCGACCGGCACGGGGCCGAACCTCACGCGACCTCCGGGCGGGGGACCCGGCGGAGCGCCGCCACGATCTCGGCCAGCACGGCCAGCGCGATCTCGGCCGGGCTCACTGCCCCGATGGCGAGCCCGATCGGGGCCCGGATCCGGCCGATCTGCTCAGGCGAGAACCCGGCTTCCGCGAGCCGGGCGGTGCGGGCGGCGTGGGTCTTCCGCGAGCCCAGGGCGCCGACGTAAAAACACCCCGCCGTGAGCGCCGCCTTCAGCGCCGGATCGTCGATCTTGGGATCGTGGGTCAGGGCCGCGAGCGCGCAGTAGCGGTCGAGGGCCGGCACGCGGCTGCCGAGGGTGGCGTCGGGCCACTCGGCCACGAGGTCGACGCCCGGGAAGCGCTCAGGGCTGGCGAAGGCGGTGCGCGGGTCGATCACGGTCAGCGCGAGGTCGAGGCCGGCCACCATCGGCGCCAGCGCCTGCGAGATGTGGACGGCGCCGACCACAACGAGGCGTACCGGCGGGACCTGCACGGTCAGAAACGTCTGCCGGCCGTCGATCTCGACGAGGCCGCTCTTGCCCGCGGCCAGGTGCTTGCCCAGCGCCGCCGCCAGGGGATCGGCCGCGATCTCGGCCTCGCGGACCAGCCGCTGCATCCCGTCCGCCAGGTCGGTGACCAAGATCGTCGCCCGGCGCGCGGCGCGCTCGGCGTTCAGGACCTCCAGGGTCTCGGTGCGCATCAGTCGACCCGCTCGACGAAGACCCGGATCCGGCCGCCGCAGGACAGCCCGGCCCGCCACGCGGTCTCGTCGGCGACGCCGAATTCGAGGATGCGGGGCGACCCCGCTGCGATCACCTCGAGCGCCTCGGTGATCACCGATCCCTCGACGCAGCCGCCCGAGACGGACCCCAAAAAATTGCCGTCGGCATCGACAACGAGATGGCTGCCCACGGGCCGCGGCGCCGAACCCCAGGTCTCGATGACTGTGGCGAGCGCCACGGCGCGCCCGTCCCGCCGCCATGCGGAGGCGGCGGCGAGGATGTCTGTATCGGTGCTGAGCATGGCCCTCGAGACCTCGGCCGGCGGGTGCCCCCCGCATCCAACAGGTATGGCCCGCGCTCCGTCGTGCAAGGCGCAAACGGCTCCGTTCCGCCGTTGCCTTGGCCGATCGTGGCGCGGGTGCGATAACGGCCCACCGCCCGCAACCGCCCGCCCCATGTCCGCCGCCGTCACACGGACCTTACGCCGCCAGTCCCGACCCCGCCCCGGCGGGCCGCTGCGGCACGGGCGCGCGAGCTCGTGAACGCCCCCGATCCCGGCCTGGCCCGCGCCCTGCGGACGGATCCGCCGCGGCCGCGCTCGGCGCCGCACAAGCTGTGGAAGCGCGTCAGCCGCGCGATCGGGGATGCGCTGCCGAAGGGGCTCTACGCCCGGTCGCTGATCATCATCATCGCGCCCGTAGTCCTGCTCCAGTCGGTAATCGCCTACACGTTCATGGAGCGGCACTGGCAGCTCGTGACCAAGCGCCTGTCGGCCGCCGTGACCGCCGACGTCGCCGCGCTGATCGACATCTACGAGAGCTACCCCCAGGATCGGGATGCCGAGACGCTGTCGCGCATCGCGGCCGAGCGGCTGAACCTCGACCTCGACATTCTGAAGGGCGCCAAGCTTCCGGCTCAGGGGCCGCGGCCGTTCTTCTCGATCCTGGACGAGGCGCTCTCCGACGAGATCCGCCGCCAGATCCGCCGGCCGTTTTGGATCGACACCGTCGGCCGCTCGAACCTGATCGAGATCCGGGTGGCGATCCCCGACGGGGTGATGCGGATCACCGGCCGGCGCAGCCAGGCCTACGCGTCGAACTCGCACATCTTCCTAGTCTGGATGATCGGCTCCTCGCTGGTGCTGCTCGGCGTGGCGATCCTGTTCCTGCGCAACCAGATCAAGCCGATCCTGCGGCTCGCCGCCGTGGCGGAGGGGTTCGGCAAGGGCCGGGAGATCGAGTTCCGGCCGCGCGGAGCCCGGGAGGTGCGCCAGGCCGGCCACGCCTTCATCGAAATGAGGCGGCGCATCGAGCGGGCCATGGAGCAGCGCACGACGATGCTCAACGGCGTGAGCCACGACCTGCGCACCATCCTGACCCGCTTCCGCCTGTCCCTGGCGCTGTTCGAGCAGACCAGCGAGATCGAGGATCTCAGCCGCGACGTCGACGAGATGAGCCGGATGCTGGAGGGCTACCTCGCCTTCGCCCGCGGCGATTCCGCCGAGCCGGCGACGCCCACCGACATGCGCGCGCTGCTGGAGGATCTGCGCAGCGACGTGGAGCGCCTGGGCGCCCATGTCTCGGAGGTGAATCTCGCGGGCGCCCCCGAGGTCACGGTACGCCCGGGGGCGTTCCGGCGCTGCCTGTTCAACCTCGCGGCCAACGCAGCCCGCTGCGGCGAGACGGTGGCGATCTCCGGCCGGCTTGAGGCCCGCGCCTTCTACGTCTCGATCGACGATGACGGGCCGGGCATCCCGCCGGAGAGCCGCGAGGAGGTGTTCAAGCCGTTCGTGCGCCTGGATGATTCCCGGCAGGATGCGGGCGGATCCGGGCTCGGGCTGGCGATCGCCCGGGACATCGCCCGGGCCCATGGCGGCGACATCGCCCTGCACGAGAGCCCGATGGGCGGCCTGCGGGCGACGGTCCGGGTCCCGGCTTGAAGACTTTCAGGCGTCGGCCGGCCCGCGGAGGCGCTGGATCTCGGCCTGGGTGTTGCGGATGAGATGGTCGATGCTCGCCGCGTCAAGGCCGGCGCGGCCGAGACGCTCGCGCAGGGCCACCTCGCCGTTCCAGGCGTAGCCCGCGTCGTTCGGGAGATGGCGCTGCAGCAGCGAGCTGACGATGCTCTGGCGCCGGTAGGCAGGATGCCGCAGCAGCCGGCCGATCTGAGCCGTCAAAATATCGAGCGGCGATACATTTGACCTGTTGCCGTTCGACGAGACCGCTGATGGGCGCATACTGGCATCTCCTCCTGAATAGCTAGTATCCAGCCAAATTCTTGCACTTCGGTGAGCGACGCGACGGTCCCGCGAAAAACTCCCGGCCCCGGGGTCCCAACCTTTGCCGCAGGGTGGTATGCAAGCGCGACGCCCATGAGCCGCGGCCAACCGCGCGCCGGATCCGAGTGCCCCACATGAACCCGCTCGTCCCCCTGTTCATCCTCCTGTCCCTGCCGCTCGCGGCGATCGGCCTAGTGCTCTACACCGATACGGGCATCGAGCCAGCGCTGTTCTACGCCTCGGTGAAGACCTTCGTGATCCTCGCTGTGATCGCCGGGGCGATGTCGTTCGGCGCCATGAAGCTCTCCGAGCGCACCAAGCACTGAAGCCTTCACGTCCCGCGGAGAGCGCGATGCTGCACGTCGTCCCGGCCTTCTCGCGCATCGGCGAGGAGAACGCGTTCGCGGTGCTCGCCCGCGCCCAGGCGCTCTCCGCCCAGGGGCGGGACGTGATCAACCTCGGCATCGGCCAGCCCGACATGCCGACGCCCGCCCACGTGGTCGAGGCCGGCATCAAGGCCCTGCGCGACGGGCACCACGGCTACACGCCGGCCATCGGCATCCCGCCCTTACGCGAGGCGGTGGCCCGCGACATCCACCGCCGCCACGCGGTCGACGTCTCGCCCGACTCGGTGATGATCGTGCCGGGCGGCAAGGTCACCATGTTCATGGCGATCCTGATGTTCGGCGAGCCCGGCGCCGAGATCCTGTATCCGGATCCCGGCTTCCCGATCTACCGCTCGATGATCGAGTTCACCGGGGCGACGCCGGTGCCGGTGCCGATCCGCGAGGCCAACGGCTTCGCCTTCTCGGCGGCCGAGACCCTGGCGCTGATCACCCCCAGGACCCGCCTGCTGATCGTCAACTCCCCCGCCAACCCGACCGGCGGCGTGACGCCCAAGGCCGAGATCGACGCCCTGGTCGCGGGCCTCGCCGACCATCCGGACGTGGCCGTGCTGTCGGACGAGATCTACGGCACGATGACGTATGACGGCGAGGCCCATCACTCGCTGCTGAAGTACGAAGGAATCCGCGACCGGCTGATCTATCTCGACGGCGCGTCCAAGACCTACGCGATGACCGGCTGGCGGCTCGGCTGGTCGGTCTGGCCCAAGCCCCTCTACGACGCGGCCCGGAAGCTCGCGGTCAATGCCCATTCCTGCGTGAACGCCGCGACCCAATGGGCCGGCATCGCGGCCCTCGACGGTTCGCAGGATTGCGTTGCCGAGATGGTCGCCGAGTTCGATCGCCGCCGGGCGATCGTGGTGGAGGGCCTGAACGCCCTGCCGGGCGTGTCGTGCATCGCCCCGAAGGGCGCGTTCTACGCCTTCCCGAACATCGCCCAGACCGGCTGGAAGGCCAAGCCGCTCGCTGCCACCCTGCTGGAAGAGGCGGGCGTCGCGGTGATCGGCGGCCCGGATTTCGGTGTCCACGGCGAGGGTTATATCCGCCTGTCCTACGCCAACTCGGCCGAGAACATCCGCCGGGCGCTGGAGCGGATGGGTCAGTTCTTGACCGCGCGGAAGCCGGTTTGAGGCTGCGGCCGATAACGAAGCGCAGCAAGCCCCCTCTCCCGTGCGGGAGAGGGTTGGGGTGAGGGATACGCCCTACCCGGAGGAACCTGTCCCCTCACCCTGTCCCTCTCCCGCACGGGAGAGGGAACCAGCGCCTCGCCCCGAAGCGCGGGCCCGCAGGTGAGCGCATCAGCGCTCGGCTTATCGCGGGTTGTCGGCCAATCGATCAATCGACTCACAGCCTCTTCGGATAAGGGGGTGATCGGGAGGACGGGCCGGTTACGACGCCGGCTGCCCGTTCAGGATTTCCCGGCCCGCTTCTCGATCCAGCCCGCCAGCCAGTCGGCGATGTCGAGGCTGTTCTTGTCCTGCATCAGCATGTGCGAATTGCCGTGGATCCCGATCTCCGGCAGCAGGATCAGCTCGGCCCGGCCGCCGGCCGCGTTCGCCGCCGCCACGAAGCTGCGGCACTGCTTCAGCCGGGGTGCCCAGCGGGGCGAGGCGTCGACGAAGTCGCCGAACAGGACCAGAATCGGCAGGTCCTTGTAGGGGGCGAGGTCGTCCTTGGCCGGATCCGGGCAGGCGGCGGGCTCGATCGCCACCAGCGCGCGGATGCCGGTGCGATCCAGCGCGGCGGTCTGGAATGGATAGATGCCCGATTGCGAGTGCGAGACCAGCACCGCGCCCTTGAGCCGCTTGGCAAGCTCCGACAAGGCCGGCACGGTCGGGTTCGGGACCGGCAGGGCCGCGGACCAGTCGGCGACCATCTGCTTCCAGAACTCGCCCTGGGCCTCCAGGGGAAATTGCATGCCCGGAAACACCTTCGGGTATTCCGGCCCGAACCGGAAGATCGCCCAGGCCGGCTCGCGCCCGGCGGAGAAGACCGGCGGCAGCGAATCGGGCTCGGCCTTGCCCATCTTCACCGCATCGATCTGGGCCGGGCTGATCGCCGAGCGCCCGCGCCAGGCCTGGTCGATCACGTAGGTCGGGAAGCCGCGGCGGACGAAGAACTCGTCCCAGCCCATGCGGCCGTCCGGGGTCGTCTCCCAGGTCTTGCCGGTGAGGCAGCAGCCGTGGATCAGCACCAGGGGCGGCCGGACCGGGTCCACCGGGATCTGATAGCGGACATAGACCTGATCGACCGTGATCGTCCCGGACGGCGCATAGGCCGGCAGGGTCGAGAGCGTGTCGGACTGGATGTCGCGACCGCCGACGAAGAAACTGCCCTGGCTGGCCAGCGTCAGGGGGCCGGGGCCCGGGTCTGCAGCGTGGGCGGGGAAGCTCATCGCGGTCAGGCCTCCGGCGAGCAGGGCTGCGGCGAAGGTGCGGATGGCCCGCCGCGCGCGGGATTGGGCGGGCAATGGCAGCGTCGGCATGGAACGTCCCGGCCTCGAGCGGCCGGGACGCGTCCGCCCGGATCACCGCCCGGTCAGGCTAGCACGAAGCTCGGCCATCGCGGGAGATGTGTAGCCGGAAATGCAGTCCAGTCAGGCGGCGATGTCGCGCTCGATCCGGGCCGTGGCCTCGCCGGGCACATCGAGGGCCTCAGCGAGCATCTTCAGGAACTGGCGCTCCTGCAGCGTGTCCGGGTCGATCGCCAGCCGGGCCGCCGCGTAAATCCGCGCCGCCGCCTCAGGCTCGTTCACCCGCTCGGCGATCTCGTCGATCTCGGCGGGGCTTTCCAGTTCGCGATCGAGCCAGGCGCGCCCGTCGGAGTCGATGCCGGCCTCGGCCACGGCGGCGTCGAGGCGCTTGCGCTCGGCCGTATCGACCATGCCGTCCGCGATGGTGGCGGCCACCATCGCCCGGAGCATCAGCCGGGCCTCGTCCTCGTCGACCGTGGAGAAATCCGGGCCGCCCGTCTCCGGCGGCGCGGTCCCACGCAGGGCCCGGTAGGCGAGCCCACCGATCAGCGCGAGACCGCCCAACGCCGCGCTGGCCGCGATGCCGCCGCGCCGGGACCGCACCAGCGCATCCACGATTCGCCTGCTGTCAGCCATGTCGTTCCTCCCGGGCTGATTCCGAATCGGATCGGAAACCCCCGGGAGGCGGCCGAGTTCAGGTGTTCGTTTCAGGCGTCAGCTTCGTCGTCCTCGTCCGCCTCGTCGATATCGACCAGGAAGACGATGTCCGCCTCGTCCTCGTCCTCTTCGTCGGACTCGCCGCCGGCATGGTGCTTGTCGTCGGTGAACTCGCCCTCGCCGTCATCCTCGGCGAGCGCGTCCTCGAAGATCTCGATCTCGTCCTCGGTGGCGGCCCGGATGATCAGGGGCGACGTGCCGTTCCAGAGCGGCTTGCCCTCGCTCGTCATCGTCCGGATGTCTTCCTTGAAGCCTTCGCAGGTGAAGAGGTCCTTGGCGGACGCCTCGTCGCTGTTGATCACCGCCACGGCGGTGCCCTCGATCTCGAGCGTGAACATGGCCGGCATCCTTCTCGTAACCGTCCTTGGCGCGCCCGGTCAGCGGGATCGCGCGCGGGTGCGACGCCCCGCCCCGGGGAGAAATGCCTAAGCCTCCCCCGGCGGTCATGAGCGCCGCGCGCGGATGCTGTAGGGGTGAACCGGACGCCCGCCAAGCCCGTCTGGGCCAGTCCGCCGCGAAAGCCGTGGCGCGAATCCTGCCGGGCCCGCGGCCGCAACGAAACCCAACGGGAAGAAGGATCACCGCGGATGCGGATCAGGCTCGGCTGCGAGATGCGCTACGCCTTCCCCTATCCGGTCCCGATGGTGGTGATGCTCAACGTGCATCCCACCCGGGCGGACGCCCTTGAGGCGCCCGACACGCTCCGCACCGAGCCGCCGGTGCCGGTCGATCTCTATCGCGACGGCTTCGGCAACCTGTGCGGGCGGCTGACCGCCCCCGCGGGGAACTTCACCATCGGGACCGACGCGGTGATCGGCGACGATGGACGCCCGGACCCGGCCTACCCGGAGGCCGAGCAGCACGCGATCGAGGCGCTGCCTGCCGAGGCGATCGTGTTCCTGCTGCCGAGCCGCTACTGCGAATCGGACCTGCTGGCCGATGAGGCGTGGCGGCTGTTCGGCCAGATCGAGCCGGGCTGGGGCCGGGTGCAGGCGGTCTGCGACTTCGTGCACGACCACATCGCGTTCGGCTACGAGTTCGCCCATCGCGACCGCACGGCCGTGGATGCCTATGCTGGCGGCCGGGGCGTCTGCCGGGACTTCACCCATCTGGCGGTGGCGTTCTGCCGGGCGCTCAACGTGCCGACGCGCTACTGCACCGGCTATGTCAGCTTCATCGGCGAGCCGGAGCCGCATCCGGCCGGCGACTTCGCGGCCTGGATGGAGGTCTATCTCGGCGGGCGCTGGCATGTGTTCGACCCGCGCAACAACAGCCCGCGGATCGGCCGGGTGATGGTGGCCTACGGCCGCGACGCCGCGGACGTCCCGCTGACGCACACCTTCGGCCCCAATCCCCTGGTGGGCTTCCGGGTCTGGGCCGAGCGGATCGACCACCTGGACGCCTCCGGCGACGCCCCTGTCCTCCCGGAAGAACCCCTGCCGCCGCAGAGCATGGCGACCCGGATGGCGTGAGCGCCGGGCCGGTCCCTCACACCCCCGCCCCGCGGGCGATGGCGCGCTTGACCACCGCCTGCACCTCCGGGTTCGAGAGAAACAGGTCGTGGTTGATCAGGCCGCCGCCGTAATCGGAGGCGTCGGCGACGCGCACGCCCAACGCTTCGAGCTTGGCGCGGTCGGCCGCGCCGGCCCGGACGCCGCCGGCGATGGCCGCTGAGAGTTCCAGCGCCCGGTCGTTGGTCGAGGAGATCACGGTGATCTTCGATACGTCGGGACCGAGCCGGGCGACGCCGTTCGAGAACAGGTCGAAATCGATGTCGGGGGCGGCCAGCACCACCGCGCCGATGCGCGCCATCGCGGCCTCGCCGGCCTCGGCGCGGAGCATCCGGATGGTCTCGAGGGTCAGCAGCGTGCCCATCGAGTGCGCGACGATGTTGATGCGGCCGCCGCTCGGGGTCGCCGTGATGGCCTTCAGCAGGTCCTCGAAGGCGTCGCGCGACCAGAGCGCGCTCTCGCGATCGTAATTGTAATCGAAGGTGGCAGCGGCCGACGGCCAGGTGAACAGGCCCGAGACACCCCGGAACCGGATGCCGTCCGACAGGCGCGCCGCGCTGACGGCGGCGGATTCGAACGATTCGCGGTAGCCGTGCACGTAGATCAGCACGTCGCGGCCGAGCGCCGCCTGCGCGAAGGCCTCCGCGGCGCCCGGCCCGGTCTCGGTCTTGGGCACGGCCCCGATGGTCCAGTCGCCGGTGATCACCGCCGAGACCTTGCCCAGCAGCGAGCGGTCCGGCGGCGACAGGCGCACCTCGGCGAAGCTCAGGCCGCGTCCGCGCTCGGAATTGAAATACGGCGGCCGGGGCGGCGTGCCTACGGGCTTGCGCGTCGTGGCCACCAGCAGCACCGGCATGACGTCGAGCGCCGATTGCTTCTCGGGCAGCGCGGAGGTGCCGAGGTCATCGGTGACGCAGGCGCCGAGGCTCGGAGCGAGGCCCGCCGCCCCCGCGAGGGCGCCGATCCGGAGGAGTACGCGGCGTGAGACGGTCTGGCTCGACATGATCCGGGTGCGTTCGGGCGGGGCGCCAACCGTCGCGCAGGATCGTGACCATGGCGGGGCACGATCGTGGGCTCGCCCTGTGGAGTGCGGGTAAACGGCGGTTCGTGGTGCGACGGACACAGGCATTTGACCGAGCCTCGCGTCCCGTCGGTCCCTGCCGACGATACCCTCTCGACGGCGGCGCCAAGCGCCGCCATGAAGGGCTCATGACGCCGTCCATCGACATCGAGAGCCTGCGCGAGCGCTTGTTGCGCGGCGACCGCGCCGCCCTGGCCCGGGCGATCACCCTGGCGGAGTCGAAACGGTCCGATCACCGGGCGCTCGCCGCGTCGCTGATCGACTCGGTCCTGCCCGAGACCGGCAAGGCGATCCGGGTCGGCATCACGGGCGTGCCCGGCGTCGGCAAGTCCACCACCATCGACGCCCTCGGATCGAACCTCACGGAGGCCGGCCACAGGGTCGCCGTGCTGGCCGTCGATCCGTCCTCGTCGCGCACCGGCGGCTCGATCCTCGGCGACAAGACCCGGATGGCCCGCCTCGCCCACGATCCCAAGGCGTTCATCCGCCCTTCCCCGTCCTCGGGCACGCTCGGCGGCGTCGCGGCCAAGACCCGCGAGACCATGCTGCTCTGCGAGGCGGCCGGGTTCGACGTGATCCTGGTCGAGACCGTGGGCGTCGGCCAGTCCGAGACCGCGGTGGCCGACCTCACCGACTTCTTCCTCGTGCTGATGCTGCCCGGGGCGGGCGACGAGCTCCAGGGGATCAAGAAGGGCATCCTCGAACTCGCCGACATGATCGCGGTCAACAAGGCCGATGCCGGCGAGGCCGAGCAGCGGGCCAACGCCGCGGCCTCGGAATACCGCGCCGCCCTGCACATCCTCACCCCCGCCTCGGCGACCTGGACGCCGCCGGTGGTGACGATCTCGGGCTTCCACAACCTGCGTCTCGACGCCCTCTGGGCGCGGATCGTCGATCACCGGGAGAAGCTCACCGCCACCGGCGAGATCCAGACCAAGCGCCGGGCCCAGGACGTGAAATGGATGTGGGCGCTCGTCCACGAGCGGCTGCACCAGCGCCTGGTCGGCTCGCCGGAAGTCCGGCGCAGCACCGCGGAGGCCGAGGCCGGGGTCGCAAGGGGCGAGACCTCCCCGGCCGCGGGCGCGGCGGCCATCGCCGAGCTGATCGGGCTCTGAGGCGCTGCCCCCGGCTTGACCCTGATCCGCATGCGGCGGGTCAAGCCGCAGAAAATCGCCGCGGGGCGGTGCGCAAACCTGGTCTCGTGCGTTCGGTGCACGACGAGGGATCCTGCGGCGCCTCCTCTCGTACCGGGGCCGCGCTCACGTCGAGGAGAGAGTCATGGTGGATACGGATCGGATCGTCGGCGGCGCCAAGGAAGCCCTCGGCAAGGCCCAGGGCGCGGCGGGCGACTTCGTGGGCTCGAACCGGGACTCGGTGGAAGGCCGCGTCCGCGACGCTCAGGGCCAGGCCCAGAACGCCTACGGGCAGGTCAAGGACAAGGCCCGGGACCTCGCCGACAAGGCGACCGACTATGCCGGCGACGCCTACGGTCGGGCCGGCGACGTCGCTGAGGACGCCTACGAGCGCGGCGGCTCCTACCTGCGCGACGGCCGCGCCGCTGTCGGGGCCCGGGTCGAGGAGAATCCGCTGGTCGCGCTGCTGATCGCCGGCGCGGTCGGCTACGGCATCGCCCTGCTATTCCACGGGCGCCGCTGAACCCCATGCGGCTCCGCCCTCACGGGGGCGGAGCCGCACCGGCGTTATTGCGCGGTCCAGCCGCCATCCATGCTGATATTGGCACCCGTGATCTGGCTGGCCGCGTCAGAACATAAAAAGACCGCCAGTGCCGCCACTTGGTCGACGGTCACGAATTCCTTGGTCGGTTGCGCCTTCAGCATCACATCCTCGATCACCTGCTCCTTGGTCAGGCCGCGGGCCTTCATCGTGTCCGGGATCTGCGCCTCCACCAGCGGCGTCCAGACATAGCCCGGCGAGATGCAGTTCACCGTGATCCGGTGCGGCGCCAGTTCCAGCGCGGCCGCCTTGCTCAGTCCGCTGATCCCGTGCTTGGCCGCCACGTAGGCCGACTTGAACGGCGAGGCCACCAGCGAATGCGCCGAGGCGGTGTTGATGATCCGCCCCCAGCCCCGGGCCTTCATGCCGGGGATCGCGGCATGCATCGCGTGGAACGCCGAGGACAGGTTGATCGCGATGATCTGCTCCCACTTCTCCGGCGGAAACGCCTCGATCGGCGCGACGAACTGGATGCCGGCATTGTTGACCAGCACGTCGACGGCGCCGAACGCCGTCTCGGCCTCCCGCACCATCGCGGTGATCGCCTCGGGCTTGCTCATGTCGGCGGCCGAGTAATGCGCCTTCACCCCGTGCTCGCGCTCGATCCCGGCGCGGATCTCTTCGATGGCCTGGGCATCCCCGAACCCGTTGAGCACCACGTTCGCCCCCTGCGCCGCGAGGGCACGGGCGATGGCGAGGCCGATGCCGCTGGTGGATCCGGTGACGAGGGCGGTCTTGGACGTGAGGGTCATGGGGCCTCCTGAGCTTCGTCCCGAAAAGTGGTTGCCGGTTTTCGGGATGCGGCGATCCGACAAGACTAAGATTTCGGGGTCGTGATCCCGTACCTGCCTCAGGACAGGCGGGAAATCGACCCTCCCGGAGCGCTCGCCGCCAAAGCCGGTATCGGTTCGGCCGCGCCGTCACCCGCCGTCGCCGCGGCACCCTGTGCCTCGGCCGGGAACGCGAGATCCACCCGCAACCCGGGCCCGTTGTCGGAGAGCTGCAATGTCCCCCGATGCAGCCGCACGACGGCGTTGACCAGGCTGAGCCCCAGCCCGAAGCCCGGCCGCGACCGCGCATCCTCCAATCGGACGAAGCGCCCGAGCACCCGGCCCCGCTCGGCTTCCGGGATGCCCGGCCCATGGTCGGACACCGAAAGGCGGATCGTGTCGCCGACGCGCTCGGCCTCCACGGAGACCTGCGCCTCGGCGCCGCCGGCCCCGTATTTCAAGGCGTTGTCGATCAGGTTGGCGAGCGCCTGCCCGATCAGCTCGCGGTTGCCCGCGATGATCAGCCCGTCGCCGGCACGCACGTCGAGCAGCAGCCCCTGATCCTCGGCCAAGGCCTCGTAGAGCTCCCCGACCTCTTGGACCGCCGCACCGAGATCCACCGGCGCCAGGATCTCGCGGGCATTCCCGGCCTCGAGCCGGGCGATCATCAGCAGCGCGTTGAACACCCGGATCAGCCCGTCGCTCTCCTCGATCACCGCCTCCAGGGCGGCCCGCAGCTCCTCGGGC
>NZ_JAKSYJ010000190.1 GCF_022829365.1 Methylobacterium sp. J-077 | reverse complement strand
GCGATGCTGGTGCCGCAGCAATACCAGAGCATGCTCGCCCGCGCCGCCGATTACGCCAATGACCGCATCGTGCTCGGCGTCCACTACCCGCTCGACATCATCGGCAGCCGGGCGCTGGCCGCCTACGACCTCGCGCAGGCGTTCACGAACCCGGCCTACATCAACAATGCCGCGATGACCGGCGTCGCGATCAACCTGCCGAACCAGTTCGTGAAGGCGCAGGGCGAGCTTCAGGCCTACCTCGCCGCCCAGTGCGGCAACACCGTCGCGGCCTGCGCGGGCGGCGCCGCCAACACCGCGGGCAACCCCTACGTCCCGTCCGCGGCCAACCAGGCCGCCTACCAGCAGCGCCTGACCTACGGCCTGCCGACCCTGAGCTTCGCCCAGGCGCCCCGCGAGGCCGCCCCGGCGGGCGGGCCCGACGCCGCGATCCTGCTGGCGCCGCTCTACGGCGGCTCGACCGCCGCCGCCCGCACCCTCGCGCCCAACGGCGGCCTCTACGGCCAGCTCGCGACCGACACGATCAACCAGATCGTCGTCAACACCGAGACCAACGCGCTCGCCGCCTTCTACGGCAGCCCGCTGAGCTACTGGAGCCGCATCGACCTGTATTCCGCCGCCGGCTACTTCGGCAACGTCACCGGCACCCTGCGGATGGACACCGGCGACCGCCTCGGCATCGATGTCGGCATCGGCCAGGGCGGCGCGCTCTACGCCAACGGCACCATCGCCGGCACGGTCTCGGTCAATGCCGGCGGCCTGCTCGGCGGATCGGGGACCGTCGGCGGGATCGCGGCTTTGTCGGGGGGCACGGTGTCGCCGGGCAACTCGATCGGCACGCTCACCGTCACCGGCGCGGTCGCGTTCGCGCCGGGCTCGGTCTACCGGGTCGAGGCCAACGCCGCCGGCCAGGCCGACCGGATCGCCGCCGGCGGCGCCGCCAGCCTCGGCGGCGGCACCGTGCAGGTGCTGGCGGCCTCGGGCGCCTACGGCCCGCGCACCAGCTACGCGATCCTCTCCGCGGCCGGCGGCGTCTCCGGCCGGTTCGACGGGGTGACCGCCAACCTCGCCTTCCTGGCGCCGGGGCTGCGCTACCTGCCCAACGAGGTCGACCTGACGCTGACCCGCACCGACGTGCCGCTGGCCGCCGGCGCCACCGGCCGCAACGGCATCGCCGCCGCCAACGCGCTCCAGGCGGCGGGGTCCGGCCGGGCCTACGACGCCGCCGTGGCGTTCACCACGAGCGAGGCCGCCGACGGCTTCCGGGCGCTCGCCGGCGACATCCATGCCGGCACGGTCTCGGCGGCCTACGAGACCGCGTTCTTCGTGCGCGAGGCGGTGCTCGACCGCCTGCGCTGGGGCGGCTCGGCGTCGGGCCTGGATTACGGCACCCTGCCGGCGGCCTACAGCGCCGACCTGCCGGGCCGGCCGCCGGTGGCGGCGAGCGTGCCGGCGCGGATCCTCGACCCGCAGGTGTTCGGCCTGTGGGGCCAGGGCTTCGGCGCCTTCGGCACGGCGGGCGGGGGCGGCAACGCCTTCGACCTCGACCGGCAGATCGCCGGCTTCGCGCTGGGCGCCGACCTCCGGCTGCCGGGCGGGTTCAAGCTCGGCGTGGTCGGCGGCTACACCGAGGCCAACCTCGACAGCGCCGGCCGCCAGGGCGGCGGCGCGCGGGCGGAGAGCGCGACGCTCAAGAGCGGCTTCGGCGGCGTCTATGGCGGCGTCGAGTTCGGCCCGGTCGCGGTGCGGCTGGGCGCGCTCTACGCCGACACCGACACCCGCACCCGGCGCAGCGTGCTCTACGGCCTGTCGGACAGCCCGACCGGCCATGGCGGCGGCCACACCGTCCAGGGCTTCGGCGAGATCGGCTACCGGTTCACGCTCGGCGCGCCGTCGGCCCTGGTGGCGAAGGACGGCCCGGCGCTGCAGCAGGCCTCGACCTATCTCGAGCCGTTCGTGGGCGCGGCCTATATCGGCATCCGGCGCGACGGCTTCGCCGAGACCGGCGGGGCGGCGGCCCTGGTGAGCTACGCGCGCGACTACGACCTCGGCGCGGCGACCGCGGGGGTGCGGGCGCAGACCAGCCTGGATCTGGGCCTCGGGCTCCCGGTGAAGGCCTACGGCCTGCTCGGCTACCGGCGGGCGTTCGGGGACGTGGTGCCGACGGCGCTGCTGAGCTTCGGCACCGGCCCGGCCTTCCTGAGCGCGGGCGTGCCGATCGACCGGGACGCGCTGGTGGCGCAGGCGGGGCTCGACCTGCGGGTGGCGCCGAACGCGACGCTCGGCGTGGCCTATACCGGCCAGGTCGGGGCCCGGGCGCAGGACCAGGCCGTCAAGGGCAACCTCACCCTCCGGTTCTGAACGGGGGC
>NZ_JAKSYJ010000185.1 GCF_022829365.1 Methylobacterium sp. J-077 | reverse complement strand
GATCATCGACGTGAACACCGTCCGGGACCGACGGCATCGACGGGTTGGAGATCGGCATCGTGCTGCCCTCGGGCCACAACGCTGATCAACGCCTGAGCCACCCGCCAGCACCGAAAGTGCGGATGAACCATTCTTCGACGCTGTTTGACAACATGTCCCTTTGGTCTCAAGCGAATGCTGATGGCCGCGAAGCTGATATCCAGTAAATTGCTGCCTAATCTCCGAAAAGATATTCCGATTATAGCGAGTATCAATTACCAGGCGTCCGCTGCTCGCGGGTTTGTGGCCGGAAGCGGAACAGCAGATATCTGCCCATCAGAAACGCTTGGGCGTGCGATGCGTGGCGGCAGATGGCCGATTTCGTTGAAAAACTCGTTCTCGGCCGAGATCGGAGCGTGGGCGGGATGAGCCCTCGTTCCCGAGCCGGGTGTCCCTTGCCGGTCAAGCCGGGCTCGGCTGCGGGACCGGGATGATCTTGGCGAGCTTCCTCAGGTTCTGGGCGGCGGCTGCGAGGTGGAACTCGTTTCTCGCTCCGTTCGGTCCTCGTAGCCGGAGGCGGTCCAGCTTCAGGACGCGCTTTAGGTGGGCAAACAACATCTCGACCTTCTTGCGTTCGCGTCGTGAGGTTTTGCCTTCCTCGGACCGCGCGATGTCGCGGGCCATGTCCCGCGCGCCCTCGTAGATCGAGCGCGGGACCTTGCGCACCGGCTCGTTCGGGCAGCACCGCGCCTTCAACGGGCATGGCGCGCAGTCGAACTTGCTCGCCCGGTACAGCAGCGTCGCCCCGTCGTTGACCAGGGTGCCGGTCGTGGTCAGCACCTGGCCCGCCGGGCAGCGGTAGACGTCGCCCGGCTGGTCGTAGGTGAAGTCGGCGCGTGAGAAGGTGCCGTCGGTGCGGGTCGATTTGTCGAACACGCTGATGTGCGGCTCGATGCCCTGCTCGTAGACGAGCCAACCCAGCATCTCGGCCGAACCGTAACCGCTGTCGCCAGCCAGCTTGGCCGGATAGAGGTCGAAGCGCTCGCGCGAACGCTCGATCATGCGTTTGGCCGCTGTAACCTCGGCTTGCCGGATGGCTGTGGTCGCCTCGACGTCGACGATGATCGCGTGGTCGAGGTCGATCAGATAGTTGGCCGTGTAGGCGAAGAACGCCTGCCCGCCGTGCGCTCCAGTCCAGCGCGCGGCCGGATCGGCGGGCGAGATGAACTTGGGCGGCACCGGCGTCGCGGCCCCGAAGGCGGCCTCGTCGAGGACGGCGAGGTACTCCTGAGCAGCGCGGCTCACGACCTCAGGCGGCAGGCCGGCAGAGCCTTCCACCCCCTTGTGCCGATTGGCATCGGCCTTGATCAGGCTGCCATCGACGGCAAAGCCTTCGCCACCGACGAGCCCCTCGGCGATGCAGCGGGCGAGCACGGTCTCGAACAGGCGACGCAGGAGATCACTGTCGCGGAAGCGGCCATGGCGATTCTTGGAGAAGGTAGAATGATCCGGCACCCGGCCGTTGAGACCAAGCCGGCAGAACCAGCGGTAGGCGAGGTTGAGGTGGACCTCGTCGCAAAGCCGACGCTCGGAGCGGATACCGAGGCAGTAGCCGACGATCAGCATGCGGATCATCAACTCGGGATCGACGGAAGGGCGGCCCGTCGAGGCGTAGAACGGGGCCAGCTCCTGGCGCAGGCCGGTCAGGTCGACGAACCGGTCGATGGAGCGAAGCAGATGTTCGGCGGGGACGTGCGTCTCAAGCGAGAACTCATAGAACAGGGCACCCTGCTCGACTTGCCGAGGTCCCATCATCTGCTTCGATCTCCGTCTCTCGACAGAAGTGAATCACCTCATCACAACCGCTGCAACACCCGAGTTTTTCAACAGAATCCACCCATTGCAGACATTCGAGAAGCCTCAGTCGCTCCCCATCAGAAATCGTCGTGGGCGATCCTTCTGGCGAGAGCCTCCGGCAGGCCTTGGGTCGGCTTTGCAGGTGGCCTGCTGAAGGTACCAGTCTCGGCTTTTCGGGGGCGGAGCGCGATAAG
>NZ_JAKSYJ010000182.1 GCF_022829365.1 Methylobacterium sp. J-077 | reverse complement strand
AACACAAAGTGGCCCGGCGCGGAGCCGGGCCTCAAACGTCGCATCGCACGGGACCGGGACCGAAGCCCCGGTACCGATGTGTCGGATCAGAAGTCCCGCTGGACGCGGAGGCGGATCTGCGAGACCGAGTCCTGCGTCGCGGTGCGCGGCACGAAGGTGCCGGCGTTGATGCCGGCGACGTTGGCGTAGGCCGTCGGGCTCTTGTCCGAGTCGATGACCCGTCCGCTCTTCACGCCGACCTGAGTGTAGAAGCCCTCGACGCCGATATCGAGATCTCTCACCGGCGACCAGATCAAGCTCGCCCCGACCACGTACTGGTAGCTGTCGCGCAGGGCCTGGCTCAACTGGTAGAACCGGGTCCCCGGCACGCCGACGGCGTTGGCGCCGAACGCGACGGCGCCGTTCGGGCTCACGAGGCTGTAGGCCGCGCCCTGCGCCAGACGGGCGCCGGCCGAGAAATCCTGCTCGCCGTAGGAGCCGAAGATGGCGGAGCGCCATTCCGGCGACCAGTAATGCAGGAACGAGGCGACCGCCGAGAAACTGGTTGAGGTCTGCAACTGGCCGGTAAACGGGTTGATCGACGCATCGGCAAAGGACTGCGCGAATTTCTGACCACCAAAACCGGTATTGGCCTGCGCATAGCAGCCGGCAATCATGCAATAGCCGACATAGTTCTGCGTTCCGTCGCCGTAGGCGCCCTGCAAATAGAGGGCATCGCCCGGGGCGATGAACGGCGTGTTCACCTTCACGCCGCCCTGCACCGCCCAGCCCTGGACCGAACCGGTATGCGCAACACCGGTGATCACACCACCAGTGCCGTCGGCCGGGGCGGTACTCAGGTTGCCGACATTGATCTCGTGCGTGGCGGCCGAGAGTTGCGCGGAGCCCCAATCCTGCTCGACGCGCAGGGCGCCGACGAAGTCGGGCAGCCGCGAGCGCTGGATGCTGTCGATGGTGCCGTAGCGGGACGGCAGGCCGTCGGCATAGCCGACGAAGACGGGGCCAACCGGGGTCGTGGCCGTGGTCGCGTAGGGCGCGAAGACCGGCGTGCGGCGGTAGACCGGGTCTTCGACCGACAGCGTCGCCGAGAA
>NZ_JAKSYJ010000181.1 GCF_022829365.1 Methylobacterium sp. J-077 | reverse complement strand
CCATCGGTCGGCGACCTGAAGGGCATGGGGCAGCGCTCGCGTCGTCGCCTCGCCGTAGCAACCCCCGCGGTCGCGGGCGACGACGGTGATCTCGGGATGGGCCGCAAGCCGCGCCTCGACGGTGCCGCTCTCCCGATCCGGCAGCAGGGCGATGACACGCCGGCGTTCCAGGTCGCAGACCAGCGTGCCGTAACGCTGTCCCCGGCGGAAGGCCCAGTCGTCGATGCCGATCACGCTCGGATGCTCCACCGGACGGCACGGCGGCGCACGGTCCGCAGCGTCGTATCCCGACTGGCCGGGCCCATGAGCCGTCGGGCGAAGCTGGCGGCGGGGCTACCGCCGAGGGCAACGCCGAGATGATGCACGATGCAGTCGAGCCCGGCCGTGCGCCGGGCATGGGCGGCAAGGTCAGACCCGAGCCGAGCGGCGAAGCTCCTGGTCCGGCAGTCCGATCCGATGCAACCGAGACGACGGACGCGGCTATCGTGCGCCACGCGTCCCCCCGCAACCCGCAGGTCCACCAGGGTGCCGGTCGAATGGCTTGGGATCCAGCACGTGGTCCCATCGC
>NZ_JAKSYJ010000179.1 GCF_022829365.1 Methylobacterium sp. J-077 | reverse complement strand
GACGATGCGCGGCCTCATCTCGGGCGCGGTCCTGGTGGCGCTCGTCGTCATAGGATCCACGCAACTTCAGGCAGGGGACATCATGAAGACGGAGCTCAAGCCGTACAACGTCACCATCCGCGTCTTCGACCCGACCAAGGGCGTGGACAGCGGTCAGGACTACGTGCTGCCGGTCGATAGCCCGGACGTCGAGCACGCCATCGCCTCGACCACCGCCAATGCGGCGTCGTTCACCAAGAAGGCCGAAGGCGGCAAGGCCCTTCCAGTCGCCTTCACCTGCATCAAGGTCGAGGCGCGCTGAGGCGAAGCGAGTCGGAGGAAAACAATGTCGTCGGAATCGAACCAGGATCTGGTGCGAGCGTACTTCGTAGCGTTCCGCGACCGCGACCAGGCATGGTGGGATCGCTTCATCGCCCCTGACTTCGTCCGGCACGACCCCGGCCTCGACTTCGAGGTCCGTGGGCCGGCCGGCGTCGCCAAGCTCGGCCAGGTGCTTCACGGCGGCCTCTCGAACATCGAGATGCCCATCGACGAGGTCATCGCCGAGGGGGACCGCGTGCTTGCCCGTCTGCGCTTCCAGGGCCGACACACCGGTGAGTTCCAGGGCATCCCGGCGACTGGCAACGCGGTCGACATCGTGGTGATGGACTACTTCCGCGTCGCTGATGGCAGGCTGGCCGAGCACTGGGCGCTGACGGACAACCTGACGATGCTCAAGCAGATCGGCGCCGTCGCCGCCTGATCCCGGGATGAGGGCGCCCCGCTGACGAAATTTCGGCAGACATCGAACGCTGCTGCGCGCGCCCGTTGCATCCTCTCACGAAACCGTGCCCGCGGTGGTCCTCAGGTGGCACCCCCTCGCCGTCGCATGATATTCGCCGGTCATGGCTGCCAAGCACCCCCACCACGTCGCGCTGACCGCGGCGCATTCCGCCTACGTCACGGATCAGGTGGCCAAGGGGCACTACGCCTCGGTGAGCGAGGTGGTGCGCGCTGGATTGCGCCTGTTGATCGAGCGCGACAACGTTCGGACCGACCCGTCTGCCACCGCGTCCCACGGCGTGCGTCGGGAAGTGTGATCCGGCCATGAATTCGACCCTGTCCGCGACCTTCGATCCAGCCGGCTTCTTCGACGCCTCCCCCAACCCCTACCTCGTGCTCGACCGACGCCTCCACATCGTCGGGGCGAACAAGGCGTACCTGGCGAGCGTGAAGCGTGACTTGGCGGACATCGTCGGGCGCTGGGCCTGGGACGCGTTCCCGACCGACCCGGAGACCCTGAGGCAGGCCATCGCGTCGTTCGAGCGCGTGATCCGCACGGGGCAGCCCGACACCATGCCGCTGTTGCGCTTCGACGTGCCCAGGCCCGAAGCCGAGGGCGGCGGCATGGAGGAGCGCTACTGGAGCATCACGCACAGTCCCGTCCTGGACGCGGCCGGCGAGGTGGGGACGGTGCTCCAGCACCCCATTGACGTCACTGAGCTCCAGCGCCTGCGGGACGCGGTCGGGAACGTCGAGGATGCGACCGCCACCGAACTCCGGCCTGCCCAGGCCGGCATCTTCAAGCGGGCGCAAAGCGTCCACGAGGCCAACCTCGCGCTCAAGGCGGAGAGCGACCGTCTCCACGAGATGTTCCGGCAGGCGCCGAGCTTCATGGCGGTGCTGCGGGAGCCCGACCACCGGTTCGAGCTGACCAACGACGCCTACCGGCGCCTGATCGGAGGCCGTGACGTGATCGGCCTGACCGTGCGCGAGGCGCTCGGCGAGATCGAGGGCCAGCCATTCTTCGACCTGCTGGACCTCGTCTACACCACCGGGCAACCGTTCATCGGGCGCGGCGTCGAGATCCTGCTCGAATACCGCAAGGGCGAGCCGCGGGAGCGACGCTACCTCGATTTCATCTTCCAGCCGATCCGGGATGGTTCGGATGACGTCTCCGGCATCTTCGTCGAGGGCAGCGACGTCACCGAGATGAAAACGGCCACCGACGAGCTCCGAGAGCGTGAGCAAAGGCTGAGGCTCATCGTCGAGGCGGCTACCGACTACGCGATCCTCACCCTCGATGCCGACGGCATCGTCACGACTTGGTCGACGGGGGCGGCGGGAATCTTCGGCTATTCCGCCGAGGAGATCGTCGGGCGGAGCGCGGACGTGCTGTTTGCGCTGGAAGACCGGGAGGCCGGGCAACTCGCACGGGAAGTGGAAGGCGCCCGCGAGGACGGTGTAGCCCCGGACGTGAGGTGGCACGTGCGCAAGGACGGCGGGCGCGTTTTCCTCAACGGTTCGATGCGTGTCATCCGCGATGCCTCCGGCCGGGAGATCGGCTTCCTCAAGATCGCCCGCGACGAGACGGAGCGTCGGCGTGTCGACGAGAGCCTGCGCCGCAGCGAGGAGCGCTTCCGGACCATCCTCGACACGGTCGAGGCGGCCTTCGCCATCGTGCAGGTGCGGTTCGACGGCGACGTGCCGGTGGACTACCGGTTCGTCGAGGCCAATCCCGCCTTCGAGCGCGAGGCGGGGGTCAACCTGCGCGGCAAGTGGGTCACCGAGTTCGCCCCCGACTTGGAGCGCTTCTGGTTCGAGACCTACGGGCGCGTGGCGAGGACCCGGGAGCCTGAGAACTTCGAGAGCTACGCCAAGGCGTTCGGGCGTTGGTTCGACGTCCGGGCCGTCCCGGTCGGGGACGCGGCCGACCGGCAGATCGCGATCATCTTCAACGACGTGACGGCACGGCGTGGTGCCGAGGAACGACTGCGCGCCAGCGAGGCGCTCGCCCGCGAGAACGCCGAGCGCGTGCAACTCGCCCTGGCCGCCGGCGCGATCATCGGGACGTGGCACTGGGACATCCCCACCGACCGGTTCGTCGTCGACGAGGCGTTCGCCCGGGCCTTCGGCCTCGACCCGACCCTCGGGCACGAGGGCATCCCGCTCGCCGACATCGTCGCCACCGTCCATCCCGACGACCGGGCGGGGCTGGCGCAGGCCATGAGGGAGGCGATGACGCGAGGCGGCGGCTACGCCCACCAGTACCGTACCCGGCGAGCGGACGGGAACTACTACTGGCTGGAGGCGAACGGCCGCGTTGAGCATGCCCCGGACGGCACGCCGTTGAGCTTTCCCGGCGTCCTCATGGACGTGGAGGAGCGTCGTGCCGTGGAGGCGGAGCGCGACCGTGCCACCGCCGACCTGCGTGCGCTCAACGAGACGCTGGAGCAGCGGGTCTCCGAGCGGACGGCCGAACTGATGACGGCCGAGGACGCCCTGCGCCAGTCCCAGAAAATGGAGGCGGTCGGACAGCTCACCGGGGGCGTCGCGCATGATTTCAACAACCTGCTGACCATCATTCGCTCGTCGGTGGACTTCCTGAGGCGTCCGGACCTCGCCCCGGAACGCAAGCAGCGTTACCTCGACGCCGTGTCCGAGACCGTGGACAGGGCCGCCAAGCTGACGGGACAACTGCTGGCGTTCGCGCGCCGTCAGGCGCTCAAGCCCGAGATCTTCGACGTCGGTCAGAAGCTGCGCGGCGTCGGCGAGATGCTGGACACCGTGACCGGCGCGCGCATCCGCGTGCTCACCGAGATGCCGGACGAGCCGTGCTTCATCCTGGCCGACCTGAGCCAGTTCGAGACCGCGCTGGTCAACATGGCCGTCAACGCCCGCGACGCCATGGACGGCGAGGGTACCCTGACGCTGCGGCTCCGGTGCGGGGCGGCGCTGCCCGCGATCCGTGGACACGCCGCCGGCACCATGCCGTTCACGGCGGTGTCGCTAACTGACACCGGCTCGGGCATTCCGGCCGACGCCCTTGCCCGCATCTTCGAGCCGTTCTTCACGACGAAGGAGGTCGGCAAGGGGACCGGCCTCGGCCTCAGCCAGGTCTTCGGGTTCGCCAAGCAGTCGGGCGGCGACGTCGACGTCGAGAGCACGCCGGGTCGGGGCACCACCTTCACGCTCTACCTGTCGGAGATCGAGCCTGAGAACCGCCCGGACGGCGTGGCCGAGCGCGTCGAGGGGCCGCCACCGCTCGGGACCGGCCAATGCGTATTAGTGGTGGAGGACAACATCGAGGTCGGACGCTTCGCCACCCAGATCCTGGAGGATCTCGGGTACCGGACGACCTGGGCCGCCAACGCCGAGGAGGCGCTCGACAGGCTCGGCAGGGACGGCGCCGGGTTCGACGCGGTGTTCTCCGACGTCGTCATGCCGGGGATGGGTGGCGACGCCCTCGCGAAAGAGCTGCGCCAGCGACTGCCCTCGCTGCCGGTGGTGCTGGCCTCGGGATACAGCCACGTTTTAGCCCAGGACGGGGCTCACGGATTCGAGTTGCTGCACAAGCCGTACTCAGCCGACCAGCTGTCCCGCATCCTGCGCAAGGTCACCGCTGCTACCTCCACGGCGCGATGACCCTTGCGACCGTCGGTGCCCCGGCGGGTGACGGTCCCCGGGGCCTTCGGGGCGTCGGTATCACGGCCCGGCGATGAGGTCCCTGATACGGGTGGCCAGCGCCTCCATAACGAACGGCTTGGTCAGAACGGCCATGCCCGGTTCGAGGTGGCCGTTGCCGACGACCGCGTTCTCGGCGTAGCCGGTGATGAACAGGACCTTCAGGTCGGGGCGCGGCACGCGGCCGGCGTCCGCCATCTGGCGACCGTTCATGCCGCCCGGCAGGCCGACGTCGGTGACCAGCAGGTCGATGCGCACGTCCGACTGCAGGACCCTGAGGCCGGCCTGACTGTCGGCGGCCTCGATGGCGGTGTAGCCGAGATCCTCCAGCACCTCGGTGACCAGCATGCGGACGGTGGGCTCGTCGTCCACGATCAGCACGGTCTGGTCCTGCTCCGCCCGGGGTGCATCGCCGAGCGAGGCCATCACGTCGGCCTGCTCGGTCTCGCCGTAGTGCCGGGGTAGGTAAAGGCATATCGTCGTGCCGTCGCCGACCTCGGAGTAGATCCGCACCTGTCCACCCGATTGGCGGACGAACCCATAGATCATCGACAGCCCGAGGCCTGTGCCCTGGCCGATGGGCTTGGTCGTGAAGAATGGGTCGAAGGCGCGCTCGATCACGTCCGGCGGCATGCCTGTGCCGGTGTCGGTGACGCAGAGCGAGAGGTACTGGCCGGGCGGCAGGTCGCGCTCCTTGGCCCCGCGCTCATCCAGCCATTTGTTGGCGGTCTCGATGGTGATCCGGCCTCCGTCCGGCATGGCGTCGCGGGCGTTGATGCACAGGTTGAGCAGGGCGTTCTCAAGCTGCGGCGGGTCGACCAGCGCCGGCCACAGGCCCGACGCGCCGACCACCTCGATGTGGACCGACGGACCCACGGTACGGCGGATGAGTTCCTCCATGCCGCCGACGAGCCTGTTCACGTCGGTGGGCTTGGGGTCGAGGGTCTGGCGACGCGAGAACGCCAGGAGACGGTGCGTCAGGGCGGCGGCGCGCTTCGAGGCGCCCTGGGCGGCGTTGACGTAGCGGTCGATGTCCGTGAGCCGGCCCTGGCTCATCCGGGTCTGCAGCAGTTCGAGGCTGCCGGAGATGCCGGCGAGCAGGTTGTTGAAATCATGCGCCAGGCCCCCGGTGAGCTGCCCGACGGCCTCCATTTTCTGGGATTGCCGAAGCTGTTCCTCGGCCCGGCGCAGGGCCTCGGCCTGCTCCCGCTCCGCCGTGACGTCGCGACCGACCGCGTTGATCAGGCGGTCGTCGGGACGGGTCGACCACGAGATCCAGCGGTAGCTCCCGTCCCGGTGGCGGTAGCGGTTCTCGAAGCGGGCAAACGACGTCCCCTCCGCGGAGCTGCTTGCCCCTTCGAGCGTCTTCTCGACGTCGTCGGGATGGAGAAGCTCGAACAGCGACGTGCCGACGAGCTCGTCCTCGCGCCAGCCGAGCATCGTCAGCCAGGCCGGGTTGACCGCGACGATGCGGCCGTCGAAGCCGCAGCGGAGCATGATGTCGCTCGACAGCTGCCACAGGGCGTTGCGGTCGGTGGTGCGTTCGGCGACCTGCCTTTCAAGGGTGGCGTTCAGCTCGGCGAGGTCGGCCGCCTGCCGCCGCCGGTCGTCGATGTCCGTATTCGTGCCCACCCAGTGCGTGATGCCGCCGTCGGAAGCCCGGACGGGTTCGGCCCGGACAAGGAACCAACGGTAGGCGCCGTCGGCGCGACGGATGCGGAACTCGGTTTCGTAGACCTCGCCGGTTGCCAGAGACCGGCTCCAGGCCTCGCCGGCCGAGGCGAGATCGTCAGGATGGACGATGCGCCCCCATTCCGTCGGGCCTTCGATGGACCCGGGCGGGCTCCCGCTGTAGGCGTAGGCCTGTTCGTTGAACCAGTAGAGGTACCCGTCCGGCCGGGCCGCCCAGACCTGGTTGGGGACGGCCTGGGCGAAGACGCGGAACTGCTCCTCGCTCTCGCGAAGGGCCCTTTCGGAACGCAGGCGCTCCGTCGCACCTCGCACGCGCTCGGCGACCTCCCGCATCAACGCGACCTCGCCCGCGCTCCAGGACCGGTCGGTCGCGTGATTGACGTAGAACAGGGCCACCGACGAGCCTTGCTCGACCAAGGGCATGTTGACGAAGGCCCTGGCGCTGATGCCCTCAAGGGCGGCCGCGTTGTCGCGCGTGCGCGGGTCCAGCGCCGCGTCCGCGACGATGGCCGTCTCGCCGCGCTTCAGGTCCTCGATGTACGTGCCGTAGTCGCGGAAGTTCAGGACGCCGGCCAGGCTCCGGATGCCGGGGGCGTTCCAGTCCCGCTCGATGGTAATGGTCTCGGTGGCCTCGTCGATGATGCCGTACCCGACCCGGCTCACGTCCAGGGCGGTCCCTAGCACCTCGCAGGCGGCGTGGCTCAGGTCGGCCGGCTCGCGGACGTCGCGCAGCCTGTCGGTCAGCTCCAGCAGGGTAGCGCGCCGCATCTCGGCCTCGCGCAACGCTTCCCCGGCCTCGCGCGCCCCGGTCCTGTCGCGAAGGATCTTGAGGAATCCGACGTGTCCGCCGGAGGCGTCCCGGAGCGACATCATCTCGCCGCTCGCCCAGAACCGGCTTCCGTCCTTGCGCAGGTGCCAGCGCTCGTCGGCGGCCCGACCCTCCGCCAGGGAAAGCCGCATCTCGACGGCAGGGCGACCCCCGGCGCGGTCCTCGGGCGTGAAGATCCGGTCCACCGGTTCCCCGGTCATCTCCGACGCGGACCAGCCGAGCACGCGCTCGGCCCCGACGTTCCAGGCGACGACCCGGCGGTCGAGGCCGGTGGCGATCATCGCGAAGTCGACGGCGCTCTCGAAGATGGACCGGTGGAGCACGTCCGGCGCGAGACCGCTGGCATCAGGATACGGCTGCGATGCCCGACCCGTGGCTTGTCCGGACATCACGCCTCGCCTCTCGACACCGTAGATCCCACGACCCGACTTCCGCTTCCGATTCGTCTTTCGCACCGATGTCCTCGGCCTGGCCCCATGTCGCCTTACCCGCCCAGGATCCGCTTTCGGCGCTGCCAGGTGGCGACCTTGCGCAGCAGGCGCGAGAGCTGCTCGATGGAATACGGCTTGTGCAGGAGCTCGAACCCGGAGGTCCCGTTCTCGGCCAGCACGTGGCTGTAGCCGGAGGCCAGCAGCACCGGCAGGTCGTGGTGCGCCGCGCGGATGCGATGCGCGAGGTCGATGCCGTTCATGCCCGGCATCACCACGTCCGAGAACACCACGTCGAAGCGGTCGGCATCCCTCGTGAGTTCGGCCAGCGCCTCCGCGGCGTTCGTAGCCAGCACGGTGACGTAACCGAGGTCGGTCAGCGTCTGCACCGCGAAGGTCCCGACCTCCGCGTTGTCCTCGACCACGAGCACGCAGGTGCCGTGTCCGTCCATGAGCGGCTCCGGTTCGCCGGCGTCCACCGCCCTGCCTCTGCCGGCGACGCGGGGCAGGTAAAGGGTGAAGGTGGTGCCGCGTCCGACCTCGCTCTCGACCGCGACCTCGCCGCCCGACTGCTTGGCGAACCCGAAGACCTGGGAGAGGCCGAGCCCCGTGCCCTGGCCGACGCCCTTGGTCGTGAAGAACGGCTCGAAGATCCGCTCCAGGCCGTCCGCGGGTATCCCGATTCCGGTGTCGCTGATCGAAACCGCGACGAACGGCCCGGTGACGGCGGCGTGGCCTCCCATCGCCGGCATCGCCTCGACCGGCCTCACGCGGATCACCAGCCGGCCCTCGCCGTCCATGGCATCCCGGGCGTTGACGGCCATGTTGACCAGCGCCGTATCGAACTGGCTCGGGTCGGCGTGGACGAAGCAGGTCTCCTCGGGCAGGTCCGTGACGATCTGGATGCGAGAGCCGGTGAGCGTGCCCATCATGTCGCCGATGGACCGCACGCTGTCGCAGGCTGCGAACACCTCGGGCATCAGGGCCTGGCGGCGTGCGAACGCCAGGAGTTGCCCGGTCAGCTTCGCGGCGCGGCCCACGGTATCGGAGATCGCCCCGATATATCGGACGCGGCGATCCTCGGGGAGGTTCGGACGCTTCAGCAGGTCGGTGGACGACTTGATGACGGTGAGCAGGTTGTTGAAATCGTGCGCCACGCCTCCGGTGAGCTGCCCGACTGCCTCCATTTTCTGTGACTGGCGAAGGTTCTGCTCCATCCGCTCCCGCTCGGCCGCCTCGGTCAGCAGGCGCGCGTTCGCATCGGCGAGCTCCGCCGTCCGCGCGGCGACTTGGCTCTCAAGGAGGGTGCCGGCCTCGCGCAGGAGCGTGGCCTGCGCCTCCAGCTCGGCGTGGAGCGCCACCACGCCCCTGTTCGTCTCGGCGAGCTCCCGGTTCAGGCGCTGGGCCTCCTCCTGGCGCTCCGCGAGTTCGGCGAGGCTGCTCAGGAGCTCGCGGTTCTGCTCGCGCAGGGCGACCAGCGGCTCGGCGGTCCTGGCACGGGCGACGTCGTCGGCCAGGCTGACCAGCCCGGGACCCGTGAAGTCCTCGACGCCGGGCGGGAGGCGCTTGCCGAACGTCACCACCGTGCCGTCGCCCGGCGCGGTGTCGATCTCGAAGCGGTCCATCAGGCGGCGCGAGCCGGTGATGCCGATGCCGAGCCCGGTCGTCGAGCGGAAGCGACCTGCCAGGATGGCATCGAGCTCGACGATGCCGGGGCCCTTGTCGCTGACCCTGATCACCAGGAACTGCCCGTCCCGTCCCTGATCGAGGCCGTACTCGATGCGGCCGCCACCGGCGTAGCCGTAGGCGTTGCGCGCGATCTCGGACACGGCCGTGGCGATGCGGGTCTGGTCCTGGACCTCGAAGCCGAGGCGCTCGGCAAGCCGGCGAACGCGCTGACGCACCGTGACGATGTCGTCCTCGTGCGCGACGGCGCTGGTGAGGAGTGGCCACCTCATGGGACCTGTCCCCGCACGACGAGCACGGTGGCATCGTCGCGAGCGCGGGCGAAGTCGCGGAAGATCACGCCGGCCACGAGCGCCGGGTGCGCGCCGGCAATGCCAGGATGGGCGTCGAGAGCCCAGCTCGTCGCGATCCCGTCCGAGCACAGCACGAACAGGTCCTCGGGACTCATGGGGTACTCGAACTCCTGGATGCGTCGCGCCACGTGCCCCGCCGTCCCGGCGAGGCTGACCGTGCGCTTGGTCCCGGTGCCAGAGACGACGGCTCCCAGGACGTTGCCTATGCCCGTGAACGTGAGGGTGGAGGTGTCCCGGGCGTAGCGTGCGACGGATATCGCGCCGCCCCGCGTATGGGACAGGCCCGCATGGATGGCCGACAGGATCGCGGCGGGCGGCTTGTCCTGGTTGCGTCGGAACAGTCGGAGGGCCTCCTCGGAGGCCTTCGCCGCATCCGGCCCATGCCCGAGGCCGTCCGCCACGATGGCCGTCCACCCGTCCGCGCGCTCATGGATGCCGTAGGCGTCGCCGTTCGCGGTCTCCCCCTTCAGGGGCACCGTAACGGAACCGAAGGTCGCCTCGGCTCCCGGGGCGGTGGAACGAACGCCGGACATACGGGCCAGCACCGCCGTTCCCGAGCCCGGCCGAGACACGATGTCGAACGCGTCGGCGAGGCGGCGTACCGCCCCCAAGCCCTCGCCGGCGCTGCCACCGGTGGAATGGCCGTCGCGCAGCGCCGATCCAAGATCCGAGACACCGGGTCCCTTGTCGAGGGCGAGGATCTCGATGCCCGAGCCGGTCCCGTCCTCGTAGGTGCCTACCAGGACCTCGCCCGGCACGCCGTACTTGACGATGTTGGTGGCGAGCTCGGTGACGACCAGGGCCACGCGTCCGGCCGCGGTCTCGTCGAAGCCGATGCCCTGCGCCACGGCGACGGCGCGCCGCCGCGCCTCGGCCACCTGGCTCGCTTCCCTCACGGTGATCCGGTGCATGCTCACTTCCACCGCGCGATGGTCACGCGCGTGCCTGCCCCGGGCGTCGATTCGATATGGAACTCGTTCGAGAGCCGCTTGGCTCCGCCGAGGCCGAGGCCGAGCCCGCCGCCGGAGGTGTAGTGATCGATCATCGCCTGCTCGATGTCAGCGATGCCGGGGCCCTGGTCCTCGAAGGTCAGGCGCAGGCCCCTGCGCATCCCGGCCTGCACGATCTCGGCCCGCATGTCGCCACCGCCACCGTAGTCGAGGGTGTTCCGGGCGAGCTCGCTCGCGGCGGTGACGATCTTGGTCTGGTCGACGAGCCCGAGGCCGATCTCGATGGCGAGCGCGCGGACCCGCTGGCGCACGCGCACCACGTCGTCACCGGATCGGATCGGGAGCGTCTCAGCCTTCGTGACGGTCACGGTCGCCCCCGCGACCGTCCTCCTCCTCGGCGAGCCGCGCCTGGATCAGCGCCATGCCGCGCTCGACGTTCAGCGCGGTCTTGATGCCGGTCAGCTCCAGACCGAGCTCGACCAGGGTGATGGCGACCGCCGGCCGCATGCCGGCCACCACCGTCTCCGCGTCGAGGACGCGCGAGACGGCGGCGATGCTCACCAGCATGCGCCCGATGAAGGAATCGACGATCTCCAGCGCCGAGATCTCCAGCAGGACCCCGCGCGCGCCGGTGCGCGCGATCATCGCGGTGAGGTCCTCCTCCAGCGCGAGGGCGAGGCGGTCGTGCATGTCGACCTGGATGGTGACGATCAGCGCGCCACCGAGCTTGAGGATCGGGATGCGGTCCATGGCGTCAGCGGAGCTCCTCGGTTGACGTTTGCTGGCGCACCACCTTGCGGCCGGTCCGCTTCAACGCCACCGCGAACGCGTCGGCGAGCGTCGCCTTCGAGACGACGTTCAGCTCGACGCCGAGATGAACCATGGTCTGCGCGATCTGCGGCCGGATGCCGGAGACGATGCAGTCAGCACCCATCAGACGGGCCGCCGCGACGGTCTTCAGCAGGTGCTGCGCCACCAGGGTGTCGACGGTCGGCACGCCGGTGATGTCGATGATGGCGATCTCGGCCTCCTCGTCGACGATGGCCTGGAGAAGGTTCTCCATCACGACGCCGGTCCGGGCGCTGTCGAGGGTGCCGATGAGCGGCAGCGCGAGGATGCCGTCCCAGAGCCGGACCACCGGGGTCGAGAGCTCGGCGATCTCCTGCCCCTGGCGCCCGATCACCTCCTCGCGGCTGGCCAGGAACACCTCCATGGTGTGCAGGCCGAGCCGGTCGAGCACCTTGCCTACGGCCCACACTCCGGCCGCCAGCGCCGAGGCGTCCGCGCCCGACGTCCGCCCGAGCGCCTCGAAGATCGGCTCCTTCAGCGAAAACACGAAGTTGGCGGTGTCGGTCGGGGTGAACCCCTGGATCGCCCGCGAGCGGGAGATGTCGGCGAGGGTCTCGCGCAACGACGCGTAACCCTCACTGTCGGCGTCGAGGCCGCCGGCGGCGAGGGCGTCACGGAACTGACCGAGAACGGCCTTGGCCTGCGTCTGGAGCTCGGCCTCGCGGATGCGGCCGCTCTGGAGAGATCCGCTTTCCCTAAGGGCCCCGGTCCAGTCGCCGAGGATCGCGGCCTCGTCCTCCGTCACGGCCCTCTTGAGGACCTCCGTGCCGTCAATGGTCATCCCGTCATCCCTCGTCGTCGTTTAGCGTCTAGCCTGCTCGGCTTGTGGTCGATAGGCGTCATCGCCGCGGTGGGCATTGCCAAGCCAAGTTGTTCCTGGCCTTCGGGACGCCGGTGCCGCTCAACCGGCCCGCAGAAGCAAGGCTACGGCGGCCACCGCGATGACGCCCAAGGTGGCGAGGATGCCGCCGCCGCGGCAGGCGAACTGCACAGGCGAGTTCTTGGCCGCGAACATCCCGAAGGGATGCAGGACGCGGGCGACAAGCAGGACGATCAGGAGCGTCCGCACCAGCGTCGGCCCGCCGCCACCCGCTTCGAGCAGGGCGACGAGGATAAGGGCGAGCGGCACGTACTCGCCGAAGTTGCCTTGGGTGCGGATGCGCTTTTCCAAAGTCTCGTTGCCGCCGTCGCCATGCAGCGTGTCCGAGGAGACCCGGCTTGCCATGACCCAGGCCGAGAGCCCGATGTAGATGAGCGCGAACAGGCCGGCGTAGAAGGCGGTGAGGGTGGGATAGGCCATCGGGAGTCCTGGTTGGGGTCGTGACTGTTGAGGGCTTGTCGGCGGTCGACCGCCTCACTCGGCCTTGTGGCTCGGGTCGTCGGCCGGGTTGACGTAGTTGAGCCCGAAGGGTCTGGAGCCGTTGACCTGGAGCTCGACCGGCTCATCGGTGGTCCAGAGCGAGTGCGGCATGTCCTGCGGCAGGTAGACGAAACCGCCGGCCCTCAGGATCTTGCCGGCCGCCTTGTCGATGGTCTCGCCGTGCTGGTGATAGATCGAGCCGGACAGAATGGTCAGCGTCTCGGGCAGGGAATGGGTGTGGGGCGCGATCACCGTGTTGGCCGGGAGCTTGATGCGCAAGACGAATGGACCGGGCTTGGCCGGGTCGCCTGCGAGCTTGCTCAGCTGCGTGCCTTTGGGGAGGTTCGCCGGACCGGCGCCGTAGATGACGGCGGACGCGTCCTCGATGGCAACCATTCCCTTCGCATCATGGCCGTCCTTCGCCGCGGCGCAGCCGATGCCGGCGATCAGGACCGCGACCGCGAGGATCGGGCTTCGTACGGGATGTCTCATGGGGGCTCCTTCCTCAATCGCTTCGCCCCGCCCGCGACGGCGGCCACCGCGGGCGGGAACGTGGCGCTACCTGGCGTTGTCGGAGATGCCCTTGAGGCCACCCTCGTAGATGCCGCCGACAACCTCCTCGGCCTTGGCGTCGGGCGCGCCCTTGGCCTTGAAGTTGCCCGTCCAGGTCAGCTTGGAACCCTTGCCGTCGGGCGCGACCGAGAGGGTCGACTTGTAGCCCTCGACCGGCAGCGGACTCTCCAGGATGGCGTAGGTGTAGGCCATCGTCCTCTCGTCGCGGGCGACCTGCTCCTCGACGATGGTGCCGCCGCCCCTCAGGGACAGCGTGCGGACCTTCTTGCCGCCCTTCTCGGACAGGACGCACTTCTCGACGGCCGGGTGCCAATTGCCGATGCCGCAGAACTCGCCGATGGTCTTCCAGACGGTGGCCGGTGGCGCCGCCACCATCGCAGTCTTGGTCACGTCGAGGGCGAGCGAGGGCGTGGCGGACAGGACCGCGACAACGACGGCCGATGTCAGGATCTTCCTCATGGCGTTTCTCCTTGTTGGCGGACCCTTGATCCAGGTCTCGCCGGGCCGGGTGGGCTTACGGTCCGGTACACCGCCGCTTGACAGCTTCGTTCATGCGTGGATCATCCAGACCTGAACGGAATTTGAGCGATGGGTTCGAATAAGTCCAGACTCCGGTTGGACGACCAGCTCTGCTTCGCGCTTTACGCCGCGACCAACGCGGTGGTGCGCGCCTACCGACCGATGCTCGCCCAGCTCGGACTGACCTATCCGCAGTACCTCGTCATGCTCGCTCTGTGGCAGGACGGCGCCGCACCGGTCCATGCCGTCGCAGAACGGCTGCAGCTCGGGTCCAACGCAGTGACCCCGCTCGTCGACAAACTGGAGGCAGCCGGCTTCGTTGTCCGCGCACGTGGCGTAGACCGGCGCGTCGTCGTCGTCGCCCTCACCGAGGCCGGCATCAGGCTTGAGGGCGAAGTTTCGGTCGCGCACCAATCCGTCATCTGCCGGACGGGATTGCAGGACCATGACCTTGCGGACCTACGTCAGGAACTTAGAGATCTCAGCGAACGCATGACCGCCACCGGTGTGGTGTCGCAGGACGAGCCTAGCTAGAACGATTTCCGGACAAGTCGGCGAAAGCGCATATGTCGACATACCATGCTTAAACCTGGTTCTCCCAGTAGTCGCCCTCGCCGATCTGGACGTTCGAGCCGAGGCCGGGGGCAAATGAGCAGGCCGAGTCGGCTCAGAAGCTGGCGCAGTGCGCAACCAGCCTCTCAGCAAGGCGTCCGGCAGTAATGGGAGCCTCAGGGTGATCGAGGTTCAGCGCCGCCATGGGCATATCAGAAAACTTGGCCTCATCGAGGTTTTGCAGCAAGCCTAGGCCACCGCGTGCCGTGATCGCAAGAATGCCCGCGGCCCCATGGTTGTTCACGCCGCTGAGCACGATTCCAGCCACGCGCGCGCCGTAAGTTTTGGCGGCTGAGATGAACAAGGGATTGGCAGCCGGACGCGTGAAGTGCTCCTTGATCCGCTGATCCAGCCAGAACGAGGCGAAGCCCAACCGCATGTGGTGGTCGGGCGGCGCGACGTAAATACGGCCACACTCGACCACCTCGCCGTGCCGAGTGAAGGCTACCGGGAGACTACCGTGCGAAGCGAGGATGCTGGGGAGGATGCCTTAGTTCGCCCCTATATGCTGGACGATGAATACGGAGGCGCGGCAGTTGGGCGGCAGCGCGGTGACGATCCGCAGAAGCGGATCCAAGCCACCAGCGGAGGTGGCGATAACGATGATGGCGCCTATTTCACTGTGGCAATCACCGTGGCAGGCTCCGGTTCATCTGCGCCCAGCGGAATGTTCGGAGTAGACCGTCGGCAATTGGGTCGAGTCACAGCCTCGACCGCTAAGACTCCCGCGGCTCGCTCATCCCTGTCCCGGTCAGCAGCTCGCGCCTGGTCGGCGGCAGGAACCACAGCTTGCGCCCGGCCGGCCTCGTACCGACCGCTCCTAGACCAGAGCAAGCTCCTGCAGCACCGGCATGACGCTCGAGTGCGCCCCGTGCCGCATGCCCTGCAGGTACAAAGCGCAGGCCCCGGAGGCCTTCAAGCTGTAGGCGGCGGAGAGGGGCGCGGAGGGCATGGAAGCCAGCTACGGCAACCTGGCGGGCAGAAGCCAGTCCATTTCGTTGCGTCTTGCCGCTTCGGAATTGGGGTAGATCCTGCCTTGCCAAAACAGCCCTGAAACTCTGTCGCCCCGCTGATCGTAGGGGGTGAATGGCTCTCAGGGCGTCAGCATTCGGCCAAATCTTGCGATCCCACCGGGTCACGGTGGTGCCTTGCACCATTCATCCCGGGTGCTTCCGCTGGCTCATCACCTCGGCAGGCGGTCAACGATCGGAGCAATCGTCTTACTCCTACGCAACGGCCGCTGGCGCGCGAGCGGTCGGCAGCATGCGGCTGCGTGAGCTCGCCACGAAGAGCTAACGGCTTCCAGATGTCATTTTCGGAAGGGGTGCCATGAGCGGCGTCGATGATACCGCTTCAGATCCTGACCTGCGTGCCGCCGAGTACGTGCTCGGCACCCTCGACCCAGGGAAGCGGGCCACGATGACACGCGCGATCGTCACCGATACCGCCTTGGCGCGCCGGGTGCAGGCTTGGGAACGGCGGTTTTCACCCCTGCTCGGCGCGATCCCGCCGGTGATACCGCCGCCGCGGGTGCGGGCGGCGCTGCTGCGGGCGCGATCTGCCGGGCCCAGCAGATCAATCACTCCGCTGGGCGGGGAGCTCCTCGCTCATCTGCAGCGACAGGTTTGGCGCTGGCGCATCGCCACCGCGGCGGCCGGGCTGCTAGCGGCCGGACTGGCGCTGTTCGTCGCGGTCGGGTCGCGGCCAGAGCCAGAGGGTGGCCGCTATCTCGCGGTGGTCCAGAGCGGTGGTACGCTTCCGACCCTGATCGTGCGCGTCGACACCCGCACTGGCACCGCCCAGGTCCGGCCGGTCGGGGCCGAGACGCCCGCAGGCCGGAGCCTGGAACTGTGGTATGTCGGCGCCCAGGGGCCGAAGCCGCTCGGCCTCGTCGGGGCCGCGCCGAGCCGGGTGAGCCTGCCGCATGGCGCCGCATTAGACGGGGTGCTGGCGGTCTCGGTGGAGCCGCCGGGCGGCTCGCCGAGCGGCCAGCCCACGGGACCGGTGGTCTATACCGGCATGCTGATCGCCGAGTAGAGGTAGGCGGCGCAGTCGAAGCCGCGCCGCCAGCATTATCATGGCATTAGCACGCCGTTGACGACGTGGATCACGCCGTTCGACTGCATCACGTTGGGGATCGTCACCGTGACAGTGCCGCCCTTCACGTCGGTGATGAGCACTTTCTTGCCCTGCACCGCGACGGCGAGCGGCTCGCCCTCGACGGTGGTGAGAACGGCCTGATCAGGCCCCTTCTTGGCGAGGGTCATCAGGTCCTTGGCGGTGTAGACGCCCGAGACCACGTGATAGGTCAGGATCTTGGTCAGGGTCGGCTTGTTCTGCGGCTGCACGAGGTTCTCGACGGTGCCCGCCGGCAGCTTGGCGAAGGCGGCGTTGGTGGGCGCGAACACCGTGAACGGGCCGGGGCCGCTCAGCGTCTCGACGAGGCCCGCAGCCTTCACGGCAGCGACCAGGGTGGTGTGGTCCTTGGAGTTGACCGCGTTCTCGACGATCGTCTTGTTGGCGTACATCGGTGCGCCGCCGACCATCGGGTTCTTGGCGTAGGCTGCGCCAGTGGCACCCAGGCCGAGAGCAAGGGTCAGGGCGAACGTCCGGGCTGCGCGGCGGCCTGTGTTGGTGTTGAACATCATGCTTCCTTCCGTTCCCCCTCGCTGGGGGCGATGGTGGCTGATACGGGGCCACCTAGGGAAAAGTTTCGGATCGTAGGCCTCCGACCTGATCACTGATCGGTGAGCGGGAGCCCGTCACCGCTGCTGGACGGGCTTGAACCGTATCAACACACCCGCCTCGATCATGGTAGGCGTCCGATCGCTCGGACCACGGCAATGATGCATGCGGCTCCAAGAAGTATAGCGGCAACCACCAGCTTGACGCTTACCAACCCAAGGGGCCGCCTTCTCATCGAAGTGGATCCGTCAGTGTTGTTCGTCCTGATCACCGTCAGCGAAAGGGACTGATCCCGCCAACGGTACGATCGGCGTGCTCTCCACCAGGACCCGGATCATCTCGGATCGGTTTTCGAGCATCATGGCAGGCGGCTCTCCCACCAGTGCCGCCCAGCCTGCTACGAACGCTGGCTGCGATATTTGGGTGAGCGCATCCTCACTCGGGGACATCGGCGGGGTTGGTTCGACACGTTTGCTGATCATACCCGCGGTACGCGCGCAGCCTGCGTTGCGTTTCCCGGCTCCGCTGACAGGGTGAAGACGGCCTTACCGGGGGGCGACAACCCCGAATACGATCTCGAATTGCTCGCTCAAGTCAGAACAAAAAAACACCCCAGGAGCGGGTGCTCCCAGGGTGGACCGACCTCCCGGCCAGTTTGATCGGGCTGGGGATCAGGTGGTCGGTCAGAGTTGTTGAAACGCTCGCAGCAGAAAGGCGATGAAGAGGACCTGTCCCTCGCCGCCCTGCTGCGATCACCTCGGCGCGGACGCCGAGGCGTAGCTTGTCCCCGCCTCAGTACGAGCCAAACTTGAAGTTCAGACCCGCGCGGGCGATGCCGCCCTCCGTCCGGAACTGGGAAATGTAGCCGACGCCGGGGCCGCCGACCGAGCCGACGAGCAGATTGTGGCTTCCGAGGTCGTAGCGGATGTACTCTGCCTTGAGCGTCACGGCGTTCGACCGGAAGAAGTTCAGGAATGAGTCGGTCGGCAGGGCGTACTCGATGCCGCCACCGTAGGCGTAGCCGGTGTCCATCCGCGAGCGGCTGCCGAAGTAGGTCAGCGGCGCGGCGGTCTGGAAACCGACGCGCTGGGTCACGTCGCCATAAGCGAAGCCGCCAGTACCGTACACGAACACCCGATCGAAGGCGTAGCCGACGCGACCGCGGACGGTGCCGAGGAAGCTGAGGTCGGTACGATAGGTGTTGGTCAGGACGTTAGGGTTGAAGGCCGGGCGGAAGATCGACTGCACGCCCGTGCGCTGCAAGTCCATGTACTGCGCATCGGCCTCGACGCCGACGACGATGCCGGAGCCCGGCGTGAACTGATAGTTGTAGCCAACCTGACCACCGGCAGAGAACCCATCCTGCGACAGGCGAACCGCCGGGCTGCGGAGCAGGTTGTTCACGTTGTTCTGAAGGGTGCCGATGCCCACGGTCCGGATCGTGTCCGACTCGGTGTAGGCGTAGCCCGCGTTGATACCGAAGTACGCCCCAGTCCAGGTGAACACCGGCACGGGTGTGAAGATCGGCGGCGGGCACGGCGGGGTAGGTCAGCGGCCATCGCGGTGGATGCCAGCAGCGTAGCAGCAGCGGCAAGGAACAGCCTTTTCATGTCGCGCATGACCTCTCAGATTCCAACAGAGACTCGTTGTTATCCGAAGCCAGGCATCTTTAGCTATGTCTTACTGGCAACACCCGTCTTACAACGAAAATATTCGCCATCTCAGTTTTCATACGAATAGAGGGGTGGCTTTATTCCTCTTCCGAAAAATTTATTTTTCAGCAGCGAATGACAAATCACGCACGGTACGTTCGGGCGCTGGCAACTACGCATGTTGGCCTGTCCAAGTATGCTGAAGAGGCCTCGTGTTTCCGAGGATCGCCCTTGCCAGACTTGCCGGAAGGTCCGCTTACAGGATTTTACACCTTTTGACCGAATGGCTGGAATGGGCGCGAAGCCGAACGTCCGGTCCCGCTCGCATTGGGGGTCATCCGCGCGTGCGGCCGTCCGCAGCCTTCGCAGCAGCCTCTCGCGAGGCCGAACCGGATCACGGCCGAGAGCTGTGCCCGGTCGATCGGGTAATAAGTAGCGGTGCTCGGGCCGGTTCGGCTTGACGGCGGGACTGTGCCACCGGGCTTGAAGAATGCGTAGCTGTAAGGCGTCGGCGTACTTCGCCCACCTTCGCTCATTGCATCAACCGGAGCACCTGCTTCAGCGGAAACACGGCCGGCTCATGCGGCTTCGCATGGCGGGTCTGGTTCCGCCCACCCGCTTTAGCCTCGTAGAGAGCTTCGTCTGCCAAGCGATAGAGATCCGTCAGCCCGGCGACCTCCGTGGCTGTCGGTACTATGGCTGCGAGCCCAATGCTCACCGTGACTGCTCCGGCTCCGATGCCGATTGAAGCTATAGTCAGCGCAGACACCTCAGCATGGAGCTTGTCTGCTACGCGATGGGCGCCAGCCTGATCTGTATCTGGCAGGAGAACCGAGAACTCCTCACCGCCAACTCGGCTAACGAGGTCCTGCGGCCGGTACACGCTGGCGGAAAGGCAGCGCGCCAAGCTCCGCAGCACCTCATCTCCAACCTGATGGCCGTACCGATCGTTAAAGCGCTTGAAGTGGTCGGCATCGACGATGAGCAGCGAGAGCGGCCTGCCGCTGTGCCGCGCGGCTTCCCAGGCCTGAGCCCCCGCGTTCTCAAAGGCCCGGCGGTTCGGCAGGCCGGTCAGGGCGTCGGTCAGCGACAACCTTTCGAGCTCAGCCTGCATGGCTTCGCGCCGGCGCAGTTCGCGCCCAAATAGGAGCGAAAGGGCGATCGTGAGCCCGCACAACACGAACACGATGCCCCCGATGACCAGTGCCTTGACCCGCCACTCGGCCTCGATCGCGCGCGTCGACAGGGCCACGTTCAGGATCAGAGGCAGGCCGCCGACACGCGTGTAGGTGTAGTGCCGTTCGATCCCGTCGCGCGCAGAGATGTGGACGAAGCTTCCGCTCGCATCGCGCATGAACCCCTGGAAGGTCTGCGTGCCCGCGATGTTCACCCCGATGTCTGCTTCGGCATAGGGGTGGCGCATGACCCGCGTGCCGTCGCGGAGGTACAGGTTGATGGCGCCGTCCTGGCCAAGATCGATCTCGCCGAACAGGCGCGTGAAGTAGGACAACTTCACGCTGCCTAGGACCACCCCGCCGAAGGTGCCGTCAGGTTTGTTAATGCGGCGGCTGAAGGGGAGCATCCGCTCGCCTGTCAAGCGCGAGACGATCGGCCGGCCGATGTAGAGGCCCAGCCCAGCGCGCGCCTTATGAACTTGGAAGTACTCGCGGTCGGCGTAGTTGCCCTTGCGTGGTGGGACGGCATCGATGTCGGCGATGATGTCGCCGTGCTGGTCAATGACGATCATCACGCCCATATCGCGGGCGGTCGCGGCACGATCGAACAGGATGAGCTGGCGGATTGCCGGAGCCATCTCAGCAAGACCAGTCGTCCTAAGGTTTTCGACAGCGGCCTGGATCGAGAGGTCGTACATCTCGATGTTGCGGGCGATGTCACGCTCCAGAACCTGCACGAGGTTTTTCGAGGTCTGCTCAGCCTTATCCCAAGCGTCTTGTCGAAGGTCCGCCAACATCAGGCCAGATGCCGCCAGCATGCCGATTGGTGCCAGGACACCCATCGCTATCCAAGTGCGGGCGGAGTGAAGCCGATGCGTGAAGCGTCGCAGCGAAGCCATCGGAGTTTTCTCAAGAGCGCGTTCGCTCCCGCCGAAGCCTCGCACGGGCAGCCTTAACCAAAGACTTCAGGACAAGAGGTTACGGCTGCGTCGGGCCGCTTACGCCACAGAGGAGTTGGCTTTGCGCAGCTTGGGGATGCACAGTTCGACCGTGCCGGCGCGCGTCTGCCAATCTCGGTCACGGTAGCCGTTGCGCTGGACCAGCCGCTCGGCGCTCTTCTCGCCGTGGGCCGCGCCGGTTAGGCCGCCGACCTCCAGCTCCATCAGCCGTTCGGGCGCAAAATCCCGCACTAAATTCGGCGAGAGCAGGAGCCGCGACCGAGGCACACTCATAGAGTGTGCCTCGGGCACGACAGCCTTCGTTGGGTCTCATCGATCAAGGGAGGCGGACTGCTTAAGGTGTTCCGTTCGGATCAATCCGCCGGCACGCTGAGCCGGTATCGCCCGATCACTGCGCCTTGGCGAAGCTGATCGTTTGCACCGCCCGCTTCGTGCGGTCCTCCGGCCAGGCGCCTGCGTCCATCGGTGCCTTCCCAGCGTAGACCATCGTACCCTGGCCCTTCTTCAGCAGCACCGTCCCACGTTTTGTCGTCACCTCAACCTCGCCGTCCAGCACCAGCACGCCGTAGCCGCCGTCGATGCGGCCGCCCCACACGGTGGTACCCCGCACACCCATTGTGCCGACCGGGGTCTCGATGACGACGTTACCGCCGGTTGGCCCCTCGATCTTGCCCCCGACGAACAGGAAGGCGCCCTGAGCGACCTTCACGCTCATGGCACCGCCGAGGTACTCTGGCTTGTAGACGAACTCGTCGACCGTCATCCGGCCCTTCTCGCCGAGCGTCAGTACGGTGCCGTCGTCGAGTTTGGCCTCTAGGCGCGCACCTGGCCCGGTGCGGAACTTGTCCTTGAACAGAACCGGACCAGTCGGAGCCAGGGCACGTATAGCGCCGCCTTGGCTCGCCGAAGCATCGGCCTGGACCTTCTCGACGATGCCGATCGGTTCAGGTGCCGCGAGTGCAGGTGTCATCGCATCAAACAGCACCGCCACAGTACCGACGAGACGAAGACGGATCACGATTAAACTCCATGTTGCGCTGGGAAAGGATCGGGTCTCAAACGGCCATGCCGAACCGTCTGCGGCAGCTGAGCCATCTGACGCTCACCACGAGGTCGCACTCGACGATCCTGACCAGGAAGGCGTCGTACAGATCGACAACGTAAGCTTGTTCTTCGCGCCTCGGAAAGCTCATTTAGATCTAACAGTGCTCGACGAACACCGCGCCGATCTTGCCGATCGCAGATTAAACAGGGGTAAATAGACGGGTTTATGTGACGGCATGAAGCCACAGTGGTCTTCTACCGTACGCCCGCGTTAGCGCCTTTTTGACGGAGATCGGTTGAAGCTGCCCTCCGATCGCGGGAGGCGCCAGTGCCTGGGCAAGAGACTACCGTTCCACTTCTGACGCTAAGCGCTCTGCTGATCGTTATGGCGGCCAAACACTATGGGGTCGATTTCGTCGGTCAGACGGAGTGGATGGCCCGCGGCAAGGAGCGTGTGGTCGGTTGGCAAGCGCCGCTCGCCGCCCATGCCGGGATGCACGCATTGGCGACCCTCGGCGTCGCGTTACTAGTCAAACCCGCATTCTGGTGGATTGCCCTGGTCGACTTCGTGGTCCATGGCCTGATCGATCGCGGCAAGACCCTGGTCGCCCACCGGACGCGCTTCGCCATGACTGATCCGCGGTTCTGGTGGCTGATGGGCTTCGATCAGTTCTTGCATCAAGTGACGAACGTCGCACTCGCAGTACTTCTCGTGCTCGGCTGAGATCGTCGTCAGGCGGCCATGCGCGTATCGCGTGCGCCGGCACCGATGCGACGGGCGTGCAGCGCGAGGATCGGATCGTTTGGATCCGCGGTATGCAGACGAAGGAGATCATCCGCCGCGCCCTCGTCGCCTGCGACGAGACGAGCGAAGGCGTCGAGGTACGCTGGCAACGACGTCGAGGCCTCCGCGAGCGGCTCGAACACCTCGACACCGATCGATTTGCCCCTGAGCATCAGTGTTCCAACCGGGCGGAAGGTGTGCCCGGAGACCTGGTCGCAGGTCGCCCTGGAGACGCAGATCCGCGTGCCCAACGCCTTGTTGGCCGACTCGAGCCGCGCTGCGGTGTTGATCGCGTCACCGTGGGCCGTGTAGTCGAAGCGCCGGCTCCCGCCGAAGTTGCCGACCACCGCGGGGCCCGTGTTGACGCCGATGCGGGTGGTCCCGAAGGCCACCCCCGCCGCCCGCTGACGCAGCTTGAAGTCCTGCGCGAACGCGTCGAGCGCGAGGGCGCAAGTCACCGCCCGTTCGGCATGGTCAGGCTGGTCGAGGGGCGCGTTGAACATGACGTGCACGGCGTCCCCGACGATCTTGTCCACCGTACCGCCGTGGGCCATCGCGATCGAGCACATCCCGTCGAGATAGGCGTTTAGCAACTGAACCAGCGCCTCCGCGCCGGCCGCCTCGGTCATGGCGGTGAAGCCCTCCAGATCTGTGAACAGGAAGGTCATCTCGCGGCTCTCGCCCCCGAGCTTGAGCCGGCCCGGGTCGCTCGCCAGCGCCGCCACGAGGTCCGGAGACAGATAGTGGGTGAACGCCGCACGCAGGCGCTGCGACGCCCGCTCGACGCCGGCGTACCGGACGACGACAGCCGTGGCGAACGCTGCCGCGACGGCGAGGGTCGGCAACGTCGCGTCGAATAGGAGGTCCGAGCGGGTGAACAGGACCCAGTCCGCCAGCATCGGGATCGAGACCAGCACCGCCGCAACGAGCCCTGCGGCGGCGAAGGACACGAGCGTGCAGGCGAACGCCGCGGCGAGCCCAAGCGTCAGCGCGACCACGCGCTCCACACCGGCGGCCCAGGCCGGACGGACCAAGTGAGCGCCACTCAACGCCTGCTCTAGGGCGATGGCGTGGAGGTCGACCCCAGGTTCGTACACAGTCATCGGTGTCGGCCGAAGGTCGGATAGGCCGACCGCGCTCGTTCCGACGAACACCGCCGCGCCGCGGACCTCATCGTACAATCTGAACCGTTCGACCGGGTCGAGAAGTTTCCATGCGGGGATCGTTCGGGTCGAGCGTGCGGTTGGAAAGCGTAGCCTCAAAGTCCCCGCGACGTCGAGCGGCAGGTCGATGTCGCCGACTCGAACGGTGTACCCGGTCGTCACGCCCCCGACGACCTCCGTCCGCAGTTTGATCGTGTCCTCGTCCTGAAGCACCCGGAGGGCGTCGAGGGCGAGCGAAGGAACCAAGCGATCGCCCACGCGCACGACCATCGGCAGCCTGCGGGTGATCTCGTCGGCTCCAGCCTTGAGCGAGAAGCTGCCGTGGCCACTCGCCGCCGCGTCGAGCACGGGGAGGTTTGTCACCGCCCCGCGGAACCGGAGGACCCCGTTGGGTTCAGCCACACCGATCACGGCGAACGGGGCGACACCATCCGGCGCCTGACCCTTGGTCTCGTCGATCGGTGCGAAGCCGGCCACGACCCGGCCTCGGTCGAACACGCCCGCCAGCACCGCGTCGTGGTCGGGCAACGAAGCGCGATCCGTCGTGGCCCGGAAGCCGAAGCGTCGTTCCCATTCCGGAATGAGCTGGGTGGGCGAGGTCCGGTCGGGTTCGGCGAAGACCATGTCGAGCGCGATCACGCCAGCGTCCATGTCTTGAAGTGCGCCGACGAGGTCGGCGACGAGGATGCGTGGCCATGGCCACTGGCCGTGGCGGGCCAAACTCTCCTCATCGACATCGACGACGACGACCGACTTCGCGACCGGCCCGCGTGGCGCCAGCCGCTGAAGGGTATCGCTGGCGAACAGCTCGAGCCGCTCGAACGGAGCCGGAAAAACGGCATGCAATACGAGGAACGCGACTAGGCTCGCGGTCCCCACGAGACCGGGAGCCACCCGACGCACGACCGGGCCGGTCGCGCGCATTCGTCGGGCAGCTGTCATGATCGCATCATCTCCTCGGGTGGGTCCCAGGTTGAGTGTTGCAAGGTCGGACTGCGAGACGGTTAAGGATGGCCCACTAATTCACAAAAATGTCAGTGTGTTCGTCGGCCTTTAAGACTTCGATGGTAGGCAGAAATAGCCGGCCTTTAGAGTGCCGTAGCTGGGGTTCCAGGCGGTGAACGCACTGCACACGACGCTCGACCGCAAACTCCTGCCCGCCGGCGCGATGCTGTTCTCAGCCGGCGAGCCAGGCGAGGCCGCCTATCTGATCGTCGGCGGACGGCTCGAGGTGTTTCTGGAGCGCCCGGAGGGGGATATCATCCTGGCGCACCGCGGACCCGGCGAGATTGTCGGCGAGATGGCGATCCTCGATCGGCGCCCGCGCTCGGCCTCGGTCCGGGCACTGGAGGATAGCGCCCTCGTCGCGGTGACCGAGCAGCAGCTCGCCCACCGCATCGCCGAGACCGATCCGATCCTATGTATGTGCCTCGGGGTGGTGCTGGAGCGCTACCGCGAGACCGTGGCGCTGTTGGAGCGGATGCAGGGTGCCGCGCCTCCACCCGCTGCCACGCGCCCGCCCGCCATCGACAGTGGTTTCGCCGCAGCGCTCAGCACCCTCGTTCTTGAACGTGAGATCAGGGCGGGCGTCGCCGACCGGCAGTTCGAGATGCACTTCCAGCCGATCGTCCGCCTCGCCTCGCGCCGGCTCGCCGGCTTCGAAGCACTGATGCGCTGGCGGCACCCTCAGCGCGGGCTCGTGCCACCGCTGGAGTTCATCCCGGTGGCGGAGGCGTCCGGGCTGATCGCCGACCTCACGAGGTTCGCGCTCACCGAAGTCGGGCGGGTGATGCCCGAGGTCATGCTGGCCGCCCTGCACAACCCCAGCGGGATCGAGGGGCCACCGTTCATCAGCGTCAACGTCTCCGGCCACGATCTGGCCGCCGCCTCGTTCCCGCAGATGATCGCCGACCTCGTCGCCCAAACCGGCATCGCGCCGAGCTGCCTGAAGATCGAGGTGACCGAGAGCCTGCTCATGAGAGATCCCGAGCGCGCCGCTGCCGCATTGACCGAATGCCGCGCCGCCGGGCTCGGCGTGGCGATCGACGATTTTGGCACCGGTTACTCATCCCTGAGCTATCTCAGCACGCTGCCGGTCACGACGCTGAAGATTGACCGAGCCTTCGTGCGCACGTTGCTGGCGGACCGCACGAGCCGGCGCATCGTCCAGACCGTCCTGCGTCTGGCCGACGAGCTCGAGATCCCGGTGGTCGCTGAGGGAATCGAGCACGTTGAGGAGGCCGACATGCTGACCGACATGGGCTGCGCCTTCGGACAGGGCTACCTATTCGGGAAACCTGCACCGCTCGACACGACCATCACTCTGACCAAAAGCTGGGACACCGTCGTTCTCCCGCGACGTGCACTCGCGTCGTAGTCTGCGTTTGAACGCGACCTTCTGCAGTTGACTAGCGCCAAACTCACAGCTTCGCAGCTACGAGGACCGACGCGAGCCAGTCAGGATCGAAGCGTTCCGGCTGAGGGCAGCTCGATGCCTCGATTTTTGAATGACAGAGCGAATTTCAAATCAATATTTTAAATTTGATCAGCAATTATCGCTCGAATGAAAATGATTTGCCGCCAAAAGCAAATCGCGGAGCGGCGAGGATCATTCCAACAGCATAGCGACGAATACTAACGAGGCGACACTACGGACTGCCCTCATGCGTATGGCCCAACGCCGCCGGCAGTGTCTGCTTACGGCATGTCGTCACCGTAACCTAAATGACCGGGTTGGGCGCATTGCGGAACGTCCGGTTTGTGAGACTGCGTCGTGGCTTGGAGAGGTCCACCGCGATAGCGGTGTGCCGGGCAGCAGCCGGGCCTCGAAAATTATCGCGCTACCTCAATGACATAAGTGTTCGCATTTTTGTTCGGACTGGCGCGCCATTATCTTCAAGCACTTAGAGCCGTTCCCGGTCATGTTGGGTCGAAAGCATCGTATCCAGCGGCGGCGACATAGTTTCGGCATTCGTGCGGATGGAAGGCTTTGAAGGCCTCCCGGATGGCGGCCCAAAGGTCTGGCACCGTGCGTGCGGCGGCCGTTCGCAGGAGCGCCTTCAGCTTGGCGAAGGCTTGCTCGATCGGGTTGAAGTCTGGGCTGTAGGCCGGGAGGTAGAGCAGACGCGCGCCGGCCGCCTCGATGGCCTCGCGCACGCCGGCGACCTTGTGGACGTTCAGGTTGTCAAGGATGACCGTAGCGCCACGCTTCAGCACCGGGACTAGGGTGTCGGTGACGTAGGCTCGGAAACGCTCACCGTTGGTCGCGCCATCGAACAGGGTGGTGGCGACGAGGCCGCCGGTGCGCAGGGCAGCGGTGACGGTGGTGGTCTTGTAATGCCCGTGCGGCACGGCGATGCGGCAGCGCTCGCCGCGTGGAGATCGACCGTAGGGTCTGACCATGTTGGTGGCGGCCGCCGTCTCGTCGAGGAAGACGAGGCTGTCGGGATCGAGATCGATTTGGCCGTCGAACCACGCCTCGCGGGCGGCCCTCACGTCCTCGCGCTGTTGCTCGGCTGCGTGAAGAGCCCCTTTTTACGGGTGATGCCGCGGCGACCGAAGAACCGCCACAACCCGCTCGTGCTGGTTCGGACGCCCCGCTTGGCCAGGGTGTCGCGCAGTTCCCGAAGGAAGATCTGCGGATGCGCGTTGCAGATCGCCAGGATCATTTCGGCATGAGCCTCGATGGCGGGCGGAGGCCGGTCGCCGCCCGCGGGCTTCGGCGCGATCTCACCCGCGTCCCGGAAGCGCGCATGCCAACGGATCGCGCTGGCCTTCCCGACACCGAAGCGTTCTGCCGCCTGCCGACGTGAGGATCCTGCTTCGATCGCTTCGATCACACGCTCGCGCAGATCGACCGACAGAACTGACGGCATGGCGCTCTCCTTCGAAAGCGCGCCATCGAATCAGAACGCGCCTGTCACCGCTACCCACGACCCAATGCCATCGGGAACGGCTCTAGGGTCTGGACTCGATCAGCACCAAAAAGCGATGACGGCGGCGAGGGCGACGGCTGAAGCATAATTGCGGGCGAGCTTGTCGTATCGGGTCGCGACGCGGCGGAAGTCCTTGAGGCGGTTGAAGGTCGCCTCGATGCGCCAGCGTTCACGATACCGCCGCTTGTCGTGGCGGATGCGTCGCTTGCGACCGCGCTTACCTGGGATGACCGGCGTGATGCTCTTCGCCCGCAGGTCGGTACGCAGCCAGTCGACGTCGTAGCCCTTGTCGGCGGCCAGGCGACGGATCCGGCCGGGTGCCTCGGCCAGCACGGCTGGGGCGGTGGAGACGTCGCTGGCGTTGCCGGGCGTCAGCAGAAGGACGCCGGGCCGGCCGAGGACATCGGTGAGCGCGTGGATCTTGGTCGTCTGGCCGCCGCGGGAGGGGCCGATGCCTTGCGCCTGCGCCCCCCTTTACCCCCGTGGGCGGAGCGATGCGCCCGCACGTAGGTGCTGTCGATGGCAGCCGCCT
>NZ_JAKSYJ010000164.1 GCF_022829365.1 Methylobacterium sp. J-077 | reverse complement strand
TCGTTCGGATCACGCCCGGCGCGGGCCAACTCGACCATCTGTCGGCGGAACTCGGTGGGGTAAGGGGGACGACTCTTCGGCATTGGACAAACACCTCACGCGAAAGCGTTCTCGGTGTCCACCAAACAGGGGCAATCCCAGGTCTGGACTCGATCAGCACCAGAAGGCGCTGATGGCGACAGCTGAGGCGTAGTTACGGGCGAGCTTGTCGTATCGGGTGGCGATGCGGCGGAGGTCTTTGAGGCGGTTGAAGGTCGCCTCGATCCGCCAGCGTTCCCGGTAGCGGCGCTTGTCGTGGCGGATCTTGTTCTTCCGACCGCGCTTGCCCGGGATGTGATCGGCCCCCACAGGGTGGTCCAAGGTTAAAGTTAGTGCGCGGTAGTCCGCTCCACCACGGGTAGCTTGGCCGGCGGAGCTGGTCGGGCGAGCGCAGCCGGCCAAGCGGTGAAGGCTGGCATGAACACTTCTGGTGCCG
>NZ_JAKSYJ010000162.1 GCF_022829365.1 Methylobacterium sp. J-077 | reverse complement strand
GGAACAGCAGCTTCAGGACGCGGAAGCGGGATCAGATAGCCGGTCGACTTTGCTCAGCCTTCGACCTGCAGCGCTCTGCCTGGTGGATGAACAGGTCGATCTGAGCCACACCCTCGCGCGCGCCGTCGCGGAGGTCAGCGTTGATAGCCTCGATCCGTGCGTCGCAGCTCGGGGCGCGCGCCTCCAGATCAGCCAGGATCGCGGCCAGCTGGGCCCTCTGTCCGCGGAGCTTCCCCAGAATAGCGTCGAGCCGCGCAACCGAGAGATTCGGGGCTTGCCCCTCGACCAGCAGTTCCGCCGCCAGTGCGTCGAAACCAGCGAGCGCAGATGCCTGGTCACGCTTCAGCCGCAGCGGGATGATTGCTCCGGTCACGATGCAGCTCCCTTGGGGTCATTCCCGTCAGTTCGATATGGTCCTTGGCGCAGGCCATCCTTGAGCTTACGCTGCAACGCCGCGGCTTGGTCCATCGCCCAAGCCAAGTGCTGATATGGAGCCATCCGGTCCTCGAATGCCCGGTCGATGCGGGCACAACTCGCCGCGTAGGATGCAGTCGGGTCTTCGACCGCCGCACGCACGAGATCCGCGAGCGCATCATCGAGGTTACGATGCACGGCGGCGCCCACCTCCGTTAGCTGTGCCCAGTCGTCCTGAAGGATTGCTGTGGTCAAGCAGAGGCTCGGGCCATCGTCAGGCGACCGCCCGTGTGGCTTCCCGCACTTGCCGCGTTGCCGCGTCGACCTGCTCGCTCGCCCGGGCGATCGCCTCCATGCCCCCGGCGATCGCAGTCACGCCGTGTGCGGCCGTGTGCATGCTGCCCGACATCTCCCGGGTCACCGCCGACTGCTCCTCCACCGCCGCCGCGATCGCGGCCGAGACCTCGTTCAGACCGCGGATCGTGCCCTGGATCGAGCCGATCGCATCGACCGCCTCCCGGGTCGCCGTCTGCGTCGCGGTGATCTGCCCGCGGATCTGGTCCGTCGCCTTGGCGGTCTGCTCGGCCAGGGCCTTCACCTCACTGGCGACCACCGCGAAGCCTTTGCCCGCCGCGCCCGCGCGCGCCGCCTCGATGGTCGCGTTGAGCGCCAGCAGGTTGGTCTGCGAGGCGATGCCCTGGATCATGGTCACGACATCGCCGATCTGCGCCGCCTGCCCGCTCAGCCCCGCCACGATGCTTCCCGTGTGCCGGGCCTGTTCGACCGCCTCACCGGCCATGCGCGCGGCGTGGCTGACCTGCTGGCTGATCTCGCCGACCGAGGCGGAGAGCTCCTCCGCACCCGAGGCCACGCACTGGATGTCGTTCGACACCTGTCCGACCGTGCCGATGGCCTCCGCGGTCTGCCGGGTGACATTCTCGACCGCGCCGCCGATCGCGTCGAGGTCGTGGCCGATCGCGCGCTGCGCTTCGGTTCGGCGTTGACGTTCGTGTACATGCGCGGTGATGTCGGTGGCGAACTTCACCACCTTCAGCACTGTGCCGTCGACATCCTTGATCGGATTGTACGTGGCCTGGATCCAGACCTCGCGTCCGCCCTTGGCGATGCGGCGGAACTCGCCAGCTGCGAACTCACCGCGTCCGAGGCGGTCCCAGAACCCACGATAGGCCGCCCCCGCCTGCTCGGCGACATCGACGAACAAGCTGTGGTGGCGGCCCACGATCTCATCGAGGCGATACCCGACGGCGTCGAGAAAGTTTTGGTTGGCATCGAGGATCGTGCCTGCCGGATCGAAGGCGATCACCGCCTGCGAGCGGTGCAGGGCGCTGATTTGCCCGTCGAGATCGAGGGCGCGCATCTTCTGTGCGGTGATGTCGGCGGCGAACTTGACCACTTTGACGACGCGCCCAGCTCGGTCGAGCACCGGGTTGTAGCTCGCTTGGATCCACACGGGCCGACCGCCCTTGGCGATGCGCTTGAATTCGGCGGACTGGAACGTGCCCCGTTGTAGGGCATCCCAGAACGCGCGGTACTCGGCGCTGTCGCGGTGTGCGGCCTCGACGAACATGCCGTGGTGCTGCCCCTCAACCTCAGGCAGGGTGTAGCCCATCGCCGTCAGGAAGTTGAGGTTAGCGGTGAGGATGGTGCCGTCGGGCCGGAACTCGATCACCGCCTGCGAGCGGTCGAGCGCTTCGAGCTTTGCCGCGTGATCGGCGTGCGGACGCATTCCACCGAACATGGTCTTCTCTCCGGGGATCGTTGAGGCTGCTCGACGACACCCAGGAGGCCAACGGCCTACGGTGTAGCCCACCGGCGCATTCAAAAGAGTGACACCGTATGGCTTAGACACTAAACCGGAATCGTTACTTATGATTTAACGGGAGAATGATTTGCTTCTGAAGCGGAAATATTGATACAAGTTATGTTTTAATGTCAGTATTCACATAGCGAATTCCTGTAGATATACAACTTATACGTGCTCAAAGACGGCGAGTGCCCGGAGCGCTTCTGTTAACGGATCCTTACTTTCGCTGATGGGTTCGTAGCGTCCAGCTGCACTGATCGTGGGGCGTCCGATCCGGCGCAGTACCTCACGCTCGAATGCGACGAAGTTCTCGATCCGACCATCGGCGGCACGCAGCGGCCGGCAGTCGATCTCGGCCCGGTACTTGGTGCCATCAGCGCGGTAGTTGGCGAGATAGCCATGAAAGCGCTCGCCGGCGGCTAGGGCACGATGGAAGGTGTCGAGCGTCTCCCGGCGGGTTTCCCGGCCTTGCATGAACCGGGGGCTGTGCCCGACGATGTCGTCGAGTTCGCGCCCGACGAGCCAGCCAAAGGCGATGTTGGCGTAGAGGATCGTCGGGCCAGGTGGCTCAATCATCGGGTCGGTGACGACGATGCCGACGGTGGCATCGTGGGCGAAGGCACGGATCAGTTCGAAAGCTGTCATCGCATGGCAACGCTGCAACCGCCACGAAGCTGCGCTGGGCGTGCAACCATCTCGTTCTTCATATCGATCACCTGCAGACCGTCACCGCATGGCTCAGCCCGCGCGACCACCCGCGCGGATTCGAGGACGTGTCGCTCGGTCGAGGTCGCCAGCCGCTTGTCGGCAGCCCTTTTTCGGTTCGATTTTCCCCGATTCTGACAGGATCAGAACTTCAGTAGGCGTGCGCTGCGGGGTTTTGCACCCACCCCCCTGAGGGATGGAGCCCTTCCGGGCCAGGCGCAGCCAGGCGGTCCACTCGGCCGAGACGATGCGGACGATGTTCGGCAGGTTGCGGAAGCCTGTGACGGGGCGCTCCTCGACCGTGACCAGCCCGAGCTTGCGCGCTTCGCGGATGGCATTGCGCACGGTAGTCTCGGACACGCCTACGATTGCGGCGACGTGGCCCACGGCCAGCCGGCAATCGCCGCGCCGGGCCGTCTCGGCGGCGACCAGGGCAAGCACGCCTTGCTCGGCATGGGTGAACTTGGCGGCGAGACCGAGCGGCATGCGGCCAGAGGCGGCCCAGCGGCGGCGGCGCTCCATCGAGGCGCCTGTGCGTGGCCTAGAGCCGACGCCGGGCCTCCTGGGGCTGCTCTGGGGTTTTTCGGAGCTTTCCGAATAAGCCGCGCTCGCCGAGCTGGGCGAGCTCCCGAAAATACGGGAGCGGGAATTTCCCCCGGATCGGGGGAGAAGTGTCCGCGCCTCAATCAAGCCGGACAGGGCCTCGGCCTCGGTCTCCGAGACCTTCCCCTCGCCATAGGCGCGCCAGAGCAACGCCGTCACCTGCGGCAGGGTGATTCGGTCGGCGGCCTCGATGGCGCGGCGGATCTCGTCGGCAAACATGGTCCTCGGCCCCGTGAAAGGGCCGCAACAAGGCGTTCCGGGCCGCCGCGAGGGCGTCCGGTCCACAAGACAAAGCCTCATCGTCGCGGGAATTGGCGTTCCCGCTTGACGCCAGGGGCGTCTTCATGGCTTGTGAGGGGTGCATCGGGCCTCACAGGCCATTTTGATTTCGACGGCCCTCCAGTTTGGCGACTGGGGGGCCGTTGGCTTTTCAGGGGTCGACTTGCGGCGGCGGTGTCTCCTGATGGTGCCGGCGACTCGCACAGAGCGCGCGCCAGCCGGACATGGCATGTCGGCCGGACGGCACGGTTAAGTCAACGTCAAGGACGCCTGGGTAGCTGCTGCGCAGGCTTGATCAGCCCCACTCCTGCCCGACAAGGGGTAGCGTGTCTGGGCCTCGATGGTTGTCATGCCATTCTGCTAGCCGCCGGCACAGCGCAGCATATTTTGCAAATTCCGGCGCCCAAACACTAAGGTTTGGATTGTCGACTGCTTGCCCTGCAGTCACCACAATTTCAGCTGTCAGTTTTACCTGCATGAGAAATGAGCAGGTATCTATATCCGTTAGCAGTGCAACCAATTCAGAATCAAGAAAATGGCCCTGATCAAACAAGCTTTTTATTGTCTCTTGGCTTCTTAGTTGCTGATTTCTAAAATAATGCCACCATTTCACCGGTACAAATGCCCCATTATGCCAATGCCCCATGCGCGGGGAAATGCTTGTGTCTACAGCCGTAAAGCTGCTTAGTATATCTTCAGATGTAGCGTTGCTTAGAATAAGATTGCGCTTTGAGGCGTTATTTGTTTCTAGAAAAATATGCATGCAATCTCCAACGAGACCCCTGATTTTCCCGAACACGAATGGATAAAGGCGTCTGCGCGACTGATATTCTGGGTATAGTGCAAAAAGAATGTAAAATACATATCCAGCTAATAACGCTGATAACAAACCTTCGAATACTCTCCCGAGATCGTAAGCACCCGGGAACAGTTCGGGCACATGATCGAACCAAACAGCTTTCAGGACCCAAACTAATGTTGTGGTAAGACCAATCCAATTAGCTAACGCAGGTGTGGCTGATAGAAATAGACGAGCTGCTTGGATCTGCTGTTTAAGATTCATGATAAATCTGCTGCTCTCTGAACTCCGAAATTAGCCCCTGTGCCCTGTCCCCATCAAGATCGCCCGCACCTCGGCGACATGCTTGGGCTCTGGGATGCCCGGCAGCAGGCCGGCGACAGCCTCGTGACAGGCCAGCCATTTCCGCATCAAGCGCAGCAGCCGGTCATCCGCGAGCCCCGCCCCACGGCCAACCAGGGCGTGAGCGCGCATGTCGAGCCAGCGGATCCGTGCCACCAGGAACACGAGGCGGCCAACCGTGGGCCAGGGTAGGACGCGCAGGCGTGCCGGGTGGTTCGGCAGGAGCGTCGGCATCAGGCCCGCTCCAACAGGTCGAACAGGTAGGCGCCGGCCGCGGCCAGCACGTTCCCGCGCCCGCCCCAGCGCAGGGCCTCGACCTCGATCACCGTCGAGGCGACATCAATCGCCACCTCCGGCAGCACGGTCTCAGGCGCCTCGGCCTCGCGGTCCTGATCGTTGCCGCGCAGCCATGTGACCTGGCTGGCGTGATGGTTCTCGGGCGTGGCCAGGGACGGCTCGGCATCGCCACCGTCCTCTAGGTCCGTGTTCCCGTCCATGCGGTCGAGCACGGCAATGATGCGATCCGCGGCGTCGAGGGCGACCTGGGCGACCTCCTCCAGGCTGGCGCGGAGTGCGGGCCCGGCCAGCGGCTTTAGGATCTCGGGGGCGGCCGGTTTCGGACGCGGGGTGAAGGTGAGCACGTCGCCCATGATGTCAGGTCTCGTGGTGTGATGGGGAGGCCCGGCGGGATCCGGCCGGGGCGGTACGCACGGCGACAGAAAGAAGGGGGGGCGGATCAGCGCCCTGCCCGCTCGGCCTCGGCGTGGGCCAGCAGTTCCCGGGCGAAGGCCTCGGTCTGGTCCGGATCGCCGTTCTGGATGACCGGCAGGGCCAGCATCTCCAGCCGAGTCTCGCGATCGCTGCTGGTCGTGGGCCTGCGCCGCCGCGCCTCGTCGTTGGCCGCGGTCTCGACGTCGGTCAGAGCGTCGCCCAACCACTGCATCAGCTTGCCGACGGCGTTGTACTGGTCGCCGGGGTTCTTGCTCTCATCCCACCCGCGAGTGTGGCATCGGCCTGTCCAGACCAGGGCGTAGGCGAAGCTGCCGACGCGATCCGCCAGGTCGTGGAGCGACTGCAGTTCCTCCAGCGAGGCGGACGCGAAGTCGATCTGGTCGACGAGGCTGGTGCCGATCGCAGGCTTCGGCGGCGCTCCCTGAGCCTCGGTGAACGCCAGGATGTCCCGGGCGAGGCCTTCACTCAGACCTTCGGGCCACTCCACGCCGATGTCGTCGCTGCGCTGACCGACTCGGGCCTTGAGGCGCAGGCCAGCGAGCGAGGCGGCCGGTAGCTCGGCGATCTGGATCTCGATTTTGTGGAGGGCGGTCCCGGCCTCGCTGGCCGCTTCCTCCGCAGAGGCTACGCCGGACCGCTCGCGCCAGTCCTCCTTCTGCTGAAACCAGGCGCGCCACTCAGGTCCAGCACCAGCCGGCGCGGGACCCGGCCAGCCGTCCTCGCTGGCGGTCTCGCTGATCAGGTTCTCTTCGTCCGACAGGCGCTGGTAGAGGTCGACCGCCTCCTCCCAGACCGGGGCGAGCGCCAGCAGCTCGGCGTCGGCCTGCTCGCGCAAGGCCTGCGTCGCGGGCTCGATCCCAGTGCGGATCGCTTGGGCGGCCTCGAAGGCGCGATCGTGCCGGAATGCGAGGGCGTGCACCGCATCGGAGCGCAGCTCGCGCCGGATCCGGGCTTCCCAGGCCTCATGCGCATCGCCCGGGAGGTGGTTGGCCTCAAGGATGCGCCGGCGCCCGATCTCGCCCTGCACGTGGCTGTGCATCTGCATCGCGTTGAAGCCGACCCAGTGCGCCATCGGACGGCGCGAAACCTTCCCGGTGGCGTCGGCATAGGAGACCGTGCCGTCGCGATGGTCGATGCCACTGACGGCCAGCACGTCGCCGGTGAGACCGGCCTGCGCGACCTGGTCGGCATGCGTCGGTTCGGGCGCCGAGGGCTCGGCCTGGGGCTTGGACGCGGGGATGCTGGCCCGCAACTCGGCGGCGCGCTCCCGAAGGCTCGGGCGCTCGGCATCGCGGCGGATCAGGTTCTTGAGGGACGTGCGGAAGGACATCGCGGGATCCTCGGATGAGGGGCGCGGGCGACCGGCCCGCTCGGGTGCGGGTCGGGTCAGAGCAGGGTGGCAAGGCCGGTGAGCACCATGCCGCCGCCGATGATCGCGACGGCCGCCAGCAGCTCGCCGGCGACATCGAGGAAGCGCAGGGACCGGCTGTGCGCCGTGTCGGGGCGAACGGGCGCGACGGCCTGCCAGGGCTCAATGGTGCCGGGCTGCTGCTCGTCGGGCAGGTTGCGGTAGCGGTGGTCCACCGGCAGCTGACGGCGGGCGGTGGTCGCGGCGCGAACCGGGGCGGGCTGGCTGAAATCGGGGATGCGGGCATAGGACATCGTTCGGGCTCCGGTGAGGGCTCGTGGCGGTGGGTCGGTGGTGAAGGGGTGCCCCGTAGCGGGGCGGGTCAGGCCGGCGCGGTCAGAAGGTCAGTGCGCGACGGCGGTGCGGGCCATCTTGGCGGCTTGCCAGGCGGCCTTAAGGCCGGTGGACAAGGCGGCGGCGCGAGTGAGGCCAAGCCGCTCCTGCCGGTTGGTGGCGGCGACCGCAGCGGCGGCCATGATCGCGGAGCGGTCGAACTTGCCGGCGACGATGAAGGGGCGGCGCTGAAACCGGGCGAAGCCCTGGCAGAGGGCGCGGGCGCTGAGCAGGCCGACGGGGATGGCCGGCTTGGCATCGTGCAAGCTGCGAGAGAGCTTGGTCCAAGAGACGGTGCGGTGGGGCATGGCGTTGATCGCTCAGTGACCGTGTGATAGTTTGAATATCACTCGGTCAATGAGTGGTCAACTGGCGATCAGGTGATATTTTGACAATCACAGGAGGCCAACTGCGAGCGGCTCGCGCCTTCCTGCGCTGGACAGCTCAAGAGGTTGCAGACGCTTCCCGGGTCGGTGTTGCGACGGTGCGTCGAGCCGAACTGCAGGACGGCCCGTTGGGGATCACAGCGGCCAATGCTGAAGCGATCAAACGCGCCCTCGAAGCCGCGGGCGTGGAGTTCATCAACGGCGGCGAGCCTGGCGTGAAACTGCGCCGGAAGGACCCGGCGTGAACGTCGAACCCGCCTCCCCCGGACGGCTGTCGGAAGTTCTGGGTCTCTGCACTGCGCTCTCAGAACGCGCGCTCGACGCGCTGATCACGGATGGGGCAGTGCCTGCGGAGCAGACCATTGCTCTGGCCAAGGCTGCGCGCCTCCTGCAGGATCACGGTGTAGAGTGGCCATCGCTGCTAACCCACGTGATGCACGAGATCGCATACAAGGATGGCCGGTCAGTGCCAGCGCCAGGGACGGAGCCTTCAGACGGCGCCGACCTAGACAGCCTGACCCGCTTCTTCGCGGGTTTCCGCAAGGACAAGGAACACCAGTGACCTACACCGTGGAGCAACTGGCACCCGGCAGCTACGACGTGTTGCTTGATGGCGTCGTGATCGCGGGCTTGGTGCGCAGCGTTCGCCGCAGCGGCCCGAGCGACACATGGCAGGTCGAGTTGCTTGATGAGACGCCGGCGGTCGAGCGGCCGGCGCCCTTCGCGGCTCAACGGCACGTCTTCGAGTCGCGACCGGCCGCACTGGAATGGCTCGGCATCCGAGAGACCACAACTGCCGAAACAGCTGGATGAGCATGCTCAAGGGTCGGCTACTGGCGATCGGCGTAGCGGTCGTGCTGGTGGGCGTCGAACGCACGCTTGAGGCGGCCGGCCTAGAATACGCGTTCGAGGACTGCGCTGTTGCAGCTGTCACGGCGGCCGTGGTCGTAGCAGCGGCGGATTTTCGGTCATGAACGCCGGCCTGGAGTTCATCCCCGAGAACGGCGGCGGGGCCGGGATCCGGTTTTGGGTGCGGAAGGGGTAGAATTACACTGATTGTACAACTCAGAACTGTATTTTCATTTTCCGATCAAAGATTGCTGCCATCTACAAATTCAAACGCGGTCTTAATACTGATATCTTATGTTTCAGTTATGAACGAACGCCGACCTACGCCTCGATACCCGGTCATTCTCCCGGCTTTGTGCCAGGCGAGCGACGGCTTCGAATTCCACGCAGTGACCGTAGATATCTCGGCGGCCGGGATCAAACTCCGGTCGGTTATCCTCCCACACGTCGATCACAAGCTGACCTGCAGCATTCGAAATGTCGGTCAATTTCAAACCATGGTTATTCGGGCGAGCGCGTGTGATTTCGCCGTCCGGGTCACGAGCCAGAACCCGACGCCTGGCTCGATCGCGAGGCGTCTCATCGAACTGAGCCAACAGCAGGCGCAAATCCCTAATACGGTTCGCATCAGCCGCCGCATCGTTCCCAATCGCACGACGGTTGAGGTCAGCCTCGGGAACGGCGTATCCGTCGTCGCCCAAATCATTAATCTGTCAGCTTCGGGCGTAGCCCTGCTCATAGACACGCCTCTTGCCCTTGGGCAGCCGATCCTCGTCGGCCGTCATAAAGCGACCGTCCGCCGGCAGATTGAGGGGGGCGTTGGTGTAGCCTTCCTCACGCCCCTTGCCCAAGACGCCGTCGATGAACGAACCGAGCTTTGAACTAGGAAGCGACTTCGATCGATCAAAGGTCTGATCTGCAATGAAAAAACGACGTAGCTTGTCCTTAGGTAGGCCTGCAGCACAACTCATCGTATCTTGAACACAGATCGTTGATCGGTTTGCGGGCTCCGACCGTTTCTGGGTGTACCCAGGATCGCCCATGCGTTTCGTCCCGGTTTGCTGCCCCCAATGCGGCTTGTCATTCAGTGTGATCGTATCCTCCAGGCATCGCTCGGCGAGGGCTGATCGGGAGGCATGGGGTCGAACGTGTCCACGCGCTGCGGAGGTCGCGGAACCGCGCCTGTGCAATGATTTCAGGGCAGTGGCGATGGCCGTGCGGGGAGAAAACGAGACGAACGCACTTGTCGGGGCCAAGCCGACGCGGAACCATCACCGGAAGCCGGGTCCAGGTCGCGGACACAAGGGCAAGCAAGCTAGTTAAACTGCCTACAGCTGATGAATGGCCAGGTGGCCTCCCTCTGACCGGCATCGCAACGATCTGGCCTCTGGGAACGGATCTGCGCCCTCTTGGCTTACTCAGCCACCTCAAGGAGGACGATATGCTGACCGGTAGCTTGCTGTGGCTGTTAGGGGTGCCGATCCCCGTCCTCATTCTGATCTGGTTCTTCTTCCTTCGTGGGCGGTAACGCCTCCTGCGTAACTACCCCGACTCGGCCATCTTGAAAGCTATCTCGCCGCTATGCGCACAGCCCTCGCAGCCCTTACCATCGCTATTGCTGTGGGTGGGGCTCAGGCGGTTGAGCCGATGCCGAAGTTCAAGCCCAACACCCTCTATCCCGATGCCCGGGTCGCGCTTCTCAGCCTTGGCTGGCGGCCGGTACCGGCATTGAGCAGAACATGCGATCAGCGCGAGAGTACCTGCGAGACTTACCCCGAAGCTGAGAGCTGCGCGCCATTTGGAGCCGCGGCGTGCTCGATGCTCTGGAAGCGGGGTGAGCAACTTATCAGCGTCATGACGATCGGCGACCACGACATTCTGGTGAGATCCGCAACTTGCCGGGCCGGTTGTTAGCTGCACAGACCAAAGAAAAGCCCGCGCCGGCGAACCGGGCGGGCCAGGGGCGAGGTTGAGACGAAGGCTACTTCCCGCTCGGCGCGGCGTAGCTGCCAGTCGTTCCGTTGCCACCGCCGCTGCCGGCCGGTGCACCGCGAGTGGTGTTCCGGACGAAGCTGGCACCGGGGTACTTCCGCTGCGTCCGCATCATCGAGCGTCGGCGCATGCGGTGACGTCTCATCCGAACATTGGTGAGCATATCGGAAGCCGAAGAAACGCCGGCTACGGGGCCAGCCGGCACGGCTGAGGCGGGAAGGACCAGACCGGCGAAGCCACAACCAGCAAGCGCGGCGAGAACAAACATTCGCATGGAATTCCTCCTTGCCTCAGCGCAGGAGGATCGCGTCGGCTATAGGGAAGCGCTGAGGTCCGTTTTCGGTTCAGTATCCGCACCCACCCATGACATGGTCTGCCGTGGCCTCACCCTACGTCCCGTGCCAAGGCTCCAGGACGGACAGCAGGGCGATGCAGCATCCATAGATGTAAATAAAACAGACCTGCACGACGCTTGATTGCATGCGTGATTAGGGTTGCGCTAATCATACATCACCAAATGGTATTCCAACGCCTGTCGGGCTGGATCGCTATTATACTGGACTGAGTTCTTAGATGTATGCTGGTGGATACAACCTGCGCCCGATCGGAATACATCCAGGCCGTGTGCTGATATGCAGGATCGCCGCGCGAAGCTTCGGGTCGAAGCTACCATCGAAGGCCATGTTGCCTTCCCAGGGGTCGATGCAGGAGTCCGCTGTATCGTGACGAACCACTCCCCCGTGGGTGCTTGCCTGGCTTTTCCGCCCGGCCTCGCAGTGCCGCGCTACTTCGAACTCGCGATCGGCCAGGAGCCGATGCCGTCAACCGTTCGCATAGTCTGGCGACGAGAGGACTTGGTAGGTGTTGCCTACGCAGCACCCCGATCAGGCGTACCTGACGTCATCCCAGGCTGATTTCGCGAGCGCACGCAGCCAAGAAGCTTCACAGTCTCGCCGTCTTCGGGGCGTCTCCTAAGGGCAATGGCGGTGACGGATCGCCGAGCTTACTCCGTCTTGGAGTGCATTGCGTTGCGCAACACCCTTCTCGCCCTTCTAGCCGTCGCCACCGTCATGGTCGCGCACGGCTTAGCTAAGCTGGTGCTACTGCCGTTCCGGCTTCTGCGAGGGCTATTCCGACACAGCGCCAAGCCCGCGCAGGTCACGGCGCGCTAACAAGATCCCGGCACCCTACCTGCACGCCGGTGAGATAGACGAATTCCCCCGTCAGCCCGTGATCAGATCGGGCGGCGGGGCCGAGCTGGCAGAGTCATAGTCCGAAACTTGATCACCGTAGATCCCGTAGACGACGGATGGCTCGTGAGGCATTCCGTTGGATTATGAGGTTGGGCGGACGGTTAGCGCGCGTCGACGTTGTGCCCTGCACGGTTCACGCAGGCTGCTTCCGCTGGGTCATCACCTCGGCGGACGGCAATCGTTCGGAACGTTCGCCCTACGCCTACGCATCTGCATCTGGGGCGCGGGCTGCTGGCGAGATCCGGCGCCGTGAGATCGGCGGAAAGATCTGAGCTCGAATGATATGCCTCGGCGGTTCTTCGCCTATGCTACGGCGACGGGCGGCATGGTACCCGCTTCATCCGCAAACATGCGGATCAACCGCCATAGTTCCTGATGCTCAGGGCCATTGCGGCCAGATGCGAGGAATGTCGCGAGACTGATATCCGTCACATGGCCGCCTGACGCGCCATTGCCGGTGTGTCGAACGAAGCTGTGCCCGGTCGTAGGGTCAAACAGCAGGTGCCAGTGGTCGCCATTGGGGCTGGCATAGATCAGACGATTAGGTTCGGGAGGGCTCATTTTCTCCTCCGGGGTGATGACAGGGGCTCAGGTCGCGCCGAGCTGCCCTCGTCGGCGGGCTCATGACAGCTACATAGCAAAAATGCGCAGTCTCATCCTCGCCTTCAGCCTCATCGCTATCGCCATCCCCGCCTCAGCGCAGGCACCTAAACGTGGTAACGCGGATCTGCAGACCTATTGTGCTGGTGACGCCATCGCGTTCTGTGCCGGCATCGACCCGAACAGCCCTCAGATGGACGCCTGCTTCAAGCAGAACATGAGCCAGATGTCCTCGAACTGCCGCCGTGCCGTCGAGGCCTATAAGAGCGGTGGCGGCAAGTAGCGCCCGTTTTAAGCTTGCGGTGGAAAGACTTCTGTTTCAGTCGCGGGTCATGGGAGCAAAAGGCGTGATCACGGATCCTCAGATCCGCGCCGCTCGCGTTTCGGTCGGTTGGGAGCCCAAAATGCTCGCAATGCGGGCGAAGGTGCCTCTCAGCGTCCTGCATCGGGCCGAGAACAGTCCAGGCGAGCCGATGGTCACAATCACGCAGGTGAATGCCCTGATGGATGCCTTGCGCGCTGCCGGTGCCAGCCTCCCTCCTGCTGATCCGATCGCAAACGAGACTTAGGATCAGTGGCAAGCAACATCACAATTGAGTGGGCGCGTAATTAGAGCGCAATGCCTTTTGTGCGCTGCGATGATACGAACGGGGCTGGCTTTGGAATTTCTTCCCCCGATCCCGAAGCTGTTGAAGCCCGCCCGGTTCGCCGGCGCGGGCTTTTTCGTGATCAGAGGTCTCGGTTAGTGCCTCGCATTCAGCCAATCGCCGACGAAAGCCCCTATGCCAACGATGTCGACGGACTGAAGCGCCCGCTTGCCACCTCAGTTTTTGAAAATCTGAGGTGCGCCGTCTGCGAACGCCGCACGCTGCTCTGCGCACCACTGCTGCTCACCAATTTCCTTCACTTCGGCGTAGCGCCGCGCCAATTCGTCCTTGAAGGCGGCATTCGCCTGTGCTTGGCCAAGCACCTTGGTCGCCACGTCTCGCGCGGTTTGGGAGATCCGCAGCGCGGTCGTGCCGTCGATGGCGTAGTGCTTGCCGCAGAACGTGATGATGGCGGATTGTGCGCTTGACGCCCGAAGCAGAGCTAGAGCCTGTTCCTCCTGAGTCTGCGCGACGGCGGGTGAGGCATGCATGACCGTGATAACGGCCACAGATATGAGGGCTCGACAGCGCACGACCGTCTCTCCGTCGATCGCCAGCACATCGCAGCGATCGCCGGCGGCAAGCCTCAAGGTAGGCAATCTGTTCCGCGCGATGCCAGCTTGCACTCGACCTAAGCAGCCGCGTTCGCCCGGTTTGGGGGAACTTGAGCACGTTGTGCCAGGAACCGGCTAGACAATGCACTGTTGGACGGTCGAAGCGTGACCGTGATCGGGGAGCGTATCGGAACTGCCGAACGCCCCGCCGCCGAAGCGGTCCGCATATCAAGCTTTCCGAGGTTGACTATGTTCAAATCCTACGCCGTGGCATCCGCTTTAGTGCTGTCCGTTTCGGCCCCAGCGCTGGCTCAGGGGTTCACAGAGTTCCGCGTCCGCTCCCTGGAAGCGAACGCCTACGAGATCCAGGCGGCCGAGATCGCACTCTCGAAAACCCGCAACCCGGCGGTACGTGCCTACGCCGAGGAGGCGATCCGCGATCACCGGTCGGCCAACGCAGCCTTGGTCGGCGGTGAGCAGAACTACGATCGGTTACAGGGAGCCGACGCCGGCAGCCCGGTGGGTGGCGTTCTCGCGGCGCCGTTCGCGGTGGCCGGCGGTGCGGTTGGCGCAGCGACCGGGGCAGCGAGCGGCGTGATTGGCGGCACTCTGTCAGGCGGCCCGGTCGGCGGTTTAGAGGGGGCAAGCGCCGGAGCCGCCCGCGGCGCACAGGTCGGCAGCAACGTCGGCCAGGGTGAGGTCGTGGATACCGGTTCCACCGTTGTTGCGCCGAGCCCAGCCCAGCAGGCGATGCTATCGGACCTTTCGGCGACCCCGGCAGGCCCGGCTTTCGACAGCTTGTACGTCCAGCAGCAGCTGCAATCGCACCAGCAGGCGATTGTCATGACACGGTCCTACGGGGCGTCAGGACCTAGCCCAGTTCTGCGGACTTATGCGCAGCAGGCACTGCCGGTCTACGAGCACCACTACCGTGCGGCCCAACAGCTGCAACAGGGTATGTGAAGCCCGATGTAGCGGCTGATCCGAACCTAGAATTTTCGGAAGGCGGCGGGCACCAATCCGTCGCCTTTTGCATTCCCAACGCACACTGATCGGCTTGGCTCGCGCCCGGCCGGGCGGCCATATCATCACGGCTCGCCCGGCCTTGCGCACCTTCCAACCGCACCGCGGCGGGTCTCGCCTACATGCGGCAATGATGGCTCGACGGCAAGCCAGTTTGTGTGCCTGTCTGCTTGTGGGCAGGCAGGCATGACGGGTATCGCGGCGATCGGTGAGCGCGGCACGAGTGTGACAGACAGCCGGCGCTCCCTGTGGTGAAACCATAGCAGGCGAGTCGGTGCGTGGGCCTGTGGGCAGGCCTGCAAGGCGGCAGGCCGGGCGGCGGACAAGCAGGAGTGCGGACGTGCGGACCATAGCCGTCATCAGTCAGAAAGGCGGCGTCGGGAAATCGACGGTCGCGGTGCATCTCGCGGTCGCCGGCACTCTGGCGGGGTTCCGCACAGCGCTTGTGGATCTTGACCCGCAGGCCACGGCTCGGAAGTGGGGCGACAAGCGCCAGGCGCCCGAGCCCGAGGTCATCGGCGACCATGCCGAACGGCTGCCGCAGCTCGTGGACGCCGCGCGGGCGAACGGGGCGGATCTACTCGTGATCGACACGGCGCCGAACGCGGACCGAGCCTCACTGGCGGCAGCACGGGCGGCCGATCTGATCCTGATCCCCTGCCGGCCGGCGGCGTTCGACCTCGAGGCGATCGAGGCGACGCGGGATCTCGCGACCATCGCCAAGAAGCCGGCCTGGGTGGTGCTGTCCTCGGCGCCGACCCGGAGCGCGATCGTTGAGGAGGCTCGGCGAGGCCTGGAAGAACAAGGGGCCAAGGTCGCCCCTCAGGTCATCCACCAGCGGGTGGCCTACAGCTACGCGGTGATCGACGGGCGCTCCGCGTCCGAATACGAGCCCGAGGGCAAGGCGTCTGAGGAGGTCGCGACCCTCTTTGCGTGGGCACGTGAGCAAGTGGGCCTGCCGGCAGGCGGGCAATCCGGCAAGAAGACGAGGGGGCAAGCGTGACGAAGCGGCCGAGCTTGTTCAGCGCGAAGACAGCGCCAGCAGCATCACAGGCGGACGATCCGCCGGCCAGCGAGGCGCCCGCGGTCTCCGCCCCTGCCGAGCCGAAGCCGGCCGAGCCGCCGGCTCGCGCTGCCTACCCGAAAGCTACGACCCGGGCGGGTAAGCGGGTGGTGACGGCCTACGTCTCGCCCGAGGCGTTCCGGCAGCTCAAGCGGGTCGCGGCTGACGAGGACGCCCAGGTGCAGGATCTACTGACGGAAGGTCTGAACGCCGTGTTCGCCGCGCGCGGCCTGTCGCGGATCGCGTGATGACCCGCGAGCGCAAGACTTTCAGCTTTTCCGGCTCAAGCTGGTACAGCACCCTTGCACGACAACGACTCTATGAGCGCCGCTGCCTCGATGAAGGGTGCATCGCCGTGCGCGGTGAGAAGCGCAATGTCAGCGCCTCGCGCGGTCGGGTTTCCTTCGATTGCGATTACGTGTTCACCGACCTTGATCGGCGCGTAACGAAAGAAGCGGATACCACCGGGATCCTCCAGTACATGTGGCTCCCGTAGCCGCCTGCGGCGTTTTCTCTGTCTTCTTGTGGGCAGGCCCACAATTCGGCTCGCCGGCCTTGCCGCAAGCCCGCATCTCACATAACTTCCGATAACGGTCATTCTCGGAAGTTTCGATATGGGCCAGCCGCCCGCCATCCTGCCGACCGACGATAGCCCCAGCCTCCCGGCCGAGGCCGCTGCGATCGTCCGCGCCTATCAGCAGGCGAGCAAGGCCGCCTCGACGGTGCGGGCCTACACGTCCGACGCTCGAGAGTTTCAGGCTTGGTGTGGCAGGTACGGGTTCCGGTCGATGCCGGCGAGCCCTGAGGCTGTGGCAGGCTTCATCGTGGCGGAGGCCGAGGCAGGCCGGGCCGCCTCGACGCTTGGGCGCCGCATGGCGGCAATCCGGCATGCCCACAAGCTGGCAGGTATGCCAGACCCGACAGACGACGAGGGCGTGCGCGCCGCGATCCGTGGCGCCCGGCGCCGGATCGGCGTGGCACCGACCCAGAAGGCGGCCGCGACGGCTGAGATCCTGGCCGCGATCCTGATGCGCACGCCCGACACCCTGACTGGCAAGCGCGATCGCGCACTGTTGGCACTGGGCTTCGCTGGCGTCTTCCGCCGGTCCGAGCTGGTGGCGCTCGACGTGGCGGACCTGATCGAGGATCCGGAGGGGCTGCGGGTGAGGGTCCGGCGGTCCAAGACCGACCAGGAGGGCAGGGGTATTGAGAAGGCGATTCCGCACGGTCGGTTCATCCAGCCGGTGCGGCTCGTGCGCGAATGGCTCGAGGCGGCCGGCATCGTCGAGGGGCCCGTGTTCCGGCCGGTATCGCGGTCAGGGAACGTCCGCTCCCGAGATCCAGGGACCGTCGAGGCGGCCCGCCTGACAGACCGATCCGTCGCCAACATCCTACAGATCTACTGCACAGCCGCGGGGCTCGATGCCTCAACGTTCGGGGCGCACAGCCTGCGGGCTGGCTACATCACGACGGCGGCCGAGCGCGGGGCGGATCTGGCCAGGATCATGGACCAGTCCGGCCACCGGGATCCGCGGACCGTGGTCGGGTACATCCGGCGGGCGAACGCCTTCAAAGGTCATTCGGGGAGCGGATTTCTGTAGGTCGCCGGGAGCGAGCGCGTCATCAGACCAATGACAAAACCCTCAAATGGCAAACGCCCCAGGAGCGGTGGGCTCCTGAGGCGCTGCCGACCTCGCGGCCAGTCTGATCGGGCTGGGGATGCGAAGGCCAACCGGATAATAGCATCTTCTGCGGCAGGGGGCGATGAGGAGGACCAATCCCTCGCCCGCCTTTCGCGGTCGTCCCGGCGCGGACGCCAGGGCGTAGCTTCATCCGATCTTAGTACGAGCCGAACTTGTAGTTCAGGCCGGCGCGGACGACGGCGAAGTCGTTGGTGTTCCGACCGTTGGTGGCGGTTGAGTAGACCGGCAGGACGCCTGCAGAGGTGATGGCACCTCCGACCAGCGGCAGATTGGTGCGGTTGCGGTCGAGGCTGACGTACAAGCCTTCGATCTTGAACGTCACGGCTGAAGATCGGAAGAAGTTCAGGAACGAGTCGGTGGGCAGCGCGAACTCAGCACCGCCGCCGACGGCGTAACCGGTCTTAAAGTCATCGCGCTTGCCAGCAAAATTCTGGAAGGCGAGCCCCTTGGTGCCGTCATCGGTGCCAGTGGCGTAGGCGAAGCCGCCCGTGGCGTACACGAGGGTCTTATCGAAGGCGTAGCCGAGGCGGCCGCGCACGGTGCCGAAGAAGTCTAGGGTGTTCAGCGTGCCGTTGACGGGGGCGAAGGTCGGGTTCAGCACACCGGTGTTGGCGTAGCGTGGACGGCCACCGAAATCGATGTACTGGGCGTCGGCTTCGAAGCCGATCACGACACCCGAGCCTGGGGTGAATTGATAGTTGTAGCCGATCTGGCCGCCGCCGGAGAAGCCTTCACGGTTGTTCTTGTTATAGATTAGCGTGGAGCCGTTCGGGGCCAGCGCCTGGTACGGCACGAGACCACCGGCGGTCAGGACAGCCGGGCTGCCGGCAGTCTGCGTGAAGCCACGCGTGCCGCCATTGCTGCTGGCATCGAAGCCGTAGCCACCATTGATACCGAAGTAGAAGCCGGTCCAAGTGAACACCGGAACGGGGGTGAACACCGGCGGCGGGGCGCGACGCGGCAGGTCGGCAGCCGAAGCGGCAGCGGTGAAGGCGGTAAAGGCGGCCAACGAGGCCAGAAGCTTCTTCATGACTGTGATTTCCCCAGCTAGATGCCCGATCGGGGGCTAAGGTAGCTGGTTCTCCACAGCCAAGCTGTATCGCGCGCGCCACACTTGTGGCGGGAGTAGGGCACGCGCGCGAAAATCTTGATCTACTCCTCGGCAGCTTCTTTAACCGCCCGCGGCCGACCAGCACGCTTCGGCTTGTCGGAAACGGCTTGCGCGGGCTCGGCAGCCTTCGGGGCTGCCTTCTTGCGCTGCTGGCCTAGGCCAAGAGCCAGTGCGAGCTTGGAGCGCTGTTCGGAGTAGCCAGCGGCCGTGGACGGGTAGTCACGCGGCAGGCCGTAACGTTCCCGGTACTCCTCGATCGTCATGCTATTACCGGTGAGGTGGCGCTTCAGGGTCTTGTACGGCTTGCCGTCGATGAAGCTGATCAGCGCGTCGTGTGTGATCGACTTCCGGATCTGCGCAGGGGTGGGCTTGTCAGCCGGCGGAGCTTCGGGGGCGGCTCCGTTGCCTAGCCCAGCCAGCGCAGCGTGCGTGTTGGCGATCAGGGTAGCGATCTCGCTCGGCTGCAGGTGATTGTTCGACACGTATGCCGAGACAAGACCGGCTGTCAGTTCGATGATATCGACAGTCTGAACCTCGATGAGCTTTGCGCTTTCGTCCACGGTACACCTGATTTTGAGTAAGATAGCACAATCTGTTGTCGCGCTGCGAAACGCAATACGTTACCTCGAAAGAAATCTTTCAGTGTAGGCACCTTCGAGATGATGCCGAGCCCCGACCTTGAGCGGTTCGCCGCCCTCATCGCCAACAACGTCGTCTCAGCCTTCGAGCGCGAGCAGGACGGTGCAGAGTTTCATCCCACCGCCCGTGAGGCCACCGTGTCCGTGCTGGTGCGTTCCCTCTTGGCCGTCATGCCGACCACGTCGAGTGACATGCTCGCGGCGGCTTGCAACCGCGGCCTCGATGATGTTGTGGGAGCGGTCGGCCTCGTCAGCCCGCGGGTCGAGGCAGTAAATCCTGACGACGGCTCGGTGACCATGTCCTCGACGTAGAGCGACGAGCTGGAGGGCGCTGCAGCGCGAGTGGGCTTCTATAATGTGACCCTGCGTAGCAGGAGCGGCCGATGATGATCCGGGTCGAGGTGTGGGGCGAGACGATTGACCTCGCCGTGCATCAGCAATCAAAATCGGTCTGGCTTGCCCGTGGCGAGTACAAAGGAAAAGCTTACGAGGGGAAGGGCAGAAGCCCCAGCACGGCCGCCGCCAGTTGGCACGAACAGGCCCGTTACTTCTCGAACTAGCTCGGCTTATGCGTCGGCGACTTTGTCGAAGAAGGTCACTGACAAGCCGGTCACTTGACCGTTCAGAATTTCCGCGATCTGCTGCGCGTGGGCGTAATTTACGCTGTTCCGAAGGTCGAGGGACAAGAAGGCATCGCCGAAAGCCTCAACTGCGCTACCAAGAGGCTCAAGGGCGATGAATGGGCGCCCTTCGGCGTCCTCTTTCACGGTGAACCGGTACTTACCTCTCTCGGTCCTTGCCATCGTCCACGCCTCCACCTGCGATCCCAACCTGTGCAAGCCTACACCCGCCACGACCCCCCGCCAGACTTCACCGACTTATAGCCGGCGAGGCCGCTACTGGGCTTCGGCGGGGCCTTCGGCGCGACACCCGGCCGGACACGGTCGAGGAGCTGGCCAATCAGTCCAAGGGCGTCGACCATGTCGTCGTGCACGCCCGCAGGGAAGCGCAGCAACTCGGCCTCGAAGTCCTTCCGCCAGGGGGCATCGCCTGGGATGTAGATCCCGCGCATCGACATGCGGGCGCGGATACTCTGAGCCCGGACAGCCTTGTCGCCGCGCGTCGGAAACTGACGGCGGTTCACATAGGCCTTCGCCTCCCGGGCGGCCGCCTCGATCATGGGGCCGAGCGAGGCGCGGATCTGCCCGCCTTCCTCCGCCCACTCCAGCGGCCGCCACTTCTTCACGAGGTCGCACCAGGCGCTGATCCACTCGGCGCTGTCGGCCTGCTGCCGCCACAGGTCGAGGACGTGCATGTTGCCGTCCGGGTCGAGGCCCACGAGGACGTGCACCGTGTAATCGCCACCGTCCCGGGTCACGGCATAATCAGAGGCGCCGTAGACGTTCAGGCCTTCGCGCACCGGCGATCCCTTGCTCGGCTTGATCCACTCGAGCTCGAAATAGGCGCCGCCCTCCGGCACAGGCACCTGCTGGTACAGGCTCGCCCAAGTGCGGGTATCGACCTCTTCCTTGCGTCGACGCAGCTGGGCGCCGTAGCCGTAATCGCCGTCATCCCAGAGGAATTCGCCGAGCGAGCGCCCAAGCGGATCGCCGAGCCCGGCCTGTGCCGGCAAGGACAGCACGCGGTAGGGGCGGGCGATGCCGTCGAGCTGGCGGATGATCCGGCCTGCCAGGTCGTCGTCATGCCAGCGGGTGTGCATGATGACCTTCTTGGCGCCAGGCTTCAGGCGGGTGGAGAAGTCGTCCGAGTACCAATCCCAGGTTCGATCTCGCATGCGCCGACTCTCGGCGTCTTCGCGGCTGCCGAGGCGCTACAGCGGGTAGGCCGTGACGAGGAACCGGCGTTCGTCCGTCCCGGACGACTGCCAGACCGATCGGAAGGGTGGGCTCGTGCCGTCAGGGCACGCCAGCGGCCCCTCGTAGACGTACCGGCGCCCGAATTCGGTATCGAACTCCCGGGCGAGATGGGCGGGTTTACCGTGTGCAAACAACGCCAAGAGGAACGGCGGATCGTACTCGGCGCTGAACCCGCGGGCGTAGAACCATTTCGCCTTGTGGCGGCCAGTGCGGTGATCAAGGTTGAGCAGGTAGCCAATTGTCTTGGTGCTGACGATCGTCAGTTCCGGCGTCCAGTCGCCGTGATCGGGCATGGCTGCGACTCAGGCGGCTCGCAGGCCGTCGGCTCGCACGGTGGCGAGGCCGACCACCGGTGCCGTGAACTCGACTTCGTAGGCCTCGCCGCCCGCATAGACCATGACGATGGTGCCTTCCGTGCCAGCGGGGACCGCAAGACCCTCATCAGTCGAAATCTCGCGCAGGGTCGCGACCACGGCCAGTTCCTCGAAGGGCTGGGCGGTGCTCTGAGGCGGACGCTGGCGGTACAGGGTCTCGATCGTCATCCCGACAATCTGGCGCGGCATTGCGCTATCCGCAACTGGATAGCCCGGCTGTCAGCGCGATTGCGCCGGCGAGGCCGCACCGGGGCCCATCGCAAGGCCGACCCTGGTGCTGCTCTGCCGGCGCTCGGCTCGAAGCCGGTCGCTGTGGGTATGCTGGCGCGGAACAGTTAACGGGTCCTGAGCGCGTTGCAGGCCATTTTCGACTTGGGCAAGTTCTACAGGATGCTGCGGAACGCCGGGGTGAGAGGCCAGGCGCGGGGATCGTAGGTCTGGGCCGTGCTGCGCGGGCATAGGCTCAAGATGGCGACCGCCGTGTGCGAGTAACGAGGTTCCATGAGGCAGCCACGACCGGTGCCGAACCGGGACCGAACAGGGGCGCGGAGGCGGGATTATTCCGCCTACAGACCAAGGCACCCGTAGTCACGGGTCGTGCCGGGCGAGCCGATCCGCACTGGGGTGCACAGGTGTGCAGAGAACATCTTCGAGCGTTCCCGAGCAGGCGCGAACGTTGGAGAACGTCGGCGCGGCTT
>NZ_JAKSYJ010000154.1 GCF_022829365.1 Methylobacterium sp. J-077 | reverse complement strand
CGGCCGAGGACATCGGTGAGCGCGTGGATCTTGGTCGTCTGGCCGCCGCGGGAGGGGCCGATGCCTTGCGCCTGCGCCCCCCTTTACCCCCGTGGGCGGAGCGATGCGCCCGCACGTAGGTGCTGTCGATGGCAGCCGCCTCGCCCGACCATCCGGCCTTGGCCAGCCCCGCCAGCATGGCCTTCCAGAAGCCGCGGTGGGACCAACGGTTGAACCGGTTGTAGACGGTGGTGCGCGGCCCGTACTCCGCCGGGCAGTCGCGCCAGCGGCAGCCGGAGGTGAGCACGTGCACAATGCCGGAGATGATCTGCCGGTCGTCCTTGCGCGCCGGTCCGGGCTGATCCTTCGGCAGGAACGGTTCGATCACCGCCCACTGC
>NZ_JAKSYJ010000153.1 GCF_022829365.1 Methylobacterium sp. J-077 | reverse complement strand
GCGCAGACCGTCAGCGTCAAAGTCTGACCGCAGCGGTACCGGAGCAGCCATGACATCCTCCTCGGGCTCCAAACCCAAAGACAGAATCACCCCTCAGCCGCCGAGGCTACCCCGTGAGTCCCACTTAACGAGGGTTGGTATCAGTCATCTGGGACGAAGCAAGGACATCCCGAAAGCAGACCTGCGGCTGGAGCGGACATGCAGGTTAACGACCGCACTGGAGGCCGCTGCGGAGTGCTTCAGAGGCACCCCTTCGGTCCCAACCCGCATCAGCATTCAGGGATACGTTGCCGCGCTCGCAAATCCCGGCAGACGTCGGAGCGAGCGTCGGACATCGCTTACGCGCCTCCGCAGGAAGTGGCGCGGCCAGCCGGGCGCGCTTAACTGCAGGTGCTGCGCGAGGCTGAGGAGCCAGCGCACGAGGCGTTCTTACCGGCGGAACCCGACCTGAGCCGGGTGCCAACGTCTTCCGGCGCGCGCGGCTCACGGGTGCCGCTCGCCGGCCTGGCTGAAGGATCTCAGGCGACGGGGCGAGCGGGCTCGGCCTGGATGCGCCCGCGCAGCCAGTTGATGACCCCGCCCGCGAGCAGGATCTCGATCTGGCGCGGCGACAGGTCGTGCCGCAGCCGGATCGTCGCCTTGCCGCCTCGGACCCTCGCGGTGATCTCCCGGCCCGCCGCCAGCGCGTCGGCGACGCCGGTGATCTCCACCGTGTCGCCCATCTCCAGCCGGTCGTAGTCGGCTGGGTCCAGGAAGGTCAGTGGCAGGACGCCGAAATTCACGAGGTTCTGCCAGTGGATCCGGGCGAAGCTCTTGGCCAGCACCGTCTCCAGCCCGAGGTAGCGCGGGGCGAGCGCAGCGTTCTCGCGGCTCGAGCCCTGGCCGTAGTTCAGGCCACCCACGATGGCGTGGCCGGCGCGCTCCTTGCCGCCCTGCTTCGCCCGCTTCGGGTAGGTGTCGTCGATCGGCTCGAAGGTGAACTCGCTGGTCTTCGGGATGTTCGACCAGTAGGGCATCACCCTGGCGCCCGCCGGCATGATGTCGTCGGTGGAGATGTCGTCGCCGGTCTTGAGCATCACTGGCACGCGGATGTCGGATCCGAGCTTGCCGAGATCGGGCAGGGTGGTGATGTTCTCCGACTTCTCCAGCCGCACCGAGCGGGCCTCCGCCTCAGCCAGGGGCGACACCAGCATCGTGGTGTTGCCCGGCACCATCGCGGGCGGCACGATCCGCGGGTAGGGTATGTCGAGCGTGCGCGGATCGGTGATGACGCCGCTGAGCGCCGAGGCCGCGGCCGTCTCCGGGGAGCACAGGAACACGCTGTCCTCCCGGGTGCCGGAGCGGCCAGGAAAGTTGCGCGGCACCGTCCGCAGGGAGTTGCGCCCCGAGGCGGGGGCCTGGCCCATGCCGATGCAGCCGTTGCAACCGGCCTGGTGGACCCGGGCACCCGCATGGATCAGGTCGGAGAGCTGGCCGTCCCGGATCAGGGTCTCCAGCACGACCCGGGTCGACGGGTTGATGTCGAAGGACACCCGGTCGTGAGCGGTGCGTCCCTTCACGATGGCGGCCGCCACGGCGAAGTCGCGGAACCCCGGATTGGCCGAGGAGCCGATATAGGCCTGGTAGATCTCGGTACCGGCCACTTCAGACACGGGCACGACGTTGCCGGGGCTCGACGGCTTGGCGATCATCGGTACGAGGGACGACAAGTCGATCTCCTCGTGATCGTCGTAGGTGCAGCCCGCGTCGGCCGCGAGCGGCATCCAGTCGCCGCCGCGCCCGACGCCGTCGAGGAACGCATTCGTCGCGGTATCGGAGGGGAATACGCTCGTGGTGGCGCCCATCTCGGCGCCCATGTTGGCGATGACGTGCCGGTCCATGGCGGTCAGGCCCTCCAGGCCCGGCCCGTAATACTCGATGATCCGGCCGAACCCGCCCTCGACCCCGTGGCGGGCGAGCAGCGTCAGGATCACGTCCTTGGCGCTCACCCAGTCGGGCAGCGCGCCGGTGAGCTTCACGCCCCAGACCCGGGGCATGCGCAGCTGCAGCGGCTCTCCCGCCATGGCGAGCGCCACCTCGACGCCGCCGGCCCCGAAGGCCAGCATGCCGAGCGAGCCGGCCGCGGGGGTGTGGCTGTCGGAGCCGACCAGCGTCTGGCCGGGCTTGCCGAAGCTCTGCATATGGACGGGGTGGCTAATGCCGTTGCCGGGCCGCGAGTACCAGACGCCGAACCGGCGGCAGGCGGAGCGCAAGAACATGTGCTCGTCGGCGTTGAGCTGATCGTTCTGGACGAGGTTGTGGTCGATGTACTGCGCCGCGAGACCAACCTTGACGCGCTCGACGCCCATCGCCTCCAACTCGAGCATGACGAGGCCGCCGAGCACGTCCTGCAGGAGGGTTTGGTCGATCCTGAGAGCGATCTCGCCGCCCGGAGTGAGGTCGCCCTCGGCGAGGTGGGACTGGACGAGCTTCTGCGTCAGGTTCAACGCCATCGGAGGCCTCCTTCGTTATCCGTGTCGGGGGCCGCCGGGCGCTGACCCGGGCTCCCGTTATGTCGTCGCGCCCGGGCGCCCAGTTCCAACAGTATTTCCAAGCTTGGACCGGTTCGCTGTATGTATAATTACCTCATTGCAGCGTGAATTGGTTTGCGATTGACGATTTTAAATTGATAAATACGCTCTTTGTCTCAAGGTACTCGTGGATCGCCGCGAGCCCGTTCTCCCGGCCGATGCCGGAGTTCTTGAATCCGCCGAAGGGGGCGAGATAGCTGACCACACGGTAGGCGTTCACCCAGACGGTGCCCGCACGCAGGCGCCTGGGCAGGCTCAGGGCCCGCGCGAGATCCGTCGTCCAGAACCCGGCGGCGAGGCCGTAGGGCGTGTCGTTGGCGATCGCCACGGCTTCGTCGTCGGTCTCGAACGTCATGATCGATAGCAACGGGCCGAACACCTCCTCGCGGGCGATCCGCATCTGATTGGTCACGCACGTGAAGATCGTCGGCTCGACGAACCAGCCCTCTCCGAGCCGGGGATCGCTTGCCCGCTTGCCGCCGAGCACGCAGTGGGCGCCCTCGGCCTTGGCGATCTCAATGTATTCCAGGACCTTCGCGAGCTGGGGCTCGGTGGCGATCGGGCCGACATCGGTGTCGGCCGCGCGGGGATCGCCGAGCCGGGCCTCCCGCATGCGCGCCACGAGCCTCTCGACGAAGGCGTCGTGGATCGAGGCGTGCAGCAGCAGCCGCGAACCCGCCATGCAGGTCTGGCCGGCGGCGGCGAAGATGCCGGAGATCACGCCCTTGACCGCCGCGTCGATGTCTGCGTCCGCGAACACGATGTGCGGGGACTTGCCCCCGAGTTCCAGCGATACGCGCTTGAACTGGCGGCCCGCGGCCTCCGAGATCTTGGCGCCGCCGTGGTCGGAGCCCGTGAAGGCGATGCGCTCCACGAGCGGGTGCTCGACCAGAGCGCGGCCGGCCTCGGCCCCGTAGCCGGTCACCACGTTGATGACACCCTTCGGGAAGCCAGCTTCCTCGAACAGCCGCGCCAGCTCAAGCATGGAGGCCGAGGCGAACTCCGAGGGCTTGACCACCACGGTGTTGCCCGCCGCGAGCGCCGGTGCGAGCTTCCACACCGCCAGCAGCAGCGGCGAGTTCCAGGGCGTGATCGCTCCGACCACGCCGATCGGCTCGTGCACGACGTAGTTGAACATGCCGACCTTGTCAGTCGGCGGCACCGAGCCCTCGATCTTGTCGGCGAGACCGCCGTAGTACTGGAACCAGCGCGGCAGGTACTTCATCTGGCCGAGCATCTCGACCATGAGCTTGCCGTTGTCGCGGACCTCCAGATCGGCGAGTTCCTGCGCGTTCGCGGCGATCACGTCGCCGAGACGGTGGAGCAGCAGCCCGCGGTCGCTGGCGGTCATGCACGCCCACGGACCGTCGGAGAACGCGGCGTGCGCCGCGCGGACGGCCGCGTCGACGTCCTCGGCGCCGGCCTCGGGGATCCGCGCCCAGACCCGGTTGGTATAGGGATCCTTGGTCTCAATCCATCGCCCGGTGGCCGAGGCACGCCAGCCGCCGTCGATATACATGTCCAGGTCGCGCACGCCGGCATCCGGCCCGCGCTCCGGCGTGGCGCTTGAACCCGGCCGGCCGGGGGTCGAGAACTCATCCATCCCTGATCTCCTGATCTGTCTCTGGTTCCCGCGCGTCCCCTGGGCTTCAGCGGCCGAGGCAGCGCTCGTAGATCCGCGTCGCCTGCGCGACGGTCATCGGCCGGGCCGCCGGCGCGACGATGCAGGTATCCTCGTCGATGCGCGGCGGCGTCTGCGGCGCGTAAAGGCCCGGCACCGCGAGGTGGGCCATCTCGGCGCAGCGCTCCGGCGGCAGGCGATCCGGTGTCAGGTGGCGGGCGAAGCCGATGTCGTCGTAGAGGCGGAACAGGGCCGCGACGCCGGCCTCGACGGCCTGCGCGTCGGTGAGGCCGGCGACATCGGCCCCGAGGGCCTCGGCGAGCCGTCGGCCCTTGGCGGGCGCCGCCGCGGCGTTGTGGGCCATGGTCCAGGGCACCAGCGTCCCAACGCCGAGCGGGTGCGCGAGGTCGAGATGGCCTTCGAGGGGCAGTGACAGGGCGTGCGCGTGGCTAAGTCGGGCGTTGCCGCAGGCGATGTTGGACATGGCCGAGGCGAGCAGGTTGTCGGCCCGCGCGGCCTCGTCGCCGTCGAGGATCGAGGCGCGCATCGAGGCGGCCTGCAACCGGGCCGATTCCAGCGCCAGCGCGTCGGTGAGCGGCGAGGCGAGATTTGACAGGTAGGCCTCGATCGCATGCGTCAGCGCGTCGACCGCGGGTAGAACCGCCGCGCTCCGTGGCAGCGTCGCCAGCACCGCGGGATCGAGGACGGCGACCGCCGGGAAGCTCAGCGGCCCGCCCGCGAGGAGCTTCAGATGCCGTTCCTCGTCCTTGACGATGGTGAACTGCGAGACCTCCGACCCCGAACCCGCCGTGGTTGGCACCATGACCATCGGCAGCGCCGGCCGGTCGAAATTCCCGGCGCCCAGGTGATCGCGCAGGGTGGTACCGTTGACCGCGACGATCGCCACGCCCTTGCCGGTGCACATCACCGAGCCGCCGCCGACGCAGACGATGCCGTCGATCCGTTCTGCGCGGCAGCGGGCCGCCTGTTCGTCGATATGCGCGAGACGCGCGTCGATCCCGCAGGCGTCGAACAGCGCAGTCTCGAGCCCCGCCGCTCTCAGGCTGTCGAGGACGCGGGCGAAGAAGGCCTGCTTGCCGATCACCGGATCGGTCACGACCAGAACCTTGCGGCAGCCCAGGCCGTGGGTTGCCGGTCCGACGCCGTCGAGGGAACCAGGACCCCAGACGATTCGGGTCGGCATGAAGTAGGTCAGGCTCATGGCACGCTCCGCTGTGGCATCCGGCGTCAGGACGCGGACCGGGTCAGGCCCGGGAGATGTCCGTCCCGCGCGTCTCGCGCGCGAACAGGAGGCTGAGGATCGCCGCGGCGACGGCGACACCGATCGAGTAGTAGAGACCGGAATAGACGTTGCCGGTGGCCGCCACGATCGAGAAGGCGGTGGCCGGCAGGAACCCCCCGAACCACGCCGAGCTGAGATTGTAGGGGAACGACATCGCCGTGTAGCGGATGCGCGAGGGGAACATCTCCAGCAGCGCGGTGGTGGAGGCTGAGAAGGTCATGGTGCCGAAACTCAAAAGGACGAACAGCAGCAGTACGATCATCGGCTTGTTGATGGCGTTCGGGTCCGCGTCGCCGAGCGGGTAGCTGGCGGCGGCCAGCGCGGCCTTCAGCTCGCGCTCGAACCTCGCCTTCTGAGCGGCCACGTCGGCCGTGTCGCCCGCGTAGCCGGCAACGCTCGCGGAACCGACCTGCACCGTCGCCGGTCCCGTGCTGCTGCGCCGGTCGTAGCTGAGGCCGAGCTTGGCGACCGCGTCCGTCACCACGTCGCAGGACGAGGTGAACGTGGCGGTCCCGACCGGATTGAACTGCACCGCGCACTCGGCGGAATCGGCCACCACGGTGATCGGCGAAGTCTCCTGCGCCCGCGCCAGCGCGGGGTTCGCGTAGGTGGTCAGGGCGTGGAAGATCGGCAGGGTCAGCACCGCGGCCAGCACGAAGCCCATCAGGAACACCGGCTTGCGCCCGATCCGGTCGGCCAGGGCACCGAACACCACGTAGAGCGGCGCCGAGAGCGTGGTGGCGATGATCAGGAGCAGGTTGGCCGTCAACCCTTCGACCTTGAGGACCTTGGTTAGGAAGAAGAACGAGTAGAACTGGCCCGTGTACCAAACCACCGCTTGGCCGGGGACGATGCACAGGGCCGCGATCAGGATCAGGCGCAGGTTGCGCCACTGGCCGAAGGCCTCGGCCACGGGGGCCTTCGAGCCCTTGCCCTCCGCCTTCATGCGCCGGAACTCCGGGCTCTCGTCGAGCATCAACCGGATCCAGACCGATATGGCCAGCAGGATCACCGAGACCAAGAACGGCACGCGCCAGCCCCAATCCGTGAACGTGCCTGCCCCGAGGCTCAAGCGGAGCGGGATGATCACCCCCACGGCCAGCAGGAAGCCGAGCGCCGCGGTCAGGACCACGTAGCCGTTCCAGGCCGCACGACGGTCGGCTGGGGCGTGCTCGGCCACGTAGATGATAGCGCCGCCGAACTCGCCGCCGAGGGCCAGCCCCTGGATCATGCGCAGGGTGATGAATGCGATCGGTGCCGTGATGCCCATGGTCGCGTATGTCGGCACGAGGCCGACCACGAAGGTCGAGAGGCCCATCAGCAGGATTGTGACGAGGAAGGTGTATTTCCGGCCGACGAGATCGCCGAGGCGGCCGAACACAATGGCGCCGAATGGGCGCAGCAGGAAGCCTGCGGCGAACCCAAGTGGTGTGAAGATGAAGCCCGCCGTCGGGTTCACCCCGGAGAAGAAGGCCTTGGCGATCTCGGTGGCCAGCAGCCCGATCAGGAAGAAATCGTAGAACTCGAACACCGTGCCGAGTGACGCGGCCACGATGACGCGCTTCTCCTTGGCCGTCATGCGCGCGGCACTACCCAACACACCGGCTGTCGCCATCTCACATCCCCCCCGGACGCTGAGGACCGTACGGTGAGCCCGCCCGTCCTGTCCTGAAGTTCGACAACCGAACAGCGAGGTTCGGCCGTCGAGCGCTCAAACTCCGGGGCAGAGTCGGTCTGGGTGAGGCTAGGCTTCGGACGACGTTCGGGCGAGGCTCCTCGCGCCAGCACCGAACGGCCCCGGATCCACGGGGCATTCAAGGCGCTTCCTTCCCGATCGGCCGTGTCGGCCTTATTCACCCCGCCCACGCATTCACGGCCGGAATTTGTGATTCGCGATCACGCTTTTCTTCTATAGAAGAATTTGCCCGATTGATAGGGGATCACCGCGCGACCCGCGGGCTCAACTCTCCGATGACTCTTGGATCGCCGGTGTAAAGCCCTGTATGGCGGCCCGTGCTGCCGGGATCCTGGGATGTGGCTCGCCGCCGATGAAGACCTCGCCCGATCTTGATCGTGCCTCGACAGCCGACATCGGCCCGCCGCCGCTCGGCGGCGAGAGGATCGAGCATGACAGGGAGGCTGAGTCGCAAGCGCGACTGGGCGAGGCAGTCTCGAAAAATCTCGGCGGGCGCGTCCGTGACCTACGCAAGAAGCGGGGCTTGACGCTCAACGAGTTGTCCGAGCGCTCTCAGGTGAGCCGGGCCTTCCTGTCCGCGATCGAGCGGAGCGCGAAGTCGCCGACCCTGCCGATCATCGTGCGCATCGCGCGAGGGTTGAACGTTTCAATGTCGGCCCTGCTCGGCGTCGAGCCGGCGGCGTCCGGGGTCGCGTCGAACCGGAGCACGGACCAAGTCACGTTTCGCGATCCGCAGAGCGGCTTCGAGCGGACGGTGCTGTCGCCTTCGCGCGAGGGTGGGGGCGTCGAGATCGTCAAGCACTGCATTCCGCCCGGCCAATCATCCGGGCTTCTGCCCGTCTATCCGACCGCGGTCGAGAAACATATCCTGATGCAGTACGGCGAGTTGACTGCCCTGATAGATGGCCGAGAGTACAAAATCTCGTCCGGAGACACCCTCTCCTTCACGATCGAGACCCCTTACCGTCTGTGTAACGAGGGGTCTGTACCCTGCGTGTACATCGTCGTCATGGTGGAGAGGGGCTAGCGCGGGCAGCCAGGCGGGTCCGACGGCATGCGGGTCGTAGCGGCCGATGCGGTAGCCAATCCCTCGCTTGCGCAGGGCCCGGGGGCGAGCCCAAACCCGTGAACCCGCCTGCTAGGACGGGGGCCGCGTCCGGGATTCGGCGTAAGGTGGATAGATTCGGTCTGCTTTTGCGGCGTGTCTCCTCCGGAGCGAACCAGCCGCTTTCGGCCAGACTACCTCACGTTGCATTGGCAGAAAGCGCAGGACCGGACGTTCGGCTTGGCGCGCATAACTGACGTTTATTCGAGTCCTGAAGCTTCTTGGAAGTAGACGCTACAGCTTGTTTTTTTAATCATCGTGTCTTGTCCGTCGTCTGATGATTTGGGACAGTCTGCGAAGTTCAGGAGCGGAGGCTCTGGTCCATCTGGGGTAAGAGGTTAGGCAGCTTGCGCGTAATGGCGCAAGCGGCGATCCATGAGGGTCTGACGCTTGATGCGTTCCCGCTCCGCCAGGATCCCTTCGCCGCGTCCAAAGTAGACGTCGGCGGGCGTGAGGTTGCCGAGGCTCTCATGAGCTCGGCAGTGATTGTAATGCTCGACGAAGGCGGCAACCCGCATCTCCAGCTCGCCGGGCAAGCAGGCGTGTTCGAGCAGGATGCGGTTCTTGGGCGTCTGGTGCCAGCGCTCGATCTTGCCCTGCGTTTGCGGATGGCAAGGCGCACCGCGGATGTGGGTCATGCCCCGGCTGGCGAGCCAGTCGGCCAAGTCACTGGCGACGTAGCTCGGTCCGTTGTCGGAGAGCAGGCGGGGCCGATGCATCGCCCGCGCCTGATCGAGCCCAACCGCACCCAGCGCCAGGTCGAGCGTGGCGGTGACGTCACTGGCCTGCATCGTCGTGCACAGCTTCCACGCCACGATATAGCGTGAGAAGTCGTCCAGTACGGTCGACAGGTAGTACCAGCCCCAGCCAACGACCTTGAGGTAGGTGAAGTCCGCCTGCCAAAGCTGATTGGGAGCCGAGGTCTTATCGCGGAACGCGTCGGCGGCCATGATGACGATATAGGCCGGGCTGGTGATCAGGTCCTGAGACTTGAGCAACCGGTAGACGGTCGCTTCCGAGATGAAGTAGTGGCGCTCGTCGGTGAAGCGCACCGCCAGCTCACGCGGACTGAGTTCAGGCTGCTCCAGAGCTAGGGCAACGATCTGCTCGCGGATCTCCGCAGGCAGGCGGTTCCAGACCCGGCTCGGCTGCGAAGGATGGTCGTTCAACGCCTCGGGGCCGCCGCGGTGGTAAGCGTCGTACGAGCGGTAAAACGTCGAGCGCGTGATGCCGAGCTTGTCCAGGGTGGCACGCACCGGCAGGTGGGATTGCTCGACCAGCTGGATGATCTCCAGCTTCTCGGGGGCCGGGGACCTCATGCCTCGTCGCCCCCGGCCCCGCTCATGCTTTTTTTAAGCAGACGGTTCTCCAGGACGAGATCAGCCACGACCTCCTTCAGCGCCCCCGTCTCGCGGCGCAGATCCCGCACTTCATCCGTGGTGGCCGGCACGAGCCGTGTCGCCGGACAGGCGCTTCTTGCCAGCTTCCAGGAACTCCTGGGACCAGCCGTAGTCCATCGAGGCGGCGATCCCCTCACGTCGGCACAACTCGGCGATGCTGTCCTCGCCACGCAAGCCTTCCAGCACCACGCGGATCTTCTCCTCGGAGGAGAACTGCCGACGTGTGGCCCGACGGATGTCCTTGATCACCGCTTCTGCCGACTTCTTGGCCGGTCCGGATGTCTGCTTCATCTTCGCTCCTCAGAGGCTACGATGAACCAGCCATCCTTCATTCGGGATGGCCCTTGATCCGTCTCGCGCACGCGAATGAGCGGCGCGGCAGTTACGTTGGTGCGGTCCAGCCCACCACCGCGGTCAACGGATCACTGGAGCCCCCTTCGGGCTTCAGGACATGCGTCTCGACGCGTGCGAATCCTGCGCGCTGCAGGTACAGGCGAACCAGTTCCGCATGTCCAGTCGCATCGAGGGCACCCCAGATCGCGACCGCCTTGGTCGGGAAGCAGCGGTTCGAGAAACTGATAACCACAGGTGCGCCGGGGCGCAATACGCGCGCGAGCTCGGACAGGACTTCCACGGGGCGCTGCAGATACTGCACCGAGACGCAGATCAGAGCCGCGTCCACACTCGCCGTGTCGAGCGGCAGGTACGGCTGCGCGTTGAGATCCTGTACGAAATGCCGTGCAAGACGCGGATTGGCGGTGAGCTCCGCCGCATTCAGGCCGTGGCCGATGACGCTCTCGTAGGCGACCTCGCCCGGCAGGTGGCTGATCCAGCTCGACATCAGGTCGAGGACCACACCGCTCGGGGGTACGACCGCCCTGTAGAGATCGGTCACGGCGGCGATGGCGGCGGCATCGATGTGGGTGACGAGGCGCGGCTGCGCATAGAAGAGCGGATCGGGACTGCGATCCTGCTTGGCGAATGCCTCTGCAGGCAGCTCCGGCAGATCCTGAACCATGCTGGGTATGCCTTCGTATCGCGCGAAGCACCGGACTTGCACCGCGGTGCCCGCCCCGCCGAGGGGCACACGATGCCACCCTGAAATAAGGCCTACTGCGCCCCGCGGCCCGCCTCGGCGCAAGATGCCGCATCGGAAGGCTATGACCGAGGGCGGTTCGCGCCTGAGGGGCCAGCCGCCACCAGACGCATTCCGTGCCGTGCAAGAGTTCGCTAACCGATGGCCGTCAGCGTCTGGGATATGTCCAAGCGAACGACCCGAACCCTGAGAGGCGTCCTCTGGGTCGCTGCCCTCGCGCTCTGTTGCTTCTCGGCCGTGATGCTGGCGAAGGCCAACCGGCCACCCGAAGGGTCACTTGCGCGTCCGGCCACTACGGATCCGATGACGACAGGGTCCATTGATCGGACTCCGATCCGATGGTGCGGGGCCGCTCCATGGTGCCGCTGACCTTCGATACCCTTCATGCTGCCTGATGAGGCTATTATGCGACTTCGGATCTCTCTATCGGTCGTGCTGATGCTCGGAGCCGTGACGCCGGCTCATGCACAGGGTGCGGCGCGCGGTGCACAGGATGGTCGCGAGCGTGGCGAGGCCATCGCGGGACCGCTCGGCGCAGTGGTCGGCGGGGCGATCGGAGCGGCAGTCGGTACGGCCAACAGCATGCTCGGCATCGACCGGCGCGAGCGCTTCCGCATCTACGTGGTCGGCGAGCGACGTCCATCGTTCGCCTACGCGGGACCGGTGCGGGTTGGAACGGTGCTACCGGAGGACGGCGTCGTCTACTACGACGTGCCATCCGAATTCGCATTGCCGAACTTCAACTACACCATCGTCAATGACCACCCCGTGCTCGTCGAACCGGGGACGCGCCGCATCGTCGAGGTGATCGAGTAGGTCGGTTCTATTCCCCTCGACCTCAGGGAAACCTGGGAGTGACCTGCTTGGTGCAGCCCAAGCGGCAAGGGCCGTCGATTGCCCGGCGGCTCCTGGAGGCGGAGCGCCGGTTTTCCGCTCCCGAGTCAACCTACGAGCTATGGCGCCACAGGGGCGGACCTATTAGCGGGAGCGCCTGTTGCCGACTCGGATCCGCAATTGTGGATCAGCGAGGTTTTCAGGTGACAGAACGGCATTCCAGCCAAAACGGTCGGCACGGTGGTCCCGGCATGCCGATGTTCTACGGGGTAATCGGAGGCACCGGGCTGATGCTGGCAGCGCTGACCTTGCTGATGGCCGGCCAGATGGCGAGTTCGCTCAGAACGATCGGCCATACGGCAGACGCTTCATCGCTCTCCAACGCTCCGGTACGGGCGCCCGGCGCGTTGCCCTCTCCGCAATTGTCAGCCCGTCGCACCAATCCATAGGAGAGTGCTGTGACGGATCCCCTTTCTGGCCCAACTCGCTTGTTGATCGTCTACTACTCGCGCAGCGGCAGCGTGGAAGCCCTCGCAACCGCGGCGGCTCAGGCCGCACGCGAAGCGGGGGCCGAGATACGCCTGCGAAGGCCGCGTGAAGTCGTCGACGCAGCGGTGATGGCGAAAGTCGACGGGTGGACCGAGAGCGCCGCTCGGCAGAATGCCCTCTACGAGGCTCCCACACATGAGGATGCCGAGTGGGCCGACGCGATCCTGTTCGGCACGCCCTGCTATTTCGGAGCGATGGCGACAGAGCTGAAAAACTACCTGGACCTGCTCGGGCCGCAGTGGAAACGCGGCCTGCTTGCCGGCAAGGTCGGCGGTGCCTTCGCGGCGGCCTCCTGGCCACACGGTGGATCCGAGGTCGTCACGCTCTCGCTGTATGCCCCGATGGCGCATCTTGGCATGGTGATCCTGCCGACCGGCTACACCGACAGTGCGATGCTTGAAGCGGGCTCGCCTTATGGCGCGTCCGCCATCGTCGGTTCTGAGAACCGGCCACCTCGGACGGAAGATCTCGATGCAACCCGCCATCAAGTTCGACGGATGGTGGCAATCACGAGTGCGTTGATCGCAGCTGGTGAGATGCCGAGTCGGCAGAAGACGAGCTAGGCCAAGCCATCCTCGGCCGCCTTGTCCGGATCGTCGGGTTTGCTCTCGGAGTCCTTCACCAGATCCTTGCTTTCAGGCTCGCTACCCGTGGTCGGGTCAGGCACGTTGGCGTTCCGGATCGGCACCGTTGGCGGCACGATGCTTTCGCACTGTGGCTTGTCGGTCTCGGCCATTGCGTCATCTCGCCTTTCTACCAGTTGCCGCTTCGGTGAACTGACCGCTGGCTCAGAATCACCGCTTTGGCCGCCGCCGTTCGTGACGCCACAACGCGACGGCAACGCGCCGGGCCTCATAGGTCCGTCGAAGCGGCGTGCCGAGCCCGCCCTGTCCCTCGGGCGAGAAGGCGTAGATCAGCACTCCATCCGGTCCGTAGTTTCGTCGCATCTCGGCACGCCATAGGACATCCGCTGCTGCGAGGGCGGACTCCGTCAGCGCGAGGCGAGCAGGGTTCGGCGAGGGCGTCTGATGAGCGGACATGTGGCTAAACGCGGCGCCCCGACAGACGATCCACTCGGGACTGCACAGCGGCAACATCTGTCATGAGCGCGCTTTGGCAGGGCGGCCGGACCCACGATCTGCGCCGTCGGTAATCATTGCCGCAAGTGGCGCGATCCACTCCATAGATAACCTAAAGGCGAACGCGGCAGTATCGGTGAAACAGGAGGATGCCGATGCAACGCCAACACGCCTCTGATCGGCCCCCGCGGGGTGGCCCGAGCGTAAAGGTAGTGCGCGGTAGGTTTGGAGTTGACCCCGTTTGTGGTCCACGACCTATGCAAGTTCTCGGGCGGTGACAGCTTGGTTGGCGAAGGCGCGGGGCGTCAAGCCGCCCAGGGCCGTGTGAGGACGATCTTCGTTGTCGTGGCACCTCCAGTCCTCGACGCGCTCGCGAGCATCGGCCAGCGACAGGAACCACGAGGCGTTCAAGCATTCCGCTCGGAGGCGGCCGTTGAACGACTCGATGTAGGCGTTGTCGGTCGGCTTGCCCGGTCGGGAGAAGTCGATCCTCGTGGGATTGCCCCGTTTTTGTGGACGGTTTAGGGGCTTGGCTGAGCAGGGTCTCGGGCAACGGGTCGGAGCGGGTTTCATTCTCGTAGACGACGGGCGAGCGGTAGCCGAGCGCCGAGTGCCGGCGCAGCGGATTGTAGAAG
>NZ_JAKSYJ010000149.1 GCF_022829365.1 Methylobacterium sp. J-077 | reverse complement strand
CAGGCGAGGCCCTCCGGGATCGAGGCATCCTCCATGAAGCCGTAGCGCAGGATCACCCGGTAGAAGTCCGGCGCCAGGATCGTGACATGGGCGCGTTGCTCCACCGGGATCGTGGGGGTCTCCTCGTAGAGGGCGGTGATGGGGGGAAGGCTCGCTCCCAACATGCCACGCGCGCTCCCTCCCCCCTCTGCGGGGGAGGGTGGCGCCCGAAGGGGGTCGGGAGAGGGGAGCGCGGTATCCGGAAGAGTCACGACAGGTGTGAAACCCGCATCGTCGCGCTGCCCCTCTTGCGGGACTTCGTCCCGGCCCCCCCTGCTGCGCAGGGTGCCCTCCCCCGCAGAGGGGGGAGGGGGAGGCGCGTCGACCGTTTCGCCGCCCTCGGCGGGCTCGACCATGAGAATCGGCGTGCCCTCCGAGACCTTCGAGCCGACCGCGACCAGCAATTCCCGCACGGTTCCGGCGACCGGGGAGGGGACCTCCATGGTCGCCTTGTCGGATTCGATGCTCAGGATCAGGTCGTCCACGGCCAGGCGGTCGCCCGGCTTCACCAGGAGTTCGATCACCGGCACGTCCCGGTAATCGCCGATATCCGGGAGGGCGATCTGCAGCGCGGCGCTCATCGGGCGGGTTTCCGTGGCTTGTCTTGGGTGGAGTGGTTTTTGGGGGCGAGGTCCGGGGCCGGGCCGCGCGGCGTTCGTTCGCGCTCTAGCCTCTGTCCCACCCACACCCTCATCCTGAGGTGTGAGCGAAGCGAGCCTCGAAGGAGGGCTCCAGGGATCGCGCGGCCAGCTGGAGGGCTCCTTCGAGGGCTCCGCTTCGCTCCGCCGCCTCAGGATGAGGACGCGGGTTGGATGTCTTAGATCGTCCAGGGCGCCGGCGTGTCCGCGTCGATGCCGTAGCGTCGGATCGCCTCGGCGACCGTGGTCCGCGGCACCGTGCCGGCCTCGGCCAGCGCGTGCAGGGCGGCCACCACCACGTGCTGCCGGTCCACCTCGAAGAAGCGGCGGAGCGCATTGCGGGTGTCGCTGCGGCCGAAACCGTCGGTGCCGAGCGTCACGAACCGGGCGCCGACATAGGAGGCGATCAGCTGCGGGTAGGCCCGGACGTAGTCGGTCGCCGCCACGACCGGCGTCACGCCCGGGAGCAGCGCGGCCACGTGGCTCACTGGGGCATCCGCCTCCGGGTGCAGCATCGCCTGCCGCTCGGCCTCGCGGGCGTCGCGGGCCAACTCGCTGAAGCTGGTGACGCTGAACAGCTCGGCGTCGATCCCCCAATCCTGTGCGAGCAGGCCGGCGGCGGCGATCACCTCCGGCAGGATCGCCCCCGAGCCCAGCAGCCGCACCGCGGCAGGCCCCGAATCCGGCCCCGAGAGGCGGTACATCCCCTTCAGGATGCCGGCCTCGGCCCCCTCCGGCATGGAGGGCTGGGCGTAGTTCTCGTTCATGGCGGTGAGGTAGTAGAAGGCGTCCTCGCCCTCCTCCATCATCGCCCGGGCGCCGCGGTCGACGATCACCGCCATCTCGTAGGCGAAGGCGGGATCGTAGGCCCGGCAGTTCGGGATCGCTGCGGCGGCCATGTGGCTCGACCCGTCCTGGTGCTGCAGGCCCTCGCCGCCGAGCGTCGTGCGGCCTGCCGTGGCGCCGATCAGGAAACCGCGCGCCCGCTGGTCGGCCGCGGCCCAGATCAGGTCGCCGACACGCTGGAAGCCGAACATCGAGTAGTAGATGTAGAACGGCAGCATCGACAGGCCGTGGACGCTGTAGGCCGTGGCCGCCGCGGTCCAGGACGAGATCGCCCCGGCCTCGGTGATGCCTTCCTCCAGCAGCTGCCCGTCGCGCGCCTCGCGGTAGTAGAGCATCGAGCCGGCATCCTCCGGCTCGTAGAGCTGCCCCTCGGGCGCGTAGATGCCGACCTGCCGGAACAGGTTGGCCATGCCGAAAGTGCGCGCCTCGTCGGCGACGATCGGGACGACGCGCGGCCCAAGATCCTTGTGCTTCAAGAGGTTGCCGAACAGCCGGACCACCGCGGTGGTGGTCGACATCTCCTTACCGGCCGCCTCCAGGGCGAAGCCCGCATAGGTCGAGAGCGGCGGCACCGTCACGGTCGGCGCCGTGCGGCGGCGGGCCGGCAGCACGCCGCCCAGCATCTCCCGACGCTCGCGCAGGTAGCGCATCTCGGCGCCGTCCTCGGCCGGCTTGTAGAAGGCCAGCCCCTCCACCTGCGCGTCCGACAGCGGCAGGGCGAAGCGGTCCCGGAAGGCGCGCAGAGCCTCCACGTCGAGCTTCTTGGCCTGGTGGGAAGTCATGCGCGACTCGCCTGCGCCGCCCATGCCGTAGCCCTTCTTGGTCTTGGCCAGGATCACGGTCGGCCGGCCCTTGGTCGCCTTGGCGGCGGCGAAGGCGGCGTAGAGCTTGCGGAAATCGTGGCCGCCGCGCTTCAGCCGGTCGACATCGGCATCCGACATGTGCGCGACCAGCTCACGCACCTCCGGGTCCTCCCCGAAGAAATGGGCGAGGTTGTAGGCGCCGTCCTTGGCGCCGAGCGTCTGGTACTTGCCGTCCACGGTGTCGGCGAAGCGGCGCAGCAGGGCGTGGTTGGTGTCGCGGGCGAAGATCCCGTCCCACTCGGAGCCCCACAGCACCTTGATGACGTTCCAGCCGGCCCCGCGGAACAGGCTCTCCAGCTCCTGGATGATCTGGCCGTTGCCGCGCACCGGCCCGTCCAGCCGCTGGAGATTGCAGTTGATGACGAAGGTCAGGTTGTCGAGTTTTTCGCGCGCCGCGAGCGCCAATCCGCCGATCGACTCCGGCTCATCCATCTCGCCGTCGCCGAACACGCCCCAGACGTGGCGGCCGGTGGTGTCTGCGAGCCCGCGATGGCTCAGGTAGCGCATGAACCGCGCCTGGTAGACTGCGTGGATCGGGCCGATGCCCATCGATCCGGTGGGCACCTGCCAGAAATCCGGCATCAGCCAGGGATGGGGGTAGGAGCACAGGCCGTCGCCCGCGATCTCCTGGCGGTAATGCTTGAGCTGTTCCTCCGAGAGGCGCCCCTCCAGGAAGGCTCTGGCGTAGACGCCGGGCGCCGAATGCGGCTGGAAGTAGACGAGGTCGCCGTCCGCGCCGCCCTTGAAGAAGTGGTTGAACCCGACCTCGAACAGCTCCGCCGCCGAGGCATAGCTCGCCACGTGGCCGCCGAGCTCGCCGTAGGCCATGTTGGCGCGCACCACCATGGCGAGCGCGTTCCAGCGCATGATCGAGGTGAGCCGCTCCTCGATGTCGAGGTCGCCCGGGTAGCGCGCCTGCTTCTCCAGGGCGATCGTGTTCCGGTAGGGCGAGTAGGGCAGGGCCTCGTCGAGGATGCCGATCTCCTTCGAGCGCCGCTCCAGCCGGTCGAGGATGAACCGCGCCCGGGCCGCGCCCTCGGTGCGGAACAGGGATTCGAGGGCGGCCAGCCAATCCTGCGTCTCGGCCGGATCGTGATCGACCTCGGCGGACCGCGCGATCGTCGTCCTCGGCGGTATGGCGTTCATCGGCGCTGCTCCCGGCTTTTGAGCGGAGCATACGGATTGCCGCGCGGGGCGACATACCGATCTTTTGTCATGCAGGGCCGATAATTGGTATATTTTGCCGAATTTACCGGCGATGAAGGGCAATCATGCCACCGCTGCTGAGGACGCATCCGCACGCCTCCGATGCAACTTCCGGTTAGATCCCCCCGCCGTCATCGCTTCGCTGCGCTCGCAATGACGGTTGGCGCATGCAGGATCGGCCGCCCACATCGATCTGCGCCAAAACTTTCTTGCCGCCCGACGCGCCCCGGCATGCTATGCGGGTGGCAAATCAGAGAACAAAAAATGGTCTCCCGACCGGTCCATCTCGACGCCGCCAGCCTGCGCATCCTCGAACGGCTGCAGCAGGACAGCGAGATCAGCATCGCCGATCTCGCCGAGCAGGTCGGGCTCTCGACCTCGCCGTGCTGGCGCCGGGTCAACGACCTGAAGGAGGCCGGGATCATCCGGGGCTGCGTCGCGGTGGTCGACCCGATGAGCCTCGGGCTCGCGGTGAACGTCTTCGTCCACGTCTCCCTGGAGAAGCAGACTCAGGCCGCGCTCCAGGCCTTCGACGAGGCGGTGCGCAGCCGTCCGGAGGTGATGGAATGCTATCTGATGAGCGGCGAGGCCGACTACATGCTGCGGGTGGTGGTGGAGGATCTCGGCCAGTACCAGCGCCTGGTGCTCGACCACCTCACCCGCATCCCGGGTGTGGCGAACATCCGCTCCAGCTTCGCGCTGGGCCAAGTGAAGTACACGACGGCGCTGCCGCTCGGGCACCTGACCCGGTGAACGGGTCGTTCGCTGGATAAGGAGCTTTCAGACTTTCCAGCGGAGCCGGCTTGAACCGGCGGCATCACGCGGAAGGAAGAATGGTGGAGCCTAACGGGATCGAACCGATGACCTCTTCCATGCCATGGAAGCGCTCTCCCAGCTGAGCTAAGGCCCCACTTGTCCACCGCGGTTTGGGTCCCGCGGGGTCTCGCCGACCGGCTGGCGTCCGGCGAGGCCGGTTCTATAGGCGGCTCTCGCGGCGGACTCAACCCCTTTTTTGCGGGTTCTTCGCGGAAACGCCGACCCCGCTCGGACACGCCGCGGGCTATTCGCGGGATCGGCGCGAACGGGGGTCAGGTTTCTTCGTCGGATTCGATATCGCCGTCGATCAGGTCAGAGACGTCGTCGCCGGAATCCTCCTCCTCGAGGAAGGTGTCGTCCGCGGCCGAATCCCCGTCCTCGGCGGTGTCATCCTCGGGCGTGGGATCCGCCTCGTCCTCGGCGGCCTCGACCTCGTCCAGGGAAACCAACTCCGGCGCCTTCTCGTCGGTCTCGTCCTCGTCGTCGGCCTCCGGCCCCCGCGCCAGGGCGGGCGGCGCGACGCGGCTCGCTGTCGCCTGGTAGACCGCGCCGCATTTCGGGCAGGCGGCGGGATCGCGGGCGAGGTCGTAGAACTTCGCGCCGCAACTCATGCAATGGCGCTTCAAGCCAAGTTCCGGTCGTGCCACGGGCGGGAACCTCGTCGTCTTTCTCTGTCTCGGAAGACGGGCCCGTTAGTCGCGGCCTCGACCCCTGTCAATCGAGCCGCGGCGCCCCGTTTTACGGGCCCCGCCGAGCGGGCGCGATGGATGACGCGGGCCGGTGCGCGTGTTAACCGCGCCGCCAGTTCACGGTCCGATGGCAGCGCCGCGGCGCCCCCGCGCGACGCGCCGGATCCCGGCCCACCCCCGATTCCCGAACGGACGCCCCCGTGTCGCACGATTCGCCTCCCCAGCCCCTCACCGCCGCACCGGGCACGCCGCTCGAAGGGCGCCTGCGTCCGCCGGGCGACAAGTCGATCTCGCACCGGGCCATGATCCTGGGGCTGTTGAGCCACGGCGAGACCCGGGTCGAGGGCCTTCTCGAGGGCGACGACGTGCTGCGCACCGCCGCCGCCGCGAAAGCGTTCGGCGCCGGCGTCGAGCGCGTCGGCGAGGGCCGTTGGGTGGTGCGCGGCGTCGGCATCGGCGGCCTCACCGACCCGGCCGACGTGCTCGATTTAGGCAATGCCGGCACCGGCTCGCGGTTGATGATGGGCGTGGTCGGCGGCCAGCCGGTCACAGCGACCTTCGACGGCGACGCGTCCCTGCGCTCGCGCCCGATGCGCCGGATCCTCGACCCGCTCACCCGCATGGGCGCGCAGGTCCTGTCCGAGGCCGACGGCGGCCGCGTGCCCCTGACCCTGCGCGGCCTCAACGAGGCGATCCCGATCACCTACGAGACCCCGGCGGCCTCGGCGCAGATCAAGTCGGCGGTGCTGCTCGCCGGCCTCAACGCCCCCGGCACCACCACGGTGATCGAGGCGGCCGCCACCCGCGACCACACCGAGCGGATGCTGCGCTTGTTCGGCGCCGAGGTCCGCGTCGAGCCGCACGGGCCGGGCGGCCACGGTCGCAAGATCGCGCTCACCGGACAGCCGACCCTGCGGGGCACCGACGTGATCGTGCCGGCCGATCCGTCCTCGGCCGCGTTCCCCCTGGTCGCGGCGCTGATCGTGCCGGGTTCCGACGTGGTGATCGAGGGCGTGATGATGAACCCGCTGCGCACCGGGCTGATCACCACCCTGCTGGAGATGGGCGCGCAGATCGAGCGCGTCGCCGAGCGGGATGAGGGCGGCGAGACCGTGGCCGACCTGCGCGTGCGCGCAAGCCGCCTCACCGGCGTCGATGTCCCGGCCGAGCGGGCGCCCGCGATGATCGACGAGTACCCGGTGCTGGCGGTGGCGGCGAGCTTCGCCGCGGGCCGGACCCGGATGAACGGCCTGCACGAGCTGCGGGTGAAGGAATCCGACCGCCTCGCGGCCGTAGCGGCGGGGCTCGCCGCCAACGGCGTCCGCCACAGCGTTGAGGGCGACGACCTCGTGGTCGAGGGCGACGGCACGGTCGCGCCCGGCGGCGGCACGGTGGCGACTTATCTCGATCACCGCATCGCCATGGCGTTCCTGGTGATGGGGCTCGCCGCGAAGGCCCCCGTCACGGTGGACGATGGCGCGATGATTGCCACGAGCTTCCCGAGCTTCCTGCCGTCCATGCAGGCCCTCGGCGGCCGGATCGGGGCCTAGATCATGCCGCTCGTTATCGCGATCGACGGCCCGGCCGCCTCGGGCAAGGGGACCCTGGCCAAACGGCTGGCCGACCATTACCGGCTGCCGCATCTCGACACGGGGTTGCTCTACCGCGCGGTGGCGCTGGCGCTGATCGATGCCGACCTGTCGCTCGACGATCCAGACGCCGCGTCCCGGGCCGCTCACGCCCTCGACGCCGACAGGCTGGACGATCCGCGCCTGCGCGAGCGCGCCATGGGCGAGGCCGCCTCGCGGATCTCTGCCGTGCCGGACGTTCGCGCCGCCCTGCTGGCCTGGCAGCGGCGCTTCGCGGCCGATCCCCAGGGCGCGGTCTTGGACGGGCGCGATATCGGCACGGTGGTCTGCCCCGAGGCCAGCGTGAAGCTGTACATCACCGCGTCGTCCGAGGAGCGCGCCCGCCGCCGGCATCTGGAACTCGCCGGCCGCGGCGAGGCTGCGACCTTCGGGGCGATCCTGGCCGACATCGAGGCCCGCGACGCCCGCGATGCTTCCCGGGCCGCCGCGCCTTTGCGCATGGCCGACGACGCGATCCGGCTCGACACCACAGCGCTCGATCCGGACGCCGCCTTCGCCGAGGCCCGAGGCATCGTCGAGCGCGCCCGGAGGGATGGGGCATAGGCGCCACCGAAAAACCCCGTGTTGACCCCCCGGGCCCGCTCACCTATTGCGAACGCGCCGTCCCCGCGCGGCCGCTGCAGGGCGGTCCCGGACGCGAGCGCGTAGCTCAGCTGGTAGAGCAACGGACTTTTAATCTGTAGGTCCTGGGTTCGAGTCCCAGCGCGCTCACCATAGACTTTAGCTTCGATAAAGATCTGAACGCAGTGAGGTTGAGACTTGGGCCGGCTTGGCGTACGGACTGCGCGTCGCCACGTAGACGTAACACGGTCATCATGCGCCGATGGCAATTGAATGTGTCTTTTTCAGCGCTTGTCTTGTCACAATCATTCATTTCTCGTCGCGTTTTCAGTCCATGCGCATTTTACACGCAAAACAGAACCCCGGCTGTCCGCTCCTTCCGCCAGATGAGCTTCACGGCGTAGCGCATATCGGAATTGGCCAGCACGAGGTCGAACGCGGTCGCCAACACGACCACGTGCGGGCCGAGGAATTCCAGCATCGCGCCACCGTCGGAGAGGTTCTGGACCCGGCAGGGGAAGCGCGATCCGTCCGGGTGCTGGGCATAGGCCAGGAGCGCCGTCGCTTTGCGAGCGCTGGCGCGTCGCTCGACGAAGGCGATCGGAGGCCTGGCGTAGCGGGGCATGGCCGAATGACCCTGGCGATGTCGGCCAAGATGGCGCGATCCCAGTAAAAATGCCCCGAAAACGCTAAGGATATATTGATCAAGCCTATATGTTTAGGAAAATAAAGTATGGAGCGATACTTGAAGGGCTATGGGCGTCTCGGCCGCGCGCCGGGGGTAGCGCGGCCGAGACGCTCCGTCCCGCCGACGATGAGCCTCGAATCCTACCGCCGCTCGTCCTTGCGCAACGGCGGCCCCTTGCCGGCCTTGATGAACCGGCCGACGAACAGCCCGACCGGAATCGACAGCAGAAACCAGTTCCGCAGGAATCGCAGCGACTTCGACACGGGTCGCTCTCCTTCTCTCGCTTGAGGCTGCATCAGAGCATGGCACGCCGTCGGATCCCAACGCGCGGCCCGAGTGCCGGCTCCCGTCCAGCCGGCGGGATCGGTCCCAAGGCTTTTCCGGCCCAGCCCGGTCAGGCTGCGCACATGGCGCATCGTGCCGGATATCGGAACCAGCACGATGCGTTGGCCTTCTGCTTTGCATCGTCCCGAAAGCCGGCGGCCCCGTCCAGGACGATGCGCTCGCTGCGACCGACCGAGATTCGCACCGGACACCCGGAGACGATCATGCGCATCCGCCCCGGCCTCGCGATCTCGATCGGCCTCGTCCTGGCCGGCATGTCAGCCGCCGTCTGCGCCGAGGCGCTTGGCCAGCCGCCGGCCCTCGCGTCGCCCCCGGCCTGGCCGCCGGGCTTCTCCCGCGATGTCCAGGGCAGCGGTTTGCCGGGCCTCGACGGCGGCCATGCCTTCCTATGGAACCGGCCCTCGGGCTTCGACCCGGTCTCGACCCTGCGCGTCGACCGGCACGTGCCGGACGGCTCGGGAGAGCCCGGCCACACCTACAAGGCGCTCTGGGCGCTCGGCTCCTCGGGCCCGCACAATGCCGGCTACGAGTGGACGATCACGGGCGAGCTGCACAATCGCAGCCTCGCCAGCACGGGGGCACAGAACGTCGCGGTGAACGGCACGGTCTTCAAAGAGGCCAACGGGATCGGCCCGGTGGGGCCGTCCTGGGCGAGCAATTTCAACTGCGTGGACATGACCGACGAGGCCGACCCGGTCGCCTCCTGCATCGGCGCCGAGATCGACGTCTCGGCGCAATCGCCGACCACGGATCGCAACCGCCAGCGGGTCGGCCTGCAGATCTCCACCGGCGGGGTGCCGGGCGCCCATACCGGCTACGGCATCTTGATGGGCAATCTGACCGGTTCGGTCACCGACCGGGGCGTCTCGTTCCAGGGGGAGGGGACCTACGGCATCGGGATCGACACCGCGTCCGGCCGGTTCACCGGCGTGCCGATCCTGCTGGGATCGGGCCAGTCGATCGCGCTCGACGGAAACCGCGAGGGGAATTTTGCGCGCACCCTCAGCTTCGACGGGCGGGAACTGGTCTACGGGACCGCAGGCGGGCCGGTATTCCGGGTGAGCGATGCGGGCCAGGTCCAGGCCGCCTCGGTCCGGGAGGCGCGACCGAACCCGCCGCGGAGCAGCCGGGAGGCCTGCACGCCGGGCGATCACGCCTGGGACGAGGCCTTCGAGTATCGCTGCGTCGCTCCCGATCGCTGGAAGCGTGCGGCACTCAGCGACTGGTAAGCGTCGCATTCAGGCCTTGCGGAACGGTAGGATCGCCACGAAGGCCGCGAGGGCGGCGCCGATCACACGCAGGAGCGCGGAGCCCGGACTGTCGGGTGAGACGACGATCCACTCGTACAGCATTGCGCCTGACAATAGCAGAAGCACCGAGACGAGGAGCGTCTCGCCCGAGAGCGCAGTTGGCTTGGCCTTCATGTTGGTTCCCCCGGAGCGCGTTTCTTATTCGCTTGCCCCGGGGTGTTAGCGGATCGGTGACCGTAAGGCGAACCAGGCTCAGCGGTCGAAGATGCGCACCACCGCCCTGGTCGCCGGATCCACCACCACGACCTTGTCGCCGGGCGCAACGAAATAGCCGTAGCGGCGCAGACGCGGGTTCGGCGCATCCGTGAAGGGGGCGAGCCGCACGTCCTCCGGCACGATGGTGCCGGGCCGCAGCGGGATCGAGCCGATGATCGGGCCGGGGCCGATCGGGCGGCTCACGATGTAGTCACGCACCACGACTTCGTCGTCCGGGCCGAAATCATCGGGTTCGACGATCACGCCCTGCGCAAAGGCGGTGCCGGTGAACAGCGCGGCAAGCCCGAGGGCTGCGGCGAGACTTGCGCGTGTCGACATGGCGGGCTCCGTGACATTCAGGATCGGCTGAAACACCGTCCGTCACGAATGTGTTCCCCCTGTCTCAGCGCCCGACCTGCCCCGCCTCGGCCAGAGGCACCGGTGACCAGCGGGTGATCTGCACGTAGCCGTCCAGCGCCGCGATCACCACGTGCCGGCGGTGGCGATGCACCACCGTCCCCGGCATGTGCCCATGGCGCTCGCGCCAGCCCTGCGCTTCGGCCACGTAGATCCGCGCGTCGCCCAGCCGGGCAATGGTCTCGACGGTGCCGAAGGCCCGGACCCGGCGCAGGATCGGCTCCACCTCCTGCCGAAAATCAAGGGTCCGGTCGGCATCGGTGGCCCGCTGCCAGTAAGAGCCGTCGCCCTGCGGCTCGGCGCGGCGCCAGCGGGCGGGCAGTTCTTTGCCGAGCGGTCCCGCGGCGAGCCGTCGAGCTGCCATTTGGCACTTGGCCAGCACGGTCTCGTGGGATTCGATGGCCTCAAGGCTGAAGATGTCCTGGGCCAGGATATCGCCGGTGTCGAAGCCATCGGCGAGAACATGGGCGGTCACCCCCCAGGTCTCGTAGCAATCCAGCACCGCCCGGAACAGCGGATAGGGGCCGCGCCCGGTCGGCAGTGGGGAGGGGTGGATGTTCAGGCCGTAGGCAGCGCGGCCGCGCCAACCCTTCACCAGCCAGGGATAGCCTGCCACCACCAGAGCCCAATCCTTGCCGTACTCGGCCTGCAGGGCGTCGATGTCGCGCTCGCGAATGCGCGACAGCTGGATCGGCAGCCGCATCGAACGGGCGCGGGCGACCAGCATGTCGTTGTGGTCGTAGATTCCGTCGCAGGGCCGGGTGAACAGCTTGATCGGTTTCCAGCCGGCCTCGACCAGGCCCTCGAACACGCCGCCCAGGAAGTCGATGCCGGCGAACGCGAACTTCATGCTTGCCGCCTGCGACCTTGTGAACGTGGAGCGGGACGGCCTGGCGCCTGCCCGGGGGCGCCACCGGCCTTACTTTGTCTGAGGCAGGTTGGGTAGCAAGAGGGCCGCCGGTGCGACAGGTTCTGATCTACGGCGGTACGGGCGGCATCGGCCTGGCGACGGCGCGGGCGCTGCGGGCTCGCGGCTATGCCCTGCATCTCGCGGCCCGCGATGCCGACCGCCTGGCGCGCGCCGCAGAAGAACTCGGCGAGACGACGTTCACGGCCGGCGATGTCGGCGATCCCGACTTCTTCGCCGCCGCCAGCGAGGCGGCCGGTTCCTCCCTCGCGGGTCTGGTCTATGCGGTCGGCACGATCAATCTGCGACCCCTCGGGCGCCTGACCCGGGGCGATGTCGAGACCGACTTCCGGATCAACGCGCTGGGCGCCTTCTCGGCCGTCCAGGCCGCTGCCGGCGCACTGAAAGCCGGCGCCGGGGAGTCGGGCGCCGGGATCGTGCTGTTCTCGACCGTGGCCGTCGCCCAGGGCTTTCCCGCCCATGCCTCCGTGGCCATGGCCAAGGGCGCCGTCGAGGGGCTCGGGCTGTCGCTGGCGGCCGAACTCGCCCCGCAGATCCGCGTCAACGTGGTCGCGCCCTCGCTGACCCGGACGCCGCTTGCTGCCGCCATCACCGGCAACGAGACCCTGGCCCATGGGATCGCCGCCATGCACGCCTTGCAGCGGCTCGGCCGCCCGGAGGATGTCGGGGCGCTCGCGGCCTTCCTGGTCTCCGATGAGGCGGGCTGGATCACCGGCCAGGTCATCGGCGTCGATGGCGGCCGCGCGACCCTGCGCACCAAGAGCTGAAGGATGCCGGCAAAATCCGCAGCGCAGACCGGCGGCACGCTCCGCTTCGTCCTCGGCGATCAGCTGAACCGGCGGGTGTCGAGCTTGACCGATCTCGACCCCGCGCAGGATGTCGTCCTGCTGGTCGAAGTGTGGGACGAAGCGACTTATGTCCGCCACCACAAGCAGAAGATTGCCTTCCTGTTCGCGGCCATGCGCCATTTCGCGGCCGAGCTGGTGGCCGAGGGAATCGCCGTCGACTACGTCCGCTTGGCCGATCCCGGCAACACCGGCAGCTTCACCGGGGAGCTAGGACGCGCGGTGGCGCGCCACGCGCCCGCGCGAGTCATCGTCACTGAGCCCGGCGAGTGGCGGGTCTTGGAGATGATGCAGGACTGGCGCGAGACGCTCCCCGTGTCGGTAGAGATACGATCGGACAATCGTTTCCTATGTCCGCGCGAGGATTTCTCGCGCTGGGCCGAGGGCCGCCACCACCTGCGGATGGAGACGTTCTATCGCGGCATGCGCCGTCGGACCGGCCTGCTCATGGATGGTGGCGAGCCCGTCGGCGGCCGTTGGAACTTCGATCCCGACAACAGGAAACGCCTGCCCAAGGGGCATCGGCTTCCGGACCGAATCGGCTTTCAGCCTGACGCGACCACCCGAGAGGTTATCGCGCTCGTCGAGCGGGAGTTCGCCGACCATTTCGGCGAATTGGCGACCTTCTCCTGGCCGGTGACCCGGGCCGATGCGCTGGCGGCCCTCAAGCATTTCATCGCTGAATGCTTGCCAACCTTCGGCGACTATCAGGACGCCATGAAGGCGGGTGCGCCGTTCCTCTACCACGCGCTGCTCTCGCCGCCGCTCAACGCCGGGTTGCTGACCGCCGAGGAAATTTGCTGGGCTGCCGAGCGGGCCTACCGGAACGGACTGGCGCCCCTCAACTGCGTCGAGGGCTTCATCCGGCAGATCCTTGGCTGGCGGGAGTATGTCCGCGGCGTCTACTGGGCGCGGATGCCCCAATACCGCGAGACCAACGCGCTCAACGCGAACCGGGACCTGCCGTGGTTTTACTGGTCGGGGGAGACCAAGCTCAACTGCATCGCCAACGTCGTCGCGGATACCCGGGCCCATGCCTACGCCCATCATATCCAGCGCCTGATGGTGACCGGCAATTTCGCCTTGATCGCCGGCCTGGACCCGGCGCAGGTCGAGGAATGGTACCTAGTCGTGTTCGCCGACGCCTACGAATGGGTCGAGCTGCCCAATGTGCACGGCATGGTGCTGTGGGCCGACGGAGGCGTCATGGGCTCGAAGCCCTATGCGGCCTCGGGCGCCTATATCGACCGGATGTCGGACTACTGCGCCAGTTGCGCGTTCGACGTGAAGCTCAAGACTGGGCCTGACGCCTGCCCGTTCAACTACCTGTACTGGAACTTTTTGATCGAGAACGAAGACAGGCTGGCTGGAAACCAGCGCATGGCGATGCCGTATCGAACGCTTCGAGGCATGGGGGACGAGCGTCGAGCGAAGATCCGTCAGGACGCGACCCGCTTCCTGGCATCACTCGCGGCAGAGCCCGTGCGTACTCACCAGGGCGACCAGACCGCTAACGCCACGTAAAGGGATGCGCTCCGCCGGCCCGACTCGGTCTGGAGACCGGCCGAGACACGGAAGTTGTAGCGGGCGACGGCGAAGTCCGTCCCGTGCAAGCCCAGATTCCATTTCCGGTAGCCGGTCGCATCCCCATAGACACTGACTTCCGGACCGAGATACGCCCCCCAAGCCCGATAGCCCCAGGCCAGCCGCGTCCACAGGCTGTCGCGCGTCGAGCCCGCGATCGCGGTCGCCTGGAGAAACGTATTCTCGGTCGGGCGTGCCCAGATCTCGCCGTGCAGGCGCAGGCCGTACGCGGCCGGCAGGGCGGCCAGCGCGCGCTGGTCGGCCAGCACCTCCATCGCGCCTTCAGGCCCCGAGAAGATGGCCGCCGTTCCCCAGTCGAAGAACCATTGATAGCCAAGCACCGTGGCCGCGCTGAACGTGTAGCGCGTGCGCGGCAAGCCGCCGTCGCCGCGTTCTCGTTGTCGACCGCTTCCGACGCTTGTCAGTATGACGAAGCCGTCCTGATCGAGAGGGCCGAATCCGAGCTTCGCGCCGACAGTGAGGAATGTCGCGGCACCTGCATCGAGGCTTCCGAACAGGAGCGCGTCGATCTCTCCGCCGTATGCCGCAGGGGCGTGTGCAAGGAACAGTGAGACCCCCAGGGCGGCTCCAAGCGCCCTGATTTGGCTTTTTCTGAATGCCCGACGCCTGCACACGGATCGAACTCCGGCGGCAAGGCTGTAAACCTAATGTTAACCGACGTGAGGTGCAGCGCTGTTCATCGTAGATCCACCGAAAATGTACGGGAGTTGCGTGGCCGCATTGCCTGCGAGCTACGTTTGCGGAAAATTTTGCTTTAAACGACGTAGGATTTATTTTTGACGCGATCTTGCTCACCTGAGGTATGAGCGACCCCGGCGCAGCCCTGTTATGGCTTCGCGCGAACGCCCCGCGCTTGGCCTGCCCGGTGATCTCGGCTAGAGCCCGCGCCAGGACAGCGAAGGTTGGCGGATCCTTGACTGCCGGTGCACGAACGTCAGACGTCCTCACTGTGCTGGCGAGCCAGGAGGGGGAGCGCCTCACCGTGGGCGACATCGTCGCGGTCCTGCGGGATCGCGCCTTCGCACTGCTCGTCGTGCTGCTCGGCTTGCCGAACTGCCTGCCGATGCCGCCGCCGATCCCGTTGATCTGCGGCTTGCTGTTGCTGCTGGTGGCGGTTCAGATTGCGGCCGGCATGTCTGCGCCGTGGCTGCCACGGATCCTGCTCGGACGCTCGATCGCGCTGACGGATGTCCGTCGGGCCGTCACCCGGGCGGTTCCGATCCTGCGAAGGCTGGAGCGCTGGTCGCGCCCGCGGGTCAGCGTGTTCGAGACCGCGCTGGGCATGCGCGGCATGGGGATCGCCCTGTTGGCGCTGGCGCTGGCGCTGATCGTCGCCGCACCGATCGTTGGGCAGATCCCTCTGGGGCTCGCCGTCTGCCTGGTGGGCCTCGGCCTTGTCGAGCGCGACGGCCTCGTCGTGATGGGCGGATTGGTAATCGGCCTGTTCGGCGTCGCCATCAATGCCGGTTTCGCCTATGCGGTCATCGCCGGGATCGCCGGCCTTCTGAACCTTTGAAGCGCGCGGATCACAACCGGTAGCGGATCTGGTCGGTCCAGAAGCGCTCGAGACGACCCAGGGCCGTGTTCAGCCGGCCGAAATCGTCGTCCGAGATGCCCCCGATCGGAGCGATCGTGCGGGCATGCTTGTCGTAGAGCCCCTGGATGATCTCATGGACCTGCCGGCCCTTGTCGGTGAGGCTGATCCGGACCGAGCGGCGGTCCGTCTTCGAGCGGGCGTGGTGCAGGTAGCCGGCCTCGACCAGCTTCTTGACGTTGTAAGAGACGTTGGAACCGAGATAGTAACCCTTCGTCCGCAGCTCGCTCGCGGTCAGCTCCTTGTCGCCGATATTGTACAGGAGCAGCGCTTGGACGCTGTTGACGTCTTCCCGGCCGCGGCGCTCGAACTCGTCCTTGATCACGTCGAGGAGTCGGCGGTGCAGCCGCTCGACCAGGTGAAGCGCCTCCAAGTACGAGCCCTTGGAAGACGGAGCTTCTTCCGGGGTTTCGGTCTTCGCGACTCGGGCGCTCTGGGTCTTCATCGTCTGCCTCACCGTCTGATGTTGCGGCGTCCGTTCGATGCGGTGCCGCTGATGATGGCTAAGCTACGTGTCGGGAATGAAAGGCGATTTAAGCGATAGGATGAATTCCCGATTTACTCTTCGCGGTAAAGACAAACTGAAGCGAAGATCAGAACGGTTCGTTCACCGTGCCTCCTGTGCAGCGAGCCAGGACAGCAGGAAGTACATCAGCACGACGGTGAGGCCGAATACGATCAAAGGTACCGGCATGGGCACGAGTTGCGGGGTCAACACCGCCAACGTCATTGCGGATGTCACGGCCAACAGCCAGATCACCCCGCCCCAGGCGCTCGTCAGCCACAGACCGATGGCCGCCGCCGCGTCCACCACGGCGAAGTAGACGATCGCCGCCTGCCGGCCGAACGGCTCAATCTCGAAGGGGCGCGTTCCGGGCAGCACGTCGAGGATCGTCGCCCAGGATCCGATGCTTTTGATCAGCCAGAACAGCGCCGTCACCCGCATGAACCAGACGAGCACCGTGTCCCAGGCGCCGGGCGCCGGCCCCGGGGCACGCTCGATCCGATCGGTCGGAGCGTCGCCCGGACGAGACCCCTTGCGTCGGATCGGGAAGGAGCCGGGCACTACGGTGCGCTCACGGGTGGGATGGGCCGGTGCATCGTCGGGAGGCCGGGTTCATGGTGGGGGATGGCCCGGGTTGAAGCGGTTCCGGTGCCCGACGTCAACGGTCTGATTTCGCCACGCCCGGCCTCTGTGCTAGTCCGGCGTCCCCAGCGCCGATGCGCCGCGCGATCCTCAACTCCTCCGAGCGCACGATACCGAAGCCGCATGTCAGACATATCGCCCGAGCCGCGTCCCATCGCCCTGGAGGCCGCCCGTGAGAGCGCCCGGCCGGAGGGGCTGAAGATCACCCAGCGTCCGCGCCGCAACCGCAAAGCGGAGTGGTCGCGCCGGTTGGTCCGCGAGAACACGCTCACCGTCGACGACCTGATCTGGCCGATGTTCGTGATCGAGGGCGAGGGACGGCGCGAGCCGATCGCGTCGATGCCGGGAGTCGAGCGGCTCTCCGTCGACGAGATCGTTCGCGACGCCGAGCGCGCGGCGCGGCTGGGTATCCCGGCCGTCGCCTTCTTCCCGTTTACCGAGGTAGAGTTGCGCGATCCGACAGGTTCTGAGGCGCTCAACGCTCACAATCTCGTCTGCCGGGCGGTACGCGCCGTGAAGCGAGCGGTGCCGGAGGTCGGGATCATGACCGACGTGGCTCTGGATCCCTACACCAGCCACGGGCACGACGGCTTGATGAAGGACGGTGCGATCCTGAATGACGAAACGGTGGCGGTCCTGGTGGAGCAGAGCCTGATCCAGGCTGAGGCCGGCACCGACATCATCGCGCCTTCGGACATGATGGATGGGCGCGTCGGTGCGATCCGGGCCGGGCTGGACAAGGCCGGCTTCCTCGATGTCCAGATCATGGCCTACGCGGCCAAGTATGCCAGCGCCTTCTACGGTCCCTTCCGCGACGCGATCGGCACCAAGGCCGCGCTGGTGGGCGACAAGCGCACCTACCAGATGGATCCGGGCAATTCGGCCGAGGCCCTGCGCGAGGTCCGCCTCGACTTGGAGGAGGGCGCCGACTCGGTCATGGTCAAGCCGGGGCTCCCTTATCTCGACATCATCCGCCGGGTGCGGGACGAGTTCCAGGTGCCGACCTTCGCGTATCAGGTGTCGGGCGAGTACGCGATGATCGAGGCCGCTGCCCGCAACGGCTGGCTCGACGGCGACCGCGCGATGGTCGAGGCCCTGCTGGCGTTCAAGCGCGCCGGCGCCGACGGGGTGCTGACCTATCATGCGCCCCGGGTCGCCGAGCGCCTGCGCAATGCGCCGTGAGACATCGGCGCCGCTGGCTCCTCGGGGCGGCGGTGGCGGCGGGTTTCCTTGGGGGGCTCGCCGCGTGCCAGGATACCCTGCGACGCGAGCGGGTTGCGACCTGCCGACGTGCCTTGCCGGCGGTCGCGCCCCAGCCCGGCATCCGGTTGTTGAGGGCCGCGCCGGGACCGTCGGCGGATACGGTCCGGGTCGATTACGCCGAGGGAAATCGGCAGCACTGGCTGACCTGCCGTTTCGACGCCGGAGCGACCCTCATCGCCCTGGCCACCGAGGGCATCAACCTGTCGGGACCGTCGCTCTACCTGTTGAAGCGCTTCTACCTCGACACGCCGGATGCCGAGGCCGACGATCCCGCCGAGCATTGAACACGATCCGGACGGCACTTGCGGCCGATGCAGGGCGCACCCACCTTTTTCTCCGCCGCCTCGCTTGCAGGACGCGACACCATGCAGAACCCCCAACCCGGCTACGCCGAGCGCTTCGAGACAACCGGTTACACGGCCTCGTTGCCCATCCCGTTCGTTCGCGCGAGCCTGGGTGCCCGCACGGTCGCGTACCTCCTCGACATCCTCTTCATCTTCGGCTTCACCGCCCTGTTGACGCTGCTGATCACGGTGATCGGCGTCGTGACGTTCGGGCTGGGCTGGACCTTGTTTGCGGTGCTGCCGGCGAGCGGTATCATCTACAGCGCGATCACGGTGGGCGGGGCCAAGCAAAGCACGATCGGGCAGCGGCTTATGGGGCTGCGCGTCGTCGCCCCTGAGCGTGGCGGGTCCGTCGATTTCATCACGGCCGCCGTGCATGCTTTGCTGTTCTACGTCGCGGTCTCGACCTTCCTGCTCTGGTGCCTCGATATCCTGTTCGGTGTGATGCGTTCGGATCGCCGGCTGGGTCATGACCTGTTGCTCGGCTTGGCCGTCGTTCACGCGCGCTGAGACGCCTCAGGCGCGGCGAAATTCTCCTTCGGCGTGCGGTCGGGGGCATTGAGCCCGGCCGCGCGGCCTGTACACTGGTTTGCCGGCGCCGCGAGGACAACCCGGTGCAGGGTCAAGACCAAGCGTGACGAGCCATCCGCGCGACACTCCGCAATTCTATCTGACTGCTCCCTCACCGTGCCCGTACCTCCCGGGCCAGGAGGAGCGGAAGGTATTCACCCACTTGGTTGGGCGTCGCGCCCGCGACCTCAACGAGATCCTGACCCAGGGCGGTTTCCGTCGCTCCCAGACCATCGCCTACCGCCCGGCCTGCGAGACCTGCCGTGCCTGTGTCTCGGTGCGCGTGGTGGTCGACGATTTCCAGCCGAGCGCCAGCCAGAAGCGGATCCTGGCGCGCAACGACGACTGGATCGGCACACCGGAGCCGAACCGGCCGGCCTCCGAGCAATACGCCCTGTTCCGCCGCTACCTAGACGCCCGTCACGGCGATGGCGGCATGGTCGACATGACCGTGCTCGACTACGCCATGATGATCGAGGACAGCCATGTCGACACCCATCTGGTGTCGTACCGGCGGCGCGGGCCGGACACGGCGATCACCGGGCGCGGCTTCGGCCCGCCGCTGGCCTTCTGCCTGACCGACGTCCTCGCGGACGGCCTGTCGATGGTCTACTCGTTCTACGATCCGGAGGAAGCCGGGCGTTCGCCGGGCACCTTCATGATCCTCGACCATATCCGTCGGGCCCGCCGGCTCGGATTGCCTTATCTCTACCTCGGCTATTGGGTCGAGGGCTCGCGCAAGATGGATTACAAATCCCGCTTCCGTCCGCAGGAGCGCCTGATGGGCCAGGGTTGGGTCCGGGTCCCCTGACCGGGGTCGGCGGCTGAACCCATGCTCCTGCGTGTTGCGGCCTTGCGCGAACCGCATTGAGCGGCCGGCCCGGCGCATGCTACCGGCCACGCACGAGTTCCGGACCGTGCCGAGGCCCCCATGATCCCCCGCTACAGCCGCCCCGCGATGACGGCGATCTGGTCGCCCGAGAGCCGCTTCAAGATCTGGTTCGAGATCGAGGCCCATGCCACCACGGCGCTGGCCGAGATCGGCGTCGTGCCCAAGGCGGCGGCCGAGACGATCTGGGCGAAGGGCAAGGACGCAGTGTTCGATGTCGCTCGCATCGACGCGATCGAGGCGGTGACGAAGCACGATGTCATCGCGTTCCTCACCCATCTCGCCGAGATCGTCGGCCCGGAGGCGCGCTTCGTCCACCAAGGCATGACCTCGTCGGACGTGCTGGATACCTGCCTCAACGTGCAACTCGTGCGCGCCGCCGACATCCTGATCGCCGATGTCGACGCGCTCCTGGCGGCCCTGAAGAGCCGGGCGCTGGAGCACAAGCTGACGCCCACCATCGGCCGCTCCCACGGCATCCATGCCGAGCCGGTGACCTTCGGGCTCAAGCTTGCGCAAGCCTATGCCGAGTTCGAGCGCAACCGTCGGCGCCTGGTCGCGTCCCGCGAGGAGGTCGCCACCTGCGCGATCTCCGGCGCTGTCGGAACCTTCGCCAATATCGACCCGCGGGTGGAGCAGTACGTCGCCGGGAAGATGGGCCTGACGGCCGAGCCGGTCTCGACCCAGATCATCCCGCGTGACCGCCACGCCATGTTCTTCGCGACGTTGGGCGTCGTCGCCTCGTCCCTGGAGCGCCTGGCCATCGAGATCCGCCACCTGCAGCGCACGGAGGTCCTGGAGGCCGAAGAATTCTTCTCCGAGGGTCAGAAGGGCTCTTCGGCCATGCCGCACAAGCGCAACCCGGTGCTCACCGAGAACATCACCGGGCTCGCCCGCATGGTCCGCGGCTACGTCGTTCCGGCCCTGGAGAACGTCGCGCTCTGGCACGAGCGCGACATCTCTCATTCCTCCGTGGAGCGGATGATCGGCCCAGACGCCACCGTGACGCTTGATTTCGCGCTGGCCCGCATGACCGGCGTAATCGAGAAGCTGCTGATCTACCCGGCCACCATGCAGAAAAACCTCGATCGTCTCGGCGGGCTGGTCCATTCCCAGCGGGTTCTTCTGGCCCTCACCCAGGCCGGTGTGTCCCGGGAAGATTCCTATCGCCTGGTCCAGCGCAACGCGATGCCGGTCTGGCGTGGCGAGGGCGACTTTCTCGCTCTTCTGAAAGCCGATCCCGAAGTGACGGCAGCGCTCAGGCCGGAGCAGATCGAGGAATGCTTCGACCTCGGCTATCACTTCAAGCACGTCGACACGATCTTCGCGCGGGTGTTCGGCGCAGCCTGAGCGCGCTGCACGAATCCTGCTTGAGGCTGCGACGAACACAGGAAGGCAATCCGTGACTACTGCCCGCATCGTCTACCTCAACGGCGCATTCCTCCCCTTCGAGGAGGCGCGCGTGCCGATCATGGACCGTGGCTTCCTGTTCGCGGACGGGATCTACGAGGTCTCGGCGATCATCGACGGCAGGCTCGTCGACAACGCCGCGCATCTCGCGCGCCTGGATCGGTCGCTCGGCGAGATCGGCATCCGCAACCCGCACGACGCGGCCGGATGGCAGGCGCTGCAGACCGAACTGGTCGCGCGCAACGGCGTCACCGAGGGGCTGGTCTACATGCAGGTGACCCGCGGCGTGGCCGAGCGCGACTTCGCCTTTCCGAAGGCCGGAACCGAGCCCACCGTGGTGATGTTCACGCAGGCCAAGACCGTGCTGGCCAACCCGCTCGCAGAATCCGGCGTCCGGGTGATCACCGTCGAGGATCTGCGCTGGAAGCGCCGGGACATCAAGTCGGTGGCGCTGCTCGCGCAGGTTCTCGCCAAGCAGCAGGCCGCCGAGGCCGGCGTCGCCGAAGCCTGGATGGTCGAGGACGGGGCGGTCACCGAGGGCTCGTCGTCCACCGCGTTCATCGTCAGCCGCGAGCGCGTGCTCGTCACGCGGCCGCTCTCGACGGCGCTTCTGCCCGGCATCACCCGGGCTTCCGTGCTGAAGCTTGCCGCCGAGGCCGACCTGCGCGTCGAGGAGCGGCTGTTCTCGGTCGCCGAGGCCTACGAGGCGCAGGAGGCGTTCTACACCAGTGCCTCGGCCTTCGTGATGCCGGTGGTGGAGATCGACGGTCGGTCGATCGGCCAGGGACGTCCCGGTACGCTGACCCAGCGCCTGCGCGAACTCTACATCGAGGCCGCCCGGCAGGGCTGAGCCGGCCGCGCCACGCCGCGAACAGGAACGGATCCGGCATCAGACTGTTGCTCTCGGAACACGTTTTTTGAGAGTGGAGACTAGTTTTGTCGAAGAGATTTCTGTTCGCCGCGTTCGCGGCGGCCCTGTTCGCGGTCCCGGCCTATGCCCAGAACCCGGACGCGCCGTTGAAGGGCCGCGATACCGATCCGGCCCTGCCGCCGGCGACCCAGACGCCGCCGGACCGTGTCCGCCCGAGCGCCGACGCGCCACCGAAGGACCAGTCGCTCAGCGACAAGCTTCAGAAGAACGACGGCGTGATCAAGCCGTCGGAGACGGGGACGACCGGTACCGTGGTGAAACCGGACGAAACAGGTTCGATGCCGGTGATCAAGCCGCAGGATCTGCCCGGCCGGACCCCCGGAACCGAAGCGAAATAAGTGGCTTCCGTGATGCCGGCCGACACCCATGCGGCCGGCTTGCTTGATTTCGCCGCCCGGATCGCGGAAACGGCTCACGACGTACGCGGCCCGCACCCGTCGGCCGCGCCGTCCCGGTTTCCGTCGCGGGTAAGCAGGCAGGCATGGCCAACGTCGTCGTAGTCGGCGCCCAATGGGGCGACGAGGGCAAGGGCAAGATCGTCGACTGGCTCTCCGAGCAAGCCGACATCGTGGTCCGCTTCCAGGGCGGCCACAATGCCGGGCACACGCTCGTCATCGACGGGGTCACCTACAAGCTGGCGCTCCTGCCCTCGGGGGTCGTGCGCGGCGGCAAGCTCTCGGTGATTGGCAACGGCGTCGTGGTCGATCCCTGGCACCTCGTGGACGAGATCGAGCGGATCAAGGCCCAGGGCGTCGAGGTGTCGCCCGCCTCCCTGCGGATCGCCGACAACGCCACGCTGATCCTGCCGCTCCATCGGGAACTCGATCATTTCCGTGAGACCGCTAATACGGGCCTCAAGATCGGCACAACCAAGCGCGGGATCGGCCCGGCTTACGAGGACAAGGTCGGCCGCCGCGCCATCCGCGTGGTCGATCTCGCCGATATCGATGCGCTGCCGGCCAAGATCGAGCGGGTGCTGACTCACCACAATGCGCTCCGGCGCGGCCTCGGCATCGAGGAGGTGAACGCCGAGGCGCTGCTCGCCGAACTCACCGCGATCGCCCCCAAAATCCTGCCCTTCGCCGACACGGTCTGGTCGCTCCTCGACGACCAGCGTCGGGCCGGCAAGCGCATCCTGTTCGAGGGCGCGCAGGGCGCGTTGCTCGACGTCGACCACGGCACCTATCCCTTCGTAACCTCGTCGAACATCGTGGCCGCGCAGGCGGCGACGGGCTCCGGCCTCGGCCCGGGGGCGATCGGCTATGTGCTGGGGATCGCCAAGGCCTACACGACCCGAGTGGGGGAGGGGCCGTTCCCCACTGAGCTTCACGACGAGATTGGCGAGACCATCGGCGCCCGCGGACGCGAGTTCGGCGTCAACACCGGCCGCAAGCGCCGCTGCGGCTGGTTCGACGCGGTCCTGGTGCGCCAGACGGTGCGGACCTCGGGCATCCACGGCATCGCGCTCACCAAGCTCGACATCCTGGATGGATTCGAGGAGATCCGTGTCTGCACCGCCTACAAGCTCGACGGCCGCACGATCGACCATTTGCCGGCGAGCCAGGCCGCTCAGGCCCGCGTCGAACCAATCTACGAGACCATCCCGGGCTGGTCCGAGACGACCGCAGGCGCCCGGTCCTGGGCCGACCTGCCGGCGCAGGCGATCAAGTATGTCCGCCGGATCGAGGAGCTGATCGGGGCGCCGGTGGCGCTGCTGTCGACCTCGCCGGAGCGCGACGATACCATTCTGATGCACAATCCCTTCGAGGATTGAGGCTCGGCGCCCTATCCCGTTGATGACGCATCTTTTCTACTGCCTGACATGTATCCAGCCCGCGTCCGCTTGATCTAGAACCAGCCTACGGCGGGTGGCGGTCTCCGTGATCGACCATCCGATACGATATCGGAGGAACCGACTCGCGGGTGCCGATCCGCGCGGCGGGCACACATCACCGGCCGGCGGCCGCTCCCGACCCTCGGTACGGGCGCAGCCGTCGGTCCTCGGCCATCGACCGGTCCTACCGGACGGCGGACGAAGGCGCGGACCTGGGCATCATGGCCGATTATTACCCGCTTCTGGCACGCGCCCTCGATGCGCTGCCCGACCGATCACCCGCCCTGCGCAAGGCGGTGTACGACCGCGCCCGCAACGCCCTCATCAGCCAGCTCCGCTCCCTGGATCCGCCGCTCTCGGAGGCGGATATCGATCTCGAGCGCCGGGCGCTCGACACAGCGATCGAGCGGCTCGAAGTCGATCACGGCGGCCTGCCGGCGCCGGCCAACGATGTCGTGGTGGTATCGGAGCCGAGCTCGCCGCCGGCCGCCGAACCGAAAATCCCGGAGCCGTCGCCGCCCAAACCGGCACCGCCCGAACCCGCGCCTCCTCCAGCTCCGGAACCGGCCCTTCCGGCCGCCGAGCCGCCCTTCGAGCGGGCTATCCCCACCCGCGACGAGCCGCGCGAGGCTCCGATCGCGATCTCATCGCCGCGGCAAGGACCGATCTCGCTGGCTAGCCCCGACGAGCAGCCGGCTCTGGTCGAACCGGCGGTAGCAGTCGACGAGCCGGATCTCGCGACATCCTCGGGCGATGCCGGCAACGGCCGTCAGCGTCCGCGGATCGAGGTGGTGCCGCCGCGGTCCGGACGTTCTCACATCCTGCGCAATGCCTTCGTCGGCGGCGTGCTGGCGGTTGTGATCGGGTTGATCGCGGTGGCGGCCTTCATGCTCCGCGACCGGCCTCAGACCCTGCCGTCGAACGGCACAGAGACGGCGGATTCCCAGCAGACCGATACCGAGACCAAGTTCGGCGACCGGGTCGGCGGCGAGGCGACCCCTGCGCCGCGTACCGCGGCGCGGCAGGACAATGGTGCACCGGCGCGAGTCGCGCCGTCGCCGGCCCAACCGAACCTCTCCGTCGCCCAGCGGGCCGAGCTGATCGAAGAGGCCACGGGCGCCGACAACGCACAGCCGACAAAGACCAACGGCCGGGTAACCTGGCGGCTCGACACCGTGAACGGCGAGCAGGGCCAGCCGCTCCAGAACGCCGTGGTCGCCACGGTGACGATACCGGATGCCGGGCTGACCTTGGTCATGACCATCCAGCGCAATCTGGACGCTACGCTGCCGGCCTCGCACACGGTGAGCCTCGCCTTCAGCCAGACGGGAGGCGATGCCGCACGAACGGTGCAGGATGTCGGCCTGCTCCAGGCCAAAGACGACGAGAACGGACGCGGCTCGCCCGTCTCCGGCCTGCCGGTCCGGGTCCGGGACAACCTGTTCCTGATCGGCCTGTCGTCGCTTCAGAACGACGTCGATCGCAACACCGACCTGCTGCTCCACCGCAACTGGTTCGATCTGGCGGTGCGCTACACCTCGGGCAAGCGCGCCGTGCTGACTTTCGAGAAGGGCAGCGCCGGCGCCCAGGTCCTGCAGAGCGCCTTCGACGCTTGGCAGTAAACAGGAGTTAGGGACGATATCCGGCGCGCTCGTTGCGCGCAGGGCCGGATGATCAGTGCGCTTCGATACCCGTGCGGGGCAATTCGCGGTTGGCGATGTTGCGCTTGACCGCCTCCTGCACCTTCTCAAATGCGCGGACCTCGATCTGCCGGACCCGCTCGCGGGAGACGCCGAATTCCCCGGACAGATCCTCCAGCGTGATCGGATCCTCGGCCAGTCGCCGCGCCTCGAAAATGCGGCGCTCGCGCGGATTGAGTACGCCCAGCGCATCGCGCAAGGCCGAGAGGCGGTTCTGCCCCTCCTGCTCGCGGGCCAGCACGGTCTCCTGGCTCGGGGCGTTGTCGACGAGCCAATCCTGCCACTCGCCCTCGCCTTCCTCCCGCAGCGGCGCGTTGAGCGACGTATCGCCGGACAGGCGCCGGTTCATGTCGATCACGTCCTGCTCGGGCACGCCAAGACGGGTGGCGATCTGCTTGACCTGATCGGGGCGCAGGTCGCCCTCGTCCAGCGCCGAGATCTTGCCCTTGGCCTTGCGCAAGTTGAAGAACAGCTTCTTCTGGTTGGCGGTGGTGCCCATCTTCACGAGCGACCACGAGCGCAGGATGTATTCCTGGATCGCCGCCTTGATCCACCACATCGCGTAGGTTGCGAGGCGAAAACCCTTGTCGGGGTCGAAGCGCTTGACCGCCTGCATCAGGCCGACATTGCCCTCGGACACGACCTCGCCGATCGGCAGGCCGTAGCCGCGATAGCCCATGGCGATCTTGGCCACGAGGCGCAGGTGCGAGGTCACAAGCCGATGCGCGGCCTCGCGGTCGCCGGCATCCCGCCAGCTCTTGGCCAGCGTGAACTCCTCAGTCGGCTCCAGCATCGGGAACTTGCGGATCTCGTCGAGGTAGCGCGACAGGCCACCTTCATTGGCGAGCACGGGCAACGTACCGGCCATGGCATTCTCCTGGACTCTTGTCCCCCTGACGGGCGGACGCGACGGGCAACAGTGCCGTCCACTCGGGCCGCTCTTGAGCCGACCCTCCCGGCCACCCATGTCATACGGGTTAGTCGGACGGACCGGTAGCGATTGAGGACACCCACGTCGCCATCAACGCGCGACCGGCCGATTGGTCGTATCATGTCACGATGTGACGCGGTCCGGCGTGATCTTTCGCACGCGGCACGGAGTCGGTTTCTTACCACATCTTGGCCGTTCAAGCTTTCGCGAGGGCATCCACGAGCGCGGCGATGTCGTGTGGGATCGGGCTCTCGAACCGAAGCGTTTCGCCGGTGCGGGGGTGGCTGAAGCCCAGCAGTTCCGCGTGGAGGGCCTGGCGTCCGAGGGCCCCGAGCGCGTCGCGCGCAAGCAAAGACAGCCGTGCCGCCTTGGTGCGGAAGGCGCCGCCATAGACCGGGTCTCCGAGAAGCGGATGGCCGCGATGGGCGAGATGGACCCGGATCTGGTGCGTCCGCCCGGTCTCGAGGCGGCAGCGCACCAGGGAAGCCTCCGGATAAGCCGCGGCGACGGCATAATGCGTCACCGCGTGCCGCCCGGACTCGTCGGAGACCACCGCGATCTTCTCGCGGTTGTGCCGCGAGCGGGCGAGGCTGGCCCGGATCATGCCAACGCGCGGCTGCGGCTCGCCCCAGACCACGGCCGCGTAGGCGCGCTCCAGCGGACCCGTCCGGCCGTGATCGGCGAATTGTGCCGTGAGCCCCTGATGGGCCGCGTCGTTCTTGGCGACGACGATCAGGCCACTCGTGTCCTTGTCGAGCCGGTGAACGATGCCTGGCCGGCGCACGCCGCCGATCCCCGACAGGCTCGCGCCGCAATGGGCGATCAAGGCGTTGACCAAGGTTCCGCTCTCGTGGCCCGGCGCCGGATGGACCACTAGGCCCGCCGGCTTGTCGATCACGATGAGGTCGTCGTCTTCATACGCGATCGCCAGGTCCAGGGCCTCGGCGGCCGGTTCCGCATCCGCCGGCAGCGGAAGCTCCAGGACGATCCGTGCCCCCGCGGCGACCTTCATGGCCGGATCGCACGCAGGGGTCCCATCGCGGCGCACCCGCCCGTCGCGCACCAGATCCTGCAGTCGCGCCCGGGACAGGTCCGGGAACAGCGCTACCAGCGCCCGATCGAGCCGGATACCCCCGTCGACCACGGTCCCAACCCGTTCCACGTCGCTTGCGTCCACAACGATTCCTATCCGCGCCCCATCCGCACCGATCCATGCGAAATCTCGAGAGAAGGCCTTGCTCCCCCGGCAGTGCGTGGCTATAGCACCTGCGCGCCGCCGGAAAGCTCCCATCGTCTAGCGGTCTAGGACGTCGCCCTCTCACGGCGAAAACAGGGGTTCGATTCCCCTTGGGAGCGCCATTTCCGTACATAGCTGGGAACACTCGGCACTGCTTTCGAGCTCGCCTCAAGGATGGCCGTTTCCAGGGCTGCCTTTCCCCAACGATGCGGATGACATCCGCCCCGACCTCGACCCGGTCGACGATCGCCTGAAGCCACGCCTTCCGGAACGGGATCTCTCCCGTCGTCACGGTCTCGCGCATCAGACGGCCGAATCGTTCGATGAGCTCCAGAGTGATTTCCGCCGGCGGACGCGCGTCGACGTTGATCCGGTCGAACGCCGCGTTGGCGCGGTCCCACTCCTGTTTCAGCGCCGCAAGACGGTTCCTCAGGATGTCGTCGAGATCGGTCATCCCTTTCTCGATCATTGGGTACAGGCGCTTCAGCTTCTCCTCCGCCCCGGCGACCTCGCGGCGCAGCGCCGCCACCCGCCCGTCGACCTGGATCGCCTTCTCCGCCCTCACTGACCACAGCGAGGCGAGCGTCGCCCGCAGCCGGTCAGGCTGCAACAGCTCCGCCACGAGGTGGTCGGTGACCAGCGTGTCGAGGGTGTCCATCCGGATCGATCGGCCGGTGCAGCGGATCTTGCCTTGCCGGCCGTGGGTCGAGCAACTGTAGTAGCGGTGGACCTGGCCGGACTTCGACGTGCCGGTACGGAGCGTCATAGGGCCGCTGCAGGTCGCCAGTCCGGTGAGCAGGATCGGGCCCGGTCACGACCCGGGCCGGCCGGCGTGGTGCGTGGGTTGTGCGCCTTCAGCGTCGCCTGCACCGCCTCGAACTCGGACAGGGCGATGATCGCCGGCACAGTGATCGGGATCTGCTCCGCCTTCGGTTTCTCGGTCAGCGTCCGCGAGCAGCGCCGGTTGAGCACCCACTCGCCGACACACACGCGGTTGGTCAGGATACCGTGGACCGTCGCGACCCCGAAGCGGGCCCCGGAGCGAGCGCGGTAGCCGCGCTCATTGAGATGGCAGGTGATCGCCTTGACCCCGAGCGGACCGGAGACGTCGTCGCCATAGCGGTAAAGGCGGAACATCAGTGCGACCGTTTCCGCCTCTACGCTGTCGACCGCCAGACGCTTCTTGATCCTGGCCCCGCGCTTCTCGACCTCGACGACGGTGTAGCCGAGTGGCACCGGAGCGCCGTTGTAGAAGCCCTGACGCGCATTCTCCTTCATCGCCCGCAGCACGTGCTTGGCGTTCTCCTTCGACTGGTACGCGTCGAACAGGGCGATCACCTGCCGCATTATCACCTGGGCGGGATCGTCACCGAGTTCCTGGGTGATCGAGATCAGCCGCACGCCGGCCTTGGCAAGGCGGCGCACGCACGATCCGGCTCTGGATCTTGCGGTAGTCCTCAGGGAACGCCTCGGGGTGGAGGACCGGCGCGCCGAGGACCGTCGCCACGCGCTTGTCGAAGAAGTGCATGTGGCAATCGGTGGCGCTGGGAAAGACCGGCGTGCGAGGGCGCTCGGTCCCGGTCAAGTAGGGGTAGGCCTTGGCAGCGACGACACGCCCCGGCAGCGCCGCCGTGAGGGTCAGGCCCGCGCCGGCCGCGAGCAGCTGGCGCTGGTTGACGCCTGAGGCGTGATGAGTCGGCATGTCTCTCTCCCGATATCTTCGTTCGGTCTCAAACAGATCCTCGGTCTTCGAACCGCCTGCTCGAACGTGATCGCGTGGTCAGGCCCTGGCGAGGGCGGCCGCGATCGCATCCATCGCCTCCCTGTGGTTGGCCGGCTCGACGCCCTGGAGCGTCTCCTTCAGCCCGAGGTCGGCCTTCCAGCGCAGGCGGGCGACGATGGCGCGGGCCATGATCGGGTCGACACCAGCGTCGGCCACCGCCTCGGCCGACATCTCCAGCTCCTCGGCCCGCCGCTTGGCGTGGATCACCCCGGAGGGGATCAGGGCCTCGACCGTGTCCATCCACGGGCGCGCCAGCGTCTTGCAGGCGGAGGCCAGCACGATCTCGTCGACGCCGTAGTGCTGGGCGGCGAGCAGCATCTCGTCGGTCAGGGCCTCGATGCCCTTGATCAGCACCGAGCGCAGGATCTTGATGCCCGAGGCCGTGCCCAGGGTCTCGCCGACGCTGGTGATCTGCATCCCGAACGGCACGAGAAGGTCGCGCACGCGCTCGCCGGCCGGGCCGCTGACCAGGATCGGCATCGCGTAGCCGTTCTTCGGCGTCCCCTCGATCGAGCCGTCGCCGAGGAGGGCGCCGCTCCCGGCCAGACGCGCGGCGACGGCCTGCTTGATCTTCGGAGTCGCCGAGGCGAAGTCGATGAAGGTGTGCCGCTCCGTGAGGCAGCCGACGAACGCGGCGGCGCTGTCGAGGGACGCGGATCCCGGCGTCACGCTGACGATCACATCCGCCGCGTCGGCCAGCTCCTGGTTCGAGCGCATCAGGGTCACGCCCGCGTCCCGGGCCCGGCCCTGGATCAGGTCGGCGAACGGGCCGTCGAAGGCGTATCTATCGTAGGCGGCGATGCTGGTGAGGCCCGCCGCGCGCAGGCCGCGCCCGAGGGTGCTGCCGATCTCGCCGTAGCCGACGAAGCCGAGGCGGAATTGCTGGTGTGCCGACATGGTTTGTTTCCCAAACGACGGAGCAGGTGCGGTGAGGCCGCCCGATCAGGCGGCGATCCGGGTCGATCGACCCGGTGGGTGCAGGCAACCGAGCAGGGCCTGGATCGGGTGGGGCAGGCCGACGCCGTCGATCAGCCTGGTTTGCGACCGGCAGGAATAGCCGTCGGCCAGGAGGTGTCCGGCGCAGCCGACATGGGCCGCCCAGCTCAGGCCGTAGATCCACTCGGAAGTGGCCCGGTGCTCGGCATCGTGGCCGTAGGTGCCGGCCATGCCGCAGCAGCCCGAGGGCAGGATCGTCAGGCGGTGGCCGAGGCTGGCGAACACCACGTGCCAATCGCGCAGGGCCGCCGCCGCGTTCGTCCGCTCGGTGCAATGGGGCAACAGCAGGTAGTCCCTGGCCGGGCCGGCGGTGGGCCGGTCCGCGAGCCGCGCGGCCAGCCATTCCTGGACGATCCGGACCGGCGCCGCCGCCCCGGCCCCGAGGGCGGCGACGTATCCTGCACGGCAGGTGAGCGTCATCGACGGATCGAGCCCGACGAGGCCGATGCCGCTCGCGGAAAGCTCCTTGAGCATCCGGGCTTTGCGGCCGGCCTGCCGGGCGAAGGCGCGCAGGAAGCCGTGGACGTGCAGCGGCTTGCCGTTCGGGAGGAACGGCGCCAGCCAGCGCCTGAAGCCGAGATCCGTCAGCAGGCCGAGGAGGGCGAGCACCAGCGGCGTCTCGTAATGCGTCGTGAAGGCGTCCTGCACGAGGACGAGGCTGCGGGCACACTCCGGTGCCGGCCATGCCGACACGACCGCCAGCTCCTCCGCGCCGAGGGGCCGGGAGGTCCAGACCTGCCCGTTGGTTAGGACGCAAGTCAGCGCGCGGACGTGGTCGCGGGTCTTGCCGTAGAGGCACGAGCCCTGGCCGCAGGCGTCGGTGGAGACCATGCCGCCGATGGTCGCCCGGTTCGAGGTCGAGAGTTCGGGCGCGAAGAACAGGCTGTGCGGGGCCAGCGCCCGATTCAGCTGGTCCTTCACCACGCCGGCCTCGACACGCACGGTCTTGGCCGCGACGTAGATCTCGAGGATGCGGTTCATGTGCCGCGAGGTGACGACCATCAGGCCGCCGCTCAGCGATTGCCCGTTGGTCCCGGTGCCGCCGCCGCGCGGGGCGATCCGCATTTCCGAGAAGCGCGGGTCGGCCAGCAGCGTGCCGATCCGGACGAGGTCGTCCCGGTCCCGGGGGAACGCCACCGCCTCGGGCCTGAGCTGATAGATCGAGTTGTCGGTGACCAGAACCGTGCGGTCCGCGATCCCGCCCGTTAGCTCGCCCGCGACCCCCCGGACCCGGAGTTTGGCCAGGAACGATGCGTAGAGCGGCGCGGAGGCGGCCAGATCGGTGAGGGCGGGGATCATGACACGTCGTTCGCTCGGGAGGGGGCCGCCGCCGGAGCGACCGCCCGGCGCGCTAACGGATCGCCGGCGTGCCGGCGGTCTCGACCGGCTCGACCACCAGCAGCATCACGGCGAGCGCCAGCAGCGACGAAGCGCCAAGGAACAGGAACACCGCGTCCCAGCTATAGGCGTCGAGGAGGAGTCCGGTGACGAACGGGAACAGCGCGCCGCCGGCTTGGCCCCCGGTGTTCACCACCGACACGGCCAGGGGATAGGCGTCCTTCGTCGTCAGCCCCGCCGGGTAGACGGTGAAGGACGAGTACCCGACGTTCAGCAGGAAGCCGGTGAGGAACAGCAGGATCGCCAGCGTCACCGGCTCGTTCGGCGCGTGGATCAGCGCGTACATCATGAACACGGTCGAGACCGTGCTGACCAGGATGGTCGGCTTGCGCCGCTTGCCGACGATCCGGTCGGAGAACAGCCCGCCCATGATGTTGCCGAGCACGCCCCCCACGAACGGGGCCGAGGTCACGAACCCGACATTCATCAGCGAGAAGTTCTTGACGCTGGTCAGGTAGGTCGGCAGCCAAGCGAGAATTACGTTGATGATGCCGGTCATCATCAGATAGCCGATGGCGAGCCCCCAGATGTTGCCGGAGCGGAAGGTTTCCCGCGCGGTGGCGATGGGCCGGACCGGCCGCCCCCGGATCACCCGGTCGAGGCGCGCAAAGCGCGGCTTGGCGGGCGCCGTCGGGATCGGGAGCGGCGCGGAACCGCTCGGCCGGCTCGCCGGCTGGCTACCGATATGGGCGGCCTCGGCCGGGGACACGAAGCGGCTGCGGGCCGGCTCGTCCACCACGAGGAAGTACCAGAGCACGGCGAAGACCAGCCCAGGCAGCGCACAGATGAAGAAGACGTATTCCCACCCGAGGGTCGCGATGATCAGCGCGCCGAGCGGCGGCACGATCACCGGGCCGAACTTGGCGGCCGCGAGGAACAGGCCGACCGCGGTGCCCTTTTCCTGGGCGGGGAACCAGCGGTTCATGGTCGAGAGCATCGTCACCGGCAGCGGCGCCTCGGCGAGGCCGAGGGCCAGCCGGTTGAGCTTCATCGCCAGCGCAGAGCCGGTGGTGCCGAGCAGCCCGGTAAACAGTGAGGTCAGGAGCATGAAGATTGGGAAGACGATCCGCGTGCCGAGCCGCTTCACCATCAGGCCCGCCGGGATCTGCATCACCGCGTAGCCCACGAAGAACAGGCTAACGACCGCCCCGGCCTCGGTGTTGGTCATCGCGAATTCCTTCTTCACGAAGGGGAGCACGATGCCGATGTTGGCCCGGTCGGCGGCGGCCAGCGTGTAGACGATGAAGATGAGACCCATGACGACCCAGCGGTATCGGGTCATCCGCTCGGTCACGGGGACCGCCCCCGCTGTGGCTGCGCCTCTGGCCATGACTGTTTCCTCCGATGGCACGCCATGCATCGTCAGAGCACTGTTTGCGTGCTCTCGACCCTTCAGTCGGGATCGTTCATTCGATATGGGCGATCGATTTTTGGCTTGATGTAAAGATTGTTTTATTTTCCGATATTGCCGGCAGATCCCAATGCATGCTTGAGATGACGATCGTTTATAAGTATCGGCCCTGAGGGCGGGAAGCTAAGGATGCATTCCCGCACGCGGAGCTATTTGGCGTAAGCTCCTTTGTACGAACCGTCGCGGACGCTCAGAAGGATTGCCTCCTCCTTTGCCTCCTGCGCTCTGATGGCTCGGATGAGATCATCGGCCACGTCAGGTGAGAACGCCACGACGCCGTCCTCGTCACCCACCACGATATCCCCCGGCTGGACGACCATGCCGCCGATCGAGACCGGCTTGCCCATTTGACCAGGTCCGTTCTTGTAGGGACCGCGATGAATCGTTGCCCGTGCGAAGACCGGAAATTCTGAGCGGGCCAGTACCGCCGTGTCCCGTATCGCGCCATCGATGACGATCCCGGCCGCGCCCCGGCTTCGTGCGATCTCGGCGATGATCTCACCGACGAGAGCTCTTGTCGTATCGCCGCCCCCGTCGATCACCAGGACTTCACCGGGGCTAAAGGCATCCAGGGCTCGATGGATCACTTGGTTGTCGCCGGCGGCGGTTCTGATGGTGAAGGCCGGCCCAGCCATGATCCCCCCGTTGTGGAATGGGCGCAGTCCGAGCGCACCGGGGAGGCGATCCAGGTTGTCGCTGATGACAGCTGTGGCCACGCCCGCAAACATCTGCGCCGGACTTGCCGCTGCGCGCTCTCGATCCGCCATGCCATCCTCCCTAAATTGCCATCAAAATACAATTAAAGTACATTGTGTCAATCTATGCCGGTCATCGCCGGCATATTTCGGGAAAGAGATACAAAAATTGTACATTCAAGTAGGTCGCCTTGCCTGCGTCCCGGATCGTTCGCTAGGGTCGGCCACACAAGCGAAGGGTTGATCGGCCATGGCGGAGGGACAGGACCGCGCGTACGATGTGCTCCGGCTGAGAGTCGTCAGCGGCCACTACGCGCCGGGTTTCCATCTCCGCGAGGAGCCGCTGGCACGCGAGTTCGGGCTGAGCCGTACGCCGATCCGGGCGGCCCTGCGCCGGCTGGTCGACGACGGACTGGCGACGGCGGATGCCGGGCAAGGCATCCATGTCGCGGAATGGAGCGATGCCGACGTCGAGGAGACATTTCGTCTGCGGATCCTGCTTGAGGCCCACGCCGCCGAACTGGCGGTGGCTCGGGGCGGCGGCGCACTGGTCGAGCAGCTGGAGGAGAGCAATCGCAGCATGGCGGCGGCCATCGCCAAGGGCGGAGACGCAGCCATCACCGAAATCCAGGCCATCAACCGCGACTTCCACCGGACCCTGCTGGCCTTCTCGGGCTCGCCCCGGCTGCGCGCGATCCTGGAGCCGATGATCGACATGCCCGTCGTGATCCGGTCCTTCTACCTCTACACGCCGGCGGAGCTCCTTCAGAGCCTCCACCACCACCAGGACATCGTTATCGCGGCCCGCCTGGGGGACGCGGGGCTGGGGCGGCAGGCGATGCAGCTTCACCTCGCCATGTCGCAGGCCCGCGTCCAGATGCATCGGGCGGCGTGGCGACAACCCGCGAGAGAGAAAGGCGGGTCTGGACACACCGAACCGCGCTCCGGACCCGCAGGCCGGCGACCATTGGCGACGATCAACGCGACATAACTGGTCGTCGCGTCGATGACGGCGTGTCGGCGGCGGCCAGGCGGCCTCACCGGCACGTCGCCGGCGACATCGACGATGGCCGGGAGAGCCTCAGCTGACGTGTGCTTCGGCGAAGCCCACGACGGACACCCGATGAATTCGATGGGCGCGAAGCAATCAACTGCTCCCACTCACGCCATGGTCCGCTTCCCCTGCCAGACGTTCCGAAAGCAGACAGTCAGAAATCCTGAAGAGTTTCGGCCGCCGCGAGGCGTACGAGAGTCGTGGATGAACGAACCCGCGGGCTGGCGGGATCTGGTCTATGGGGATTCGGGCTGAGCGTGGTCCCCAGTGGGGGAGCGATGGCGGCCCGACTTCGCCGTTTGCGTGCGTGGAGGCTCCCGGACTGCCGGGTTTCCAGGGCTTGGCGCGGCGAACCAGGGGTCGACGACCGCGTTTGTGAGGCTCATCCTGGCGGTCGGCACACGATGAGGCGTGCCCCGGAGTGCAGCTCCGTGGGTCTTTGGTGACGTCAGGCCATGCCGGGTCATGGCGTCCACGCCCGGTTCGACGTGGGGCGGAAGGGCGGCCCACGGGGCCGATGCCAGCCCGCGAAGGAGCCGAGGATCGTCATCGGACCGCCGCAGCAGGGGCAAGGCGGCCGGGCCTGGCCGGGGCCGTCCGGCGGATCGGGCGCGTCGGCGGTGGGCCGAGGCGGGGCCGGGACGCCGAGGATCGTGCGGATGTGGGCCAGGCCTGCCGTCCGGTTCGAGCCTGTGAGGAGGCCGTAGTGCCGGATGCGATGGAAGCCGCGCGGCAGGACATGAAGCAGGAAGCGCCGGATGAACTCGCTGGCCGACAGGGTCATGATCCGCGGCCGTCCGGCTTCGTCGCGCCGGTAATCCTTGACGCGGAAGCTGACGCGCACCCCGTCGAAGGCGAGGATGCGTCGGCTGGAGATGGCGATGCGGTGGGTGTAGCGCGCCAGATAGGCGAGCACCGCCTTCGGTCCGGCAAGCGGCGGCTTGGCGTAGACCACCCAGCGCTTCCGCCGCACCGGGGCGAGCGCGCGCGAAGGCCCTGGGATCCGAGAGCGGGGCCAGGGTGCCGAAGAAGGCGAGCGTTCCGGCCCCGTGGAGGGCGGCGAGCCCGTCGAGGAACAGGCGGCGGAACAGCAGGCCCAGCACCCGCACCGGCAGGAGGAAGCCGGGGCGCGCGGCGATCCAGCGGGTCCCGTCCGGTAAGAGGCTGCCGCCGGGCACGATCATGTGGACATGGGGGTGATGGGTCATGGCCGAGCCCCAGGTATGGAGCACGGCGGTGAGGCCGATACGGGCGTCGAGGTGCTTCGGGTCGGCGGCGATCCGCATCATGGTGGTGCTCGCCGCCCGGAACAGCAGGTCGTAGACGGCGGCCTTGTTCTGGAAGGCGATGGCGGCGATCTCGGCCGGCAGGGTGAAGACGACGTGGAAGTAGCCGACCGGCAGGAGGTCGGCCTCGCGCGCGGCGGGCCAGTCGCGGGCGGCCGCGCCCTGGCAGCGGGGGCAGTGCCGGTTGCGGCAGGAATTGTAGGCGACGCGCAGGTGGCCGCAGGCGTCGCAGCCCTCGACATGGCCGCCGAGGCTGGCCGTGCAGCATCGCTCGATCGCCGCCATCACCTTCAAGGTGTCCAGGCTCAGATGGCCGGCCTGATCGGCGCGGTAGGTCGGACCGGCGGCGCGGAAGACGTCGGCCAGCTCGATCGCGGCGGCCGTCATGGTGGAGCTCGTCTCAGCCTGGCGCGGGTCCCTGTCTATGGAACAGAGTGAGCCTGTCGAGCGGGCTGGTCACGGCCCGCACCGTCCGGGTGGCGACCTTGGCGGAGAGGGCGGTGGTGTCGAGCCGGCTGTGCCTAAGCAGGACCTGGATGACGCGAATGTCGACGCCGTCCTCCAGGAGATGGGTGGCGAAGGAGTGGCGCAGGGTATGGGGACCGACGCGCATGGGGATCCCGGCCGCGCGCGCCACCTCGACGACGATGCGGTGAAGCTGGCGCGTGCTGATCGGCCGTATGCAGTCCTGCCCGGGGAACAGCCAGCCTGGCGCTGCAGGATAACCCTGCCGGTGTCCCTCGACCCACCAGCGCCGCAGCAGATCCAGGCGATCGGCCGACAGCATGGCGTTGCGGTCACGGCCGCCCTTGCCGCGCTCGATCCGCAGGTGCATGCGGGTCGAGTCGATATCGTCGAACCTGAGCGCGGCGACTTCGGCCACGCGCAGGCCCGCGCCGTAGGCGACCGACAGTGCGGCGAGATGCTTCAGGCAGACCGTGGCATCGAGCAGGCGCCCGACCTCGTCGGCGCTCAGGACGTCGGGCAGGGTGCGGAAATGGTTGAGGCGGACCAGCCTGCGGGCGAGATCGGGTCGGTCGCGCGTGTGGACGACGAAGAAGCGCAGGGCGGAGACGATGGCGTTCATCGTCGGCACGCCGAGGCCGACCTCCTGCTGGGCGATCTGGAAGCGGCGCAGATCGTCGCCGGTCGCGGTATCGGGTGATCGCCGCAGGAAGGTGGCCAGCCGCCCGATGTCGCGGATGTAGTTGCGCTGCGTCGCCCGGGAGAACCAGGGCAGGCTCATGTCGTCGATCAGGCGCTGGCGCAGCGAACCGCCGGCAGCGGCGGGAACGGCATGGACGGTCATGGGATGGCTCCGCTCGAAGGGAGCCGGGATCGTCCGCGCGGGCCTGGCGACGCTCGATCGGCGCCGGGCGCTCGGGTCAATCCGAAAACCTCGGAGCTGCCACCCCTCCCGCGCGAGCGGGTTCGTTCATCCACCCAACCCAATCGTGGATCTCTGCTGCGTCGACAGTCGGGAAGCGGACCCTCCCGGGACGCACATTGGCTGGCAGACGACCGCGGAACGTCACCGTGCGACTGGTTCCGTAGCGTGCCATTATGCGAATGGGCCGCCCCAGCCGTCACGGTGAATGTCCGCTATGGAGGAGCGTCCGGGGCTCCATGGATGAACGGGATGGGGGCAAAGCCACATGTTAGGTTTCGAGTGTTTGGCTGAGGCTTGGTCAAGTCGTACAATGCTGCAAGGTTTTATCTGATGAAATCTCTTCAAAAACCATCTTCCGATTTCAACGATGTAGTTGTTCGCAGTTTCATTCCCCTTGGTGCGCCACTGGCGCGTTCTCAGCGAGCTTTGTCAAAGACTTAGCAGAAATGGGACCCAAGCCCGCATCCGCGGTGGGACCACGCTGCCTCTTGGCATGGCGCTCCCAGGCGCTGTCAGCGAGGCCTGCGCGCTGGGTTTCCCGGGTAGACCGCTCGACCTCCTCAAGCGTCTGGTGGCCGGTCACGGTCATGAGTTCGTGTGGCGTGCAGCCCCGTTCGGCCAGCCGCGCCGCGGTCGCTTTGCGCCGGCGATGAGCCGAGCAATGCGGCAGAGCATGCTTATCGCCGCAATCGGGGTGGATCCGAGCAAGTCTTTGACCCTGACCCATCAGACGGGTCCGCGCTGAGCGCGAGTTTTTTGGGCATCCTGAACCCTGAAAGAAGGTGGATGCTACAGATCCTCCGGCTCAAGCAACTTGAGGACTGGAACAGCAAGCTCAAGCAGCTGGTCGCGAACCTGACGCTGGACCGCTCGATGCTGCAAGATCTGCTCAAGGATCAGTGGTGAGGGCCGCCGCTCGCTGCGAGGTCGCCGGTCACCTGCAGGTGGCCCATGACGTCAGCGAGCTTCGGGCCTGCTGCTGCGGTGAGAAGGCTGGGAGGTGAATCACAAGCGCACCGACCGGATCTACCGCGACGAGGGGTCGTCGATCCGGTCCAAGCTGCCCAACCGCAGGCTGGCCTGGTGCTATCGACAGGGGCGACCGGCCAACGGTGGACCCAACGAGGTCCGAACCATGGACATCATGTCCGACCGCATCATCGAAGGACGTCCGTTCCGGATCCTGACAGTCGTCGACGGCAACACGCGTGAGGCGTTCAAGCTCCTCAGCCCCACGCCCGATCATAGCTCCGTTCGGCCATTGACGACCCAGTTCACGCGCAATAGATGATGAACATCATTTTTATTCCTGATGGGTTGCAGTGGGGAGCTCGGCGATGGACGCGCGATGGATGCTCGGGCTTTCCGCATTGGCCCTCGCGGGATGTTCGCCGGCAGAGACGGCAGTTCCTACGGAGCCGCCGCTGGTCCAGATCGTCGAGGTCGCCCCGGGAACGGCTGGGATCACGCGCTACACCGGCGTCGTCCGTGCCAGAACGGAGAGCAACCTCGGCTTCCGCGTCGGCGGCAAGATCTTCGAGCGCCTCGTCGACCCGGGTGACCACGTCCGGCTCGGGCAGCCGTTGATGCGCCTCGACCGAACCGACTTCACACTGGCACTCAACGCGGCGCGCGCCTCCGTCGAGGCGGCCCGGGCGCAGATGATCAAGGCCAAGGCCGACGAGGAGCGCAGCCGCAAGCTCGTCGGGGACGGCTGGACCTCGAAACAGACCTACGACCAGAACAAGGCCGCCGCGGACGCAGCCATCGCCCAGTTCGCCAACGTGGAGGCCCAGGCGAGCCAAGTCTCCAACCAGGCGGGCTATTCGGAGCTCCAGGCCGATGCCGACGGCGTCGTGATGGAGGTTCCGACCGAGCCGGGACAGGTGGTCGCCGCCGGCCAGACCGTGGTCAAGCTGGCGCGTGACGGGGCTCGCGAGGCGGAGGTCTTCCTGCCGGAGGCGAGCCGACGTCTGGCGCGGGGCTCCGCCTCGGCGACCCTCTACGCAGAGGGCGAGACGACCTATCCGGCACGGTTGCGCGAATTGTCCGCCACCGCCGATCCCGCCACGCGGACGTACCGAGCACGCTACATCCTCTCGGCCGGCGGCGAGGATGCGCCGCTCGGAGCGACCGTGACGCTGCGGCTCAGGCCGGCAGATGCTGGGCGCATCGCGGCGGTCGACGTGCCGCTCGGGGCCCTGTTCGATGTCGGGCACGGCTCGGAGGTCTGGAAGTTCGACACCGAGACCAGGACCGTCACGGCCCAGCCGGTCGCCGTCGCCCGCCTGTCCGAGGAAGGTGCCGAGGTCGTGGCCGGGCTCAGCCCGGGCGACCGCATCGTGTCGCTCGGCGCCCATCTCCTCAAGGCCGGCCAGACGGTGCGCCAGGCCCCCCCGAGCCTGACGGGAGTCGCGCGATGACCGGCTTCAACCTCTCCGCCCTGGCGGTCCGGGAGCGGGCCGTCACACTGTTCCTGATCATCGCGGTAACGGCCGCCGGCTTCTTCGCCTTTCAGAAACTCGGCCGTGCCGAAGATCCGGCTTTTACCGTGAAGACGATGGCCGTCTCCGCCGCGTGGCCCGGCGCCACGACCTCGGAGATCCAGCGGCAGGTCGCCGACCCGCTGGAGAAGCGCCTGCAGGAACTCGTCTACTACGACCGCGTCGAGACGACGGTCCGGCCCGGCCTCATGCTGATGAAGGTTCACTTCAAGGACAGCATGCCGCCGGCCAAACTACAGTCGGAGTTCTACCAGGCACGCAAGAAGTTGTCCGACCAAGCCTCCACATTGCCGCGCGGGGTGATGGGACCGCTGTTCAACGACGAGTTCTCGGACGTCTATTTCGCGCTCTATGCACTCCAGGCCCGCGGCCTGCCACAACGGCATCTCGTTCTGCGGGCCGAGGACTTGCGCCAGCGCCTGCTGCGTGTCCCTGGCATCGAGAAGATCAACATCCTCGGCGAGCAGGCGCAGAAGATCTTCGTCGAGATCTCCTACCAGCGTCTCGCCACCCTCGGCATCACCGGTCAGCAACTGCTGTCCGCCCTGGCGAACCAGAACGACGTGACGCCGGCCGGTTTCGTCGAGACCGCCGGCCCCCGGGTCTACCTGCGCCTCGACGGTGCCATCGATGGCCTGGACGCGATCCGGAACCTGCCGGTGGCGGTCGGCGACCGCAGCCTCAAGCTCGGCGACATCGCCGAGGTCAAGCGCGGCTATGAGGATCCGAAGGTCTTCGCGATCCGCAATGACGGCGAGCCGGCGCTGATGCTCGGCCTCGTGATGAAGCCCGGCTTCAACGGCCTGGCGCTCGGCGAGGCCTTGAACGCCGAGGAGGTGGCGATCCACCACGAACTGCCGACGGGCATCGAGTTCACGAAGATCACCGATCAGGCCAAGGTGATCGGCGACGCCATCCACGAGTTCATGGTCAAGTTCTTCACGGCGCTGTCCGTGGTGATCGTGGTCAGCCTCGTCGCCCTCGGGTTCAGGGTCGGCATCGTCGTGGCGCTCGCGGTCCCGATCACCCTCGCGGCCGTGTTCGTAGTGATGATGGTCACCGGCCGCGACTTCGACCGCATCACCCTCGGGGCCCTGATCATCTCCCTCGGCCTTCTCGTGGACGACGCCATCATCGCCATCGAGATGATGGTGGTGCGCATGGAGGAAGGGGCAGACCGCATCGAGGCGGCCACCCATGCCTGGAGTGCCACCGCCGCGCCGATGCTCACCGGCACGCTCGTCACCATCGCGGGATTCCTGCCCGTGGGCTTCGCCGCTTCGACGGCGGGCGAATACGCCGGCAACATCTTCTGGGTGGTCGGCTTCTCGTTGATCATCTCCTGGATCGTGGCCGTGACCTTCACGCCCTATCTGGGCGTCAAGCTGCTTCCGAACATCAAGCGCGTCGCGGGCGGCCACGAGGCGATCTACGCGACGAAGAACTACCAGCGCCTGCGCCGGGTCGTTCGGGCCTCTGTCGATCACAAGTGGACGGCGGCGGGCATCACCGTGGTGCTGTTCGCGCTCGCAGTGGTCGGGATGGGCAAGGTCGAGAAGCAGTTCTTCCCGAACTCGGAGCGCCCGGAACTCATCGTCGAGGTGACCCTGCCCACAGGTTCGGCCTTCGCGAATACGGAGGCCAGCGTCCGGAAGGTCGAGGCGGCCATCCGCGAGCTGCCCGAGGCGCGCGAGATCACGAGCTACATCGGACAGGGGATGCCGCGCTTCGTACTCTCGTTCGATCCCGAGTTGCCCGATCCCGCCTTCGCGCAGATCGTCGTCCAGACCCCCGATGCGGCCGCGCGCGACGCGCTCCGGCTCAAGGTCCGCAAGCTCGTGAATGACGGGCTCTTTCCCGAAGCGCGTGTGCGAGTCCTGCAGATCGTGTTCGGGCCGCCGATCCGCTTCCCCGTTGCGTTCCGGGTGGTCGGGCCGGACGCCGACGTGATCCGCGGTATCGCCGCCGAGGTCGCCGCGGCGATGGCCTCCAATCCGAACATGCGCCTCGTGCATCTGGACTGGGGCGACAAGACACCGAGCCTGCACCTCGTCCTCGATCAGGAGCGCCTGCGGCTGATCGGCCTGACCCCGAAGGAAGCCGGGCAACAGCTGCAGAGCTACCTCAACGGCACGCCTGCGACGCAGGTGCGCGAGAACCTGCGCTCGGTCGATGTCCTGCTGCGCAGCCCCGGCCCGGAGCGGCGCTCGCTCGGCGACATCGGCGACCTGACGCTCGCCACCCATGACGGCCGCCAAGTGCCGCTCTCCCAGGTTGCCCACCTGGAGAGTCGCAACGAGGACGCGGTGCTCAAGCGTTACAACCGTGAGACCTACATTCGCGTGCAGGGCGACGTGCTCGACGGCAGGCAGCCGCCTGACATCCACGCGCAGGTCGTCCCCCTGCTCGACCCGATCAAGGCCAAGCTGCCGCCGGGATACCGCATCGACACGGCCGGCGCCGTCGAGGAGAGCGCCAAGGCCATGAACGCTTTGGTGGCGGTGTTCCCGATCATGCTGATCGTGACGCTGACGGTCATCATGATCCAGGTTCGCTCATTCTCGACCATGTTCATGGTGTTCGCCACGGCGCCTCTGGGCCTCGTCGGGGCGGCGCCGACGCTGCTGTTGTTTCACCAGCCGTTCGGCTTCAACGCGATCCTCGGGCTGATCGCGCTGTCCGGCATCCTGATGCGCAACACCCTGATCCTGGTAGACCAGATCCACCACGACCGCGCCTCGGGCCTGTCCGACTACGATGCCATCGTCGAGTCGACGGTTCGGCGGGCGCGCCCCGTCATCCTCACGGCTGCCGCCGCGATGCTGGCCTTCATCCCGCTGACCCACTCGGTGTTCTGGGGGGCCCTGGCCTACGTCCTGATCGGCGGCGTCGGGGTCGGGACCCTGTTGACCCTGCTGTTCCTGCCCGCGCTCTACGCCCTTTGGTTCCGGGTGGCACGGGCGCCGAGGGCTGCCGACGTCGCATCGGGTGCCGGCAAGATGCCGCTCCCGGTCAAGTCTTGACGCCGCGTAAGTGGTTCGTGTCCCGCCCGAGGGACATCCAAGGATCGCGCGCCGGGTTGACCGGGCGCGCGGTACGACGACCGGCCTGCGCTCCAGCCCCCGTGCGCAGGCCGGTCGCCTGTCGTCTCCCGATGCTCTCGCGGGACTGCCGGAGAGGCTGCCCTTCTTTAGATGACGCAATGCATCTATATAGGATGTCGGAAGGTCGAAGGATCAGGGTATGCCGAGAGTTTCCCAGGAGCAGGCCAAGCTCAACCGTCAGCGCGTCGTGGAGGTCGCGGCGGCCCTGTTCCGTGAGCGCGGCCTGCACGGCGTCGGCGTCGCCGACATCATGGCCTCGGCCGGCCTGACCCATGGCGGCTTCTACGGCCAGTTCGCCAACAAGGACGCCCTGGCAGCCGAAGCGTTCGACTCCGCGCTCGGTGAGGATCGGCGTGGAGACGTGGACGCGATCATCGCGAACTACCTCTCCGTTAAACACGTCCAGACGCCCGGGAAGGGTTGCCCCCTCGCGGCCCTCGCCAACGACATCTCCCGGGAAGCGCCGGGCAGCCCCGTCCGAGCCCGGTTCACCCAGGGCGTCGAGCGTCTGGCCTCGATCCTCGCCAACCTCACGCCGAGGGCTTCGCGGGAGCGCCGTCGACAAAAGTCCCTCGCGACGCTGTCGACGCTCGTCGGAGCCGTCGTCCTGGCACGAGCCGTCGATGACGAGGCGCTGGCGAACGACCTGCTTCAGGCGGCGCATTCCGCGGTTGCCGGCTGACATTCCCGGGCAAGGCGCCGGACCCACGGAGCATGCACCCTGATCGACCGATCCGAGGCCGTGAGACCGCGATCCGAATGTTTCGCGCGCCGTCACGCGGCGCCCTTCACGATGCGACAGATCGATGTCGATGCGTGAGCCGATCGTAATCACCGGAATGGGCGTGGTCTCCCCACTCGGCTGCAGCGTCGAGGGGATGTGGCGCCGCCTGATCGCCTCCGAGTCCGGCCTGAGGCGCCTGCCCGACGACATCGTCCCCGATATCGAGGCCAAGGTGGGCGGGATCGTCCCGCAGAAGGACGAGAATCCCGACGGCTTCGATCCGGATGCCCTCATTCCGGCTGACGCACGGCGCAGATCCTCCTCGGTCAAACGAAGATCGAGAGAACGGACGGCGCCTCGGTGTTGAGGAAGGGCGCATCATTCGCCTGAAAAACGTCGGCTGAGGAAAAGCTATTTCCTCAGGCATGTAGTCATCACACGACCTGCTGAGCCTCGAGATAGCGACGCCATCCACCGTACTCGGTGATGTCTTGTGCTGCGCTCAGGCTCTCCGCCTCGGCCAAAAACCCCTTTGGGGTCGTTCCATCCGAGAGCCGCAAGGTCCCGATCGTGAGTGGCATCGGGACGGCCGCCACGAAGGCACCGAACCCGGCGGCGGGAAGCGCCCAGACCTCCGTCTCGATCGGTGCGCCCATACCAGGCGCGACCCGAACCAGGCCCGGCCGCGCCGGCGGACCGCCCGGAAGGGCGTGGAGCCGATACTCCGCACGCGTCCTGACTGCGCGCAGGAAGCGCGCGCCGTGACCGACGAGCTCGGCGTTCAGCGGCAGCCCGGACATATGCGCTCCGACCACGGCGATCTCGATCTCGTCATCCTGGGCACGCGCGACATGCGTCTGCCCTGCCGTCTCAAAGGACGCGGGCACGGTGCTGACCCCGAGTCTCAGGTCCGCCGCCGCGTGCAGCCGTGCGCCGAGGTCGGCGATCAGACCGTCTGCGCCGCGCGGCGCGATCAGCGTCACGCCCGAGGGGAACCCATCGCCGCGGAAGCGTCCCGGCACCGCGAGCGCGCAGAGATCCAGCAAGTTCACGAAATTGGTGTAGGTGCCCAGCTCGCTGTTGGGGCCGATCGGGTCGGCGGCCAGATCGGCGATCCTGCGGGGCCGCGGGTAGGTCGGTACCATCAGCACGTCGATCCGCGTCCAGACTCGCTCGGCCGCGCGGCGCAGCTCTGCCAAGCGGTAGAGACCCGCGAAGGCGTCGGCTGCCGAGCGCGTCGTCGCCGATGCGATGATCGCGCGCGTCGTCGGATGGAGCGCCTCGGGCTGCGCCTCGATGAAGGCGCGGATCGCCTGGTAGCGCTCGGCGACCCAGGGACCCGCGTAGAGGAGGTCCGCGACCGCCATGAACGGCGCCAGGTCGATCGGCACCGTCTCGTCGCCCAGCACGGTCCCGAGATCCGTCAGCGCGGCCACGAAGGCCGCCTCCGAGAGAGTGTCGCCGCCGAAATGCCGGCTTGCTCCGTCCGGTACGCCCACGCGCAGCCCGGGCGGGCACGCGCCAGGCCGCGGCGGGACCGGCAAGGCGCGGGAGAACGGGTCGTCGGGATCGTAGCCGAGCATCACCCGGTAGACCGCATCGGCATCCCCGACGGTCCCGGCAAACACGGACAAGGTGTCGAGGGTGCGGCAGGCCGGCACCATGCCGCGCGTCGAGATGCTGCCGAGGGACGGCTTCAGGCCCACGACGTTGTTGAGGCCGGCCGGGACGCGGCCGGATCCCGCCGTGTCGGTGCCGATCGCGAAGGTGACCAGGCCGTGCGCCACCGAGACGGCCGAGCCCGACGAGGAGCCTCCCGGGACCATGGCCGGGTCGAAGGCGTTCCTCGGGACGGCGTAGGGGGTCCGAATACCGACGAGGCCGGTCGCGAACTGGTCCAGGTTGTTCTTGCCGATCAGGATGGCGCCGGCTGCGATCAGTCGCGCGATCGCCGGTGCGGTCGCCGCCGGCAGGTAGGCGAAGGCGGGGCAGGCGGCGGTCGTCGCAAACCCGGCGACATCGATGTTGTCCTTGACGGCGAAGGGCACGCCCCAGAGCGGCTTTGCGACCGGGTCGAAGGCCCCGAGCGCCCGGGCGGCCGCCCGGGCCTGTGCCTCCGGCACGAGCGCGAGAAACAGGCCGGGATCGTCGACTTCCGCGATCCGCCGGTAGGTCTCGGCGATCACGGTCTCGGGTGCGAGACCCTCGGCATAGGCCGCATGCAGTGCGGGCAGCGTCGGGAAGGAAGGAACCGGCATGTGCGCTCTCCAGTGAAGGATGGCCTGCAGGCGTCCCCGAGACGGGATTCCGCCCCGAAGACGCTCGGAATGGTGCCCGTTCAGATGTGGCTGGCGCCCTGCGCCGCGAGCACGGCGTCCTCGTTCGCCTCGTCTTCGGTCGTGCGGTTGAAATACGCGTTCAGGAGCACGGCCGCGATCGCAGTCAGGATGATGCCGTCGCCGAAGATCGGCTTCAATTCCGCGGGGAAGATCCGGAAGAAGTTCGGCGAGACGATCGGGATCAGACCGAAGCCGATCGAAATCGCCACGACGATCGTATTGTGCGGCGCCTTGGCGTAGTCGACGCTCTTCAGGATCTTGATGCCGGTGGCGGCGACCATCCCGAACATGATGAAGCCGGCCCCGCCGAGCACGCATTGAGGCACCGAGGCGACGATGAAGGCGAGCTTGGGCACGAGGCCCAGGGCCAGCATGATCACGCCGCCCGCCGCGCAGACCCAGCGGCTGTAGACGTTCGTCACGCCGACCAGCCCGATGTTCTGCGAGTAGGACACGTACGGGAAGGTGTTGAAGAGGCCGCCGATCAGGGTGCCGAGGGAGTCGGCGCGCAGGCCGCGCTTGATGTCCTCGGGACCGACCGCACGGCCGGTCATCGCCCCCAGCGCCAGGAACATGCCCGTGGCCTCGATGAACACGATCGTCATCACGAGGCACATCGTCAGGCACGGGATCAGGTCGAAGGTCGGGACACCGAACTGGAGCGGCAGCACGATGCGCAGCCAGGGCTCCGCCTGGATGCCGGAGAAGTCGGTCCAGCCCAGCGCGATGGTGACGAGGTAACCGGCGGTCACGCCGAGCAGGACGGCCATATTGGCCAGGAAGCCGGTCCCGAAGCGGATGATCAAGAGGATCACGGCCAGGACGAGACCCGCCACCGCGAGATAGCCGCCGGCGCCGAAATCGGCCGCCGCAGCCCCGCCACCGGCCCAGTTCACACCGACGCGCATGAGCACGACACCGATCATCGTGATGATCGTGCCCGTGACCACGGCCGGGAAGAAGCGCAGCACGTGCCTGACGAACGGCGCAACGCACAGCCCGAACACACCGCCGACGATCACCGCGCCGTAGATGCCGTTGAGCCCGACGCCGGGCATGGCGGCCATCGCGAGCATCGGCGAGATCGAGACGGCGGTCACGCCCATGATGACCGGCAGGCGAATGCCGAAGGGCCCGAAGCCGATCGTCTGCACCAGCGTCGCGATCCCGCAGGCGAACAGGTCCGCGTTGATCAGCAGGGCGATCTGATCCTTGGGCAGCTTGAGGGCTGCGCCGAGGATGAGCGGCACGGCCACCGCGTTGGCGTACATGACCAGGACGTGCTGCAGGCCGAGCGCGAACAGGCGCGGCGCGGGCAGGACTTCATCGACGGGGTGCACGGGCTCGGCCATGGTCATCTCCAACGGCATGCGACCTCGCGATTTTGCATGCAGTTTTTGATTTCCGCATGCCAAAATGTTGTGCGGCATTGCACAAATCACGAATGCATGCCGTGCTTGCGTTGGGCAGGTGCCGGATCGATGATCATCCGCGACGTGAACGAGACCGTGAGATGACGTCTTCGAACAAGCAGACGCAGACGGACAAGCTGGCCGCGGAGATCGGCGATGCGATCCTCTCCGGCGTGCTCGCACCGGGTACACGTCTCGACGAGCATGGACTGGCGGAGCAATACGCGGTCTCGCGGACGCCGGTCCGGGAGGCGATTCGCTCCCTGGCCGCCACGGGTCTGGTCGAACTGAGACCGCGACGGAGCGCCGTCGTCGCCGAGATCACGCCCGCGCAACTCGAGGTCATGTTCGTCGCCATGGGCGAGCTGGAGGCGACCTGCGCCCGGCTGTCGGCGATGAGCATGACGCCGATCGAACGCAGGCGCCTCCAGAACCAGCACGAGCGCATGGGCGCGCTCGTCGAGAGCGACGATGTCGCCGGGTTCATCGAGGCGAACCTGACCTTCCACGCCCTGATCTACGCGGGCAGCCACAACGGCATCCTGGCGGATATGGCCGTCGGCCTGCGCCGGCGCCTCGACCCCTATCGTCGCGCCCAGTTCCGCAGTCCCGGACGCCTGCCGCGCTCGCAGGCCGAGCACGAGCGCATCATGCAGGCAATCGTGTCAGGCGATGCCGCGGCTGCGCATGCGGCCATGCTGAACCATGTCAGCCTGGTGGAAGACACGTTCATCGGTCTCACCGCGACGCGGGCCGCCTGATACGGTCGGGAGGACCCGGCTGCAGCAGCTTGGGAATCCAATTCCTCAGGAGTTGAGCCGCCTCGGTATCGCACGGCCGCGACAGGCGGCGCGGTATTGCTGGCGCGGCAGGCCGCGCATGTTGCGCCGGTCCGCCTCCTGCGTGCAGGCGGTCTTGCGATCGGCCTTGTTCAGCTCCCGGGTGCCGGAGGACGGCACGTCGGTCGGCGCGGGCGCGGTGTAGCTTTGCGCAAGCGCCGCACCCGGAAGGGCGACGAGAAGGGCGAGCACGAGATACAGCCGGCGCATGATCTTCCCTATGAGCGACAGCCAAGCTGAAGCAAGCGCCGCGCCAAGATGAATACTGACGGACGGAGCGCGGTCGCCCGTTCAGGCCATGGCGTCCGGCGCGGGATAGCGCAGAGGGTCGCCCGGGCGACGATTGTCGTAGACGCATTCCCCCGCCACCCAGGTGGCGCGGACCGTGCGGTGGTCCCCCAGCGTCATCAGCACGAACAGGAGTTCCTCGATGCCGCCGCAGGTGCCGGTGCGGAAGCCGAGAAGCGGTGTGGCCGCGAGGTCGAGCACGCAGAGGTCGGCGTCATGGCCTGGCGCGATCCGCCCGATCCGGTCGTCGAGGCGGAGGGCTTCGGCGCCGCCCAGGGTGGCAAGCCAGAACGCCCGGACCGCATCGAGCTTGGTGCCCCGCAGGGCCGCGACCTTGTAGGCTTCCCCCAGCGTCTTGAGCAGAGAGAGAGTGGTGCCCGCGCCGACATCGGTGCCGAGCCCGACCCGCACGGGGCGCTTCGGATCGAGGGCGTCGAACAGCCGGAACAGGCCGCTGCCCAGGAAGCCGTTCGAGGTCGGGCAATGGGCGAGCGCCGCCCCGCTGGAATGGCAGGTGCAGAAATCGGCCTCGCTCACGTGGATCGCGTGGCCGAGGACCGAGCGCGGACCGACGAGGCCGGCATGGGCGTAGACGTCGAGGTAGCTCTTCCGCTCAGGAAACAGCTCTCTGACCCAGGCGATCTCGTTGGTGTTCTCGCAGAGATGCGTCTGAAGGAAGAGGTCGTCGTGTTCCCGCAGGAGTGCGCCGGCCGCATCAAGCTGCGCCTCGGTGCAACTCGGTGCGAAGCGCGGCGTGACGCAGTAATGCTGCCGACCGCGTCCGTGCCAGCGCGTGATCAGCGCAATGCTCTCGTCGTAGCCGCGCTGGGCCGTATCCAGGAGCGCCGCCGGGGCGTTGCGGTCCATCAGCACCTTGCCGGCGATCATGCGCGTCTTGAAGCGCTCTGACTCGGCGAAGAACGCCTAGACCGAGCTGGGATGCACCGTGCAATACACCACCGCCGTGGTGGTGCCAGCGGCCAGGATCTCGCGGAAGAACAGCTTGGCGACCGCTTCCGCATGCGCCGCGTCGGCGAACTGAAGCTCGGCCGGAAAGGTGTACTTGTCGAGCCAGGCGAGCAGTTGCTCACCGTAGGAGGCGATCATCTGCAACTGCGGGTAATGGACGTGGGTGTCGATCAGTCCCGGCAGGATCAGGGCGTTCTCGTACGTCACGACCTCGACGCCGGCGGGGAGCATGCCCGCGAGCTGCGCATAGGGGCCGAAGGCCGTGATGCGCCCGTCCTCCATGAGGATGAGCGCATCGGCGACGTGTTCGAGGCAGTCCTCGCTCAGGAACGGGTTGCCCCGCAGGCTGACGGCCTGCCCGCGGATCGCTTTCATCGCGCTTCCTCCACGTGCGCCGCCGGTCCCGGCGCATGCGAACCGGACGAAAGTCGCGATCGACCGGGCCACGAGCGTCCTGTCCTGCGCTTGAGCCCTCGATCAGCGAGCCCACGCGATCCGAACGCCGCGCATCGTCCCGGCAGGCGTAGCAATATGCCTGCCGGGACGGAGGCTCATGGCGGTGCCGATCCGTCGAGGGCGGCGATGACGGCGGCGGACTCGGCGACCCAGCCGAAGATCCCGCCCTGCGCCTTGATCATCGCCAGCCCAGCGGTGTGGAAGTCCGGGATATACGAGCCGCAGGCGTCCGCGACGACGGCGCAGCGGTAGCCGCGATCGTTGGCCTCGCGCACGGTGGTGTGGACGCAGACCTCGGTGGTCACGCCGCAGACGAGGAGGGTGTCGATGCGCCGGGCGCTCAGGATGCCGGCGAGGTCGGTGGCGTAGAAGGCGCCCTTGCCGGGTTTGTCGATGATCGGCTCGCCGGGTTCGGGCCGCAGGTCCGGGATGATGTCATGGCCGGCCTCGCCGCGGATCAGGATCCGGCCCATCGGGCCCGGATCGCCGATGCGGGCGGACGGCCGGCCGCGGGCGAGCTTGGCCGGCGGGGCATCCGACAGGTCCGGCCGGTGGCCTTCGCGCGTGTGCACCACCAGTAGCCCGGCGCGGCGGGCTGCCGCGAGCACCGCCCGCGCCGGCGGGACCGCTTTGGCCAGGAGCGAGACGTCGTTACCGAGGCTCGCCCCGAAGCCCCCAGGCTGGAGGAAGTCGCGCTGCATGTCGATGATCACCAGCGCCGTGCCCGCAGGCTCGAACGCGAGCGGCGAGGGCTCGGCTGCGAGGCAGCGGGTCACCGTGGCCGTGGTCATGGAGCGTGCCCTCGGGGGAGCGCCCGAATCATCGGCGTCCCGGGGGAATGATGCTGTGTGCGGACGGGAAATGCATGCGCGTACACCAGGTCAAGCCCACCACGCGCGGATCGCCATCGCCCTGACGCCGTATCGGCGCCCTAGTCAGGGACCGTGCAGAATGGCAGCGCATGCGGAACAAGGCCGCTTCGTTGCTTGGCCGATCCTGGCAGCGAGGACCGTACGACCGCCCGGCGGACGATCACCGAGGCCCGCCGTGCCCTCGGGCGGATCGCGTCCGCCAGTCCGGCGCCTGTTGCATTTTTATGACGCGTGCGGCCGGCGGCACGCTGAGCCCGAGCGTTGGCATATCGGTTGCGGCCGCTCTCCCGATGCTTTGCGAAGCCGGGGGACCGAGACGATGTTCAGGCGCGGACTCGCGGCGGCTTTAGTGCCAGCCTTGATGATCGGGGCCGCGCATGCGGCAGACCTTGAAGCCGGGAAGAAGGATAAGGCGCCCGAAGCGGCGGCCGTGGCCGATGTGCCGTTCTTCCTCTTTGCCGACACGCAGGTCAGCTATCGCTACCAGTTCCCGACGGTCTCGCCCGGCGTCCAGATCCAGCGGGCGGACGGCAGCTTCGTCTCCCGGGAGGCGCCCAAGCAGATCCTCAACATCGCGCATGCCGATGCCTGGGCCTACGGCACCAACTTCTTCTCCCTCGACATCCTGAAGTCGGGCTCGCAGTTCCCGGCGGGCACCACCAACCCGCCGGGCAGCGTCGGCTCGCCGGCCTTCTCCGATTACGGCAATACCGAAGCCTACGGCCTGTACCGCGGCACCCTCAGCCTGAACGCGCTTACCGGCACCAAGGCGTTCACGATTCCCGGACTCGTCAAGGACGTGTCGCTCGCCTTCGGCTTCGACGCCAATTCGCAGAACGATGCGTTCGGCTCGAAGAAGCGCGATATCGTCGGCGGCCTGAACTTCTCCTTCGACGTGCCGGCGGGATTCCTCAATCTCAGCACGCACGTCTACAAGGAATGGAACCGCAACGGTTTCAACCTCCAGCCGGATCGCGACCAGAGCTTCGACGCCGTTCCGGAATTCGAGCTCGTCTACAACTTCCCGCTGACGTTCACCGGGCTGCCGCTCAGCCTGACCGGGTTCAACAACATCGTGTTGCCGAAGGGACGCGGCGTGCGCAACGTCGCGGACTTCCAGTACAACCCGCCGCGCGGCCTCGAATTCCTCTCGCGCACGAACCTCGTGCTCGATCTCGGCAAGCTGATCTACGACCAGCCGAACAAGGTCGATGTCTTCATCGGCTTCCAGTACTGGCTGAACAAATTCGGCAACGTGGAGACCACGACCTTCAAGGGGACCGAGGAGAAGAGCTTCCTGGCGGGGTTCGCCTTCCACGTCTTCTGAGGCGCTGTCTCGGCATCGCGGAGGGGCTGGATGACGATCGCGGCGACTGAGCCGACGCCCGCCTCGGGCGATCCGAGGCCGCTGTTCGGCGCCTACGGCATCGTGAAGCGCTTCGGCGCCTTCATCGCCAACGACCGCATCGATCTCGAGATCCGGGCCGGCGAGATCCATGCCCTGCTCGGCGAGAACGGGGCCGGCAAATCCACGCTGATGAAGATCCTCTACGGCCTCCTGGAGCCGACGGAGGGCGTCGTCACGCATCGCGGCGAGACGGTGAGGCTCGCCAGCCCGGAGGCGGCCCGCCGGCTCGGCATCGGCATGGTGTTCCAGCACTTTTCACTGTGCGAGAACCTGACGGTCGCCGAGAACATCGCCCTCGTGATGGGCAAGGGCCTCGGCCGCAGGGCGCTCGCTGACCGGATCGCGGCCCTCGGCCGGACCTATGGCCTGCACCTCGACCTGGATCGCCCGGTCTGGTCGCTGTCGGCGGGGGAGCGTCAGCGCATCGAGATCGTGCGCTGCCTGCTCCAGGACCCGAAGCTCGTGATCCTCGACGAGCCGACGTCGGTGCTCACGCCCGGCGAAGCGGAGAACCTGTTCGCCGTGCTGGAGCGCCTGCGGGACGAGGGCCGGGCGCTGCTCTACATCTCGCACCGGCTCGACGAGGTGCGCCGCCTCTGCGCCCGCGCCACGATCCTGCGCGGCGGCCGGGTCGTCGGCGCCTGCGATCCGCGGACGGAGAGCGCCGGCTCCCTCGCCGCCATGATGGTCGGCGAGGAGGTCCGCGCGCTGACACGCGCGGCGGCCCCCGCACGGTCGCCGCTGGCGGGACCGGAGCGCCTGCGCCTCGACCGGCTGTCGCTGCCCGCCCCCGGCCTGCACGCCACTGGCCTGCGCGACATCTCGCTCGGCGTCCGGGGCGGCGAGATCTTCGGCATCGCAGGGATCGCGGGCAACGGCCAGTCGGAACTGTTCGCGGCGCTCTCGGGGGAGGCCCGCGCGCCGGAGGACGGCGCCGTCTGCATCGACGGGACACCCGCCGGCCGCCTCGACATCAACGCGCGGCGGCGTCTCGGAGCCGCTTTCGTGCCCGAGGAGCGCAACGGCCACGCCGCGGCGCCCGGCCTGAGCCTTTCGGAGAACGCCGTGCTCTCCCGATACGCGACCGCCTCGCTCACGCGCTTCGGGCTCGTACGCCGGGCCGCGGCTCGGGCGCTGGCGGCCCGGGTGATCGAGGCGTTCGATGTTCGCAAGACCGGCCCGGACCCGGCCGCCGGCACCCTGTCGGGGGGCAACCTGCAGAAGTTCGTCGTCGGACGCGAGATCCTGGCCGAGCCCGGGGTGCTCGTGGTCGATCAGCCGACCTGGGGCGTCGACGCGGCGGCAGCCGCGCGCATCCGCCAAGCGCTGATCGACCTCGCCGCGCGCGGGAGCGCCATCCTGGTGATCAGTCAGGACCTCGACGAACTGTTCGCGATCGCCGGCTCCATCGCGGTCCTCCAGGCCGGCACCCTGTCGCGGGCCGTGCCGCGCGCCGAGACCTCCCGCGAGGCGGTGGGCCTGCTGATGGGCGGCCACCCGGTCGTCCCGCCCGGCCGCATCCGCGAAGGCGCGGCCCATGCAACGTAACCACGCGACGTAACCATGCGCCTTGACCTCGTGCCGCGCGCCGGCCGCTCGCCGCTCGCCGCCATCCTCGCGCCGGCCCTGTCCTTCCTCGCCGCCGTGCTGCTCGGCGGCGTGGCCGTCGCCCTGCTCGGCGTCTCGCCGACGGCGGCTTTTGCGGCCTACTTCATCGCGCCGCTGTCCGAGCTGTGGTCCCTGCAGGAGATCGCCCTGAAGGCCGCGCCGCTCGCCCTGATCGCGACGGGTCTGGCCTTCTGCTACCGGGCGAACCTGTGGAATATCGGTGCCGAGGGCCAGTTCGTGGTCGGGGGCCTCGCCGGCGGCTGCGTCGCCCTCGCCACCCAGGGCAGCGCGGGCTTCATCCTGTGGATCCTGCCGGCGATGCTCGTCGGCGGAACGCTCGCCGGCATCGCCTACGCGATGATCCCGGCTGTGCTGAAGGTCCGGCTCGGCGTCTCCGAGATCCTGACCAGCCTGATGCTGGTCTACGTCGCGGAACTACTCCTCGACTACATGGCCCGGGGCCCGTTGCGCGACCCGGCCGGATACAATTTCCCACAGAGCGTCCCTTTCGATGCCGCCGCGCGCCTGCCCTACCTGATGGAGGGGGAAACCCTGCATGCGGGCGTGCTCGTCGCCTTCGCGTCCGTCGTTCTGGCCACGATCGTCCTCGGGCGGACCCTGTTCGGGTTCGAGGTGCGGGTCGTCGGGGCGAGCCCCCGCGCCGCCCGGTTCGCCGGCTTCAGCGAGGCCCGCCTGACGCTCGCCGCCTTCGCCGTCTCGGGCGGGGCGGCGGGGCTCGCGGGGATCGCGGAAGTCGCCGGCAAGATCGGCCAGCTCCAGCCGACGATCTCGCCGGGCTACGGCTTCACGGCGATCATCGTCGCCTTTCTCGGGCGGCTCTCGCCCCCTGGCATCCTCGTCGCCGCCCTCGTGATCGCGCTCACCACGATCGGCGGCGAGGGCGCGCAGATCGACCTCAGGCTTCCCCTCGACCTGACGCGGGCCTTCCAGGGCTTGTTGCTCGCCTTCGTCCTGGGGGCGGACGTCCTGACCCGCTTCAAGGTCCGCCTCGTCCCGGGAGGTGCGCGATGACCCTCGACATGGTCCAGATGATCCTGGTGACGGTGCTGACGGCGGCGACCCCGCTGATCATCGCCGCGATCGGCGAGCTGGTGGTCGAGCGTGCGGGCGTGCTCAACCTCGGCGTCGAGGGCATGATGATCTGCGGGGCGGCCGTCGGCTTCGCCGCCGCTATCGAGACCGGCTCGACCCTCCTGGGCGCCCTGGCCGGCGCCGGCGCCGGATTGGGGCTGGCGGCCCTGTTCGGGCTGCTAACCGTCGGGCTCGCGGCCAACCAGGTCGCATCCGGTCTCGCGCTCACGATTCTCGGGCTCGGCCTGTCGGGGCTCGTCGGCGCCCCGTATGTCGGCCTGAAGCGGGATCCCGCACCGCATCTCGAGATCCCCGTCCTGAGCGACCTGCCCGGGATCGGCCGGCTCCTGTTCGGCCAGGACGCCTTCGTGTACGCGGGCCTGGCCCTGACCTGCGCCGTCTCGTGGTTCCTGTGGCGGACGCGGGGCGGCCTGATCCTGCGCGCGATCGGCGACGACCACACCGCCACCCACGCCCTCGGCCTGCCGGTGCGCCAGCTGCGCTTCCTGGCCGTGCTGTTCGGGGGCGCCTGTGCCGGGCTCGCCGGCTCCTACCTGTCGCTGGCCTACACCCCGTTCTGGGCCCCCGCGATGACCGCGGGCCGCGGCTGGATCGCCCTGGCGCTCGTCGTCTTCGCCTCGTGGCGGCCGGCGCGGCTGGTGGCCGGGGCGATCCTGTTCGGAGGCGCCACGGTGCTGCAGCTCCATGCCCAGGCGGCGAGCATCGGCCTGCCCGGACAGGCGCTCTCGGCGCTTCCCTACGTTGCGACGATCGTCGCCCTCGTCCTGCTGTCCCTCGGGCGGCGGCAGGGCGGTTCGCTCGCACCCGCCGCCCTGGGGCGCGACTTCACCCCGCACCGCTAGCGGTGCCGTCCACCGGAGAGGACACGAGTGACCATGCGACATTCCTTCTGCGCCGGCCTCGGCGCAATCCTTCTCCTGCTCGGCCCGGCACAGGCCGAGGGCAAGCTCAAGGTGGGCTTCGTTTATGTCGGGCCGGTGGCCGATTACGGCTACTCGTTCCAGCACGACCTGAGCCGCAAGGCCCTGGCCGAGGCTATGCCCGACACGGTCGAGACCACCTACCTGGAGAACGTGCCCGAGGCCGACAGCGAGCGGGCGATCGAGAAGCTCGCGCGCTCCGGCATGGGCCTGATCTTCACCACGTCGTTCGGCTTCATGGAGCCGACCCTGAAGGTCGCCAGGAAATTCCCGAATGTGAAGTTCGAGCACGCCACCGGCTACAAGCGCGCGGCCAACGTCTCGACCTACTCGGCCCGGTTCTACGAGGGCCGGTACGTCTGCGGGAAGATCGCGGCCAAGCTGTCGAAGACCGGGACGGTCGGCTACATCGCGTCCTTCCCGATCCCCGAGGTGGTGAGCGGAATCAACGCCTTCATGCTCGGCGCGCAGTCGGTCAACCCGAACGTGAAGGTGAAGATCGTCTGGGTGAACACCTGGTTCGACCCGGGCAAGGAGGCCGAGGCCGCCAAGGCCCTGTTGGCGCAGGGCGCCGACATCCTGACCCAGCACACGGATTCGGCCGCCCCGCTGCAGGAGGCCGAGAAGCAGGGCAAGCTCGGCTTCGGGCAATCCTCCGACCAGTACCGCTTCGCCCCGAAGGCCCAGCTCACGTCGATCGTCGACGACTGGAACGGCTACGTGATCAGCGAGGCCAAGGCCGTGCTCGACGGCTCGTGGAAGAGCCACGACACCTGGGGCGGGATCAAGGACGGCTTGGTCGTGCTCGCCCCCTTCACCAACATGCCCGCCGACGTAAAGGCCATGGCCGAGGACACCGTGAAGGCGATCGCGGCGGGCCGGACACACCCCTTCGCCGGTCCGGTGACGAAGCAGGACGGGACCGTCGCGGTCAAGGACGGCGAGACCGCCCCCGATCCGATGATCCTCGGCATGAACTGGTACGTGAAGGGCATCGACGACAAGCTGCCCCAGTAGGGCGACCGGCACCGCAGGTTCACGCCGATCCCGACGCGGCTCGGGATCGGCGCCGTTCAATGCGGGCCGTCAGCGGCTGGCGGGCGCCTCGCCGGCGCTGGGCGGCGGCATGGCCGGCTCCTCGACGGCGACCCCGCCGCGGCTCGGCGGAACCTCGACGGCGTCACCCGACCGGATCGATTCAGTCTCGTTGCGCGGTCCGGCGAGGCCTTCCGTGCCGCCCGGCGCGGTGGAGGGATCGCGCCCGGCCGGCGCGCTGTAGGATTGCGCCGAGGCGGCGCCGGCAGCGCCGAGAAGCCCGCAGAGGGCCAGTATGACGGCCGTTGTCTTTCGCATGATCGCCTCGTTCCCGATGAATTCTGTAATCGGAACGAATGGTGCAGGCGTCCGCTGGTTCCGCCGTGTCAGCGCCGATGGTATCGATGCCTATGGAAGAGGCGAAAACCGCGGCGGCGGGCCCCGCGACCGCGCAGGCCGCCGGGCGCCGTGATGCTCGGTTGCCCCGCCGGAGGTGTCAGGGTGCCCTGCGCCGCCGCCTGCGGCGGGATTGCAGGCAGGCCACCCTCGAAGCGGGCTCCCAGGCCGAGCCAGGCGCCCGCTGCCAGCACCGCGATCGCTCCCAGGCGGACGATCCGCATCCAGTCCGCTCCTGAAGTCTCGACGGGGCCCGCCGCCTCCGCCGCAAACCCCGTGCCGCGGGCCTCAGCTGCCCCGGTAGGTCTGAAAGCTCCACGGGGTCGCGACCAGCGGCACGTGGTAATGCGCCTCCGGCTCGGCCACACCGAAGCGCAGGGGCACCACGTCGAGAAAGGCCGGCCGCGGCAGGTCGATCCCGAGCCGGCGGTGGTAATCGCCGAGCGCGAAGCGAAGCTCGTAGATGGCGATCGGAACCGGGCGTCCGCCGATCAGCGGCGCGTCGGTGCGGCCGTCGGCATTGGTATGCGCGCGTGCGACGCGCGCGGCCTCCGTCTCCGAGACGATCTCGACCAGCTCGACGGCGACCCCCGCGGCCGGCTTGCCCAGCATCGTGTCGAGCACGTGGGTGGAGATCCGGCCGGTGGTGCGCAATGTACCGTCCCCCTCGACCAGGGCGCCGAGGCGGATGGCGGCGATGCGGAAGACCTCGACCTGCGCCGTGCGGAACTCGGTCTCCGGATCGGAGGCGAGGCGATCCTCGAAGGCGGCCATGAGCGAGGCGCGGCCATGGCGCTTCACGCAGAGGATGAAGGGGATGCCGAACCGGCTCCGGTAGGCGGCATTCATCGCCGCGAAGCGCGCATATTCCGCATCCGAGAGCCGGTCGAGGCCGGCCGCCGCCTGCTCCGCGACCGAGTCGGGCGCGATGGCGCCGTCGCGGGCGGCGCGGCCGGCGAGCTCGGGATGGCCGGCCAGCAAGGCGTGGCGCGTCGCCTCCGGCGCGGCTTCGACCACCGCGCACATCGCCGCGTGGAGCGCGGCGACGGTGCCGAACGGGCGCCGCGCCGCGGCGGCCCAGGCGACCCAGGGCGCGTGCTCGAACACCGCCCCCAGCGCCGCGACGAAGTCGGTCTCCGGCATGCCGTCGAGATCTGCGAGGGAAAACGTCATCGCGCCCGCACCGTCCCATTCCAGGGTGATCGTAAAGCAGGCAACGGGCCACACGCCAGAGATCGACCGGTCGCCGCCGCCGCCCTGGCGGGCGTCGAAACGGGGGCGTGGCATATGGCTTGCGCATCTCAGGTCCTGGCGCATCGGGCCGCGATCCGGCTGTCGGCCTACTGCGCCTCGGGAGAGTCTCCACGATGTCGCGCGCCGTCCGGTCAGAGCCTTCCGCAGCCTCGGGTCCCGTCCCGCTCGGGCCGGCCACCGCGCCCGTGGGCCGGGTCGGCCCTCTCGCCCTCGGCCTGCTCGGGCTCCAGCACGTGCTGGTGATGTATGCGGGCGCGGTGGCGGTGCCGCTCATCGTGGGGCGGGCGCTGAAGCTGGCGCCGGAGCAGGTGGCGATGCTGGTGAGCGCCGACCTGTTCGCCGGAGGCCTCGCCACCCTGGTCCAGAGCTGGGGGCTGCCCGGGATCGGCGTGCGGATGCCGGTGATGATGGGCGTCACCTTCGCGGCGGTCACGCCGATGATCGCCATGGGGAGCAATCCCGAGATCGGGCTCGCCGGCATCTACGGCGCGGTGATCGCCGCGGGCCTGTTCGCGCTCCTCGTCGCGCCGCTGGTCGGGCGTCTGCTGCCGCTGTTCCCGCCGGTGGTGACGGGCACCATCATCCTGGTGATCGGCATCTCGCTAATGCGGGTCGGCGTGAACTGGGCGGCCGGCGGGGTCGGAAACCCGGCCTACGGCGCGCCCGTCTACCTGGCCATCGCGGCCTTCGTCCTCTGCGTGATCCTGGCGATCACCCGATACGGCACCGGCTTCGTCAGCTCGGCCTCGGTGCTGATCGGCATCATCGTCGGCATGGTCGTGGCCGGCTTCTTCGGGCTGGTCGATCTCGGCCACGTGGCGAGCGCGCCGTGGTTCGACGTGGTGCGCCCCTTCGCGTTCGGCTGGCCGAGCTTCGATCCCGTCTCGATGGTCACGCTGAGCATCGTGATGATCGTCGTGATGATCGAGTCAACTGGCATGTTCCTCGCCCTCAGCGAGATCTGCGCCGATCCGGTCGACGAGGCGCGCCTGACCCGGGGCCTGCGCGGCGACGGCCTCGGCACCGTGATCGGCGGCATCTTCAACACCTTCCCGTACACCTCTTTCTCGCAGAATATCGGCCTCGTCGGGGTCACCGGCGTGCGCACGCACTACGTCGCGGTGGTCGGCGGGCTCATCATGCTGGGCCTCGGGCTGGTTCCCAAGCTCGCCGCCCTGGTCGAGGCCGTGCCGCAATGCGTCCTCGGGGGCGCGGGGCTCGTGATGTTCGGCATGGTCGGGGCGACCGGCACGCGCATCCTCGGCGCCGTCGATTTCGCCAACAACCGCAACAACCTGTTCGTGGTCGCGGTCTCGGTGGGCTTCGGGATGATCCCCCTGGTGGCGCCGGGCTTCTTCCGGCAGATGCCCCAGGCGCTGCATCCGCTGCTCGAATCCGGCATCCTGCTCTGCGCGCTCTCGGCGGTGCTCCTGAACCTGTTCTTCAACGGGCTCGGCAGCACGGAGGACGCGCGCGAGGCCGCCATCCGCCAAGCCAAGACCGCAGAGGCGCATTGAGAGACGCCTGCGGCCCCTTTCCGGAGATTCCCATGGCCCTGACGGCATCGCGATACGGCAAGGGCCGGGTGCGGGTGATGCGCCTGACCCGCGACGGCGACCACCACACCCCGCGCGAACTGACGCTCACGGTCCTGATGAAGGGGGGATTCGACGCCGCCTGGGCTGCGGGCGACAACCGGGCCTGCGTGGCCACCGACAGCGTGAAGAACATCGTCAACGTCACCGCAGCGAAGAACCTGTCGCTCGACAAGGAGGCGTTCGCCGAGGCCGTGGCCAAGGTCTTCCTCGACACCTATCCGCAGGTGGAGGAGGTCGCGATCGAGGCCACGGAGACGCGGTGGCTGCGCCAGGAGATCGGTGGCGCCCCGCACGGCCACACCTTCACCCTCGACGGCAACGGCTTCGGCTATGTCGGGCTCGCGGCGAGCCGGGGCGGGTCTGTGCTGCGCTCGGGCCTGCGCGGATTCACCTTCATGAAGACCACGCAATCGGGCTGGGCCGATTTCGTCGACGATGCCTACCGGACGCTGCCCGACACGACCGACCGCATCGCCGCCACCAGCATGGACGCGACCTGGACCTGGGCCCGTGAACCGATCGACTACGCCGCCGCCAACGCCAAGATTCTGTCGCTCCTGATCCAGGTGTTCGGCACCACCTACAGCCACGGCGTCCAGGACAGCATGTACCGGATGGGCGAGGCGGCGCTGGCCGCCGTGCCGGAGATCGACGCGATCGGCTTCGCGATGCCGAACAAGCATTACATACCGATCAATCTGCAGCCGTTCGGCCTGGAGAACCCGGGCAGTGTGTTCCTGCCCACGGACGAGCCGCACGGGCAGATCGAGGCGACGATCCGCCGGACGGGTTGAGGCGCCCAGCCACGCTGGACCGGGCCGAACACCGCGTCGCCCCGCAGAGCGAGGCGGCTTTCGGCGCCCACAGCATCGGCGATTGCTCGGGCCAAGCTGGTATGTGCTAGCGAAAGAACCGTGCCACCAGACCGACCGTGGCAACAAATCCGGTCTCTCCAGACAAGTCATTGCATATAAAGCTTTTTTTTCGATAGCCCGGTCGTCCGCCTGTCTGGCCGACCTCGGGGCCGGCAGCCGCGTCGTGCGCAAGCGCACAAATAGCGGACAGCCGGTGTTGTTTTATTCGGCAGCGCTGCACAGTTTTGACGCCACGGAAGGCGGCCGGGCCCCGTCCGGCACCTTCGCCATCGGATCTCGCGTCATGACCACCCGCATCCTCCTCGGAGCCGTTCTCGGCCTCACGCTGTCCACCGCCGCGTTCGCGCAGAGCTACACCGCCCCCGCCGGGATCCCCGCCACCACCGCGCCGGGCGGCCTGGAAGGGCGCGCGGCCCTACCCAATCTCATGAACGACCGCGGGCGCGCGGTCGGCATCGGTCGGTCCTACGAGACCACGGACGATCTGGTCACCGGTGCCTTGCGCCGCCCGCATCAGACCGACACGGGCGGGGCGCGCTGAGGGCAGCCGCCGACACACGACGCGACGCAGAATCCGGATACCGGGCGATCCCTTCACGGTCGCAGAGCCCGGATTCACGCGAGCGCCGCGTGGGTGGGCCTGACGGCCGCACGCCTCGCGTTGGTCCAGAAACAGGACCACTCAACGCCGCCCGATGCGTTCCCGCCTTGGTCGACGTTCGTTGTTCTCGACCGCCGTTCGACTCTACGGCAGGTCTCCAATGAAGGCTTCCCGGTTGAATCGCCGGCCAGCAACAGCAACGCACGCGTGGCGCGCGATAGCGCACGACCCGACTGATTCTTGTGCGTCCGCGCAGGTCCGTATCGGTCCGTGTAGCAGCAATCGTCGCAGCGAATGCTGAAAATATCGGCTTCACCGTCTGTCTAGCGAAGCTCTAGATTGGCTCGCGTCATCGACCGGATGACGCGAGCAAGCGGATGCCCGTGGCAGATCTTCCCTTCACGCGCAGGCGTCTTCTCGGCACGGGTGCCCTCCTGGGGCTCGGCGTCGCCACGGCGTCCCGCGCACGCGCGGCCGACCCCCTGACCGTCGGCGTCATCTATGTCGGCCCAAAGGACGATTACGGATACAATCAGGCGCATGCCCAGGCCGCGAAGGCGTTGAAGGGCCTGCCCGGCGTCGAGATCACCGAGGAGGAACGCGTCCCCGAGACGAACGCCGTCGAGAAGACCATGGAGAGCATGATCAATCTCGACGGGGCGACGCTGCTGCTCCCGACCTCCTTCGGCTATTACAGCCCCTATCTTCTGGCCGAGGCGAAGAAGAACCCGAAGATCCAGTTTCGCCATTGCGGCGGCCTCTGGACCGACAAGGATCCCAAGAACGCCGGCTCCTACTTCGGCTACATCGCGCAGGGGCAGTACCTGAACGGCGTCGTGGCCGCCCATGCGTCGAAATCGAAGACGATCGGCTTCGTGGCGGCCAAGCCGATCCCGCAGGTGCTCAACAACGTCAACGCCTTCCTGCTCGGCGCCCAGAGCGTCGACCCGGCGATGACCTGCCAGGTGATCTTCACCGGCGAGTGGTCACTCGCGGTCAAGGAGGCGGAGGCGACCAACGCCCTGATCGACGGCGGCGCCGACGTGATCACCTGCCATGTCGACAGCCCGAAGGTGGTGGTCGAGACCGCCGCGCGCCGCGGCGCCTTCGTGTGCGGCTACCACGTCGACCAGTCGCCGCTGGCGCCGCAGAAATACCTAACCGGCGCCGAGTGGAACTGGCTGCCGATCTACAAGGGCTTCATCGAGGCGATGCAGGCCGGCAGGACGCCCGAGAACTTCGTGCGTGGCGGCCTCGCCGACGGCTACGTCAAGATGAGCCCCTACGGGCCCGGCGTCGGCGACGCGGCCCGCAGGAACGCCGACGCGGTCAAGGCCGAGATGCTCAAGGGCGGCTACGCGATCATCAAGGGCCCGCTCAAGGACAATGCCGGCAAGGAGGTCCTGCCGGCGGGCAAGACCTACCCGGAGAAGGCGGCGGAGCTGGAGAGCACGAACTACCTCGTCGCCGGGGTGAAGGGCTCGGTTTGAGGCGTCCTGGCACGGTTTCTGCCGGCCGTTCGGCGCCGACCTATCCGGAGGACCCTGAGACGTGGTCGCGGACACAGCCCCATCGAGCCTGACCGTCGCGCCATCGCGCTCCTCGGCCTCCCTCTGCATCCGCGCGTGGCTGGCGCGCCGTTCGGAGGCGGTGGCGATCCCCGTCGGAGCCGCCGCGCTCGGCTTCCTGCTGTTCGGACTGTTCCTCGCGGCGCTGGGCAAGTCGCCGGTGCAACTCGTCGACATCGTCTGGCGAGGCGGGTTCGGCTCTCCCTTCGCCCTCGGCAACAGCCTGCAGCGGGCGGCGCCCCTGCTGTTCGCCGCGCTCTGCGTCGCCTTGCCCGCCCGGCTCGGCCTCGTGGTGATCGGCGGCGAGGGCGCGATCGTGCTGGGGGGCCTCGCCGCCGCCGCCGCGGCACAGCCGCTGGCCGCACTGCCGGCCCTGCTGGCGGTGCCGCTGATGGCCTGCGCCGCCGCCCTGGTCGGCGCCGTCTGGATCGGCTCGGTCGGCTGGCTCCAGGCCTATCGCGGGGTGAACGCCACGATCTCCAGCCTGCTCCTGTCGTATATCGCGATCGCGCTCGCCAACCACCTGATCGAGGGGCCGCTGCGCGACCCGACCAGCCTCAACAAGCCCTCGACCCTTCCCGTGGGCGATGCGTTCATGCTCGGGCCGATGCCGGTGATCGGCGTGCATTGGGGCCTCGGCTGCGGCGTGATCGCCTGCCTGATCGCCTATGGGCTGATGGACCGCACGACGCTGGGCTTCGCCGCGCGGATCGCGGGCGGCAACGTCCGCGCGGCCCAGATCCAGGGGCTGCCGGTCGGCCGCCTCATCGTCGGCTTCACCGCGCTGGGGGGCGCCTTCGCGGCGCTGGCGGGCTTCTTCGAGGTCGTGGCCGTCCAGGGCACCGCCAACGGCACCCTGGCCGCAGGCTACGGCTACACCGGCATCCTCGTCGCCTTCCTGGCCCGGCAGAACCCGATCGCGATCGTACCGGTGGCCTTCCTGCTCGGTGGCATCGAGGCGTCCTCCGGGCTGATCCAGCGGCGGATGCAGCTGCCCGACGCCACCGTGCTCGTGCTCGAAGGCCTGCTGTTCCTGATCGTGCTGATGAGCGAGACGCTCTACGGCCGGTTCAAGCTGTTCAACCCGCATCTCTGGGCCGAGAAGCGCGCGCCTGCGCCCCCAAGCCCGGTTCTGGCATGAGGATCGCTGAATGAGCGACGGGCTCGGCCTCTGGACGGTGCCGCTGGCGGTGGTCGGCGGCGCGATCCGCGTCTCGACGCCGTTCCTATTCGTGAGCCTCGGCGAGACGATCACCGAGCGCTCGGGCCGGATCAACCTCGGACTGGAGGGGACGCTCGTCTTCGGCGCCATGGCGGCCTATGCCACCGCCGTGATGACGGGCTCGCCCTGGGCCGGCGTCGCGGTGGCCGGGCTCGCGGGCGGCCTGTTCGGCCTGCTGCACGGCTTCGTCTGCAAGTTCCCCCGGGTCAACGACGTCGCGATCGGTATCGCGCTGATGCTGTTCGGGTCGGGGCTCGCCTTCTTCCTCGGCAAGCCATTCATCCAGCCCTCGGCCCCGCCGCTGCCGGCGATCGGTTTCGGTGCGTGGTCGGACCTGCCGCAGGTCCAGGCGGCGCTCCGCGTCAACGTGCTGTTCCTGATCGGCGCCGCGCTGTCCGTCGCCCTGTGGTGGGGCCTGCGCAACACGCGGGCCGGACTGGTCCTGCGCGTCGTCGGCGACAGCGCGGACGCGGCCCGCGCCATGGGCTACGACGTCGACCATGTCCGGCTGCTCGCCACCGGCCTCGGCGGCGTGCTGGCCGGCATCGGGGGTGCCTACCTCTCGCTCTACTATCCGGGCTCCTGGAACGAGGGCGTCTCGTCCGGCCAGGGCCTGATGGCGGTGGCGCTGGTGATCTTCGCCCGCTGGAACCCGCTGGCCTGCTTCGGCGCCGCCCTGCTGTTCGGCGGGGCGGGGGCGCTTGGCCCGGCGCTGCAATCGGTCGGCGTCTCGCAGGGCTACTACCTGTTCTACGCCGCCCCCTACGTGCTCACCCTCGCCCTCCTGGTCGCCACCTCGTCGCCCGACCGGGCCCTGGCCGGCGCCCCGGGCGAATTGTCCCTGTCGAAGTGAGGAGCGTCGCGATGAACGGGCTCGGCGGACTGAACAAGTCTCCCAACGGCGTCGTGATCGGGCTCGTCCAGCTCCAGCTGCCGCGGATCGCCACGAAGGCCGACCTCGCCGCCCAGACCGACCGCATCGTCGCCCTGGTCGCCAAGGCGCGGGCCAACCTCGCGACAATGGACCTCGTCGTTTTCCCCGAATACGCGCTGCACGGCCTGTCGATGGACACCGATCCGGAGATCCTGTGCCGTCTCGACGGTCCCGAGGTCGCGGCCTTCAAGCAGGCCTGCATCGATAGCCGGATCTGGGGTTGCTTCTCCATCATGGAGGCCAACCCGGACGGCAGCCCGTTCAATGCCGGGCTGATCATCGACGATGCCGGGGCGGTGAAGCTCTATTACCGCAAGATGCACCCGTGGGTGCCGGTCGAGCCCTGGGAGCCCGGAGACATCGGCATCCCGGTCATCGAGGGTCCCCGGGGTGCCAGGATCGCGCTGATCATCTGCCACGACGGCATGTTCCCGGAAATGGCGCGCGAATGCGCCTACAAGGGCGCCGAGATCATGATCCGCACGGCCGGCTACACGGCGCCGATCCGGGAATCCTGGCGCTTCACCAACCAGTCGAACGCCTTCTGCAACCTGATGATCACCGCCAGCGTCTGCATGTGCGGCTCGGACGGCGCCTTCGACTCGATGGGCGAGGGCATGATCTGCAACTTCGACGGGTCGGTGATCGCCCACGGCACCACGGGCCGCGTCAACGAGATCATCACGGCGGAGGTGCGGCCCGACCTCGTGCGCGAGGCGCGCATCCACTGGGGCGTCGAGAACAACATCTACCAGCTCGGCCATCGCGGCTACACGGCCGTGAAGGGCGGCGCCCGGGACTGCCCCTACACCTATATGCACGACCTCGCCGCGGGCCGGTACGCGCTGCCGTGGGAGGAAGCGGTGAAGGTCGTCGACGGCACGGGCTGCGGCTTCCCGGCGCCGACCCGCTCCTACGGCGCGGCGCAGACGCCGGCTTCGCGGGAGGCGGCGGAGTGAGCGCGGCCCCACGCCCCGGCGAGGCGTCCGCCGGCACCTACGCGGCGGCCGAGCCCTATCCCTGGCCCTATGACGGCGACCTGCGCCCCGGGAACACGGCGCTGGTCATCATCGACATGCAGACCGATTTCTGCGGGCCGGGGGGCTATGTCGACGCCATGGGCTACGACCTCGCGCTCACCCGCGCTCCGATCGGCCCGATCGCGGACCTGCTCGCCGCGGCGCGGGCCCACGGCTACCACGTGATCCACACGCGCGAGGGCCACCGCCCGGACCTTGCGGACCTGCCCGCCAACAAGCGCTGGCGGTCGCGCCGGATCGGGGCCGGAATCGGTGATCCCGGCCCGTGCGGCCGGGTGCTGGTGCGCGGCGAGCCCGGCTGGGAGATCATCGCCGAGCTGGCGCCGCTGCCCGGCGAGCCGGTCATCGACAAGCCCGGCAAGGGCTCGTTCTGTGCCACCGACCTGGAGCTGATCCTCAACCAGCGCGGCATCCGCAACCTAATCCTGACCGGCATCACCACCGATGTCTGCGTCCACACCACGATGCGCGAGGCCAATGACCGCGGCTTCGAGTGCGTGATCGTCTCCGACGGCACCGCCGCCACCGATCGCGGCAACCACGAGGCGGCGCTGCGGATGGTGACGATGCAGGGCGGCGTCTTCGGAGCGGTCGCCGCCTCCGCGGCGATCCTCCAGGCGATGGGGTGAGGGCGATGGACGCCACCACGCCCGGCGCCATCGGCGTCGAGACGATCGGCATGACGAAGCGCTTCGGCGCCTTCGCGGCCCTCGACGACGTGTCGATGAAGATCGAGGCCGGCGGCTTCCACGCCCTGCTCGGCGAGAACGGCGCCGGCAAGTCGACGCTGGTCAAGTGCGTGATGGGCTTCTACGCGCCGACCGCCGGCAGCGTCCTGGTCGACGGGCGCGAGGCCGAGATCACCAACCCCAAGGGCGCGCAGGCGAACGGCCTCGGCATGGTCTACCAGCACTTCACGCTGGTGCCCTCCCTGACGGGGGCCGAGAACCTCGTGATCAGCCGCGCCGACGCCCCGGCGATCCTCGACTGGAAGGCCGAGCGCGCGGCGCTCTCGGCCTTCATGGCCGGGATGCCGTTCCGGCTGAACCTCGACCGGCCGGTGGCGGAACTCGCCGCGGGCGAGAAGCAGAAGCTGGAGATCGTCAAGCAGCTCTATCTCAAGGCTCGCTTCCTGATCCTCGACGAGCCGACCTCGGTGCTCACGCCCGACGAGGCGGAGGAGGTGCTGGGGCTCCTGCGCGCCATGACCGACCGCGGCGCCCTCACCGTGCTGATGATCAGCCACAAGTTCCGCGAGGTCGAGACCTTCGCCCGCTCGCTGAGCGTCCTGCGCCGCGGCAGGCTGGTGGGCGGCGGCGCGGTCGGCGACCTCTCGCGCGACGACATGGCCGCGATGATGATCGGGGAGCGGGTCGTGCGCCCGGTCGCGGCCCGGATCGGCGCGCCGGACGCGGGCCGCGAGATCCTGCGCATCGAGGACCTCGACGCCTCCGACGCCTCGGGCCTGCGCCGCATCGCGATCGCGGACCTGCGCGTCCGGGCGCGGGAGATCGTCGGCATCGCGGGCGTCTCCGGCAACGGCCAGAAGGAGCTCGCCGACGTGCTCGGCGGCCAGATCCGCGCAGCCGGCGGGCGCGTCGCGGTGGCCGGCGAGCCCTATACCGGCCGGCGCGCGCAGAGCCGGGCGCGGCGCGTGCGCTTCATCCCGGAGGAGCCTCTGCGCAACGCCTGCGCCCCGCGGATGTCGGTGGCGGAGAATCTCGCCTTCCGCGCCTTCGACCGGCGTGGCGAGGACCCGTCCGGACCGCCGACCCTGTGGCTCGACAGGGGGGCGATGACCCGTCGCGCCAAGGATCTGATCGCGCGCTTCAAGGTGAAGACCGCCTCCTCCGAGGCGCCGATCGCGACCCTGTCGGGGGGCAACGTGCAGCGCGCGGTGCTCGCGCGCGAGTTGACCGACCCGGTCGATCTCCTGATCGTGGTCAACCCCTGCTTCGGCCTCGACTTCGCGGCGGTGTCGGAGATCCGCACCCGGATCGTGGCCGCCCGCAACGCCGGTGCGGCGGTGCTCCTGATCAGCGAAGACCTCGACGAGATCCTGGAACTGTCGGACCGGATCGTCGTGATGTCGGACGGGCGCTTGGTCTACGAGACGGCAGCCGCGACGGCCGAGATCGGAACGATCGGCCGGCACATGGCCGGTCACCATTGAGGCGCGGGGGGCGCCGCCCGATCTTTCGATTTTCTCGAACGTGTCGATCGATGCTTTTCGGGTTTTCGTGGGGTTGGGACGGACCATCTTGACGGCATCAATGGCAACTGTTGAGGCCCCATTTCTATCGTTTCGATGCGGGCGGGGCTCTCCAGATGTTTGACTGAGCAAGCTTCATCGTTCCGCGGATGGGCTGCAGCCGAAATGCGACCGGTAGCTGCGCGAGAAATGGGCCGCGCTCGAGAAGCCGCAGGCCGTCGCAATCTCCCCGATCCTGAGCGGGCTCTGACGCAGCAGGCGCCGGCCATGGGCGAGGCGGATGGCTCGGTATTGGGCCGAGAAGCTCAGGCCTCGCTTGTCGAGGAAGAGGCGGTCGAGGTGACGCGCGCTGACCGCAGCGAGGCGAGCCATGGCTTGGCGACCGAGCGGCGCCTCGACGGTCTTCTCCATCGTTTCGATGACGGTGAGCAAGGCCGGATGATGGACGCCGTAGCGCTCAGCCGTCGAGGCGCGCTGCGGGTCATCCGCGGCACTGACCGCCGTGTGGAGGAACCAGTCCGAGACTCGGCGCGCGAATGCTGCCCCCATGCGCTCGGCCATTAACGTGTAGGCCATGTCGAGGGGGGCGACGCCGCCGCCGCAGGTCAGGCGATCGGCATCGGCGACGTAGCGCGCGCTCGTGAGGCGTGCATCCGGGAACGCCTCGACCGTGGCACCCGCGTACTCCCAATGGACCGTGAAGGCGCGATCCGCCAGCAACCCCGCCGCGGCCATCAGGTAGGGGCCGCCCGAGATGCCGCCGATCCGAACGCCGAACCGGGCCAAGCGCCGCAAAGCGGCGTGGATCGCGGGCTTGTCCCACCCGGTCGGCTCGCCGCCTGCGCAGACGAAGACGATGTGTAGGCGCCCGCGCTCGCGCGGCAGGCCCTCGGTGGGGATTTCCGCCCCGGACGAGGACACGACCCGGCCTTCGGTCTCGCCGAAGTAGCGCAGCCGGTAGAGGGCGCGGCCGGCCAGGTGATTGGCGGCCCGGAATGGCTCGGAGGCCGACGCGAACGACATCAGCGCGAAGCCCGGCACCAGGATGAAGCCGATCTCCTGCAGCCGGTCCCCCGGTGGGGAAGATGCCTCGTTCGATGTCGGCGCGTCCTGTTGGCTCATCCGTGAAAGAAACCGTCTGTGACGGTCAAGCGCAACAACCAGGGCGCGTCATTCTCATGGCACGCTACCTTTTGGCCCGAGATCGCACAGGATGCCCGGATCCACCATCCCACCCTCGTCTCAGGATAAGGCCGAATCGCATCGCTGCGTCGGCCTGCGGGAGCATAAGCAATGACAGGGCGGGTCGACGTTGCGGTCCTGGGCCTCGGGGCCATGGGCAGTGCCGTCCTGTACCAGCTGGCCAAGCGCGGGGCCGCGGTGATCGGGCTCGACCGCTTCGCGCCGCCGCACGCGCTCGGGTCGAGCCACGGCGAGACGCGGATCACGCGCCAGGCCGTCGGCGAGGGGAGCGACTACGTCCCCTTCGTCACCGCCGCGCATCGGATCTGGCGGGAATTGGAAGCGGAAACGGGCGAGACCCTGCTGAACGCCTGCGGCGCCCTGGTCATGGCCCCCGGTCACGGTGTCTCGTCCCACCACGGCAAGCCGGACTTCGTCGGCCGCTCGATCAGCGCGGCGCAGGGTGCCGGGATCGCGCACGAGGTGCTCGACGGGGCGGAGGTCACCCGCCGCTTCCCGCAATTCCTGAACCTCGCCGGCGACGAGAACGCCTATTACGAGCCGGGCGGCGGTTACGTGTTCCCGGAGCGCTGCATCGCGGCGCAGCTCACCCGTGCAGCCGCGCTGGGAGCCGAGATCCGGACCGGCTGCGAGGTTCTGGCGCTATGGCAGGACGAGTCCGGCGTCCACATCGAGACCGCCGACGGCGTGATCCTGGCCGATCGCGCCGTGGTCGCCGCCGGCGCCTGGACCGCGCCCCTGCTCGGCCGGCCGTTCGACCGGCTGCTGACGGTCCGGCGCCAGCTCCTGCACTGGTACGCCCTGGCGGACGAAGCCGCGTATGGGCCGCGCTCGCCCGTCTTCATCTGGATGTACGGGACGGACGACACGGACTACCTCTACGGCTTCCCGCCCATGGCGGGACAGCGCTCTATCAAGGTCGCGACCGAGCAGTACGGCACCGCCACCACCGCCGACGCGGTCGAGCGCCGGGTCGATCCGTCGGAATCCGACGCGATGTACCGGTTGCGGGTCGAGAACCGGCTGGCCGGCGCCATCCCGGAGGTCGTGCGGGCCGCGGCCTGCGTCTACACGGTGACCCCCGATCGCGGCTTCATCATCGACCGGCATCCCGCGATGGATCGGATGCTCGTGGTCTCCGCCTGCTCAGGGCACGGCTTCAAGCATTCGGCGGGCATTGGCGAGGCCGTCGCCGCGGACCTCTCCGGGGGCGCCGGGCGACCCGATCTCACGCCGTTCGCGCTCGCACGCTTCGGTTGATCCGCGGGCCTATGGCTCGTGGATTGCTACAAACCATGCCAAGATCAGAATACCCGCGCAGGACCGAGCCGATGCGACAGACGATCCGCACTTTCCTGACTGCCGGTGCCCTGGCCGCGATCTCGGCCCTCACAGTGCCCGGTCCGGCCGCAGCCGCGGACGGCGTCGAGGCGATCAAGCAGCGCGGGACGCTGATCGTCGGCGTGAAAGCGGACTACAAGCCCTTCGGGTTCCGCGATCCGAGCGGCACGATCATCGGGCTCGAGCCCGATCTCGCTGCCGACTTGGCCAAGCGCCTCGGCGTGAAGCTCGAACTGGTGCCGGTGGTCTCCGCCAACCGGATCGAGTTCCTGCAGCAGGGCAAGGTCGATCTGCTGATCGCGACGCTCTCGGACAAGCCGGAGCGCCGCCGGGTCGTGCAGGCCATCGACCCGCAATACTATTCCGACTTCGTCAACGTGCTGCTGCCCAAGACCTCCGGCATCACCGACTGGGCCCAGTTGAAGGGCAAGCCGCTCTGCGCGACCTCGGGGGCTTGGTACAACAAGGATGTCGCCCGCACCTACGGGGCGGAGATCGTCGCCTTCGACGGCTCCGAGAAGCCGCTCTTCGCGCTCAAGCAGGGCAACTGCCTCGGCTACGTCTACGACCAGAGCATGCTCCAGGGTAAGCTGCTCGACGACGACTGGAAGTCCGGCTACGCCCTGCCCCTCAAGGGGATCCTCGACGCGCCGTGGATGATGGCGGTCGCGCAGGGCAACACCACGCTGCAGACGATGGTCGAGGACGCGACCAAGGACTGGATGAAGACCGGCTTCATCGTCGCCGGTGAGAGGAAGTGGGGCATCGAGCCCACCGCCTACTCGAAGGCGATGCACGAGAAGTACAAGAACGCGACCAACTGATGCGCGTCCGTTCGACGAGCCGGGACGTCCGTCCGCGATGATCGAGGCGGTCCAGGCCTGGTTCCAGCGTCTCTATGAGACGACCGGCTTCAACTTCACGGTCTTCTACGACCCGTATGACTGGGAACGCTACGTCGCCGGCCTGCGGATGACGCTGCTGCTCGGGATCAGCACGATCCTGATCAGCCTCGTGATCGGCGCGGTCGGGGCGCTGCTGCAGCGCGGGCCGTCGCGCCTTCTGCGGGGGATAGTCAACGGCTTCGTCGTGGTGTTCCGCAACACGCCGCCGCTCGTGCAGATCTTCTTCTTCTACTTCGGCCTCGGCACGCTCCTGCCGGACGTGCGCTCGGCCGACGGGTTGCGGGCCCCGATCCTCGACAACGTGCAATGGGCGATCGTCTCGCTCGCGCTGTTTGCGGGCGCGTTCAACGTCGAGATCTTCCGCTCCGGCATCGAGGCCGTGCCCAAGACGACCGTCGAGGCCGCCGAGGCGCTGGGCTACACCCGGTTCAAGGCCTACCGCCACGTCGTGCTGCCGCTTGCGCTCCGCGTCTGCCTGCCGGCGCTGAACAACAACCTGATCAATCTCTTGAAGACCACGACGCTCGCCTACGCGATCGCGGTTCCCGAAACGCTCTACGCGGTCAAGCAGATCTGGTCGGAATCGCAGAACGTCCTCGAGATGATGCTGGTGTTGCTGGCGACCTACGCGGTGCTCGTCGGGGTGCTCGTGTGGATCATGCACCGCTGGGAGCGCGCCCTGCGCATCCCCGGATACGGCCGATGAGCGCTTCGGATCGAACCGGCCTGCGTGCCGACGTGCGTCCGGAAAGTTGCCCGACTGATCTGCCGGTCCTCTTGCCGTTCGCGCTTGCCGAGGGCCACCCGCCGGCACGCCTGCGCCCCGTCCATGGCTGGCTGCTATGTGGCGTTGCCGTCGTCACCTTCCCGGCCTGGGCGCAGGGCGCGGCCGTGGCGCCGTCTCCGCTGGATGTGGTCATCAAGTGGGCGCCGCTCCTGCTCACGGGCTTCGCCTTCAACGTCGCGATCTCGCTGATGGCGATGGCGATCGGCACGTTCGCCGGCATCGGGCTCGGGCTGGCCATGCTCGCTGAAGGAGTGGTGCTGCGCCGCATCGCATGGTCGATCACGCAGGTCTTCCGCAACGTGCCCTGGCTGGTGCTGTTGTTCTTCGTGATGTTCTTGGTGCCGTTCCAGGTCACGGTGTTCGGACTCCGCGTGCCGCTGCCCGACTGGGTGAAGGCGACGTTCGGCTTCAGCCTGCCGGTCATGGCCAACGTCGCCGAGATCGTGCGCGGCGCCGTGCGCTCGGTGCCGAACACGCAATGGGAGGCGGCCGAATCCCTGGCCTTCACCCGGCGGCAGACGCTGTGGCGCATCATCCTGCCGCAGTGCGCGAAGCGAATGCTGCCGCCCTGGATGAACGTCTATGCGCTCATCGCGATGGCCACCGTGCAGGCCTCGATTGTCGGAGTCACCGAGATGCTGACACTGACCGCGCAGGTGCACGCGGCCGAAGGCGGGCGCCCGGAACTGTTCGCGCCGCTCTACGGCTTCGCTATGCTCTGCTTCTTTCTCTACTGCTACCCGATCGATCGCCTGACCGCCGTCCTGGAACGCCGCTTCGAGACCCGTTGAGCATGATGCCCGCGCCCCCGGACAGCGACCCATCCGCGGGCTGGACGCCCAATCAGCCGATCGTCCGCCTCGTCGACGTGCACAAGTCCTTCGGGACGTTCGAGGTGCTGAAGGGCGTCAGCTTCGACGTGCGCCAGGGCGAGGTGATCTGCATCATCGGACCCTCCGGCTCCGGCAAGTCGACGCTAATCCGCTGCGTCAACGCGCTGGTGCCGGTCACCGCGGGCTCGATCCTGGTCGAGGGCATAGAGGTCACCGATCCGCGCCTCGACAAGCTGGCGCTGCGCCGCAAGGTCGGGATGGTGTTCCAGCAGTACAATCTGTTCCCGCACAAGACCGCGCTGCAGAACGTGATGATGGCCCCGATCCACGTCCTCGGCCAGGACCGCCGCGAGGTCGAGGCCCGCGCCCGCGCCCTGCTCGCCAAGGTCCGGCTGGCCGGCAAGGAGGATGCGTATCCTGGCGAACTGTCCGGCGGCCAGCAGCAGCGTGTGGCCATCGCGCGCTCGCTGGCGATGCGGCCCGACGTGATGCTGTTCGACGAGGTCACCGCCGCCCTCGATCCGGAGACGGTCAAGGAGGTGCTGGTCACGATCCGCGAACTGGCCGAGGAGGGCATGACCTGCATGCTCGTCACGCACGAGATGAACTTCGCGCGCGACGTGGCCGACCACATCTACTTCACCGATCGCGGCGTGATCGTCGAGCACGGGCCGCCGGCGACGTTCTTCGCCTCCGCGCAGGACGAGCGCACCCGCCGCTTCCTCTCGCAGGTTCTCTGACGGCCCTCTAGGAAAGCGATCCGGCTTTAGCCGCGCCCGCCGCGTCAGATATCGAGCGTGGTCTCGCGCTCCCAGGCGGTGAAATGGGCGCAGTAGCTGTCCCACTCGCCCCGTTTCAGCTTGAGGTAGGCGGAGGAGAAGGCACTCCCCATGTTCGACTTCAGGGCCTCGTCGGCCTCGAAGGCGCGCAGGGCGTCCAGAAGGTTGAGTGGCAGGCGCGGGGCGCCAGTGACCGTGTGACCTTCCCGGTACATGTCGACATCGCTATGCGGCCCGGGATCGGTCGCATTCGCCAGCCCGTCGAGGCCCGCGGCGAGGATAGCCGCCTGGAGCAGGTAGGGATTGGCCGCGCCGTCGGGGAGCCGTAGCTCGAACCGGCCCGGCCCGGGCACCCGCACCATGTGGGTGCGGTTGTTGCCGGTCCAGGTCACGGCGTTGGGCGCCCAGGTCGCCCCCGAGATCGTGCGCGGCGCGTTGATGCGCTTGTACGAATTGACCGTTGGGTTGGTGATCGCGGCGAGCGCCGGGGCGTGCCGCATGATCCCGCCGAGGAAATGCCGCCCCCGGGCCGACAGGCCGAAGGGCATGTCCGGATCCGCAAAGGCGTTCTCCGTCCCCGCCAAGTTCCACACCGAGACGTGGCAGTGGCAGCCGTTGCCGGTCAGCCCCGGGAACGGCTTCGGCATGAAGGTCGCCCGCAGGCCGTGCCGCTCGGCCACCGACCGGACCATGAACTTGAAGAAGGCGTGCTTGTCGGCGGTGGCGAGGGCGTCGTCGTACTCCCAGTTCATCTCGAACTGGCCGTTCGCGTCCTCGTGGTCGTTCTGGTAGGGCTTCCAGCCGAGCGCCAGCATGTGGTCGCAGATCTCGGCGATCACGTCGTAGCGGCGCATCAGCGCCTGCTGGTCGTAGCAGGATTTTTCCGCGCGGTCGTTGTGATCTGAGATCGCCGCCCCATCCGGCGCCAGCAGGAAGAACTCCGCCTCGACGCCGGTTTTGACCCGCAGACCCTCGGCAGCGGCCCGGGCCACGAGCCGCTTCAGCACCACCCGGGGTGCCTGGCCGACGGGGGCATCCTCCATGGTGCAATCAGCCGCGACCCAGGCCACGTCCGGCTTCCAGGGCAGGTGGATCACCGAGGCGGCATCCGGCATCGCGAACAGGTCGGGATGGGCCGGGGTCAGATCGAGCCACGTGGCGAAGCCCGCGAAGCCGGCTCCGTCCCGCTGCATGTCCCCGATCGCCTGCGCCGGCACCAGCTTGGCGCGCTGGCAGCCAAACAGGTCCGTGTAGGAGATCATGAAGTACTTCACGCCGTGCTCGGCGGCGTAGGCGGAAAGGTCGGTCGTCACGGCAGCCCCCTGAGCGCGGATCGGTGGGAGCCGGCCGCGCCCCACCCGGCGCGGCCGGCAGGGTCGAAGGGCCTAGAAGCCGGCTTTGCCCGGGTACCAATCGGTGCCGGCGAGCGGCACGCGGGCCATGGCAGCGGCCTCAAGGGTCAGCGCCACGAGGTCCTCCGGCTCCAGATTGTGCAGGTGGTTGTGGCCGCAGGCGCGGGCGATCGTCTGCGCCTCCAGGGTCATCACCTTCAGATAGTTGGCCAGACGCCTGCCGGCGCGCACCGGGTCGAGGCGGGCCATCAACTCGGGATCCTGCGTGGTGATGCCCGCGGGGTCGCGGCCTTCGTGCCAGTCGTCGTAGGCGCCCGCGGTCGAACCGAGCTTGCGGTATTCCTCCTCGTAGGCCGGATCGTTGTCGCCGATGGCGACCAGGGCGGCGGTACCGATCGAGACCGCGTCCGCCCCGAGCGCGATGGCCTTGGCGACGTCCGCGCCGGAGCGGATGCCCCCGGAGATCACGAGCTGCACCGTGCGGTGCAGGCCGAGATCCTGCAGCGCCTGCACGGCGGGCCGGATGCAGGCCAGCGTCGGTTGGCCGACATGCTCGATGAACACGTCCTGGGTCGCCGCCGTACCGCCCTGCATACCGTCGAGCACGACCACGTCGGCGCCGGCTTTCGCGGCGAGGGCAGTGTCGTAATAGGGCCGCACCCCGCCGACCTTCACGTAGATCGGCTTCTCCCAGTCGCTGATCTCGCGCAATTCTCCGAGCTTGATCTCTAGGTCGTCGGGGCCGGTCCAGTCCGGGTGGCGGCAGGCGGAGCGCTGGTCGATCCCCTTGGGCAGGTCGCGCATGGCGGCGACCCGGTCGGAGATCTTCTGGCCGAGCAGCATGCCGCCGCCACCGGGCTTCGCGCCCTGGCCGACCACCACCTCAATGGCGTCGGCGCGCCGGAGGTCCCGGGGGTTCATGCCGTACCGGGAGGGCAGGTACTGGTAGACGAGGATCTCGGAATGGCCGCGCTCCTCGTCGGTCATGCCGCCGTCGCCCGTGGTGGTGGAGGTGCCGGCCAGGCTCGCGCCGCGGCCGAGCGCCTCCTTGGCGTTGGCCGACAGGGATCCGAAGCTCATGCCGGCGATGGTGATCGGGATCTTCAGCGCAATCGGCTTCTTCGCAAAGCGCGTGCCGAGGGTGACCCCAGTTCCGCAGGTCTCCCGGTAGCCCTCCAGGGGATAGCGCGACATCGAGGCGCCGAGGAACAGCAGGTCATCGAGATGCGGCAGCTTGCGCTTCGTGCCGCCGCCGCGGATGTCGTAGATGCCCGTGGCCGCCGCCCGGCGGATCTCTGCGAGGGTGTGGTCGTCGAAGGTCGCCGACTTGCGCGGCGGCATCGGCGGGTTCTGGTAGGTCATGCCCGGGCTCCCGCTCAGTAGGCGTCGGCGTTGTCGATGTTGAAGCTGTAGAGCCGGCGTGCCGAGCCGTAGCGGCGGAACTCCTCCGGCCGGGCGTCCGTGACTCCGGCCCGGTCCAACAGGACCGCGAGGTGCTCCAGATGCTCGGGGCGCATCGCCTTCTCGACGCAGTCGGCCCCGAGGCTCTTCACGGTGCCGCGCACGAACAGCTTCGCCTCGTAGAGCGAATCGCCCAGCGCCTCGCCGGCATCGCCGAGGACCACGAGGGAGCCGGACTGCCCCATGAAGGCCGACATGTGCCCGATCGAGCCGTGCACGACGATGTCGATCCCCTTCATCGAGATGCCGCAGCGCGAGGCCGCGTTGCCCTTGATGACGAGCAGGCCGCCGCGGCCCGTGGCGCCGGCATATTGCGAGGCGTCGCCCTCAATCACCACGGTGCCGGACATCATGTTCTCGGCCACGCCCGGGCCGGCCGAACCTTGCACCGTCACGGTGCCGCCGTCGTTCATGCCGGCGCAGTAATAGCCCACGGCCCCCCGCACCGTGACGGTGACGGGACCGTCGATGCCGACCGCCACCGCGTGCTGGCCCCGGGGGTTCAGCACCTCGAAGGCGGTGTCGTTGGCGCCGGTGGCGACGCCGTGGAGGGCCTGGTTCAGATCGCGCAGCGGCATGGCCGCCAAGTCGAAGACGGGCATCGGGAGGATCCGTGACGAGAGGTCGGCGGGGGCTGCTCAGGCGGCCTGCCGCTGGTCCCAGAAATAGACGGTCGCGGGCTCGGGCTCCCAGACGCGGGCGGCCTCGATCCCCGGCAGGCCGACGAGGGCCCGGTACTCCGAGCCGAAGGCGACGTAGCGGTCGGTCTCGGCCATGATCGCGGGCTTGCAGGCGATCGGGTCGCGCAGCACGCCGAAGCCGGATTTCGTTCCGACCACGAAGGTGAAGAAGCCGTCGAGATCCTGCAGCGCCCCGGCGAGCGCCGCGCCAAGGTTTTTGCCCCGGGCCATCGCGGTGGTGAGGTAGGCGGCCGCGACCTCCGAATCGTTCTGGGTCTCGAACGCCATGCCGTTGCGCACCAGGGCTCGGCGCAGGTTGTTGTGGTTCGATAGCGAGCCGTTATGGACGAGGCATTGGTCGGCGCCCGTCGAGAACGGGTGGGCGCCCATCGTGGTCACCGCCGATTCCGTCGCCATCCGGGTGTGGCCGATGCCGTGGGTGCCGGACATTGTGGCGACGCCGAAGCGCTCCACCACGTCCTTCGGCAGGCCGACCTCCTTGTAGATCTCGACGCTCTCGCCCGCGCCCATCACGCGTAGGCTCGGTGAGAGGCCCTTCAACGCGGCTCGCGTCGCGTCGAGCCGGTCGATCGCGACGGTGATCACCGCATGCGTGCTCTTCACCGCCACGCGCGCGGTGCCGCCGGAGACCCCCGCGAGGCGCCGCTCCAGCCCAGCGAAATCCGCCTCGGGCCGGTCCGACTGGGTTGTGATCTTTGAGAGGCCTGGGACCGGCGCGCCGTAGATCGCGAGGCCCGCCGAATCTGGCCCCCGATCCGTCATGGTGACGAGCATGGTCGCGAGGAGAGCCCCGAGCTGCGGCTCCAGGGCGGGGTCCTTCAGGAACAATCCGACGATGCCGCACATGGCATCACCTCCGTAGCGGGTTCGCCCGGAGCATAGGCGGCTCTCGTTCCAGAAATCAACCTTCAAGAAATAAAATTTCTTCTCGAGAATAGATGGTCGGAGGTCAGCCCGCGCCGCCGGAATTCGGATAGGCGATCACCGAGAGGTAGCGGGCCGGCAGCACGCGCAGCTCCGCCGGCCCATGGGGCGCGTCGGCGTCGAAAAACAGGCTGTCGCCCGGCTGCATATGGAAATGCCGGTCCCCGTGCCGGTACAGGACCTCGCCCTCCAGCATGTAGAGGAGCTCCATCCCGGCGTGCTGGAAGGTGGGGAACACATCGGAATCAGTCGTCAGCGTGATCAGGTACGGCTCGACTGTGACCCCGCTGGTGTTCTCGTGAATGTGGCCGAGCAGGTTGTACTGGTGCCCGGCCCGCGTACCGCGCCGTTCCAGCTCGATCCCCTCTCCGGCCTTCACGAAGACCGCATTGCGGACCTCCTCGTAACCGCGGAAGAAGCCGGTGATCGGCATCCCGAGGGACCGCGCGAGCAGCTGCAGCGTCGTCAGCGACGGCGAGATGTTGCCGTTCTCGATCTTGGACAGCATGCCGGGCGACAGGCCCGTGGTCGCGGCGAGGTCGGCGGAGGTGATGCCCAGGCGCTTCCGGCGCTCGCGCACCGCGTGGCCGATCGCCCGTTCGAGGTTGTTCTCGCGCGGCTCGCGGACGGCGTGCGGATCCTGAGACAGGACCGTTTCACCTGCTCGTCCAGGGGCCTCCCCCGCTCGGTTCGAAGAGCCTGAAGGCATGGCTGATCCTCCCCTCGGTGATCGCTGGCTCCAGCCACGCGGCCCCGGGGCGCCGTGCCGTGGCATCAGACGCCTGTCAACGGGACGAACTTCGACCCGTCCAGGAACCGCGAGAACTGGAAAGCCATCGGATCGACCATCGGGCGGCCACTGGTCGCGGGGTCGGCAGCCAATCGCCCGGCCCCGAGCCCCGGGCCGAAGCAGCGCCCGGAAACGCCGGTCGCGACGATGAGACCGGGGCGCTTCTCCACCGGCGAGATCACCGGGACGGCATCCGGCGCCGCCGTCGCTCGCGATGATCCCGGCCGCAGCCCCGGAGCATAAGGCGTTGACGCGGTGCGCGAATTCCGAGGTGAGACCTGGACGCTCAGTGGATTCCGCGCGTCGTGGCGGCCGATCCGGTTGCGGCTGGAAGAGGCCGGGAAGGTCGAGCCCGGGCTCACCTTGTACGGGCTCCGGCACAGGCTGGCGGTGGTGCTGCGCAAGATCGGGCACGACGAATGAGCCATCGCGAACGCGCGGGGTCGGGCAACGATCGAGATAGCGCTGCACTGCGAAGGGGGCAGATCGGGCGCCGAAAACGCGGACGCTGGTAGTGATGCTTGACGCTGAGTTTGCCCGCAGGAGCGCGAGCAAGCGTCTAACCGAGGCCGGAAAAATGTCGAACCGGGAAGCGGAGCAACCGGCCGATATAAATGAAATCAAAGGGTTGAATGGTAGCGAGGGAGGGATTTGAACCCCCGACACAAGGATTATGATTTCTATTGTTCCACCCACGCAGCTCGAGTTTGAGCCCGGAATGATCCCGGGTGGGATCACGAAAATGCCAGCAAAACCAGGCAATTGCGTTAACGGAGGGGCAACTCGCTCTGTCGTAGAGAGGCATGGAGATCTCGGGCTCCGCAGCCCGAGAGAAGCCCGAGTTACTCCCATGTCCGTACGTCTGTCCAAGAGCCACGTCGACAAGGCCCTCCGCGATGTCGCTGACGGCGGCCGGACATACGACATCATCGATTCCCAGCAACCCGGCCTCCTGCTCCGCGTCGGGCCGCGGGGCGCGAGGTGGGCGTTCAAGATCATCCGGAAGCGGACGACGTTCAGGATGACGCTCGGGTCGCCGCCAGGCCTGACGCTCGACGAGGCCCGGTCCATCGTCGCGGAGGCGCAGCGCCACATCGCCAACCGCACCGACGAGCCGGGCGACCGGTTCCTTGAGGATCAGCTCATCCGCCTTGGGAAGCTTCCGCCCAGACCTGCGGCCCAACCGCGAGACCCGGCCATGGTCGCTGGGATGATGGAAGTCGTCGGAGACACCCCCTTCTGGAAGTGGGAGGCGGCGCGCGAGGCATATCTCGCCGAGGTGAAGAGGACGCTGCGCGAGGCGACGTGGAAGGACTACGGCGCGAAGCTCCACCTCGCCGAGCTCGATGTCCTCGCCGGGCGCAAGGTGCGCCGCATCACGCTGGAGGACCTCGCCGAGATCGTGGCCGCCGTCCATTCAAGCGGGCGTGAGACGCACGCCGTGAATCTCGCGAGCGCGCTCCGTCCCCTATGGCGATGGCTCTGGAAGCCGCACGTGCGGAAGTCCAGCGGCCTCGGCGTCGAGGGAATCGGCGCGGACATGTCGAAGCTCTGTGCCCCGCCCCGCACCCCGGGCGTGAAGGTCCGGGCGAACGGCAAGGTGGCGGGCCGCTACGTCGGGGCGCCGGGCGAGATCGGGACGGTCATCGCGGTGGCGCGCTCGGGCGTGCTCGACCCCACGGTGTCGCTGAGCCTCGAACTGCTCACCCTGACGGCGCAGCGCCGGCGCCCGATCGCTGACGCGCGGGTCGAGGATTTCGTCCCGTGGATCGAGACGCCCGGCTGGGGCTGCTGGTCGATGGCTCCGGCTCACCGCAAGACGGCCGACAAGCGATCAGACCAGAGCCGGCACGCGATCCCGCTGCCGCCGGCCCTTTGGAGCCGCGTCCAGGCACAGCTGCTCCGGAGCGCCGCGGCCGGGACGCCTTACCTGTTCCCGCAAATCCGGGCCTGGAAGCTCGGGGATGCCGTCGACGGCCACATGAGCGACAGCGCGCTCAATCATCGCCTTCTCGATATCGGTGTCCGTGCGAGCCCCCACGACCTGCGGCGCGGGTTCTCCACGCACGGGCAAAAGCAGCTCCGCATCCCGCGCGCCGACGTGAAGCTCGTGATGGATCACGCCGAGGGCATCGCCAGCACCGACACGCTGGAAGGGCACTACACCGACGACGACCGCCTCGATCTGAAGGGTCCCGTCATGGAGAAGTGGGTCGCGTGGTGCGAGGCGCAGGCCGCGATCGCTGCGGCTGCCCTTCCCCCGCTCAACCAGCTGGCGGCCGAAATCGCCGCCCGGCGCCGGGCGCGCGAGAAGGACGGCAAGGCCAAGACCGCCGCGAGGAAGGCGGCGGAGGCCAAGGTTGAGGAGAGCGAGAAACCCTTCGACCTCGCCGCGTAGCCCAGGCGTTTTGAAACCACGATCCCGGGATTCTATTGTCCCGGGATCCGCCCTCTGGCACGGTCGCCATGAGCAGGAGAGCCACCCCGTGAAAGCATTGAGCGCCCCGAACCCGACGACGTGATCCCGGAGCGCTAACGGCCCTGCCTCGCCTCCAAGTATTCGGAGGCTATCGATGAAGACCTATCTCACATCGGACACGCATTTCGGTCATGCTGGCATGATGTCGGCGCGCATGACACGACCACGTTCGTTCACGTCCGTAGAGGCGATGAACGAAACCATGATCCAGAACTGGAACAATAGGGTCCGTAAGGACGACGAGGTCTACCATCTCGGGGACTTCGCCTATGGGGCATCGGCGCAGATGTGCCGAAAGGTATTCGCTCGACTGAATGGCCGGAAGCATCTCATCCTCGGCAACCACGACGCCGGCAGGACGACGAGTCTTCCCTGGTACTCCCAGCAGCAGATGGCGGAGCCCGTGATCGAGGGCGTGCGCATCGTCCTCTGTCACTACGGTCTCCGGACGTGGAACGGCATGCACAAGGGCGCGATCCACGCCTACGGGCACTCCCACGGGAGCCTGCCCGGGACGGCTCGGTCCTGCGACGTCGGCGTCGATGATTGGGCCTACCTGCCCGTCACGGTCTCCGAGATCCTGGAACACCTCGCGGAGAATGCCGCCCTGGAGCACGGGCCGGCCGCGACCGCCGCGCTGGCCGAGGCCGCGTAGACGGGCTGGTAAGGGGCGGCCTGCTACGCGAGGGGATGCCCTGGCGTATGCGCACCATCAAACCTCTAAGCCACCGCTTCCACGTCCACTCCGAGAGGACGAGGCCGAACCTCAAGGTCGAGGCATGCCGAATCCCGGCGTGGACGGAATACTTGTCAAAAGGCGTTGGAATGGGGTTCATCCGCACTTTCGGTGCTGGCGAGCCTTCGTACGGCCAAGCTCTACGGGTCGACCTCAGGCGGCATGGAGGACACGCTGGCGCAGAAGATCGAACTTCGCGCGGCCGTACATGC
>NZ_JAKSYJ010000119.1 GCF_022829365.1 Methylobacterium sp. J-077 | reverse complement strand
CACCCTCGTGATCCTGGTCGCGCTGTTTGCGATCCAGCACAAGGGCGTGGCGGTGATCGGCCGGGTGTTCGGCCCGGTGATGCTCGTGTGGTTCGTGGTGTTGGTCCTGCTGGCGATCCCCAGCATCCTGCGCGCGCCCGAGATCCTGGGGGCGGCCAATCCCTGGCGGGCCGTGGACTTCCTGGCCCATGCCGGCTGGCATGTGAGCTTCATGATGCTGGGTGCAGCCTTCCTGGCGGTGACCGGCGGCGAGGCGATGTATGCCGATCTCGGCCATTTCGGCGCCCCGGCGATCCGCGTCGCCTGGTTCGGCCTCGTGCTGCCGGCGCTGCTGATCCATTATTGCGGCCAGGGCGCCCTGCTGATCGCCGATCCGAGCGCGATCGAGAATCCGTTCTATCTGCTGGCCCCCGAGTGGGCGCATTATCCGTTGGTGGCGCTCGCCGCGATGGCGACCGTCATCGCCTCGCAGGCGGTGATCTCGGGCGTCTACTCGCTGACCCAGCAGTCGATCCAGCTCGGCTTCATGCCGCTGATGCGGGTCGTCCATACCGATCAGGATGAGCGCGGCCAGATCTACGTGCCGGCGGTGAACTGGCTGCTCGCGGGCGCGACGCTGGCCGCCGTCGTGGTGTTCGGCTCCTCTGACGCGCTCGCCGGTGCCTACGGCATCGCGGTCTCGGCGCTGATGGGCATCACCACCCTGCTGGCCGCGCTGATCGCCCTCCGCTGGGGCTACAACCCGATCCTGGTTTTCGCGGTCAACGGCTTCTTTCTCGCCATCGACAGCGTGTTCTTCGCAGCCAACAGCGTGAAGCTGTTCGAGGGCGGCTGGTTTCCCCTGGTGCTCGCCGCCGCGGTCGCCTTCCTGATGCTGACCTGGATGAAGGGCAACCACGTCCTCGAAGCGGTGCGCGAGACTATGCGCCAGCCCGAGGCGACCTTCCTGGGCCGCCTCGCCTCGCACCCGCCCGTGACGCTGCCCGGCACCGCCGCGTTCCTCACCGCCGCCACCGAGGGTATCCCGATGGCCTTGGGCCGGCTGGTCGAGCGCAGCCGGTGCCTGCACGAGCGCATCCTTCTGATCACCGTGATCTATGAGGAGGCGCCGGTGATTCCCGCCGAGGAACGGGCGCAGGTGACCCTGGTCGCCCAGGGCATCCGCAAGGCGATCTCGAAATACACGCCCGGGATGGAGCGCGTCGTGCTGCGCTACGGCTTCATGCAGACCGCCTCGATTCCCGAAGGCCTGCAATGCGCGGTGACGAGCGGCCTGCTGCCCCCGGAATACCTGGAGGACCTGACCTTCTTCGTCGGCCACGAGGTGGTCATCCCGTCGAAGAAGCCCGGCATGGCCCTGTGGCGCCAGGGCCTGTTCGCCTTCATGAAGCGCAATGCCGAGCGCACCGGCGCCCATTTCTGCCTGCCGACCCGGCAGATCGTGGAGGTCGGGACCGAAATCGAGATCTAAGCCCGATACGCCCCACCGCTTACGCTGCGCAGCCGCATTGAAAACCGCCGGCCAAGCCGACATATCGGCCCCGCATTTTACCCTACGCGGAGGCATTCCCTGTGAGCGAGACGATTGAGCGGCACGAGTTCGGAGCGGAGGTGGGTCGGCTCCTCGATCTCGTCGTGCACGCGCTCTATTCCGACCGCGAGATCTTCCTGCGCGAACTCGTCGCCAACGCCGCGGACGCCATGGACCGGCGCCGGTTCGAGGCGCTGACCTCGGCGGCGAGCGCCCTGCCGCCGGACGCCAAGGTCCGGATCGTGCCCGACAAGGAGGCACGCACCCTGACCGTCTCGGATGCCGGCATCGGCATGAGCAAGGAGGATCTGGCGGCCAACCTCGGCACCATCGCCAAGTCCGGGACGCGGGCCTTCTCGCAGACGCTCGAATCCGCAAAGGCCGAGGACCGGCCGAGCCTGATCGGCCAGTTCGGCGTCGGTTTCTACTCGGCCTTCATGGTCGCCGACCGGGTCACCGTCACGTCGCGCCGCGCCGGCAGCGAGGAGGCCTGGACCTGGGCGTCGGAGGGCCAGGGCAGCTACACCCTGGAGCCCGCCACCCGGCCCGAGCCCGGCACCGACATCGTGCTGCACCTCAAGGCGGATGCGGACGAGTATCTCGAACCCTACCGGCTCGATCACCTCGTGCGGAAATGGGCGGACTTCATCACCGTGCCGATCGCCATCGCCCGCGACGGCAAGGACGAATCGGCCAACCAGGGCACCGCGCTCTGGCGCAAGCCCAAATCCGAGGTGACGGAGGAGCAGTACGAGGCGTTCTACCACGCCCTCGGCATGAACTTCGACAAGCCCTGGGCGACGCTGCACTGGCGCGCCGAGGGCCAGCTGGAGTTCTCCGCGCTGCTGTTCGTGCCCGGCGCGAAGCCGTTCCAGGCGTTGGAGGACAATCGGCAGAGCAAGGTCCGCCTGCATGTCCGGCGGATGTTCATCACCGACGAGGCCGATTTGCTGCCGCCGTGGCTGCGCTTCGTCCAGGGTGTTGTCGACACCGAGGATTTGCCGCTCAACGTCTCCCGCGAGATGCTGCAATCGACGCCGGCGCTCGCCCGGATCCGCCGCGCGGTCACCGGCCGCGTCGTCTCCGAGCTGACCACCCGCGCCAAGGATGCCGAGAGCTATCAGATCTTCTGGGAGAATTTCGGCGCGGTGCTCAAGGAGGGCATCTACGAGGATTTCGAGCGCCGCGGCGAGATCGCGCCCCTGCTGCGCTTCCGCTCCTCGGCGGTCGAGGGCTGGACATCGCTGCCGGACTACGTGTCCCGCATGAAGGACGGCCAGGACGCGATCTACTACCTCGTCGCGGACGATGCCGAGGCGCTGAAATCCTCGCCCCAGCTCGAAGGCTTCAAGGCAAGGGGCCTGGAGGTGCTGCTGCTCTCCGACCACGTCGACGCCTTCTGGCCCGACCAACTCGGCAGTTTCGAGGAGAAGCCGCTCAAGTCGATCACCAAGGGCGGTCTCGACCTCTCCAAATTTGCCCCCGAGGTTGAGCAACCGGAGGCGCCGGAGGGCATCGACACCTTCGTGGCTGCCGTGAAGACGGCGCTCGGCGCCGAGGTCTCGGACGTGCGCACCACTGACCGGCTGGTCGATTCGGCCGTGGTGCTCTCCGCCGGCACGGCCGGGCCCGATCTGCAGATGCAGCGCCTGATGCGCCGCGCCGGTCGCGCCGGTGCCGCCCAGCCGGTGCTGGAGATCAACCCCCGCCATCCGCTGATCCGGGCGCTCGCCGCCGCGCCCGAATCGGAGATCCCGAAGGAGGCCGGCACCCTTCTCGACCTCGCCCGCATCCAGGACGGCGACAGCCCGCGCGACCCGGCGGCCTTCGCCCGCACGATCGCCGCGGCCCTGGCGGCGGCGCGCGGCGCCTGACGCTGAGCGCTTCACCCTTTGAGGATCAAAGCCGGGCCCGATTCGCTTGGGCTCGGCTTCGACTGAAGCTGCGGGCGCAACCCGCACGGCCCGTCTCTTCGCGGCCCCGTTGCTGAAACAGGCGGGTGTGTGCTCACGCACATCCGCGTCAAAAGTTTCCGAGTTCGGTTGATCATTCGGAAACGGGCGAGCCATAACTTCGCCACCGGTCGGGGTCATCCACCGATCGGAGGCGCGGGCGCGGTGGGGGCCGCAGGCGTCTGAGCCGATTCCTCTCGCGCGCGGGTTACGCGCCTCACGGACGCTGCATGAACCCGGTCGAGGCTCAAGCCGGCAACGGACAGGCGGTCGCGGCGGCACGCACGCGGGCTCACGCCCGGGCGTACCGCCACAGCAGCCGCGTGCGGACGATGCGCCGCCTCATCCCGGTGGCGGCTGGCGGCTCTGTGGCGCTGCTGCTCGCCTATCTGTTCAACCCCTTCGTGGCGAACCTGCCCGGCGTCTCGGTCGGTCCCGTGACCTTGGCTGGCTCCAAAGTCCGCATGGAGAACCCCCGGCTCGCGGGCTTCCGCCAGGGCAACCGCGGCTACGAGGTGACGGCCGACGCCGCCCTGCAGGACGTGCGCAAGCCGAGCTTGATCGAGTTGGAGCGGATGCGCGGCCACCTCGCCACCGATGACCAGGGCGGCATGGCTCGGCTCTCGGCCGCGTCCGGCCTGTTCGACACCGCCCGCGAGGCGCTCGACCTGAAGGACGATATCCGGATCTGGACCGACAAGGGCGAGGAGGCGCGCCTGCGCTCGGCCGCCGTGGTGTTCAAGACCGGTTCGGTGAGTTCCCAGGAGCCGGTCACCGTCTCGACCCCGCGTGCCACCGTCAACGCCAACGCCCTCGACGTGGTCGAGAGCGGCAAGCGGATCTCGTTCATCGGCAGCGTTCACGTCGTGATCGTGAACGAAGACCAGGCCGACAAGGCACCCCCGCGCATCCTGACCTCGAACGCCGAGCCCGCGGAAGGCAGCCGATGAACGCCGCCAGGACGGTCTGCGCCGCTGTCGTGGCCTGCTTCGCGCTGGCCGGCCCGGCTCTGGCCGAAAAGCCAACCAAGAAAGAATCGCCCTTCGGCAATATTGGCGGCGGCGGCAAGGAGCCGATCAAGATCGACGCCGACAGGCTCGACGTGTTCGACCGGGAGAACCGGGCGGTGTTCGTCGGCAACGTCGTGGCTGTGCAGGGCGAGAGCACGATCCGCTGCTCGACCATGACCGTCTATTACAAGCGCGGCAAGGACGGCGCAGGCAAGGACTCCGCCAGCAAGGATGCCCCGGCCGAGGCGAAGAGTGCGGAAGCGGCCGCCGAGGCGCCGGCCCCGAAAAATCCGGCCGAGAACGGCATCCAGAAAGTCGATTGCGCCGGCCCGGTCACGGTAGTCCAGAAGGACCAGGTCGCCAGTGGCGACCATGCGGTGTTCGACCAGGATGCCAAGCGCATCGTGCTCACCGGCAACGTCGTGCTGAGCCAGTGCCAGAACGTCACTCGCGGCCAGCGGCTGGTCTACGACATGAATACCGGCCGGGCGAACATGGACCCGGTGGCCGGTGGGCGCGTCTCAGCCCTGTTCGTGCCTGGCGACAAGGCCGATGCCAAGGATGGCAAGCCGAAGGGCTGCACGCAGCCGCCGGTCAAGCCGCGGGCGCAGGTCAATTGAGCGGCGCGGTCGCGTTCCGGGCGGAGCCGCAGGATGCGGCGAGCCGCCCGACGCTCCTCGGCCGCCTGTTCGGCCGGCGCGTGAGCCCGCCTGTCGCCGACCCGGACGAGATCGCTGCCTCGGAAGAGGGTGGTCCCGGCATCCTCAGCGTGCGCGGCCTGCGTAAGAGCTACGGCGCCCGCACCGTCGTGCACGAGGCGGGGCTCACGGTCCGCACCGGCGAGGCCGTCGGGCTGCTCGGGCCCAACGGCGCCGGCAAGACCACGATCTTCTACATGATCACCGGGCTGGTGGTCGCCGACCGCGGCCACATCACCCTGGACGGCCTGCCGATCACCCACCTGCCCATGTACCAGCGGGCGCGGCTCGGCATCGGCTATCTGCCGCAGGAAGCCTCGATCTTCCGGGGGCTCACCGTCGAGGACAACATCCGAGCCGTTCTGGAGGTGGTCGAGCCCGACCGCAAGGAGCGGGCGCGCAAGCTTGATTCACTGCTCGAAGAGTTCGACATCGCGCGCCTGCGCAAGGCGCCATCCATCGCCCTGTCCGGCGGTGAGCGGCGGCGCTGCGAGATCGCCCGCGCGCTGGCCTCCTCGCCGACCTTCATGCTGCTCGACGAGCCCTTCGCGGGCATCGACCCGATCGCGGTCGGCGACATCCAGGATCTGGTGAAGCACCTCAAGCAGCGCGGCATCGGCGTGCTGATCACCGACCACAACGTGCGCGAGACCCTGGGCCTGATCGACCGCGCCTACATCGCCCATTCCGGCCGCATCCTCACGGAGGGCACCCCGGAGGAGATCGTGGCCAACCCGGATGCCCGGCGGCTGTATCTCGGCGAGGATTTCAGGCTCTGACAGTCCCTTGAGCGCGCGGACGGCGGCGCGCCAGCACCAGAAGGGCAACCGTGGCCGCCGCCATGAATCCGGCCGAGAGCACGAGCACCGCATTGCCGCCGAACCGGGTCAGTACGGCCGCAAGGGCCGGCGGCGACAGGGCTGACGCCAGATTGAGTGGCAGCGCGATGCGGGATGCCGCCCGGGCATAGGTCGCCCGGTCGAAGAAGACGAGCGGGATCGTCGCTCGCGCCACCGCCATGGCACCGCTGCCGAGTCCGTAGAGCAGAATGAACGCCCCGGCCGCGGCGGGGCCACCGTCGCCTGCGGCGAGCAGCAGCAGCGCCGTGAGGACGGCGAACGCCGCGATCAGGCCGGTGGTCAATCCGTCCAGGCGGCCGCCGCCGAAAAAATTGATCGCTCGCGCACTGATCTGGATCACCCCGAGAGCGGAGCCGTAGCCGATCGCTTCCGGGCGGCTCAAGCCCTCGACGATCAGCAGTTCGACCATGATGGCGCTGAGACCGAAGGCGACGAAGGCGCTGAGCGCGCTGCCGACGACGATCAGCGCGAAGGTGCCGATTTCCGGGGGTGGCTCGGCCGGGATCGCGTCTCGCAAGGGGGGAGCGGCGGGCTCCGTCGACCGGCGCGGCACACCGTAGAGGTAGAGCGGCACGCAGACGAGCCACATCGCCCCGGCATAGACGCCGCATGTGCCCCGCCATCCAAAGACGTCGTTCAGGAACGCCGTTGTCGGCCAGAACAGGCTGCTGGACAGGCCGGTCATGAGCATCATCGCCCCGATCGCCCGGCCGGCTGCCCGTCCGACCATCTCGGTCAGCAGGATGTTGGCGGCCGTCGTCAGCGTGGCGCTCCCGGCCGCGCCGAGGATCGCCCAGGCGGCGAGATAGGTGCCGTAGCCCTGCGCGACCGCCATGACGGCGAAGCCCGGACCCGCGACGACACTCCCGGCGATCATCACCCGCCGCGCGCCGTACTGGTCAAACGCCCGGGCCAGGAACGGAGTGCACAAGCCCATGACCGCGTAATGAACCGAATTGCCGGCAAACACAGCCGCGATGTCCACCCCGAGGTCGGCCGCGATCGCCGTGCCGACGATGGAGGTCAGGCTGACGCTGCCCCAGCCGACGATCTGGGCGAGGGCGACGACGATCAGGATGCGGATGGGCACGCGATCCGGGCGCATGGGTGTCGGATCTTTTTCCGCAACCGGACGCTTCCAGCCTCACCCCTTCCAGTTCTTCAACGCCGCGAACGGGCTGTCCGCCTCCGGGGGCTTGTCCGGGTTCAGCACCGGCTCGACCTGGGCGATCGCGTCGGCCATCGAGAAGGCCGAGCCGCTCTGGAGCCGGCCGCCGGCGGCGTCGCGGTGGCCGCCGCCGCGGAACAGGCGGGCGCCGTCGAGCGCCGTGCCGTCGTTGGAGCGGAACGACAGCGTGCCCATCCGCTGGACGTTGACGACGCGCTTGGCCCGGCCCGCATCCATGATCAGGTCGGAGACCCGCTGGAACGTGCCCGAATCGAGGGCGAAGGACAGGAGCGTGCCGTCCTTGAGCGGGCGGAACAGGGCGTCCGAGCGGGCAAGCGCCCGGGCGAGCCGCATGCGCGTGGTCAGCGCCCGGTCGTCGTCCGGCGCGTCGCGCAACAGGGTCTCGGTCACGGCGGTGCGGAACGACAGGGCGCGGCGCTCCAGGTCGGCCGGGCTCGCGCCCTCCCGCAGGGCCGCGGCGGCGGCGAGCAGCAGGCCGGCCATGAAGGTCTCGTGCCAGGGATGGCCGACCGGCACGAAGCTCGACACGCTCTCCCAGAACAGCTCGTCCAGCGCCAGTCCGCCCGGGAAGGCCGGGCTGTCCTTGCGCCAGAGGTCCACGGCGTCGATCGCCGCCAGCAGGGCGGAGAGGTCGGTCTCAGGCTCGTGGCTGGCGAACAGCGCCCGGTGATCGAAGGTCATCCGGGTCGCGCAGACGTTTTCGTCGATCAGCAGGGTGCAGTCCGGATCGCCGAGGTCGATCCGGCTCAGGCCGGGCCGCTCCGGATCGGCCACGGGCTCAAGCCCCTGGCGGCGCAGCTGGTCCAGCGAGGAGGCGTGGTGGTCGAGGACCACGAGCCGGTGCTTGCGGCCGTCCTCGCGGCGGCGGTTCATGGCGGCGAACTTCTTCAGGCCCGCGATGGTCTGCTCCTCCAGGCCGAGATCGGTCATGAGCAGGATCTCGCTCTCGCCCGCCCGGGCCAGGCGCTTGGTCTCGTCCTCGAAGACCGGGCCGACATCGCTGTAGCGCGGCACGTGGACGACGCGCTCGACCGCCGCGCAGGCGGCGGCGACCGTGGCGGCGCCGTAGCCGTCGAGGTCGTGGTGGGTGATCTGGGTCAGGCGCACGCGGGGCGGTCTCGGTCGGTGGCGGGTCCGGCCGGTCTACGACGCCCGGACCCGCGACGCGAGGGGGCGATCTGTTAGCCGGCAGCTTCCCCTCGGAGGCATTCGGTGCAGAATGCCGTCGGGCCGCCGTGAGTCGCAAACGACGCTGCGGACCCGGAGCACCGTGAAGAGTGCGCATCCGTCAAGAAATCGGGGGGAATTCATGGCTCCGGCCGCATCGCCGCGCGTGAAGCGCATCCAGACGATCTCGCTCATCCTGCTGGTGACGGCCGGGGTGGTGAATTACGTCGACCGCGCCACCCTGGCGGTGGCCAACCCGCTGATCCGGCAGGATCTCGGCCTGTCGATCCCCGATATGGGCCTGCTGCTCTCCGCGTTCCTATGGGCCTACGCCTTCGCGCAACTGCCGGCCGGCGCCTTGGCCGACCGGCTCGGCCCGCGCCTGACGCTGACCCTCGGGCTCAGTTGCTGGTCGCTCGGCCAGATGCTCGGCGGGGCCGTGACCTCGTTCTGGCAGTTCGTGGGCGCGCGCATCGTGCTCGGCCTCGGCGAGGCGCCGCATTTCCCGACCTGCGCCCGGGTCTCGCGCGACTGGTTCAATATCCGCGAGCGCGGCACCGCCACCGGGATCTGGAACTGCGCCTCCTCGCTCGGCACCTTCCTGGCCCTCCCGCTGCTCACCTTCCTGATGGTGAGCTTCGGCTGGCGGGCGATGTTCCTCATCATGGGCGCGGCCGGGCTGGTGCTCGCCGGCATCGTCTACCTGGTGTTCCGCAACCCCCCCGAGATCGACCTCACTCCGGCCGAGCGCGCCTTCCTGGAGGAGGGCGACGCGCCCAATGCCGACCGGCGCGTCACCTGGAACGCGTGGAAGCGGCTGTTCCGCTACCGGACCAGCTGGGGCATGATCATGGGGTATTTCGGCTGCATCTACATGACTTGGCTCTACACCGCCTGGCTGCCGAGCTATCTGGAGATCGAGCGCCACTTCACCCTGCAGAAGACCGGGATCATCGGGGCGATCCCGTTCGCCTTCGGCGTGCTGGGCGGGGTGCTCGGCGGCCGGATCGTCGACATCCTGGTCCGGCGCGGGATCGACCCGATCCGCAGCCGCAAGATCCCGATGGTGCTGGGTCTGCTCGCCACCGCGGCCTGCACGGTGGTCGCCGCGCTGACGCCGAGCGATACGCTCGCCATGGTGTGCATCTCGGCGTCGCTGTTCCTGGTCTATGTCAGCTCGTCGGCGGCCTGGGCGATGGCCTCCGTGGCGGCGCCGGCCAACGCCACCGCCTCGCTCGGCGCGATGCAGAATTTCGGCGGGTATATCGGCGGCGCCCTGGCCCCGACGGTGACCGGCTTCATTGTCGGCGGGACCGGCCATTTCTCCATGGCCTTCATCACCGGCGCGGTGATCGCCGTGGTGGCGGCGCTTGGATACTGGGTGCTGATCCAGGATCCGATCGCCGCGGAGGCGCCCGCCGAGCCCTTCGCCGCCGGCCTCACGCCGGCGGAATAGGCGCAGCTCAGCCGCGCAGATGCGGCACCGGCGCGTGGAGATCGTGCGCCGGAATCCGGGCCGGGAAATTCCGGCGCATCAGGTCGACGAAAGTGGCGGCCGGGCCATCCCAGTCGTGCCGGGCGGCGTGCGCCCGGGCGGCGCCCGCATCGAAGGGCAGGCGGCCGTCGATCGCCGCGCGCATCAGCTCGGCCAGCCGCTCGACCCGGTCCGGGGCGTCCGGGTCGAAATAGCTCGCGGCACTGCCCCCCGCCTCGGGAATTGCCGTGAGGCTCGAGGCGATCACCGGTGTGCCGCGCGCGAGACTGTCGAGCACCGGGATGCCCCAGCCCTCGCCGCGGCTCGGGAAGACCAGGGCGGCGGCTCGGCCGTAGAGATCGGACAGGCCGTTATCGTCGATGCCGGCGATATGCACAGCGTCCGGGGTCCGGGTCAGGCGGTCGAGGGTCTCGGGCCGCTCGCCGTCGCCTTTGCCGACCACGATCAGCCGGGCCGCGCCCGCGGGCAGGCGCGCGAAGGCATCGAGCACCAGGCCGAGATTCTTGCGCGGCTCCAAGCGGCCGACCATCAGCAGGTAGGGTCTGCCATCCGCCAGCGGGCTGCGCTCCGCGGAAGCCCGCGGCGGGGTCGAGCCGCAGCGCACCTCGGCGATCCGGTCGCGCTCGATGCCGTAGACCTTGGCGATGGAGTCGCGGCTGTAGTCGGAGATGGTCAGGACCAGCTTGGCGCGCCGGGCCGAGAGCCGGGTGAGGACGCGGTTCCGCCAGCGCATCCGCCAGGAGAAGAACTCGGGGTGGGTCTCGAACAGGATGTCGTGGACCACCACCACCTGCCGGTTTCCCGGCACCAGCGGCGGGGCGATGTAGGTGGTGAGCAGGGTGTCGAGCCGGTCGCGGAACACCAGCCACGGCCAGATCGCCAGCAGGCGGACGCTCGCCGGCACCCGCGGCAGCCGCTGATGCTCGATATTGGGGCCCGAGACGATGCGGGCGCAGGCCTCCGGGTCGCCGGAATAGACCACGTAGGTCGCGTCCGGATGGCGGGCGGCGGCCCGCCCGATGATGTTCACGAGCCAGGTCCGGCTGCCCTGGGGCTTGCCGGTGAGCACGTGCGCGTCGATCCCGATGCGAAGCATGGTTACGGGCTCCTGTAGGCGCCGAAGGTCGGGGCCTCGCCGGGCGCGTAGGCGCGGCCGGCGAGATCGCGGATCGCGCCGAGGGGGATGCCGGCGCGGGCGGGGGGCTTGGTCAGCGCGAGGCCGTCCGCGAACGGGGCCGCGCGGTCGCGGAAGGCGGGTGTGCCGGCGAGGTCGGGGCCTTGCCCGTGCAGCGGCAGGCTCGCCCCGTCGCTGGTTGACGTGGCGGCCCAGTGATAGAGCGGGGCGCCGACGCTGCTGCCGATGAAGTTCGGCCCGATCGCGTTGCCGTTGTCGGCGGTGGTCGCCTCGACCGCGATGGCCGCTATCCCGGGCCGCGTGGCGAAGGCGATGTTGTTGAGCACCCGGTTGCCCGCGGTGCGGTCGACGCTCTTCGTGTAGTCGGAGGCCAGCACGATCTCGCCGCGATAGACGTGGCGGCCGCCGGAATCGCGCATGTTGCCGGTGACGGTGTTGTTGACCACCGTATTGGAGCCGGCATCGAACAGGTTGATGCCCGCGCCGTCATTGTCGGTGGCGACGTTGAACGCGACGGTGTTGCCGTCGCACCATTGATCGATCTGGATGCCGTTGCCGTCCTGGCCGATGGTTTCTTTCTGGCCGCTGACGATGTTGTACCGGATCGTGTTGCGGTCGCCGGCGTCCTGGGCGGCGTCCTTGGCGTAGACGTGGATGCCGGATGTGCCCGACATCCCGACGCCGTTGCCCGAGACCCGGTTGCCCTCGACCACGTAGCCGGAGCCGTTGATCTCCATGCCGTGGATGCCGTTGCCGGTCACGGTGTTGGACAGGATGTAGCTCGGGTCCTCCGGGGGCACGTTGATCACGTCGACGGCGACGCCGTGGGTCTTGTTGTCGGCGAGCGTGTTGCCGGTGATGCGGTGGCCGGCCCCCGCACCGTCGCCGATCCAGATGCCGAGCCCGGATTTCGACACGGTCGAGCCCGAGACCGTGACGTGGTGCGAGCCGCGGCGGATGATGAAACCGGAATTGGCCGCGCCCTGCACGGTCAGGCCGGTGACCGTGACGTAGGCGGCGTTCTCGAACACCACAGAGTTCGACAGGACCGGCTTGGTCCCGGCGACCGCCACCACGGTGACCGGTGCCTCGGCGCTGCCGCGGGACCCGATCACCGCCACGTCGCCGTAGCTGCCGCCGCGGACCAGCACGCTGGATCCAGGGCCGAGGCTCGCGAACGGCACGTCGGCGAGCCGTACCACCGTGCGGTAACCGTCCATCGCGCTGCCGGCGGGATCGACCAGGATGTTCTGCTGCGATTGCGCATCGGCCGCGCCGCAGGCCGCCAGCGCCGGCAGGAGCAGGGCTACAAGGCTGTGTCGGGCGTCTCGCATCACGCCGCCAGCGCCCGGGCGATGGCGAGGCGCTTCTGGCGCTGGAACAGCCGGCGCCAGACCGTGCGGCCGGCTTCCGGGCTGATCCGCGTCAAGGCGCGGGCCGCCATCTGCCATCCGGGCAGCAGGGCGGTCGGCATCGCCAGGTCGGCGACGCGGTGGCGCGGCGACGCGGCGAGGGGCGGCGGGCCGACGAGGCCGAGCCGGGTGAGGTCGGGCGCAAGGTCGGGGCGCTTGCGGTACCACAGCACCAGGGCCGCGCCCTCGCGCTCGGCGATGCGCAGATAGGCCGCCTCGTCGAGCAGATGGTGGTGATAGGCCAAAGCCTCCGGAGCGTAGAACAGGTGCATGCCGCGGCGGGCCAGCCGCTCGCCGAGCTCGATATCCTCGTGCCAGGTCAGCCGCGGGTCAAAGCCGCCGGCCTCCTCAAGCAGGCGCCGGTCGACGCTGACGTTGCAGGTCAGGAAGGCGTCCCAGCCGACCTCCACGCGGCCTTCCAGCGCGTCGTAGGAGGCGTCGTGGTGCAGGGCCGAGAACGGCGAGAACGGCAGCGCCGGGTCGATGGTCATGCGCCCGAGGATCGCGGTCTCGCGCCCGCCCCGTCTCGCGTGGGCGGCGAGATGCGCGGCGACGAGGCCGGGAGACGGGATGGTGTCGTCGTTGACGATCAGCAGGCGCTCGCCCCTTGCCGCCCCGATGGCGTGGTTGCGGGCGGCGTTGGCCCCTTCATTCTCCTGGCGCAGATGCACCACAGGGACGCGGCCCGTGGTGACCGCGCGGCTGATCACCGTGCCGGTCGCGTCCGTGGAGCCGTCGTCGCAGACGACGATCTCGAACGGCACGTCGGTCGCCTGCCGTTCGAAGGCGCGCAGGCACAGGCGCAGCGTGTCGGCGCGGTTGTAGGTCGGGATGACGATGGAGAGCACGGGAACGTCGCTCATGAGGAAGCTTCCGGGATCGAGAGGGACAGGGGATCGGCGGGGGTGCGGCGGCGCAGGCACAGCCACGCCGCCACGGCGGCGGAGAGACCGGCGGCGGCCGGTACCGTGACTGGCACGAGCGCCGCTGGGCCGGCGGCCCAGACGAGGCCGGTGACGAGGCCCGGGCCGAACATCGTCGGCAGATCCGCGGGCGCGAGCGGGGCGCCCGCCTCCCGCCAGAAGGCGTGGGCGACCACTGCGAGCATCGCGATCTCGGCCAGGAGGGCGGCCCAGGCGGCGCCGAGCAGCGGATTCCATGGGATCAGAACCGCGCATGCCGCCAGGTTCACAGCGCAAGCGGCGGCACTGCCGCGCACCGCGAAACCGGTCCGGCCGAGCGGCACGAGGCCGGCGAACAGCACCGTGGCCGCGATCAGGAGGGCGCTCATGGCAGCGGCGATGCGCAGCACCGGGGTGGCCGCGGAAAAGTCCGGGCCGAAGACCAGGCGGATCAGGGGCTCGGCGACGGCGCAGGCCGCCACCGTCCCGGCGCCCGAGGCCGCCAGGATCAGGGTCAGGGCCGGGCGCACGCTGGCGCGGAGGCGGTCTGTTCCCGAGCGCGGGCGGGCGAGATCGAGGGTCCCGACCGCACGGCCGAACACCGGCACCAGCGGCGCGCACAGGGTGATCGCCACTGCGGCGCCCAGCTCGAAGAACCGGAAGCCAGCGGTGAACTGGCCGAGTTCGGCCGCTCCCGCCAGGGCCGCCAGCATGATCAGGCTGATGCGGCCGTTGAGCGAGCCCAGCGCGTTCGAGATCCCGACCCCGGCGGCCGCCCGCACGGTCGCCCAGCCATGCGACAGGGAGGCCGGACGCAGGGGCACGAGCCGGGCGGCCAAGATCAGGCCGACCAAGCCGTAGACGATGCCCGAGGCCACCGCGACGACGCTCAGAGCGGCTTCGGGTAGATGCAACCAGAGCGTGAGTGCCGTGCCGCCGACCAGGCTCCCGGCATTGGCGAGTGACGGCCAGACCGACCAGCCGGGCCGGCCGCAGACCTGGAACAGGGAATCGAGGAAGCGCGCGGCCGCGAGCGGCATCAGCACGGCCGCGAGCGCCAGTGCGGGCCGGATCTCGACGGGCAGCAACGGCAGGGCGCAGAGCAGAGCCACGCCGGTGACGAGGCCGAGGATCAGCCGGGCCGAGATCATGCGGCCGAACTCGACGGCGCGCATCTCCGGCGCACCCGCGCCGAGGCGCGCCCCGAAGGTCAGGGTCGTGCCGAAATCGGCGGCGATGAGCGCCACCGCCAGCACCGCCAGGGCGAGACCGTAGCGGCCGAGCGCCGCCGGGCCGGCGTAATGACCGACCATCACGAAGGCGGCGAAGCCCGCCGCCAAGTAGACGCCGCGCCCGGCGGCCTGCCCGAGCAGGTTGGCGCCGTATCGCAGGCCGCCGGGGCGGCCGCGTCCACGCAATCGATTTACCAAGCGGACCATCTCTCGGTGAAGCCTTGCTGAAAACCGCGACCTACGATTGCATCGTGGCAGGGTGCGTATGGCTTGCAACCGTATCTTCAATTTATGGTTGCAGAGATGAAGCGTCTGAGGAAACCGGAGGACTGCGTATGTCCGAGCGCGCCGAGACCGACGCCGCCCGAGGGATCCCCCTCGTGGCCCCATCGGAATTTGCCGCAGGGCGGCGACCGCGCTGGCCGCAGGTGCGCGCCGCGCTCGCGGCCGACCGGGCGCATTGGGAACGCCGCGGCCAGGGGCCTGCGGCCCTGCGCCGGGGCTATCACGCCGTCTGGCTGTATCGGCTCTCGCGGTACAGCCACGAGCGCGGCTGGCGGATGGCGGCGTGGCTGCTGTGGCTGGTCAACGGCTGGTGGACCGGCGCCGACATCCCGCCGTCCAGCCGGATCGCCGGGGGGCTGTTCCTGCCCTACCCCTACGGCGCCGTCATCGCCGGGGCCGTTGGGCGCGACGCGGCCTTCGGCGTCCAGGCCTCCATCGGCGGCCTGCTGAAGGAGCCCGACCAGGATATCGGCGGCGGTCCGGGCCTGCCCGTGCTGGGCGACGGTGTGGTGCTGGAGGCGGGCGCGATTGTCCTCGGGGCCGTGCATATCGGTGACCGGGCGCGGCTCGGTCCCCGCACGATCATCCTCAAGGACGTGCAGGCGGGCGAGGCGGTGATGCCCCAGCCCTGGCGCGCGCTCCCGGGCCGCGGAGGTGCGGCATGAGCGGTATCGCCCCGACCACCGCGCCGAGCGGCTTCGCGGAGCTGCGCCTGCTGCTGTCGGCGGACTTCGCCCGGGTCCTGCGCCAGACGACCGGCGGCAAGCCGACCTCCCGGCTGCGCCGCCTGATGCACCTGACCCTGCCGGCGATGCAGGTCGCGATCTTTCACCGGGTCGCCCATCTGCTGCATGGAAGCGGCTGGCGCCGTTGCGCCGCTTTAATCTCGGACCTGTCGCTGCGGATGACCGGCGCGAGCCTGCATCCGGGCTCGCCGATCGGGCCGGGCCTGTTCGTGCCCCACCCGGCCCGCGTGGTGTTCTGCGGCAGCGCCGGGACCGATCTGATCCTGCTGCCCGGGACCCTGGTGGGACCGCGGGACTGGGTGTTTCCCGGGCAGCCGTTTCCGGAGGACGCGCCGCGTCTCGGCGACGGCGCGGTGGTCGGCGCCCACGCCGCCGTCCAGGGCGCCGTCACGGTGGGCGCGGGCGCTACGATCGGCATCGGCGTCTGCACCTTGCGGGACGTGCCGGCCGGCACCGTGACGATGCTGGCCCAGCGGCAGATTCGAACGCTTGAGGCGGGCGCGGGGGGCGGAGATGCAGCTTAGGCCGGAACGCCCGCTCGTCCGCTCACGCCGCCCCGTGCTCGTGCCGGCCGATCGCCTCCCGGCCCCGGTGGGCGGCGCGGCGCGACGGAAGCTGGCGACGGAGCACGCTCTCATAGGCGTCGACGATGCCCTGCCAGCCGAAGGCGTCGGCGTGCCGCTCCCGGGACGCCGCCGACATCGCGTCGAGCCGGCTCGGCGCGGCGCGCACGAGGTTGAGGATGCCCCGGCGCAACTCGGTCTCGTCGCCGAAATACACCGCCCCGTCGCCAGCGACCCAGCGGTTGAACGGATTGTCGTGGGCGAGGATCGGCGAGCCGGCGCCGAGGGCCTCGACAAGGGACGGGTTCGTCCCGCCCACCGTGTGGCCGTGGATGTGGAAGCGGGCATGCAGCCGGAGCGCCGCGACGCGCTCGGCCTCGTAGATCGCGCCAGCGAAGATCACCTCGGGGCCGCCCGCGGCTTTCACGGCCCGGTGGTAGGGATCGGAGTCCATCAGCTTGCCCAGTACGACCAGCGGCAGGCCCGGGCGGATCTCGCTCCAGGCGCGGACGATCTGGAGCACGAGGTTTTCCGGCACCACCCGGGCGATCAGCAGCCCGTAATCGCGGGGGTGCGCGTTGAATGCGGCCAGCGGGGTGGTCGACGCTTCCAGCACAGGGTCCGCCCCGTACGCGATGGTGGTGATCCGCTTGACCGACGTGTTGCGGGCAAGGTGCCGGGCAATCTCCGGATGGTCGGCGACGAGATGGGTGGAGAACAGGCTGCCCAGCCGCTCGTTCAGCCAGAACCACGCCTTGGCGGGCTTCGACCAACGGTCGCGCTTCCACTCGATCCCGTCCATGTTCATCACGCTGCGCTTGCCCGTGAGCCGGTACAGGATCGAGAACGCGGCGGTGTTGTAGCCGAGCACCAGCGGCAGGGCCGGCCGGAACGCCGCCTTCAGAGTGCATTTCAGGTCGAACACGATGGTCGCGAAGGCGCCGTCGCCCCGCACCGCCACCGGGATCAGCGCGACGCCGCGCCAGACGCTCGGCGCAGTCGGTTCGCGCACCTGGCAATAGACCTCGACCCGCCAGCCGCGCGCGACGAGATCCAGCGCCAGGCGCTCGGCCAGGGTCTCGAACCCCCCGTGCGCGGCCGGCACCCCGCGGGTGCCGAGGATCGCCACGGCCGGACGCCCGTCCGACCCACACCTTTCCACCACAACCGCGCGCATCGCGCCGTCAGAGGAGCCTAAAGCATGGTCACCGTCGAACAGCGCCTGTTCCGGGAGATGGGGGCCGGGGGTTACTCCCGGCAGGATCACCGGATGGAGTACATCGTCCGCGTCAACGCGCTGCTCCGGCCGGACATGCGGGTGATGGAGTTCGGGGCGGGGCGCGGCAAGTGGAGCGATGACCCGGTCCCACTGCGCCGGAACCTCGGCGACTTCCGCGGGCGCTGCGCCCACGTCATGGCCTGCGACGTCGACGAGGCGGTCCTCGAGAACAAGTCGGCCGACGCGGTCCGGCTGATCGGTCACGACGGGATTCTTCCATTCCCGGACGGGAGCTTCGACCTGATCTCGGCGTTCTCGGTCCTCGAACATATCGAGCATCCCGAGGTCACTGCTTCCGAGCTCGGCCGGGTCCTCGCCCCGGGGGGCTGGCTCTGCGCCTGGACGCCCAACCGCTGGGGTTATGTCGGGGTCGGCGCGAGGCTCATCCCGAAGCGGCTGCACGCGCAGGTCCTGCGCTGGGTCGAGCCGCGGCGGGTCGAGATCGACTCGTTCGTGCCGCTCTACACCATGAACACGGAGGCGGCGCGGCAGCGGCTTTTCCCAGCTGATCGATTCGAGCACTTCACCTACAGTTTCGACGGGCAGCCGTTCTATCATGGCGAGAACTTCGTCCTGGGCAAGTTCTGGGAGCTGCTGTTCCGGCTCACGCCGGGTCCGTTGAAGGGCTATCACATGGTCTTCATCCGCAAGCGGCCGTGAGGGTGGGGCGAACTTAGCTTCGAAGACCGCGCAGGTGCGCGGAAAACCGGCGCATATCCTCGGCTTTCCGGGCGAGTTCCGGTCGGCGCTTCAGCCGGCCGGCGAGCCCGTAGGCCAGCGCCCGCAGGGTGAAACCGAGCCGCAGCGGAGCCGAGAAGAAGGCCGGCGAGGACAGGAACCGGCCGGCATTGCGCAGGCGGTAGATCTCCGCCAGCCCGTCGAGCCAGCGGGCGGAGCGCGCGCCGGCCGAGCCGCCCTGGAGATGGACCACCGCGATCCCCGGCAGGTAAGCGACCCGCCAGCCGACATCGCGCAGGCGGCAGCCCCAATCCACGTCCTCGCCGTAGAGGAACATTGGGCTCTCCAGGCCGCCGATCGCCTCGACCGCGGCCCGGCGCATCAGGATGAACGCGCCGCAGACCCAGTCCACATCCAGGGCCGCGCGTCTGCGGGCCTGCCGGCTCGCGAGGTAAAGGCCGCGCAGGCCGAAGCGCCCCGACAGCCCGGCGGCATGGACCAGGGTCGAGAGCGGGCGCGGCTCGTAGCCGGCATCGCCGACTTGGTGCCGCCCGTCCGGGAAGGTCAGGCGGGGCCCGAGCGCGCCGACATCGGGATGCGCGTCGAGATGGGCCAGCGCCGCGGCGAGGGCCTCCGGGTCGCTCAGAAACGCGTCGGGATTGAGCAACAGGAACGTGTCGTATTGCGCCGCCGCCAGGGCGACGGCATTGCCGCCCGCGAAGCCGTGGTTGGTCTTCTCGGCGATCAGGCGCACCCACGGGAAGGCGCTCGCGATCCGCTCCGGCGTGCCGTCCGAGGAGGCGTTGTCGACGAGGATCACCTCGTAGGGACGGTCGATCCGGCTCGCCGCCAGGAGCTGCAGGCACGTCTCGATATCGCCGCCAGCGTTGTAAGTGACGATCAGGACGCTGAGGCCGATCCCGCTCATGGTCGATCTCTCCGCGGTCTAAGGGCCGGACGGTTCTCAGTCGCGATCGGCCGCGCGCGGTCAGCCGGCGGTGACGCGGGTCCCCTCTCCTGAAGGGTGAGGGGGGGGCCCTTTCCGGAGAGACCTGATCCCTCACCCCAACCCTCTCCCGCACGGGAGAGGGAGCGCGCCGCGCCGTAGGCCTCCACAGCCGCTCGCCGCTGGGCCGCCCGCACGCCCGCGATCAGCCCGAGGCCGGTGTAGAGCAGCTCGGCGATGCCGAGGTTGAGTCGGAAGCCCGGGTCGACCAGCCCGTGCAGCAGGTGCGCGATCAGGCCGACCGCGCAGGCGGCCGCGATAGCGGCGAGGGAATCCCCCACCGGCGCGCGCCAGGCCTCCCGGAAGCCCCGGAAGATCCCGACCAGAAAGACCAGGGCGAAGGCGGTATAGCCGACGATACCGACCTCGGTGAGGATCAGGATATGGAGGTTGTGCACCACGTGGTTCGAGCGGTCGAACAGCCCGGCGAGGCGGGACAGGCCAGTCTGGTCGAGGGTCGCGAACTGGTTGCCGAAATTGTTCAGCCCGACGCCGAAGATCGGGAATTGCGCGAACAACGCCAGGGCCGCGGCGTTGAGCGGCCCGCGCTGGGCCGCCGAGCCGCCGTCATCCGCGGTCAGGCGCTCCCAGACCAGCGGCCCGGCGACGATCGCGGCGATCCCGGCCACGACCACGAGGAGGCCGAACACGATCAGGCTCGCCCGGGAGAACAGCCGGTCGCGATAGACCAGCAGGATCACCAGGGCGGCCGAGAGCGGGTAGGTCAGCCACGAGGCGCGCGAAAGGGTCAGCACCACGCCGATGACGGCCGATCCGGCGCCGGCCGCACCGATCAGGCGCAGGAGTTTCGGCCCTCGAGAGAGAGCGAGCGCCAGGGCCAGCGGCCAGACGAACTCGTAATAGTATCCCAGAATATTCGGGTGGACCTTCAGGCCGCCGGCCCGGCGCTGGGCGGTGAAGTTGATGTTCTCCTCGACGATCTGCTCCTCGCCCAGCACCGAGAGGCCGAGTTCGGAACCGGTGACGTATTGCAGTCCGGCCACCGCGGTCTGCACCAGGCACAGGGCGCAGATCGCCAGCGCCAGGGTGCGGATGTCGGTATCCGACAGGTTCGAAACCGCCACCGAGACCAGGAGCAGGCCCAGGAATCGCCAGGCATCGAACCAGAGATAGGCCGTGTCGGTGGCGTTGCTGAGAGAGAGCAGGCCGGCCGCCAGAAATCCGAGTTGCGTCAGCACGAGGGGCCGGTCGAGACGCAGGCCCGGGATGCGCTCGCCGATGCCGGTGAGCTTCGACAGGATCAGGGTCAGCGCCACTAGGAGCGCGACGCTGACGGTCAGCCCGGCCCCGCCGCCGATGCTCGGCAGGTACTGCCCGACCGCCTCGAAATGCTGAAAGAAGCTGACATCGAGCTTGACCGTCAGCCCGACCGCCAGGGCGATCAGCAGCAGCGGCGTCAGCCGGTAGCGCTGCCCGGCGATCAGGGCGCCGACCCCACCGAAGGCCGCGGCCAAGCCGACCACGGCGAATTTCAGCGGCGCGGCGCTCAGCGCTACGGCGCCGGCCGCCGCCGCGAGGCCGAGGCCGGCGACCGGCAAGGCGCGGAGCGCGCGAAGCGAAGCGCCGCTCATCCGAGCCACCGGTACAGCCATTTCGGGATCGGCCGGCGGGTGCCGTTGAGGACGATGCCGAGGGGCGCGCCGCCGGCGGCCTTGAGGTCGGCCAGCGCCCGCTGCGCCACCGCCCGGCGGGTGCGCTCGGCGCCGATCACCACGACGAACCCGTCCACGAAGGGCGAGAGCGCCGCGGCGTCGCCGATCTCGGTGATCGGCTCGCAATCCAGGATGGCGAGGTCGAAGCGCTCGTCGACCAGCGCCAGAAAATCCTCGACGCGGCCGTCGTCGAGGGTCGCCCGCCGGATCGCCGCGGCATTGCCGGCCGGGACGATGCTGAGGCCGTCGGCGACCGGATGGACCCCGACGCTCGGCGCCACGTCGCCGGCGACGATGTCGGCGAAGCCCGGCCGCCCGGTGAGCCCGTAGGCCTCGGCCAGCGATGGCCGCGACCAGTTCGCCTCGATCAGCGCGGCTGTGCGGCCGCGGCGGGCATAGGCGCCGGCGAGTTCGCGGGCCAGGGTGCTGACGCCCTCGCCGGGCTGGACCGCGGTGATTCCGACCCGGCGGAGCCGGGTCTCGTGGCGGCCGAGCTGGATCAACGCCGGCTCCAGCACGGACGGGTCGATCATCGGGGAGGCGGCGATCATGCGGCGGCTCCCCCGAAACGCGGCCGGCGGGCGGTGCCCGAGCGCAGCGGCACGGCGGCGAGCACCGGCACGCGCAGCGAGCGGGCGACCTCGGAGGCGCTGCGGTAGGTCTGGGCCAGGATCTCTGCCAGGGCGACGTAGGCGAGGGCCGCGAGCAGCCCCAGCCCGGCCGCGAGGCCGAGGATCAGCGGCCGGTTCGGACCGGAGGGCAGCCGCGGCGGTACGGCGCGGGCGACCAATGCGGAAGAGGTCACGGACTGCGCGTCGAGCCCGGTGCCGGTGCGCAGCGCGTCGATCCGCTTCTGCGTGTCGGTGATCTCGTCGCTGAGCAGGCCCTTCTGCTGGATCAGCCGGCCGTAGGCGAGGGCGGCGTCGCTCTGGCCGATGGCAGCCTTGCGGCGGCTGGCCTCGATCCCCGTGATGGTCTGGATCTTCTCCGCCAGAACCGAGAGCCGGGCCGTGTCGGCTGCGATCAGCGCCTGGTACTTCTGCCGGGTCAGGGCGGTGAGGTCCCGGTCGAGGCTGACGAATTCGGGCGCGGTCGGCCGGAACCGGACGGCGAGTTCCGCCCGCTTGGTCCTGAGATCCGCCCAGCGCGTGTCGAAGGCCGCCACCGTCGGGTCGGCGTCCGGCGGCGTCGGCTGCCAGCGGTCGGGGCCGGTCTCGCGGGTGCGCTTGAGCCGGGACTCGACGCCTTCCCGCTCGATCTGGGCGGCGGATTTCTGACGGGCGAGGTCCGACAGGGTGCCGAGGTCGTTCTGCTGCTCGATCTCGAAGCTCGCCGTGTTGTTGCCCTTCAGGGATTTCGCCAGCTGGGCGTCGATGGCGGCGAGGTCGGCGCGCGCCCGCTCCAGCTTGCCCTGGTAGAAGGTCGCCGGCGTCTCGTCGGCATAGACCTCGACATGGCGGCGCTTGTAGGCGTCGAGGAGCCGGTTCAGCGCCTGGGCGGCGAAGTTCGGGTCGGTCCAGGTGAAACCGGTCAGGATCACGTCCGTCTCCTTGACGAACACGACCTTGAAGGAGGCGAGATAGGCCTCGAAGAGCTTCTCGTCGGGGCTGAGGTGGCGCAGCAGGCCGAGCGCCTCGAACGGGATGCGGACCGTATCCACGACCCAGGTCTTGACCGCCTTGGCCCCGCGCAGGGCGACGCGGCCCTGGTAGATCAGCCAGTCCATCCAGTCTTCGGGAGGCGGGCCCAGATCGCCGGCCGGGGTGATCGCCTTCAGCGCCGCGAACTCGTCGCGCACGATGCTGGGGTCGCGCAGGATCTCGACCTCGTTGTTCACGTTCTGCGCGCGCTCGGAGAACATGTAGTTCTGGTTGGCGCCGCCCTGGACCGAGCCGGCCGACTTCTCGCGGCCCAACCGGATGATCAGCTTGGCGTCGGCCGTGTACTCGGCCGGCGTCAGCAGCAGGTAGATGCCGGCGCCGAGGATCGCGGCGGCCAGGATCAGCAGGGCCGGCCGGATGTGCCGGAACAGGGCCGCCAGGGCGTCGCGGAGATCGAAGGCGATATCCTCGAAGGCGTCGGGCGGGGGCCGGTCGGGCCGGGACAGGTCGGACTTCGTCACGTCCCGGACCTCACGGTTGCGCTGGTGGAGGTGCTGGCGGACGGGCCGGTGATGTAGTTCACCCCGAAGCCCGTGCCGTTGAAGAGCAGGATCTGACGGACCACGAGGTCGACGGCGCGGGCGGTCTTGGCCAGCAGCGACGGCGGCACGTAGACCGTGGCGTTCGGCGGCACGATGATCGTGTCGGCAAGCCCCGGCTGGCCGATATCGACGATGCGGACGCTGCCCGCGGCTTCCGCGTCGAACCGGATGATGCGCACGGCATCGCCTGCGGCGGTCGGCAGCACGCCGCCGGCCGAGCCCAGCACCTGCGCCAGGGTGCGGGCGCCCTGGAGGGTGACGGGCCCCGGGGCTCGGACCTCGCCGAACACCATGGTGTTGGCCGGCACGAGGCTCGCGAGCCGGACGCTGGTGCTCACCGTCGCCAACTGGTGATGGTAGGCCGCCGTGAGGCTGCCGGCGAGTTCGGTCACGGTCCGGCCGGCGGCCTGGACCGGGGGCACCATCGGCAGGTTGATCTTGCCGTCCGGCTCGATCGCCAGCACCTTCACGCGGCCCATATCGGCCCGCTGCGTGAGTTCGCGGAAATCATCGGTCACGGTGCGGAATTTGCGCAGCATGACCGTGACGACCGGGTCGATCAGCACGTCGTCGTAGGTGGTCTTGATCAGCGCGGCGGCGGCCTCTGGCGACAGGCCGGCGACCTTGATGCCGTTCTTGCCCGGCAGCGAGATCCGGCCGTCCGGCCGCACAATCACCGTACGGTTGTATTCCGGGTGGGTGCGGAAATCGACGTCGAACTCGTCGCTCGGGTTGAGGCGGTAGGTCGGCTGGACCACGCTCGAATCGATCAGGAACGAGACTTCGAGATTGTCGCCGACATTGAGCCGGTAATTGGCGAGCCCCAGGCGCATGGTGCGCCCGACCTCCTCCTGGGCGGCGGCGACCAAAGCGGGCGGCAGCGCCTCGCTGATCGAACCGGTCTGCGTCACGTCCGGGCCTGACCGCCCGGCCGAGTTGGGCTTGCCGGTCATGCAACCGGACAGCAACGGTGCGCAGGTCAGGATCGCCAGCGCGGCGGCGCGGCTTCGCGGATGGTCCGCGACGCCGGAGGCTCGGGAGACGCGCCGGGTCGCCGCGCCGAGGAACGCAGACAGGAAAAACGCCATCGACCTTCAGCCGCACCATGCTCGACTGCGCCCGTTCGATGACAACTCGTGATCGAACCGCGCAGAGCGATACAATCGACGGGTTTGGTTAACGAGGCTTGAACCTGGTCCGACCAAACTCTATCAGAAGTTGTGATGATGGCCTCGTGGCAGATTGCGGAGCTGCCGTGGGGGTCAAGGCCCAGCCGCGGTGTTCTCCCGCACGGCCGACTGACGCTCATCGGCTCGCGACAGCAGGCCAACTCACGCCGTCCGTGCGGCATGACCGCCTGCCGCTACCGGCACGATCACCAGTCCATCGGCCGAAAGCGAGCAACCCGAAACGTCACCTATTCAGATCCTTGCTCAATCTTGACGGTTATATTAATGGAAGTTCGATCGAACCGTGTGCGTTGTTCTGATGAAGACGGAGCATTGCGGCCCTGATTGCCGGTCGTTGCCGGCCCGGAGTCGAGCGCCATGCCCGGCCTGAACCACGATCCCGTCGCGCGCCTGCGTGATGATCTGGAGATGACCTTCCGGGAAGACCTGGAAGAGGCGGTGGTCGATCCGGCGCGCTGGCCGGACCTGATGGAGCGGGTCGCGCAGGCTTCCGGGAGTGTGGGCGCGTTGCTGCTGCGCACCGACCGGACGGGGCTTGACGCAATCACTACGGCTTCGCTCGCCGAATCCACGAAGCGCTATTTTGATGAGAATTGGCACCGGGAAGATCACCGGTTCCGCGGGCTGCCGATGATCCGTGCCCGGGGCATCACGGTCGACCAGGATTTCACCACTCCCGAGGAGATGGAGCGGCTGCCGTTCTACCAGGATCTGCTGGCCTCCTGTGGTTTGCGCTGGTTCGCCGGAATCGGCTTCGAGGTGAAGGGCCGGCTCTGGTGCCTGGCCTTGCAGAGGACGGTGGCGCAGGGTCTGTACGAGCCCCACGAGCAGGCGCGCCTCGCCACCCTGGCGCCGCTGCTCCGACGCGCTGGCCTCCTCACCGCAATGGTCGAGAAGGCCCGGCTCGCCGGGCTGACGGAGGCGTTCGAGGTCATCGGGCGCCCCGCCATGATCCTCGACTCCGAAGGCAAGGCCATCCGCTGGAACACGGCCTTCGCTGCCCTGCTCGGGCGCGACCTGAAGCTGGCGGGGGGACGTCTAACCGCCGAGGAGGGCGAGGCCGCGCGGCAACTCGAGGCGCTGTCGCGGCCGTCCGGGCGGTTACCGATTTCCGCCGTGGTGATGCCGCGGCGCGATGCGCTGCCGATCGCCATCCACGTCGTCCCGCTGGTCGGTCCGAGCCAGGGATTGTTCGCGGGTGGGAGCACGCTGCTGATCGCCAGCGTTCCCGGCAATATTCCGGTCCCGCCGGCGGCTATCCTCCAGATCGCCTACCGGTTGACGCCCGCTGAGGCGCGCCTCGCGCAGGCTGTGTCCGGCGGCCTCAGTCTCGCCGAGGCGGCAAACCGGTTCTCGATCACCGCCGCCACCGCGCGGTCGCAGCTGAAGGCGATCTTCGCCAAGACCGGAGCGGCCCGGCAATCGGATCTGCTCCGGCTGGTGACGGGGCTTGCTCGCTGACTCCTTCTCCGTGGCGAGCCGGCGGAACGTGTCGGGCTGCGAGGCCGTTGCAAGCGACACCATGGGAGTAACCGCGATGACGTTTCGAATTGCACTGGCCTCCGCGCTGACGATCGGCGCTCTCGCCTTGGGCGCGCCGGCCGAGGCGAAAGGGTGTCTCAAGGGGGCGGTTGTCGGCGGCATCGCCGGGCATATGGCCGGGCACGGCAAGATGGGCGCCGCCGCCGGCTGCGCGGTGGGTCACCACCGGGCCAACAAGAAGGACAAGCAGGGCTGATCGAGCCCTCTCGTCCGACACGAAGACCGCACCTGACCGAGCGGTGATCTGAAAACACCCACGGCCTCATGAAGCCGGATCCTCGATCGGGGGTCCGGCTTCACGCGTTTTGGATCGGGGTGTGCGCCCGGTCGACGTTTCCATGCGGGATGGCCGGGCCAACCGTTTCGCGGGATCGACGGATCGGACCTAACCCTTGACCGTTCATTGGAGCTGTTCTAATTAAGAACTGTGAGCGGGCGGCGCTTCTCAGCCCCCTGCCGAAGCCTTCACGACGACGGAGAAACACCATGACCGGTACCGCGAACGCCGCCTGCGAGAGCTGCCGCTTCTTCGACGATCACAAGCTCAACGGCGCCCAGGCGCAGGGCGACGAGGGCCTCTGCCGCTTCAACCCGCCGGTCAGCCAGCCGGCGCCGCAGTCCAAGGGTCTGTGGCCGGTGGTCGCCTCCAAGGATTGGTGCGGTCACTTCACCGCCGAGATGACCGCGGCCGAGTAATCGGATCGCGCGGCGCATCGATCGCGGATGGGGCCGGCGTCCATCCCCGCGCAGCCCCGCTCCGCGATCGGCCCGTGACGAACCGCGCGCGATCACCCGGCCCCTCGGGGTGATCGCGCATTGCCGTTTTGAGCGTGGCGCGGATATGCTCCGGCCGTGACCCACGCGATCCGCCCTGCGACCGAGGCCGACATCTCGGCTATCGCATCTATCTACGGCGATGCCGTCAGCACCGGCACGGCCAGCTTCGAATTGGAGCCGCCGAGCGTCGCGGAGATGGCTCGCCGGTTCGCCGTTCTGCGCGAAGGCGACTTCCCGTATCTCGTGGCCGTCCGGGACGGCCCTGTGGTCGGCTATGCCTATGCCGGCCCTTACCACCAGCGCGCGGCCTACCGCTCGACCCTTGAGGATTCGATCTACGTCGCCCGGTCGGCCCGGGGCGGCGGCGTCGGCCGCGCCCTGCTCGTTGCGCTGATCGCGGAGAGCGAGCGCATCGGCGGCCGGACCCTGGTCGCGGTCATAGCCGAGAGCGATTCCACCGCCTCCGTTGCGCTGCATGCCGGTCTCGGCTTCACGCCGGTCGGCATTCTGGCCGGGGTCGGCTACAAGCACGGCCGCTGGCTCGACGTGACCCTGATGCAGCGCCCTCTCGGACCGGGCCGGAGCATCGCGCCGACCCGCGTTTGAACCACCCGCCGCGGCTGCGAAGACTTACCAATACCCTTCAGCCCTAGGCTGCGCCGTCATGATGCGGACAACTTCGCGCGAGAGAGGGCGGGCACGACGCGCACGTTGCCCGGTTCACGACCCGGCGCGAGCGCAATGACGCGAGCGAAGGGGCTATCCGCGCGGCGGGCGGTCCCGTTCCTTCGGGACTCGCGAGGCAGGGGAGTTCGGGTATGACGATATCTTCGATCGGCCGGCGGTTGGCGCCGCTCGCAGTCCTGGCACTCGCGGCACTGGCGGCCCCGGCGCAGGCCGCGGCTCCGACCGACCCCAGTGGAACCTACCTCACCGAGGACGGCCGTGCCCGCGTCCGCCTCGAGAAGTGCGGCGCCGCCAACGACCGGCTGTGCGGCTACGTGGTCTGGCTGAAGGTCCCGCTCAACGACAAGGGCGAGCCGCGGGTCGACTTCAAGAACCCCGATCCGAAGAAGCAGGCTCGCGCGTCGCTCGGCCATCAGCTGATCATGGGCCTGAAGCCGAACGCCGACGCCCATTACGAGGGCAAGATCTATAATTCCGAGGACGGCAAGTCCTACGACGTCACCATCTGGACCGACGCGCCCAACGAGCTGACTGTGCGGGGCTGCCTGATCGCCTTCCTGTGCAAGTCGCAGACTTGGAACAAGGTCGTCGACCTTGCACCTGGCCAGCTCGCCGGCCCGACCAACGCGCCGAACGGTCCGCGCAGCGACCCGGAATTCGTCACGGCCCCGCCCAAGTCCACCGCCAAGGCGGGCGCGAAGCCGTCGCCGAAGCCAGCCGCCGTGGACGCCCCCGCTCCGCAATGAGCGCGGTTCGCGGTCCTCATTCGTCGAGGGCCGCGTAGGTCAGCACCCGCAGCTCCCGCCGGATCGGCAGCGCCGAGGACGGCACGAGCTGCGTCATGAGCACCACGGACAGATCCTCGACTGGGTCGATCCAGAAGGCGGTCGAGGCCAGGCCGCCCCAGGCAACCTCGCCGGGCGTGCCGAGGATCTGGGCCCGGGCCGGGTCGAGCATCACCGAGAAGCCGAGGCCGAAGCCGATCCCGGTATAGGAGGTTTCGGCGAAGCGCGGCGTGCCCATGGCGGCCAGATCCCCCGACAGGTGGTTGGCCAGCATCAGCGCCACGGTCTTCCGGCCGAGCAGGCGATTGCCATCGAGCGTGCCGCCGTTGAGGATCATCCGGCAGAAGCGCTGATAGTCGGCCGCCGTTGAGACGAGGCCGCCGCCGCCCGAGGCGATGGCCGGCCGCTGGGCGAAGGCGGTCTCCACGGAATCGTCGAACTGTCTGAGCTGGCGCGCCCGGTCATACGCGTAGGTCGCGCAGAAGCGCGGCATCAGCTCGGGGCGGACATGAAAGTCGGTGTCGACCATGCCGAGCGGCGCGATGACCGCCTCGCGCAGGTAGTCGGCGAAGGGGCGGCCGGTGAGCGCCGCCACGTACTGGCCGAGCACGTCGGTGGCGACGCTGTAGTTCCAGGCGCTGCCCGGTTGGGCGAGCAGCGGCATCCTGGCGACCCGCGCCGTCATCTCGGCGAGGCTGCCCTCGCGCGCCAGGAAATCGATGCCGTGCTCGCGATACTGCGCGTCGACGAGGGTCGCCTCCATGAAGCCGTAGGTCAGGCCGGCCGTATGGGTGAGGAGATCGCGCACGGTGATCGCCCGGCGCGCCGGCTCGGTCTCCAGCTTCGCCCGGTTGCCGCCCACGGCCACGCGCATCTCGGCAAATTCCGGCAGCACCCGCGCGACCGGGTCATCCAGCTGGAACAGGCCCTGCTCGTAGAGCTGCATCACCGCCACCGAGGTGAGTGGCTTGGTCATGGAATAGATCCGGGTCACCGTGTCGAGGGTGAACGGGGTGCCGCGGGCGAGGTCGGCCTGCCCGCAGGCGCGGGCGAACGCGACGCGGCCCCGACGCGCCACCGTCACTGACAGGCCGCCGAGCCTGCCCTCTGCCACCAGCCGGTCCATCCATGGCGTGATCCGCGCGAGGCCGCCCGGGCTGAACCCCGCACCTGTCGGGTCGATCTCGGTCAGCGCGCTCATGGCGTCTCCTTCGGCCGGTCAGGCTCGATGGGGAACGATAAAGCGCATAGCTGCGAAGTTACCAGCCCATCGTGCCCGGGCTGCCCTTGAACGGTCCGACGATGCCGGAGGTGATCCAGCCGCCGTAGAAGGTTCCGGGCTGGGGCGTCACCCGCGCGTCGCCGACGAAGCAGGCATCCATCGGCAGGGCGTAGAACGCGACGTAGCCTGAGATCGCGTCGAAGTTGGGCGTCGGGTCGGGGTAGGACCAGGCGGCGCTGGGGGCCAGCCGGTCGCCGCCATGCACGTCGAACAGCACGGCTTGCCCCTTCCACTCGCAGATGCCGCCGCGGCGCGGCCCCGAGAGCACACCGGCCGTCACGTCGCCGGGCGGAAAGTAATAGGTCGGGGGATGGGCTGTCTCCAGCACCCGGTAGCCGGCTCTAGTCTGCGCGATCACCGCACCGCCGAGGACCACCCGCAGTGTCTCCGACACCCGTTCAAGGCGCGGGGGCCGCGGATAGTCCCAGACGCTCTCGTCGCCGGGTCTGGTCGGGTCGGGGATCGGACGGGAAAGCGGACGGGCCATGACGGGTCGGGCGTATATCGTATCCCGCGTAAGCGATAGGTTGATGCCTGTAACCGTTCCTCGCGCCGTCGTCGCATGCTAGCCCGTGCCCCACGCTCACCGCCCGGGACCGACCGCGATGGACATCGCCCTCTTCCTCGACTTCGATGGAACCCTCGCCGAGATCGCGCCGCGGCCGGATGCCGTGCAGGTCGAGCCCGGCCTGGTCGAGACCCTCGAACGGCTGCGCGACCGGCTGGGCGGGGCGCTGGCGATCGTGACCGGCCGGCCGGTCTCGGTGATCGACGCTTTTCTGGCGCCCTCGCGCCTTGATGCGGCCGGGCTGCACGGCGTCGAGTGCCGGGTCGGCGGTTCCCTGTCGGGCGGCCGGGCCGAGGATCATCTGGAGCTGCGCCGTCAGGTCGAGCGCCTGCACGCCGAGAGCCGGGCGCTAGCCGACGTGCTGATCGAGGACAAGGGCGCCTCGGTGGCGGTGCATTGGCGCCTGGCGAGCGCGGCAGATGCCGCCCGGGCCGAGGCGCTGGTCAAGGACGCGGCCGAGGCCCTCGGGGGTGCTTATCGGCTCCAGCTCGGCAAGGCGGTGGGCGAGATCGTCCCGGCGCAGGCGACCAAGGCCCACGCGATCCGTGCTTTCCTGGAGCAGCCCCCCTATGCCGGACGCCGGCCGGTCTTCTTCGGCGACGACCGCACCGACGAGATCGCCTTCGCGTCGGTCAACGAGGATGGCGGTATCGCCGTCCGGGTCGGCGACGGCGACACCGTGGCCAGCCGGCGCCTGCCCGACCCGGTTGCCGTTCGCGCCCTGTTGCGGGATTGGGCGGCGGGCGGCCTCATCGATCCCGAGGCCCTGCCGCCGGCCTGAACCCGCCCTATCCTTCGTCGCATGACGGCAGGCACGTGTCCTGCCTCGCGGTGGACCCGCTCAGGAAAAGGCTCCGCGTCGATGTTCGAATTTCCGGTTCTGATCGGTGATATCGGTGGCACGAACGCCCGCTTCGGCCTGATCGCCGAGAAGGGCGCCGAGCCCCGGCTTCTGTCCCACGAGGCCACCGGCGACCATCCCGATCCGTCCCACGCCATCAAGGCGGCGCTGGCCAAGGGCGGCGATGCCGTGCCGCCGCCGCGCTCGGCCATCCTGGCGATGGGCGGGCGGGTCGACGGCCCGGAGCCCCAACTCACCAACGCGCATTGGCGGATCGGCGGCGAGCGCATCGCCAAGGATTTCGGGCTCTCCTCGGCGGTGGTGGTGAACGATTACGTGCCGGTCGCGGCCGGCGCGGCCGATATCGAGCCCCACGACCTCACGCCGGTCGGGCCCAGCCCGACGATTCCGGGGGGCGCCCGGGTTGTGCTCGGCCCCGGTACCGGCTTCGGCGCGGCGGCCCTGGTGCCCTACTCGGCCCACCTCGCCATCGTCTCCACCGAGGCCGGTCACGCCGATTTCGGTCCGGCGGACGCATTCGAGGAAAAAGTCTGGCACGCGCTGGAGCGGGTCGAGGGGCGCATCACCGTCGAGGCGGTGCTGTCGGGGCCGGGCCTCGCGCGGCTGCACGCGGCGGTGGCGCATGTCCGCACCGGCCAGCCGCACGAGAAGCTCGATCCGGCGGCGGTGACCGAAGCGGGTCTCAAGGCCTCGGACCCGCACGCCGCGGAGGCGCTGGAATTGTTCGGCCGCCTGCTCGGCCGCGTCTGCGGCGACCTCGCCCTGACGTTTCTCGCCACCAGCGGCGTCTATATCGGCGGCGGCATCGCGCCCCGCATCGTCAAGGTGCTGGAGGAGAGCGGGTTCCGCGAGGCGTTCGAGCGCAAGGCGCCTTTCGCCGAGATGATGCGCCAGATCCCCACCAGCGTCATCACCGTCCATGACCCGGCCTTCAAGGGCCTGGCCGCCCTCGCCAACGAGGGCCGGCGCTTCGTCTACCACGGGCAGGTTTGGCGGAAGGACGGCTGACCATGCTCCGCCGGGCGGCCTTTTCGGGCCACCCAACGAGTTTCGATGCTCACGCCGCCGCGAGCGGCTTCGAAACGTCCTCCAGGGACTTGCCCTCCGCGGCCGTGCCCCAGACCCCGCCGACCACCGCGGCGACCAGCATCAGCACCGCGCCGATCCCGTAGCCGAACAGCACCCAGTCGCGGGAACCGGTCTCGACCAGGCTGCCGAACAGGAGCGGCCCGGAGACACCGCCGATGCCGGTGCCCACCGCGTAGAAGGCCGCGATGGCGAGCGCCCGGATCTCCAGCGGGAAGGTCTCGGAGACGGTGAGATAGGCCGAGCTCGCCGCCGCCGAGGCGAAGAAGAACACCACCATCCAGGCCGCGGTCTGCCCAACCGGCCCGACCACGTCGAGGCGGAACAGCAAGCCGACGGCGACCAGCAGCACCGCCGAGATGCCGTAGGTGAAGGCGATCATCTGGCGCCGGCCGATCGTGTCGAACAGCCGCCCGAGCAGCAGCGGCCCCAGGAACGAGCCGAGCGCGAAGGGCAGCAGGTACCAGCCGACGCTGTTGCCCGGCACGGCGTAGAACCGCTCCAGCACCAGCGCGTAGGTGAAGAACAGCGCGTTGTAGAAGAACGCCTGCGCGACCATCAGGGCGAGGCCGACCATCGTGGCCAGCCGGTTCGTGACGAACAGGGCGCGGAACACTTCCGACAGGGGAGTGTGGTCGCGGGTGCGGACCTTCATGCGCTTGCTCTCATCCACCGGCGGCAGGGTGACGCCCTCGTCGGTGAAGCGCTTCTCGATGCCGGTGACGACCCGGTCGGCCTCCGCGGCGTAGCCGTGGGTGGCGAGCCAGCGGGGGCTCTCGGGGATCCAAGTGCGCAGCAGTAGGATCACCAGGCCGATGGCGCCGCCGGTGAAGAACGCGACGCGCCAGCCCCAGGCCGGGTCGATCACCTCGGGCTTCAGCAGCACGATCGACATGAACGAGCCGAGGGCGGCGCCGATCCAGAACGAGCCGTTGATGACCAGGTTGGTCCAGCCGCGGACCCGGGCCGGGACCAGCTCCTGGATGGTCGAGTTGATCGCGGTGTACTCGCCGCCGATGCCGGCGCCGGTGAAGAAGCGGAAGACGCAGAAGCTCGCGACATTCCAGGACATGCCGGTGGCCGCTGTGGCGACGAGGTAGAGGGCGAGCGTGATGAAAAAGAGCTTCTTGCGGCCGATCCGGTCGGTCAGCCAGCCGAAGCCGAGGGCGCCGGTCACGGCGCCGACGAGGTAGCAGGAGGCGGCCAGCCCGACATCGAATTCCGAGAACGACATCGGCGGCTGGCGCAGGGCGCCGACCAGGGAGCCGGCCAGCGTCACTTCGAGGCCGTCGAGCACCCAGGTGATGCCAAGCGCCACGATCACCAGCACGTGGAAGCGGCCCCAGGGCAGCCGGTCCAGCCGCGCGGAGATATCGGTGTCGATGACGCGGCCGATCTCCGCGCGCTCGGGTGTCCCGGCGCTTCCCTCAACCTTGCTCGCCATGCCTGCGCGTCCTCCCCGTGGGTTCGTTTACCGTGCCTCAAGACCTGGCGTTTACCGCAAGTCCAGACAGGTGTTGGGAACGGGTTGGGAATCGATTCGGTTCGATCCCGTCTTCACCCCCGACAGGCAGAACCAGCGTGTCCACGCGGGTTCACTGCCATGTCCGTCCGTTCGCTTCGCTCCCGGCCGCTTCGCCGGTCCCGTTACGGCCTCCTCGCCCTGTTCAGCCTGGCCGGGCTCGCCACCGTACCCACCGAGGGCGCGGACCGGCATCTCGAGCGGCCGAAGCCGCCGGTCCCGATGGCGGGCGCCGAGCGCTGGCGCCTGCGGCCCACCGAGGTGGCGGTGCCGGTCACCACCGGCAGCCTGCGCCAGCGCGCCGCCACAGCGATCCCCGAGGACCGGCGCAGCGTCCGGCTGGTCTACCCGGCTCTGGTCGAGGCGCGCTGATTTGGAGAAAACGCCTCAGGCAGGCACAGCGCCTGCATCGCCCCGAGCGGGCGTGGCCTGAGACGCGTACGGAGTTCGAGGATGGCGGAGGTTGTCGCGCTTGTCGGGTGCAAGGGCCTGGCGCAAGAGGCGGAATACCTCCAGATCCTTTCGGCCGCGATGCCTGGCGAGCGGCTGGTCCCGTTCCGCCTGATGACCGATGCGGAGCGCGCGGGCGCGCAGGTCGCCGTCGTGGCGAACCCCGATCCGGCGGAGGTCGCCGCCCTGCCGGGTCTGGTCTGGGTGCAGAGCCTGTGGGCCGGCGTCGAGAAGCTGGTCGGCGCCTTCGACCGGCCCCTCCCGATCGTCCGGCTGGTTGATCGCGAGATGGCCCGCGCCATGGCCGAGGCGGTGCTGGCCTGGACCTATTACCTCCACCGCGACATGCCGGCCTACGCGCGCCAGCAGCGTGAGCGGGTCTGGCAACCGCAACCCTACCGCAAGCCGTCCGACATGACGGTCGGCCTGCTCGGCCTCGGAGCGCTCGGCACCGCGGCGGCCGGACGGCTCACCGGGGCGGGGTTCTCCGTCATCGGCTGGAGCCGGACGCCGAAGACCGTGGCGGGGATCGAGACGGTCCACGGCGCGGATGGCCTCCCGGCGATGCTTGGGCGCTGCGACATCCTCGTCTGCCTGATGCCGCTGACGCTGGAAACGCGCGGCCTGGTGAATGCCCGCCGGCTCGCCGCCCTCAAGCCCGGGGCGGCGCTGATCAACTTCGCCCGGGGGCCGATCGTGGTGACCGAGGACCTGATCGCGGCGCTGGATGCCGGCCACCTGTCGCACGCGGTGCTCGACGTGTTCGACGTCGAGCCGCTGCCGGCGGCCTCGCCGCTCTGGACCCATCCAGGGGTGACCGTTCTGCCGCATATCTCCGGCCCCACCGACATGGACTCTGCCGCCGCTACGGTGGCGGCTAATCTGCGCGCGTACCGCGGCACCGGGCAGCCGCCGCAGGGGGTGGATGCCGGGCGGGGGTATTAGGATTTTGGCCCGATCCGCGAGGCGCGGGCACGGTCTGCCCTTGGCCCAGGTCGGGCACACTAGAGTTCGTCAGAACATCCCGAAAAGCGGATCCCGGTCGGGCGCTGTTGGAAGTCGGCTCGCGATTCAGCGGTGGACATACGCGCTGCGCCCTTCAGGCGCCCCACACGCACCACGCGGGTGATCGCGTCCAGCAACACCTGATGGCACATGCCGTCTTCGCCTTATGCGCCGACGGGCCTCACCACCACGTCCTCGGCGTCGACCAGTGTCGCCATGACCGCGGCCTGGATCCGAACGAAAACCTCGTCGAGATCGCCGGTGCTCTGCATCAACAGAGCGCATGAGAGGGCGATGATTTGCGGGGTGCATTCGGTCCCGTCAGCGAGGAACTCCCGGATCGCCTCCACAAGGGACGCGATCCCATCCTGCTCCGAAAGCGAGCTCAGGACATGCCTGCAGTCTTGCCGCAGCGGTGCGATCTCGCTGTCGACGACCGAAACCCATTGTCGGTTGTGGTCATAGATGAGCCAGCGCACGGACCCCGTAGCGGGAGGGGCTAGTCCCGCGAGATAGCGCTGAGCGGCGGCGTCATCGAACATAGGCCGGCCTTGAATTTCCGCCGTGCAGAACGCCAATGCGTCGTATCACCATCTCGAAGCTCAACGGATCTGCTTCTCCGGGCGTTCACACGGGGGCGCCGGTGGACGCGACGTCTGCGTCTTCCGACTCTCGCTCGACAGTGGACCGTCGCAAACCCACGCCGCGGCCGTTCGCAGGGCAAGCGGGTGGCCGCGAGGCCCTATCGCAGCTGCCCTACGCCGCCGAGGCGACCGCCGGGGAGATCCGCTTGCGGGCCTTCGTGTCGGTGCTGCCGAGGAAGGCCTGGGCCTCCTCCTTGCGCTCGAACACGTGGGGGGCGACGCCGCGCCGGGTCAGCGCCTCCTCCATCTTCAGGCGCAGGAACGCGCTGGTGACGTAGCGCGTCGTGGTCGCGTAATAGTTCGCCTGGAGATACTGGATCATCCCGGCATAATCGTCGATCAGGTTCTCGTTGAGCCGAAAGCCGTCGTGGTTGATCACGGCGTTGACCCGCTGGCCGGCCTTGCGGCACGCACCGACGATGGTCATGCGCAGCTCGTCCATGTCGCTCTTCACCCGGCAATACCAGCCTTCGAGATTGATGAAGAGGATGTTGCGCTCGCCGTCGTAGCTGATGCGCGAGGCCAGATCGAGGTTGAGCAGGTCCGAGAGCAGCTCCATCGGTTCGTCGCGGAAGATGCGCGGGTCCATCGGCACCGGATTGCGCACCACCGGCTTGAAATCCATGTGGGCGAGGATGTCGCGCTCGATGTCGATGCCCGGCGCCACCTCGACCAGTTCGAGGCCGTCGGCGGTGAGCTGGAAGACGCAGCGCTCGGTCACGTAGAGGACGGGCTGTGCCCGCTCGACCGCGTAGGGACCCGAGAAGGTGTTCTGCTGCACCTGCGTCACGAACTTGCGCGACCGGCCCTCGCTGACGATCCGCACCACGCCGTCGTCGACGGCGATCTCCAGCCCGCCCGCCGTGAAGGTGCCGGCGAACACCACCGTGCGGGCGTTCTGCGAGATGTTGATGAACCCGCCGCAGCCGTTGAGCTTGCCGCCGAACTTCGAGGTGTTGACGTTGCCGGCAGCATCGCACTCGGCCATGCCGAGGCAGGTCATGTCGAGGCCGCCGCCGTCGTAGAAGTCGAACATCTGGTTCTGGTCGATGATGCAGTCGGCGTTGGTGGCCGCGCCGAAGCTGGAGCCCGAGGCTAGCACCCCGCCGACCGCCCCGGCCTCGGTGGTCAGGGTGATGTAGGGCGTGATCTTCTCCTCGTTGGCCACCGAGGAGATGCCCTCCGGCGCGCCGACCCCGAGATTGACCACGCCGTTCGGCGGCAGCTCGAAGGCGGCCCGGCGGGCGATGATCTTGCGCTCGTTGAGCGGCATCCGCTTGATGCCGGTGACGGGGACGCGGATCTCGCCGGCCAAGGCGGCGTCGTGCATGACGCCGTAATTCATCCGGTGCATCTCGGGCTCGGCGACCACGACGCAATCGACCAGGATGCCAGGGACGCGCACGTCCTTGGGCAGCAGGTAGCCGTCGTCGACGATGCGCTCGACCTGGGCGATGACGATGCCGCCGTTGTTGCGGGCGGCCATGGCCTGGGCCAGGCAATCGAGGGTCAGCGCCTCCTTCTCGTAGGAGAGGTTGCCCGACGGGTCGGCCGAGGTGGCGCGGATGAAGGCCACGTCGATCTTGGTAGCGGTGTAGAACAGCCACTCCTCGCCATCGACCTCCACCAGCTTGACGATGTCCTCCGTGGTCAGGGTGTTGACCTTGGCGCCGCCGTGGCGCGGATCGACATAGGTCTGCAGCCCGACCTTCGAGAACAGGCCGGGCTGGCCGGCGGCGCAGGCCCGGTAGAGCTGCGAGATCACCCCCTGGGGCAGGTTGTAGCCGCGGATCAGGTTGTTCTGCGCGGCCTGCGCGACCTTCGGCATCCGTCCGAAATTGGCGGCGATCACCCGCGCGAGCAGGCCGTCATGGTGCAGGCGGCCGGTGCCGAGGCCTTTGCTGTCGCCCGCGCCCGCCGTCATGATCAGGGTCAGGCCCCGGGGCGATCCGGTCTCGACGAAGCGCTTCTCCAGGGCGGCGTGCAGCGCCTCCGGGATGCAGCTCTGGACGAAGCCCGTGGTGGTCACGACGTCGTTCACGCGGATCAGAGCGATCGCCTCGTCCGCCGTGATGACCTTGTTCTTCCTCATGAAGCCCACGATCCTCCCTCCGGCCCGAATGTCCGACCGGCCTCGGCGCCGGCCGTCTCCGAGTCTGTTACCGGCCGGCGGCGCGGAGCCCGAAGGGTTCCGGCACACGGTCGACCAAATTTCTGACCGTCAGCACTGTTGCGTCGCATCTAAGATTTGCGGCATTGCAGTACAAACACGTCCGTTACATCATGCTAACGCATAATGACCCGGACGTGCTGCTGAAAAAGTCTTTGGTAGACGATCAGAAAAATTGCTTGGCGCTGTTGTAGGCCGTGAGAGGTGCCGGTACTTTGCGCCTAAGCGCGCGTCGGATCGTCGACCTGTCCAGAGTGAGGAATCGTTCATCCCATCTGGATTGCGAGTCTTGCCGACGTCGGATGGTGTCGCGAACGTGACACCCGGTCCCCCCCGCCGGGGTGAACTTCACCGACGAATATCCGTTGATCGCCGGCCGCCGATCCCCGCACACCCGCAGGCCGGATCGGCCACGGATATCGAAGACGATCCATGGGTTGGCCCCGCCGCATCCTCCTCGTCGCCGGCCTCGCAACCGTCGCGGCCGGTGCCACGCTCGGTCTCGGCCGGTTCAGCTACGCGCCGATGCCCGACCGGGCCGACCTGCTGAACCCCGACCGCTACCCGATCCAGACCGCCTTCGACGTCCTCGGGCGCCGGGTCTCGCGCGCGGAGGCGGACCGGCTCAACGGAACCGAGGCGGGTCGCAAGGCGCTCTCGGCCGGGAGCGGCGCCGTTGCGATCGATCCCGCCATGGTCGAACGTGGTCGGCAGGCCTTCTACCAGGAGACGTTCGGCAACGAGGTGTTCCTGACCGACGTGATGGGCATGCTCGATGGCGGCCTGACGCCGACGCAGGTCGCCCTCGCTGTGGCCAAGCTCGGCGGGCAAGGCACCACCAATCTCCAAGTCGCCATGGCCCAGGACATGCGCGTCGGCAACCGGACCTACCGTAAGGGTGAACTGGTCCCGACCGGGCTCGACGTGCCGAAGGGCGGCGCTTTCATCATCGGGATCAAGACCTTCTCCGATCGAGGGCATCTGCGCATGGGCATCACCTGCGCCCTGTGCCACGCGGCGGTCGATCCGGGCACCGGCAAGGTCGTAGAGGGGGCGCCCAACACCGATCTCAATGCCGGGCTGCTGATGGCGCTGGCCAAGAACTCCTCCGCCTACTTCATGCATGCGAGCGTGCCGGAGGCGGATCCTCCGCAGGCGGGCGACACCAGCGACGCGCCGGCCCTGCCGGATGCCGAGGCCGTGGAGGCGGCCACCAAGGTCCAGGTCGCGAGCTGGCCGCCGGGCAGCTTCGATTCCTCCGCCGACCGGGTGACCAACCCGACCTCGATCCCGTCGAGCTTCTCTGCCTACGGCGAGCCCTACAGCTGGAGCGGGCGCGAGGCGATCGGGCCGTTCGCCGGCCTGTCGTCGCTCAACAACAACGTCCACGCCGCCAATTCCGACACGACCCAGCTCGCCGCCGCCGCACCTTGGCTGTTCGGCATGGAGCCCGAGACCTATCTCGGCATCGTCTTGCGCGGTGCGGCCACCGAGTCCTTCCGATACAGGCCCGGCGAGTCCCGCAAGCCCTCCGAGGTGCTGCGCAGCGTCGACCCGACGCCGGCTTCGCCCGGGCTCAACAGCTACGCGGTGCTGCCGACCTATCCGGCGACCAACTACGTCACCGACAACGGCTTGTTCACCTCGGTGCCCGGGGAGCCGGTCAACCACGCCAACAACGCCATGTCTGCGTTCCAGAACCTGCTGCACCCTCCGGCCGCGAAACAGGATTCCGCCGCCGTCCAGGCCGGGCGCGCCGTGTTCGAGAAGGCCGGCTGCGGCACCTGCCATGCCGGCCCGGCGCTAACGAACCACCGGATCATCCCGGAAGCCGAGATCGGCACCGAGCCGACCCGCGCCCGGGCCGGGGCCAAGATGGAGGCGCGGCTGTCACCGCCGACGCTCTTCTCGACCGACACGCCGTTCCCGCTGCCGGCCGATCCGGTGATCGTGCCGGTGCCGCTCGCGGGCGACACGCTCGCTCAGGTGCAGCTCGCCTGGGGGCAGGGCGGGACCGAAGGCGGCTACAAGGTTCCGAACCTCGTCGGGCTGGCCTGGACGGCGCCGTACCTGCACGATTCGGGCATCGCGGTCGGTTCCGATCCGGAGACTCAGCTCGGCGTTCCGGGGACGGTGTACCGCGGCATCGCCCCCGATCCCACGAATAGCCTGCGCGGCCTGATCGACCGGGACCTGAGGGCGAAGGTCATCGCTGCGAATAAATCGTCGGATACGGCACGCATCGCGCGCGTTACCGGCGAAGGCCACGGCTACTGGGCGGATGCCGGCACCGGCGTGTCGCGCCAAGACCAGGACGCGCTGATCGCCTACCTGCTGTCGATCGATACCCTAACCGAGCCGGCGGCGACGCCCTGATCACCACGGAACGAATCACCATGGCAAACACCCAACCGGTCTGGTTCATCACCGGCTGCTCCACCGGCTTCGGCCTAGAGCTGGCCAGGCTCGTCATCGCCCGGGGCTGGCGGGCGGTGGTGACCGCCCGCGACCGGGCCAAGGTGGCCGACCTGGCGGAAGGCGCGGCCGACCGGGTCCTGGCGATCTCCCTGGACGTCACCGATGCGGGCCAGATCGCCCAGGCGGTGAGTGAAGCAGCGACGAAATTCGGGCGGATCGACGTGCTGGTGAACAACGCCGGCTACGGCTACCAAGCCTCGATCGAGGAGGGCGAGGAGGACAAGATCCGCGCCCAGTTCGACGCCAACGTGTTCGGCCTGTTCGCCCTGACCCGGGCGGTGCTGCCGACCATGCGGGCGCAGCGCTCCGGCCATATCCTCAACGTCACCTCGGTGGCCGGATTCGTCGGCTTCCCGGGCTCCGGCTACTACGCCGCCACCAAGCATGCCGTGGAAGGCTTCTCCGACGCGCTCGCCGCCGAGGCCGGGCCGATCGGCATCAAGGTCACCTGCATCGAGCCGGGCCCGTTCCGCACCGACTGGGCCGGCCGCTCCCTGATCCAGACTCCGAGCACGATCTCCGACTACGCCGAGACCGCCGGCGCGCGCCTCAAGGCCACCTCCGAGAAGAGCGGCACCCAGGCCGGCGATCCCGTTCGGGCCGGCGAGGCGATGATCCGGGTGACCGAGATCGACAAACCGCCCCGCCACCTCGTGCTCGGCGCCTGGGGCTACGACGCGGTCACCGACCGGCTGAAGCAGAGCCTCGCCGAGATCGAGGCGTGGCGCGAGACGAGTTTGGGGGCGGATTACCCACAGGGATGAAAGATTGAGCCCGACGACGGGCGTCCGCGGCCGTTTCAGGCCGCCTGATGCCCGTCGGTGAGGGACAGAACGAGGGCGGCGCCGCCGAACAGGGCGCCGACCGCGCAAACTCCGCCCCAACCGGACTGAACCCATGCGAGGCCGGAAACACTCGAGCCCGCCGCCGCCCCGATGAAGAATAGGCCTGTGAACAACCCGTTCAGGCGCCCACGGGCTTCTGTCTGCACCATGTTGATCGCCCGCCGCCCGAGCGTCTGATCGCCAATCACGCCGAGATCAAGGATCACGGCCGCCAGCACCAGCGCCCCGAGGGCGAGGGGGGCTGGCAGGATACCGGTCACCTCCGCGCCACCGCAGGCCGCCAGTGCCATGCCGCCGAGAATGGCGAGATGCGCGAGGATTGTGGCGGGGCGCGTCAAGCCCCGGTCGCCGGCACGGCCGGCGATGGGCGCCACCACGGCGCCGGCCGCCCCCGCCAGGGCGAAGACGGCGATTCCGGTCTGGCTCAGACCGAACGGCGGCTCGGCCAGCCGCAGCGCCACTGAGGTCCAGAACACCCCGAAGGCGCCCATGCACAGACCCTGCGAGGCGGAACGGCGCCTCAGCATGGGCTCCTGTCTCAGCAAGGCGAACAGCGATGCGATCAGGCGCGGATAGGATGCTATCTCGGACGGATGCCGCTCGGGCACGATTCGGGCCAGCACGATCGTCAGCAAAGCCACGAGCCCGGCCAGGATGCCGTAGAACCAGCGCCAGCCGGCATATTCGGCGACGAGGCTGGCGGCCGGGCGTGACAGCAGGATCCCCAGCATCAGGCCGCTCATGACGTTCCCGACGACGCGTCCGCGCTCGGAGACCGGCGCCAGGGCCGCCGCGGTCGGCACCAGCATCTGGATCGCGCTCGCGGTCACGCCGACGAGGAACGAGGCCGTGAGGAAGAGCGGCGCCGACGGTGCCGCGGCGGCACCGGCCAAGGCGATCACGCCAGCGCCGAGCGTCCGCGTGATCAGAGCACGGTTCTCGGCCAGATCCGTCAGCGGCACGAGGAGGAACAGGCCGGCCGCATAGCCCAGCAACGTGATCGTCGTCACGAGGCCCGTCTCGGTCCCCCCGAAACCGAGGGACGGGCCGATCACGCCCGAGAGCGGTTGCGACGCGTAGAGGCTGAGGACGATCACGCCGGCGACGACGGCGAAGATCAGGGTCAATCCGCGCGCCACCCGCTCAGATCTGGGATTGGGGATCACGGCGCCGGGCACGGATGTCGTCATGACGGATGTCCACAGTTTGTTGTAGCGGCAGGCCCTGAACGCTAATTCTCCTCCAGGACGGCGACAATCGTCTCGCCCAGCCAGAATTTGTTGCTGAAAGCGTGAGAATGGCGGCGAACCTCGAGCGCTACAGAGCCTTCATCGAGATCGTCGATCGCGGTAGCCTGACCGCCGCCGCCCATCATCTCGACGTCTCGCTTCAATCGATCAGCCGCGCCCTGTCGGCTCTGGAGCGCGAGTTCGGAGTCGAACTGATCCGGCGCACGACGCGACGGCTCCAGCCGACCTCCGCCGGCCTCGCCTTCCATGCCCGGGTGAAGGCCGCGCTGACCGAGATCGAACTCGCCCGTGCGGAGATCGGGCGCGAGAGCGCCCGAGTCGCGGGCCTATTGCGGATCGGCGCCTCGGTCCTGTTCGCACCGAAGCACGTCGTCCCGGCCGCAGCGGCGTTCCTGGCGCGGCATCCGCATGTCGAGATCGAACTCGTCCTGTCGGACGGAATCGCCAACCTGATCGAGGACAGGCTCGATCTGGCGATCCGGATCGGCGATCCGGGTCCGTCCCACCTGAAGATGCGCCCCCTCGCACAGCTTCGGCGGGTGATTGTCGGGTCGCCGCCCTACCTCGCGCGCCGCGGGCTGCCGCTGGGGCCCCGAGACCTCGCCGATCACGATTGCGTCGTGCGCACCTTCGGACCGGAAGGGGATGCCTGGCCTCTGACGATCGACGGCACGGTCGCGCGCATTCCGGTCCGTGGCGCCTTCCGCTGCAACGATGCCGCCTCCGCCAACGCGGCCGTGGTCGCGGGCGCCGGCCTCGGCCTGGCCCCCCTCTGGCAGGTCCGGGACGATCTCGATCAGGGCTGTTTGAAAATTGTCCTGCCCGCGTTCGAGCCGCCGGCCGTTCCGGTTCAGGCCGTCTGGCCCGGAGCCATCGGCACGCCGATACGAACGCGCCTCTTCGTCGAGACCCTTGCCCTCCGGCTGGCCTCCGACGCCCCGCGCCTCTGAGGCGGCGCCGAATTTGCGCGGGACCAAGCCAAGAACCTATTCAATTTCGTGATCGAGCTTCGATCCATCTCGCGCCGTCGTCGCGAGCTTAGCGAGGCGACCCGATGCGGCGCGCGATGTCCGAGCCGGGCGCATCCCTAGGTTGCTTCGCTGCGCTCGCAAGGACGGTGAGGGCCGCCGAGAACCCGCGGATTTTTGGACCGCTCCTCCGATTGGAGATCTCGGTTACGCTTCAGGACCTCAAGATGACGTCGCGGATGCGGCCGCTCAGAGCACCGCCTCGATCAGCCCCCGCGCCTTTGCTTCCTCCGCCTCGAGGTACCAATTGGCCGGCGCTTTCTCCAGGACCTCGTCCAGGGTCACGTCCGAGCCCTGGATCAGGTTCGAAAACCCCTCGTTCTGGATGACGATCGAGCATTCGATCTCGTGCAGCGTCGCCTTCACGGCGGCGACGCAGGTGGTGAGCGGGCCCTGGACGTGGAGCTCCTTGTTCATCTTGCGCTCGTGGATCATCAGCCGCGTGCCCCGGGTGAGGTAGCGGTTCGGCCGGGCGAAGAAGCTCATGAAGGTGGTGCCGGCCGAGTAGATCGCCGCCTTGCCGAGGAAGACGAAGCGGCGGTCCGGGCTCATCTCGCTGTGGTAGCGGATGTCCTCGCCCATCATCCGGGCGACCTCCGGGTCGCCGCCCAGCGTCGAGAGCTCGACCACGACGATCGCGCGCTCGCCGGCATTGGCGAATTGCCGGCGGAAATCCTTGTACATGTCGTAGTCGACCGGGCCCGACAGCAGCACGGCAGGGCTGCGGAACGCGGTCGGGCCGAGGGGGGTGGTATCCATGGGCCTGTCTCTCAGCGAACCGGGTCGGGCGCGCCCTCACCCTTGCCGACGAACGGGATGCCCTCGATCGGGCATTCCTCGGTGCCGACGCTCTGCCGGGTTATGGCGCGAACGGCGTCGCGGGTTCCGTCGGGATCCTCGATCCAGCGCCGGTAGAACTCGTAGGGGCATTCCGACATCCCGTGCCGGTTTTCCTTGGAGTTGATCATGCCGGTATAGCCGCGGTGCAGCAGCTTGAAGAGGTGGTTCTCGGATTGGCCGTGGGCGCGGAAATCCCGGATCAGGAATTTTGAGAGCGCGGCGTACTGGATGCCCATCTCCTCCTCGCCGCACTCACCGAGCGTGCGGCCGTCGAAGCCGATGATCGCCGAGTGGCCGAAGTATGTATAGACGCCGTCGAACCCGGCGGCGTTCGAGACCGCCACGTAGACGTTGTTGGCGAACGCCATCGCCTTCGAGATCACGATCTGCTGTTCTTTCGCCGGGTACATGTAGCCCTGGCAGCGGATGATCAGCTCGGCGCCGCGCATGGCGCAGTCGCGCCAGATCTCGGGATAATTGCCGTCGTCGCAGATGATCAGGCTGATCTTCAGGCCCTTCGGCCCGTCCGACACATAGGTGCGGTCGCCCGGATACCAGCCCTCGATCGGCGTCCAGGGCATGATCTTGCGGTACTTCTGCACGATCGCGCCCTGGTCGTTCATCAGGATCAGGGTGTTGTAGGGCGCCTTGTTGGGGTGTTCCTCGTGGCGCTCGCCGGTGAGCGAGAACACGCCCCAGACCTTGGCCTCGCGGCAGGCGGCGGCGAACACCTCGGTCTCGGCGCCGGGTACCGAGGAGGCCGTCTCGTACATCTCGGCGGCGTCGTACATGATGCCGTGGGTCGAGTATTCGGGAAAGATCACCAGGTCGAGACCGGGGAGGCCGGTCTTCATGCCGATGATCATCTTGCCGATCGCCTTGGCGTTCTCCAGCACCTCGGCGCGGGTATGGAGCCGCGGCATCTTGTAGTTGACGACGGCGACGCCGACGCTGTCCTGGCTGGACGAGATGTCTCCGTGCATCATGGTGAGGATTCCTCCTACTATTTGACTCTCAAGGCACCGGCTCCCCCCATCGCTGGGGGGCGTGTTCGAACATCGAGCTGTGAAGGCTGCGACGCGCCCCCTCTCCCGCACGGGAGAGGGGACCCGCGCCGCGTTCGTGAGCTGCGAGTCCGTAAGCCCGCGGAGGGGGAAGGGCTGGTTCAGTGGCTGATCATCCAGGGCCGCGCGCTCGGAAAGCTCTTGGCGGCGGCCGGCGCCGCGGCCGTCTTCTTCGGCGTGCAGCAGCCGCAGCCCGCGCCGTGGCTGCCAGAGCGTCGCGGCGCGTGCCGGCTGCGCTCGTTGGTGGCGTGGGCCGCCGTGAGCCCCGCATCCATCCCGGAAATGCGCGGGGCGGTGAGGAAGGCCCGCGCGCAGGCCTCCCCGCAATCCGGGCAAGCGTGCGGATCCTTGAACTCCGCCATCGGCCGCATGGCGGTGAACGGCCCGCAGGCCGCACAGGCGTATTCGTAGACGGGCATGGCGTGCTTTCAGAATTGAACGGTGCGTTATCAGGTTGAGCGCGGGTCCCCTCTCCCGTGCGGGAGAGGGACAGGGTGAGGGATACGACCCCTCCGGATGGACCTGACCCCTCACCCCAATCCTCTCCCGCACGGAAGAGGGGGCAGGTCGCGTCCGTGACCGGCGGCAGATTACAGATCCGGCGAGAGCGGCATCTGGATCGACCCGTCCAGGAACTTGGTCGGCCCGTCGGCACCCGGGTTGATGTCGAACTCGAAGATCTTGGTCGGTATCCACAGGGTCGCGCAGGCGTTCGGGATGTCGACCACCCCGGAGATGTGCCCCTGGACCGGCGCCGTGCCGAGGATCGAATAGGCCTGCGCGCCCGAATAGCCGAACTTCTTGAGGTACTCGATCGCGTTCAGGCAGGCCTGCCGGTAGGCGATGTGAACATCCAAATAATGCTGGCCGCCGTGCTCGTCGACCGAGATGCCCTCGAAGATCAGGTGATCGTCGAACTTGGGCGTGATCGGCGACGGCTTGAAGATCGGGTTCTTGATCCCGTACTTCGCCATCCCGCCCTTGATCAGATCGACCTTGAGATGGACCCAGCCGGCCATCTCGATGGCGCCGCAGAAGGTGATCTCGCCGTCGCCCTGGCTGAAGTGCAGGTCGCCCATAGAGAGGCCGGCGCCGGGCACGTAGACCGGGAAGTAGATCTTCGAGCCGCGCGACAGGTCCTTGATATCGCAATTGCCGCCGTGCTCCCGGGGCGGGACCGTCCGGGCGCCGGTGGCGGCCGCGGCCTCCTTCGCGTCGCCCTGGAGGCGGCCCATATGGGCGGTCGGGCCGAAGGGGAGGGTGGCCAGCGCCGGCACGCGCTCGGGATCGGTGTCGTAGAGCGCCTTCTCGCGGGTGTTCCAGGTCTCCAGCATCTTCGGATCGGGCAGGCAGCCGATCAGCCCGGGATGGATCAGGCCGGGGAAGCGCACGCCGGGCACGTGGCGGGACTTGGTGAACATGCCCTCGAAGTCCCAGATCGACTTCTGAGCCTGCGGGAAGTGCTCGTCGAGGAAGCCGCCGCCGTTCTTCTTCGAGAAGAAGCCGTTGAAGCCCCACTGGCTCTCGGGCTTGGCGCCGATATCGAGGAGGTCGACCACCAGCAGGTCGCCGGGCTCCGCGCCCTCGACGCCGATCGGGCCGGACAGGAAGTGGACGATCGACAGGTCGATGTCGCGGACATCGTCGGCGGAATCGTTGTTCTTGATGAAGCCGCCGGTCCAGTCGTAGGTCTCGACGATGAAGTCCGCGCCCGGCTTCACGGTGGCGACCATCGGGATGTCCGGGTGCCAGCGGTTGTGCACCATGTCGTTGTCGTAGGCCGATTGCGTCAGATCGACCTTGATCAGCGTCTCGGGCATGTTCTGTCTCCAGCTCCCTAGAACCTTGGGGCGGACCCCATCCGCGCGCCGTTGCGCGAACCTCACCCGCTCGCGAGCAGCTCTTTCAGCGCGTCGTCGAGGACCTTGATGTCGTCCGGGCTGGTGCCGGGGCCGCCCGCGAAATGGCCCCACCACGTGTCGATCACGCGCAGTTCCGCGTTCGGCATGGCGGCCGCCTCGATGGCGTTGTCCTCGGGCGGGAAGTACAGGTCCGTCGACGCCGGCATCAGGAACGCCTTCGCGCGGATCGCGCCGAGGGCGGCCTTGAAGTAGCCCTTGAAGGTGTCGTTGGCGCTGATGTCGCCGTGCTGCCACGTCCACAGCATGGCGAGCAGGTTGTTGGCGTCGCGCGCGTAGAACAGCCCTTCCCAGAACCCGATCAGGAAGTCCTCCAGGGAGGCGTAGCCCATGTGGGTGATGTCGGCCTCGAGCCGGTAGAAGGTCTGCGACAGGCCCCAGCCGGCATAGACCCGGCCGAAGGCGCGCAGGCCCCGGGTCGGCGGGCGCGTGTACCAGCCCTCTTCCCAGGCGGCGTCGGCCTGCAGCGCCGCCTTGGCGCCCTCTAGGAAGACGTAGTTGTGCCGGGAGCACTTGGCCGACCCCTGAAACGGCAGGATCTTCGGCACCATGTCGGGATACATCGACGCCCAGTGGTAGGTCTGGAGCGCCCCCATCGACCAGCCGGTGACCAGAACCAGCGTCTCGATGCCGAAATGCTCGGTGACGAGGCGGTGCTGGGCGCGGACGTTGTCGTAGGCGGTGACGTTGGGGAAGCGCGGCCCGTTCCAGGGCGCGGGGGTGTTGCTCGGCGAGGACGAGAGCCCGTTGCCGAACATGTTCGGGATGATGATGAAATACTTGTCGGGATCGAGCGCCTTGCCGGGGCCGATCAGCCATTCGTTCTCCGTGTGCTGGCCCGAGTACCAGGTCGGGTAGACGATGGCGTTGTCCTTGGCCGGGCTCAGCGTCCCGAAGGTCTTGTAGGCGAGCTTGGCCGCACGCAGCGTCTTGCCGCACTGGAGCACGAAGTCGCCGAGTTCGAAGATCTCGTGATCGGCCATTCAGGCGCCCCTAGACCGACAGGAACCGGGCGACGGCGGCCTCGTCGATGCCCTCGCGCGGGGCCTCGTGGACGATGGCGCCGTTCTCCATGACGATCACCCGGTCGGCGACGTCGAGGGCGAAGCTCAGGACCTGCTCGGAGACGACGATGGAGAGGCCGCGCTGGTCTCGGATCTTCTTGAGGGTACGGCCCATCTCGCGGATGATCGAGGGCTGGATGCCCTCCGTGGGCTCGTCCAGCAGCAGCACCTTCGGGCGGCTTGCGAGCGCCCGGGCGATGGCGAGCTGCTGCTGCTGGCCGCCGGACAGGTTGCCGCCGCGCCGTCCCTTCATCTCCAGCAGGACCGGGAACATGTCGTAGAGGTCCTGCGGCACCTTGCGGGTGCCGGTGACGGTCAGGCCGGTCTCGATGTTCTCCTGGACCGTCATGGTGGAAAAGATCATCCGGCCCTGCGGCACGTAGGCGAGGCCCTTGGCGACCCGGGCATGGCTCTTGAGCCCGGCGACCGCCTCGCCCTCGACCCGGATCGTCCCGGATTTCACCGGCACGAGACCCATCAGGGTCTTCATCAGGGTGGTCTTGCCCATGCCGTTGCGGCCCATCACGGCGACGATCTCGCCGGGTGCCACCGAGAAGGTCAGCCCGTGCAGGACCTCGCTCTGGCCGTAGGCGGCGTGGAGGTCATGGACGTCGAGGGCCGGGGCCACGTCCGGGATCACGGCGCGCGGGGGCGCCTGGGCGAGTGGCGGATGCGCGGTCTGGAGCGAGGCCATCGTCAATGTCCCAGATACACTTCGATGACCTTCGGGTCGTTCTTGACCCGCTCCATCGAGCCTTCGGAGAGCACCTTGCCCTGGTGCAGGACCGTGACCCGGTGGGCGATGTCCTCGACGAACTTCATGTCGTGCTCGATCACCAGCACCGAGCGGCCCTTGATGATCTGGTTGAGCAGCTCCGCGGTCTTGATCCGCTCGCCGACGCTCATCCCGGCTACCGGCTCGTCGAGCATCAGGAGTTCCGGGTCCTGGATCAGCAGCATGCCGATCTCCAGCCACTGCTTCTGGCCGTGGCTCAGGAACTCCGCCCGCTCCTTGAGCTGGTCCTTCAGGAAGATCGTCTCGGCGATTTCGTGGATCCGGTCACGGACCTCGGCGTCGCGCTTGAAGGTGAGCGCCCCGAACACCGAGCGGCCGCGGGGGAACGAGATTTCCAGGTTCTCGAACACCGTGAGGTCGTCGTAGATCGACGGCGTCTGGAACTTGCGGCCGACGCCGGCCTGCACGATCGCGCTCTCGGAGAGCTTGGTCAGCTCCTGGCCCTTGTACTTGATCGAGCCGGCGCTGGCCCGGGTGCGCCCGCAGATCAGGTCGAGCACCGTGGTCTTTCCGGCGCCGTTGGGGCCGATAATTACCCGGATCTCGTCCGGATCGACGTAGAACGACACGTCGTTGACCGCCTTGAAGCCGTCGAACGAGACCGTCAGCGCCTCGACGGCGAGGAGGTAATCGGCCGGCACCGCCTCGGCGCCGACCACGGGGGAGGAGAGGATCGCGGCGTTCATGGATTCCTCACTCGGCCGGAGCGCCGTGGGGCGGGACGATGGCGGGTGGTGGCGCCCGCAGCCCCTTCACCCGGCGGGTCAGGCGGGGCTCGATCTGCTCGCGCCAGATGCCGGCGAGACCGTTCGGGAAGGCCAGGACCACCGCGATGAACAGGGCGCCGAGGCCGAACAGCCAGAGATCCGGAAAACTCTCGGAGAAGCTGGTCTTGGCCCAGTTCACCAGCAGCGTGCCCCAGACCGCGCCGAACAGGGACATCCGCCCGCCGACCGCGGCGTAGATGACCATCTCGATGGACGGCACGATGCCCACGAAGGAGGGCGACATGAACCCGACCTGGAGGGTGAACATCGCCCCGCCGATCGCCGCGAAGGCCGCCGCCAGGCAGAAGGCGAAGACCTTGAAGCCGGCCACCGCGTAGCCCGAGAACCGGACCCGGTCCTCCTTGTCGCGCATGGCGACCAGGATGCGGCCGAGCTTCGACTTCTTCACGTATTGCGCCGCCAGGATGCAGGCGATCAGCAAGCCGCCGTTGACGAAGTACAGGATCACCTTGGCGTGGTCGGTGCGGATGTCCCAGCCGTGGAGGGTGCGCAGGTCGGTGATGCCGTTGATGCCGCCGGTATAGCCCTGCTGGCCGACGATCAGGATCGTCAGGATCGCGGCGATCGCCTGGGTGATGATGGCGAAGTAGGTGCCGCCGACCCGGCGCTTGAACATCGCGTAGGAGATGATGAAGGCGAACAGGACCGGCACCGCGACCACCAGGATCAGGGTCAGCGGCAGGCTCTTGAACGGCAGCCAGAACCACGGCACCGCGGTGATCTGGTTCCAGTCCATGAAGTCCGGGATGCCCGGGGTCGATTGAATCTTCGTGTTGGCGACGCTCGAAGCCTCCAGCTTCAGGTACATCGCCATGCAATAGCCGCCGAGCCCGAAGAACACGCCCTGGCCCAGCGACAGGATGCCGGCATAGCCCCAGCAGATCACCAGCCCGAGGGCCACGAAGGCGTAAGTCAGGTACTTGCCGACGAGGTTGAGGCGGAACCCGTCGAGGGCCAGGGGCAGGACCACCAGGATCACCCCGGCGAGCAGAGCCAAGCTCAGCCACTCCACCGGCTTCATGAACGGGTTGTCGTTGACGGTGACCGATTTGGTCAGGGTCTGGACCGGATTCGTCATCATGGACATCCTCAGCGCCGGACCTTGAGGGTGAAGAGGCCCTGCGGCCGCAACATCAGGATGCCGACCACCGCGAGCAGGGTGATCACCTTGGCCATCGAGCCGGAGAGGAAGAATTCCAGGGTCGATTGCGTCTGCGAGATCGAGAAGGCCGACGCGATGGTGCCGAGCAGGCTCGCGGCGCCGCCGAACACGACGATCAGGAAGGTGTCGACGATGTAGAGCTGGCCCGAGGTCGGCCCGGTGGAGCCGATCATCGTGAAGGCCGAGCCGGCGATCCCCGCGATGCCGCAGCCGAGGCCGAAGGTGTAGCGATCGACCTTCTCGGTATCGATGCCCACGGCTCCGGCCATGGCGCGGTTGGCCATCACGGCCCGGACCTGCTGGCCGAAGCGCGAGCGGTAGATCAGCAGCGCCACGCTCACCGTGATCAGGATGGTGATGGCCATCACGAACAGGCCGTTGATCGGGATCTCGATCGTGTCGGTGACCTGCACCGAGCCGATCAGCCAGGACGGCAATTCGACGCCGACTTCGCGCGCGCCGAAGATCGACCGGTAGGCCTGCTGCAGGATCAGGGACAGGCCCCAGGTGGCGAGCAGGGTGTCGAGCGGGCGCTTGTAGAGGAACCGGATCAGGCTCCACTCCACCAGCATGCCGAGCGCCCCCGAGGCCACGAACGCCAGACCCATCGCGACGAAGAAGTAGACCGGGAACAGGGCCGGCAGGTAGCTCTGGCAGAACGTCGAGCAGAGATACGTGACGTAGGCCCCGAGGATCATGAACTCCCCGTGTGCCATGTTGATCACGCCCATCTGGCCGAAGATGATCGCCAGCCCCAGCGCCATCAGCAGATAGACCGAGAACAGGATCAGGCCGGCGAAGCCCTGCATGGCGAAGATCGCGCCGAGGTCGCCGAGGGAATAGTCGCCGAGCATTGCTTTCGGTCTCCCGCGATCTGGCTGGTGTGGTGGGCGCCCGGGGGCGTGGTCGTTTTTGCCGGGTACCGTCGGATTCAGGCGATGCCGATTGAGGCGCGGGTCCCCTCTCCCGTGCGGGAGAGGGACAGGGTGAGGGATGCGACCTCTCCGGAAAGTCTGGGTCCCTCACCCCAACCCTCTCCCGCACGGGAGAGGGGGCTTGTCGCGGCCTTCCCGTACCGATGTGTGAACTTCGGAACCCTCAGGGGCGGGAAGGAAGAGCTGGTGGCGACTACTGGTAACCCTTCGGGAACGGATCCGGCTTGATCAGTTCCGGGCTGGTGTAGACGATCTCGAACTGGCCGTCGGGCTTGGCCTTGCCGACCCGGGTCTTCGACCAGAGATGGTGGTTCTCGTCGATCCGGACGTAGCCCTCCGGCGCGCCCTTGAACTCCAGGCCCGGCGAGGCCGCCACCACCTTGTCGACGTCGAAGGAGCCGGCCTTCTCGCAGGCCATCTTCCACAGGAACGGCCCGAGATAGGCGGCCTGGGTCACGTCGCCGATGACGGTCTTCTCGCCCCACATCTTCTTGAAGGCGGCGACGAACGCCTTGTTGTTGTCGTTCTCGATCGACTGGAAGTACTTCATGCACGCATAGGCGCCGGCGATGTTCTCGCCGCCGATGCCGTCGATCTCGTCCTCGGTGACCGAGATCGTCATCAGCACCTGCTTGGACAGGTCGATGCCGGCGGCCTTGAGCTGCTTGTAGAACGCCACGTTCGAGCCGCCGACCACGTCGGTGAAGATCACCTTCGGCTTGGTCAGCTTGATCTTGTTGATCACCGAGTTGAACTGGGTGTGGCCGAGCGGGAAGTATTCCTCGCCGACCACCTTGCCCTTGAGCACGTTCTCGACGTGCTTGCGGGCGATCTTGTTCGAGGTGCGCGGCCAGATGTAATCGGAGCCGATGAAGTAGAAGCTGTCGCCACCCTTCTCCTTGTGGACCCAGTCGAGCCCGGCGAGGATCTGCTGCGTCGCCTCCTGGCCGGTGTAGAACACGTTCTTGGACTGCTCCAGGCCTTCGTAGAAGGTCGGATAGTACAGGAGGCCGTTATACTGCTCGAACACCGGCAGCACCGCCTTGCGCGAGGCCGAAGTCCAGCAGCCCATCACGGCGGCGCAATGGTCGTTGACCAGGAGCTTCTTGGCCTTCTCGGCGAAGGTCGGCCAGTCGGAGGCACCGTCCTCCTGGATGATCTTGATCTTGCGGCCGAGCACGCCGCCGGCCTCGTTGATCTGCGCGATCGCGAGCTTTTCCGCCTCCTGGGCGCCGGTCTCGGAGATCGCCATCGTGCCGGTGACCGAATGCAGGATGCCGACCGTCACCTCGGTGTCGGTCACGGCGAGGCCGGTTGTGTTCACCGCCGAGGTCGGTGCGGCGGCCCAGGCCCCGCGCGGCATCAGGGCGAGGGCCGGCGCCCCGGCCAGTCCCATGAGCAGCCTGCGCCGCAGCGGGGAATGCAAGCCGTTCTTCGCGCCGGTCTCGGTGTCGTCAGCCATCGTGCCTGCCTTAATCCGCGTCCGGGCCTTGAGAAGCGGCTCGGATCGACCAGTCCAGGCTAGGTCTTCGGTTGCACTGCGGCCTATACGATGTTTTGCGTATGGCCGTCGTCTTGCATCGAGTGCACCATCGCGGCGCAGAAGTCTGAGGGATCGTTGGCAGCGAGGGCGGACAGCGTGGCCAGCGCCCGGGCGCTGGATTTTTTCCGCGCGCGCGCGAGCGAAGGCAGCTCCATGCGCCGGACCGGGCTGCGATGAGCGGCCCCCAGCGCATCATCCCGATCCGCCGGGACTACAACCGCTTCGTCGCCGACGAGACCCTGGAGGATTACGCCCTCCGCTTCACCGCCAAGAAGGCGCGGCGCTGGTCCGGCTTCCAGGTGGCGCAGACGGCTTTGGGCTCGGTCTCGTTCCTGGCGCTGGAGGCGATCGGCGGGACCCTGGCGCTGACGGCCGGGTTTCCCAACACGCTCGCGGCGGTGCTGGTCGTCGGCCTGATCATCTTCGCCACCGCGGCGCCGATCACCGTCTACGCTGCCCGCTACGGGCTCGACATGGACCTGCTGACCCGGGGCGCCGGGTTCGGCTATCTCGGCTCCACCGTCACGTCGCTGATCTACGCGAGCTTCACCTTCCTGTTCTTCGCCATCGAGGCGGCGATCATGGCGCTGGCGCTGCAGCTCTGCTTCGGGCTGCCGCTCGGCGTCGGCTATCTCGTCTGCGCCGCCGCGGTGATACCCCTGGTGGTCTACGGGATCAGGCTGATCAGCCGCTTCCAGATCTGGACGCAGCCGCTCTGGGTGGCCTTGAGCCTGCTGCCGCTCGTGTTCGTGGCGGCGCAGGGCACGGAGCCCCTGCACGCGCTGGCGGATTTCCCGGGCCTCGACGGCGGCGGGGCCGCCTTCGACATCGGCCGGTTCGGGCTGGCCACCGGGGTGCTGCTTGCGCTGCTGGCCCAGGTCGGCGAGCAGGTCGATTTCTTGCGATTCGTACCTGAGCGGAACGGCCGGCAGGACTGGCGCTGGTGGCTGGCGGTGCTGTCGGGGGGCGCCGGATGGATCGTGCCCGGCATGCTCAAGATCCTGCTCGGCGCCGGGCTCGCGGTCCTGGCTCTCGGGCACGGCGTCCCGCCCGAGCACGCCGCCGAGCCGACCCGGATGTACGCGGTGGCGTTCGGCTACGTCACCGGGGAGGGCGGCCGGGCGGCCCTGCTGCTCACCGGGCTGTTCGTCCTGGTCTCCCAGCTCAAGATCAACCTGACCAACGCCTATGCCGGCTCGATCGCGTGGTCGAACTTCTTCTCCCGGCTGACCCACAGCCATCCGGGCCGCGTGGTCTGGCTGGTGTTCAACGTCGCCATCGCGGTGCTCCTGATGGAGCTCGGCATCGACAAGACCATCGAGAGCACGCTGCCGCTCTACGCCTCCGTGGTCTCGGCCTGGGTCGGGGCACTGGCCGCCGACCTCGCGGTGAACAAGCCGCTGGGCCTCTCGCCCGCCGGCATCGAGTTCAAGCGCGCCCATCTCTACGCGATCAACCCGGTGGGGACCGGCGCCATGGTGCTGGCGCTCGCCATCGGCGGGCTCGCCTATGCGGGCCTGCTGGGCCACAGGCTCCAGCCGTTCGCGCCGCTGCTGGCCCTGGCCACCGCCTTCAGCGCGGCGCCGGTGATCGCCTGGGCCACGGCAGGCCGTTGGTACCTCGCCCGGACGCCGAAGCGGGATTGGGGGGCGGGCGAGATCATCTGCCGGGTCTGCGAATTGCCGTTCGAGGGCGAGGACATGGCCCATTGCCCGGCCTACGACGCCCCGATCTGTTCCCTGTGCTGCTCGCTCGACGCCCGCTGCGGCGACCTGTGCAAGCCTCACGGGCGCCTGGAGGTACAGGCCCAGCAGGCGCTCGGCCGGATCCTGCCCGGCCGCACCGCCGCCTGGATCGGCGCGCCGCTCGGGCGCTACCTCGCGGTGATGCTGACGCTGTGCGCTGTGATCGGCCTGATCCTGGGGATCGTGCATGCCGGCGCCACCATCGCGCATCCCGAGCATCGCGACTTTCTGCGCTCGGCGCTGACCAGCGTGTTCTTCATCCTGGTGGTGATCCTCGGCGTGGTCGCCTGGCTGTTCGTGCTCGCGCAGGAGAGCCGGCGGGTCGCCCAGTCCGAGACCATGCGCCAGACCGCCCTCTACGAGGCCGAGATCGCCGCCCACAAGCTCACCGACGCCAAGCTGCAGGAGGCCAAGGAGCGGGCCGAGGCCGCCAACCTTGCCAAGAGCCGCTACGTGGTCGGGATCAGCCACGAGTTGCGCACGCCGCTCTCCACCGTGCTCGGCTACGCGCAGCTGCTGGAATCCGACCCCGCGATCCCGGCCCCGCGCCTCAACGGCATCCGGGTGATCCGCCGCAGCGCCCAGCACCTCTCCGGGCTGATCGACGGCCTGCTCGACATCTCGCGCATGGAGGCCGGCCGCCTCGAGATCCACCGGGACGAGGTCCGGCTCATCGAGTTCCTCGATCAGCTGGTCGACATGGTCCGGCTCCAGGCCCGGGAGGCGGGCCTCGAATTCCGGTTCTCGCGGCCGGAGATCCTGCCGGCGGTGGTCGCCACCGACGAGAAGCGCCTGCGCCAGGTGCTGCTCAACCTCCTGTCGAACGCGATCAAGTTCACGCCCTCCGGCACCGTGTCGCTGGATCTGAGCTACCGCAGCCAGATCGCGGTGTTCACGATCCGCGACACCGGACCGGGCATCCCCGAGGCGGATCTGGCCCGGATCTTCCAGCCGTTCGAGCGGGGCTCGACCCCGGCCGCCCGCAGCACCCCGGGCACGGGGCTCGGGCTGACCATCGCGGACCTGCTGTCGCAACTCCTCGGCGGCGAGATCACCGTGGCGGCGGCGCCGGGCGGCGGCACCCAGGCGCGGCTGCGCCTGATGCTGGCCTCCGTGGCGCAGCCCGCCCCGATCGTCCTGCCCATCCCCGCCTCCGCGCCGGAACGGGCCTATGCCGGTGCCCGCCGCACGATCCTGGTCGCCGACGACGACACCGCCCACCGCGCCCTGATGCGGGCGATCCTGGAGCCGCACGGGATCTCCGTGATCGAGGCGGGCTCCGGGCCCGAATGCCTGGCGGCGGTGGCCAAGGGCGGGATCGACCTGATCCTGCTCGACATCGCCATGCCGGGCATGAGCGGCTGGGCCGCCGCCGCGACGCTGCGGGCAGAGGGGCACACCGGGCCGATCGCCATGATGTCGGCCAACGTCCACGAGATCAGCCCGGTGCGCGGCGACGACGCCCCTCACGACGCGATCTTCGCCAAACCCTTCGACCTGCGCGACGTGCTGGAGCGGATCGGCAAGCTGCTCCACCTCGAATGGACCGACGCGGCGACGCCGTCCCTGCGCGAGCCCGCGCCCGCGCTCGCCGAGATCGGCCATCCCGGCCCCGAGCACGTCGGCGAATTGCTGCGCCTGGGCCGAATCGGCCATATCCGGGCGATCGAGGCCAAGCTGGCCCAGATGGAGGGCGATTCCGCGGTCCCGCCCGCCTTCGTGGCACAGATGCGCGGCCTCGTGGAGGGCTACGACCTGCGCCGCTACCTCTCGGTGCTGCAGGGACTCGCCCGCCATGGCTGAGGCGCCGACGAACCAGCCGAGCCGCGACGTCGTCCTGGTGGTGGACGATTCGCCCGACACGCTGAGCTTCCTCACCGAGGCGATCGAGCGCTCCGGCGCCACCGTGCTGGTGGCGGTGGGCGGCGACCTCGCCCTGGCGCTGGTCGACGAGATCACCCCGGACGTGATCCTGCTCGATGCGATGATGCCCGGCATGGACGGGTTCGAGACCTGCCGGCGGCTCAAGGCCAAGCCTCAGATCGCCGGCGTGCCGGTGATCTTCATGACCGGGCTCAGCGAGACCGAGCATATCGTGAAGGGCCTCAGCGCCGGCGGAATCGACTACGTCACCAAGCCGATCGCCCCCGACGAAATCCTGGCCCGGATCCGCGTCCACCTCGCCAGCGCCCGGGCCGCGCAGAGCGCCCGGGCCGCCCTCGACACCGCCGGGCGGACCCTGTTCGCCGTCTCGGAGGCCGGGGCGGTGCTGTGGGCGACCCCACAGGCCGGGCGCCTGCTGGCGGGGCTCGGCTCCGATCCGTCCGGGGGCCTCGCGCTCCCCGCCCGCGCCCGGGACTGGCTGCGCGGCTGCCTCACCGGCGCGCCGGCCAACGCCCTGACCCTGACCGGCGGCGACGGCACGGCTTACGCGTTGAGCTTCATCGGCCGCACCCCGGACGAGATCCTGCTGCGCCTGTCGCGCGAGGAGGCCTCGGGCGGCGTCGAGCGGCTGCGGGCAAAGCTCCCCGTCACCGGCCGGGAGGCGGAGGTGCTGCTCTGGCTGTCCCGGGGGAAATCGAGCCGCGACATCGGTGAGATCCTGGGATTGAGCCACCGGACCGTGACCAAGCACCTGGAGGGCATCTACGCCAAGCTCGGGGTGGAGAATCGTACCGCCGCCTCGATCATCGCGGCCCGCCATCTGCAGGACTGAAAGCCTGCCGGGCTTGTCCACAGGCTTCGCGGCACTGCGAAACCGGTTGGTAAGCGGCGTCCCACCAGGGTCCCGACACAGACGCACCAATTCGGGAACGGACGCGATGATGAGCAGCCACCAGCTCGCCGACGCACTGAGGCGGGTCGCCACCGAGCAGGTCAGCGACATCACCCGGGCGGTGAAGGAAGGCCAGAAGTCGATCGCGCTGAACGAGGTGCGGGACATGGCCCGCCGCCTCAGCCTGCTGGCCGACGCCTTCGACCCGAAATCGGCGGCCGAGGGCAAGGCCGAAACGGGGGCCGAAACGGGGGCCGAAACGGGGGGCGAGCCGCAGGACGGCGCCCAGGCTGCTTGACTATCCTTGCCTGACGACAGCCGCCCGATCCGGAGAAGCGCCCCCATGGTCCGCGCCTATTTCTACATCCGCCTCGACGGCGCCTACCTGGCGGCGCCGACCGCCCAGGACATCGCCGACATGGATGCGGCGCGGACGGCGGCGCGGGCGATCGTCCGGGGGCTGATGCGCCAGCATGGCGGTGACCCGCGGCTGCTCGACGCTGCCCTGGTGATCGCCGACGAGACCGGCACGACGCTCCTGGAGATGTCGTTCCTGGAAGCCCTGTACCTGCCGGTCGAGCCGGTGAACGACCCGAATCGCCGTCGGCCGATCCCGCGGGAATTCGGGGCCATGCGCACATCCCGGATGCTGTTCAGCGCCGCCATGGCGCCGATCCGGCGGTTCGCCGCCACGCGGGCGATGCGCTGAGCCGACTTCAGCCGAACAGGTCAGTCGTCACGAAGCCCCTGTCCGTGAGCCGCTCGGCCAGGACGCGCCGGTGGCAGCGGGCCGGGTCGCGCTCGAAGCACAGCAGGCAGGTCGGGGCGGCCGCCGCCATCGCGGCGAGCTCGTCGAGGGCGACGCCGCCGGCGGCGGTGTCGAGCACCTCCTCGCAGTAGATCCTGCGCATCAGCGCCGCGTCGTCGGCCCGGGCCGCCTCGCGGCCGGATTTCGGCGTGCCGAGGCTGCGCAGATGCGCGTAGCCGAGCCCCGCCTCCACAAGCCCGGTTCCGAGCGCGCCCTTCGAGAAGCCGCGCTTGCGCGAGTTCGCAACAGCCCGCACGTCGGCCAGGACGGCGACGCCGGCCGAGCGCAGCGCATCCGTAAGGCGCTCCGGGTCGAGCCCTTCGTAACCTATGGTGAATAAATGCTTGCTCACGGGACCGTGGTGGGACTCGCGTTGCGGAACCGGCACTTAGCCGGAGCCGGGCCTGTGAACCAACCGGGGATCGCTGCGGTATGTCGCGGCGGCGCAACGCATCCCGGAATTCCGCCGCAAAGATCGCAAAGCTCCGTTAACTGCGCCAGGGCCATCGATTACCCCTGACTTTGGCGCTTCTTCGGTGGCGGGCTGAACACTGATGGTGCGGGATTACACGTTTTCGCAGATGCCGTCCGCCGCGCCGGACCGGGGTGCCGGCCGGCTCAGGAATGTCCGGCGGCTCGTCACCCGGGTCCTCGCCGTCGCGGTGATGGCCGGCCTCGCGGCCTGCGCGTCGAACCCCGACTTCTACCCGACCAAAGGCGATGCCAAGCCTCATCCGGGCGTGGCCAAGGCCAAGCAGCACCCGATCCAGGGCATCGACATCTCGAAGTGGCAGGGCAACGTCGACTGGGCCTCGGTCCGGGCCGCCGGCACCCAGTTCGCCTTCATCAAGGCGACCGAGGGCGGCGACCACGTCGACGAGCGCTTCCGGACCAACTGGGACAATGCGGCCCGGGCCGGCGTGCCGCGGGGCGCCTACCACTTCGTGTTCTGGTGCCGCTCGGCCCGGGAGCAGATGGAGTGGTTCAAGCGCAACGTCCCGAACGACCCCACGGCCCTGCCGCCGGTTCTCGACGTCGAGTGGAACGGCCACTCGCAGACCTGCCCGAAGAAGCTGCCGAAGGCGCAGGCCCTGGCGATGGTCACCGAGATGCTGGAGGAGATGGAGCGCTACACCGGCAAGCGCCCGATCATCTACACCGACATCACCTTCCACAAGGACGTGCTCGAAGGTGAGCTGCCCGACTACCCGCACTGGCTGCGCTCCACCGCGGCTGAGCCGGAGCAGCGTTTCGTCAACCGGAAGTGGATGCTGTGGCAGTTCACTTCGACCGGGCGCGTCCCCGGGGTGCAGGGCGACGTCGACCGCAACGCCTTCTACGGCACCCCGTCCGACTGGGCCTCGTTCCTGTCGACCGATTGCGATCCCCGCGAGCACCTGCGGCTCTCGGAACAGGGGTTGTGCACCGACAAATAATTGATCGGTTGAGATAGACTTAAGTTGGTTCGCGAACACCGGCTGGGATATAAGCGTGCCGGGTTCTCCCGCACGCAAGCGGGTCACCCGACGAGGATCCGTTCGGGAGCCTCCGGTCCCACGATCTTCAGCCGTCCATGCCCGTTGACCGCGCCGCCACCCTCACGGGCAACCTGCTCCTCGATGCGCTCCGGGAGCCCGACCGCGCGCTGATCGCACCCCATCTCGAACCGGTCTCCTTCGACAAGGGGGCGAGCGTGTTCCATGCCGGCTCGGACGTGACCCACATCACCTTCCCGTGCGACCAGACCGTCGTGGCTCTGATCATCGCCACCCGGGACGGGCGCTGCGCCGAGACCGCCACGATCGGGCGCGAGGGCGCGGTCGGCGGCATCGTCAGCGCGGGTCGGGTGCCGGCCTCCACCGAGGCGGTCGTGCAGATCGGCGGCCCGATGCTGCGCCTTGATGCGGAGCGTCTCCAGGATGCCAAGCGCCGGTCGACCGAAGTGCGCAACCTGTTCGCGCGCTACTCCGATTGCCTCCTGGCCCAGGTGCTCCAGGCCGCCGCCTGCAACGCGCTCCACCCGATCGAGCAGCGCTGCCTGCGCTGGCTGCTGACGCTCCAGGATCGGATCGGGGGCGACACGCTGCCGATCACCCACGAATTGCTGGCCTCGATGCTGGGCGTCCAGCGCACCTACCTGACGCGGATCCTGCGGACGCTGCAGAACCAGGGCCTGATCCGGGTCGGGCGCGGGCGCATCACGGTGCTCGACCGCCGCGCGATGTCGGGAGCTGCCTGCGAGTGCCACGGCCGGGTGCAGCGCCATTTCAAGACCGTGCTCGGCGCGGTCTATAGCTCTGAGGGTATCGAGCGGATCGAGCCGCCGGCCCCGACCGAGGGCGATTTGGAAACCGCAATGGCCGCGCACGGCCGCGCCCGGGGCTGAGCCCAGAGGCTGTGAGTCTTCCGATCGATCGCTCTTCGACCTCCACCATGCCGAACGCTTGAGTGGCCACTGACGGGCCGGCGCCTCAGGACGAGGCGCTGGTCCCCTCTCCCGCCCGGGAGAGGGAGCGCGTGGCGCGCCTTCACCGGCCGCGACCAAAAACCTGTGGGGCGCGTCGCGCAGCGGTTCGCGAGCCAGGTTCTCGAGGGACGATGGACCTTTCGAGGAGCGCCGCATCATCGGTCGCGCGCGAAAAACTCACACTCTCTCAGTCGAGAATGGGCGCGCAGACCGGCACCGCGAGGCCCGGGACCGACGTCACCACCACGTCGATCCCGTAGAGCCCGCGCAGCAACTCGGGCGTGATCGTCTCGGCCGGCGGCCCGCAGGCGGCGAGGCGGCCGTCCTGCAGCGCCACGACCCGGTCGGCGCAGAGCAGCGCGTGGTCGGGATCGTGGGTCGAGAGCATCACGGCGATGCCGGACCGGGCGAGGCGGCGCACCTGCATCAGCACCCGGGCCTGGTTGCCGAAATCGAGGCTCGCGGTCGGCTCGTCCATCATCAGCAGCCGGGGCTCGCCGCTGAGCGCCCGCGCGATCAGCACGAGCTGCCGCTCGCCGCCGCTGATCTCGGTGTAGATTTTTCCCGACAGGTGCCCGATGCCGAGGGTCTCAAGCGCCCGCTCGGCCGCCGCCTCGTCGGCGGGGCCGGGGGCGGAGAACGGCCCCAGCCGGCTCGCCCGGCCCATCACGACCACCTCGCGCACCGTGAACGGAAAGAAGGCGGCGTGGGCCTGCGGCACGTAGGCGATCGCCCGGGCTACGGCGGTGCGCGACAGCGTGAACAGGTCGGCGCCGTCGAGGTGGACGCGCCCGGCACGGGCCGGCAGCAGGCCGAGCAGCGTCTTGAACAGGGTGGTCTTGCCGCCGCCATTCGGGCCGAGCAGGCACAGGACCTCGCCGGCCTCCAGGCCGAACGAGACGCTCGAGCCGACAATCCGGTTGCCATACCCGAACGCGAGGTCCTCGACCCGCAGCAGCATCAGCCGAGCCCCCGCCGGCCGGCCGCCAGCAGCCACAGGAAGAACGGCGCGCCGACCAGGGCCGTGAGGATGCCGAGCGGCACCTCGATCGTCCCGGCGCTGCGGGCGATCAGGTCGACGGTGAGCAGGTAGCCGGCCCCCAGGATCAGCGAGGCCGGCAGCAGCCGGCGGTAATCCGGCCCGACCAGCAGGCGGGCGATGTGCGGGACGATCAGGCCGATCCAGCCGATCACCCCGGTCATCGAGACGGCGGCGGCGGTCACCAGAGTCGCCCCGGCAACCAGGACGGGCCGCAGCACACGGGTCTCGACGCCGAGCGCCCGGGCCTCCTCGTCGCCCAGGCTCATCAGGTTCATGCGCCAGCGCAGCAGCACCAGCGGCGCCAAGCCCAGCAGCATCATCGGCAGGATCGCCGCGACGTCGCCGAGCGTCACCGAGGACAGGCTGCCGAGCAGCCAGAAGGTGATCGCCGGCAATTGGTTGTACGGATCGGCCAGCACCTTCAGCAGGGAGATCCCGGCGCCGAGGACCGCGCCCACCGCGACGCCCGCCAGCACCAGGGTCAGAACCGGATCGTGCCGCCGCACCGCCAGCCCGACGCCGTAGACCAGGGCCACCGCCCCGAGGCCGCCCGCGAAGGCCAGCCCCTGAATGGCCGCCACCGGCAGGCCGAGATAGATCCCGAGCACCGCCCCGAGCCCGGCCCCGGCCGAGACGCCCAGGATGTCGGGCGAGACCAGGGGATTGCGGAACAGGCCCTGATAGGTGGCCCCGGCCGCCGACAGGGCCGCCCCGACCACCAGGGCGGCGACGATCCGGGGCAGGCGCACCTGCAGCACCACGGTCTCGACCGCCGCCGGCACCCGCGACGGCAGGCCGAGCAGCCGGTGCCCGAGCATGCCGCCGAGATCCGCCAGGGACACCGGGTACTTGCCGATCGCCAGGGCGGCCAGGATCAGCGCCAGCAGGGCGAGCCCGGACAGGATCGCCGCCGACAATCCGAGGTTTCTCCGAGCCGAAACCTCGCCCGCGACGGCCGCCGGGCCTCGGCTCACTGGGCCGGGCCCGGCGACAGGATCGCCGCGGCCTGCGCGGCGTCGAGCTCGACATGGTAGACGCGGCGGTAGAAGTCCCGCACCACGTCGGGCATCGGCTCCGGGAACAGCTCCGGATGCAGCAGCCCCGCGAGCCAGCGCAGGCCGATCAGCCGGTTGACCCCGGGCGGCGCGTCGAACCAGGGGAACGGCTGCAGCGGCGCCAGGTAGATCCGGCCCGTCTGCACGGCCTTCACGTCCTTCCAGATCGGATCGGTGCTTGCGGTCGCCGCGAAGGTCGGATCGAGGGTGACGATCACATCGGGGTTCCAGGCCAGGACCTGCTCCGGAGAGACGGTCCCGAGCCGGCCGCCGCCGTCCTGCGCGACGTTGCGGGCGCCGGCCGCCTCCAGCAATTCGGTGTTGATCGATCCGGCAAAGCCGGTCTCGAGACCGCGCGGGCCGCGCGCGTAGTAGACCCGGGGACGCTGCGGCTCGGGCAGGGGACCGACCGCTTTCGCGACCGCATCGGTGAGATCCTGGGCGTAGGCCGCCAGCGCATCCGCATCTTCCTGCCGGCCGAGCGCAGCCCCGAGCTGCCGGTAGGTCTCGGGCGTCTTCGAGACGGCGCCGTCGAGCAGGATGTAGGGGATCCCGGTCTGGGCCTGAACCCGGTCGGCGAGCGACGCGTAGGTCGGCCCGAGGCTGCCCGAATCGACGATCAGGTCGGGCTTGGCGGCCAGCACCGCCTCGACATTGGCGGTGCCGCCGCGCCCGGTGAGCCGCCCGAAGGCCGGGAGCGTCCGGGTGCGGGGTTCGAGATAGGGCAGGGCGGCCGGTGCCGGCGCGCTCACCCAGCCGGCCATCAGGTCGGGGGCGAGGCTGTAGAGCAACACCGCGGCCGGCGGTCCCGCGGCCAGGACCCGGTTGATCTTCTCGGGAAGCTCGACGGTGCGGCCGGCCGCGTCTGTGAACGGGCGCGCCGCGGCCCCGCCCGCCAGGGTGAGGAACAGCGCCAGCGCCCCGGCGAGGCCGCGTCGGAGGATAAAAGCCATTAGGCGGACCGGCGCTCCAGGATCTCGATCAGCGCCCCGTCCGGCCCCTCCACGAAGGCGATCCGCAGGCCGGGGCCGCGCTCGGTGATGCCGGTCCGCACGGGGACGCCCCGGGCCGCGAGATCGGCCATGGCGGCGTCGATGTCGGCCACGCGCAGGCCGATATGCTCGATGCCGAGGCAGGGCGTCCGCGTCGCCGGCGCGGTCTCGGGCGGGGCCTGCTCGATGAACACGGTCAGGCCGCCCAGATCGAGCACCATGCGCTGCACCGGATCGGCGCCGACGCGCGTCACCTCCGTCCCCCCGAAGGTCTCGACGTAGAAGGCGGCGGCCCGCACGGCATCGCGGCTGCGCAGGTGGACGTGGTCGCAGGCATACTGCATCGCGTGTGTCTCCCGCGGTCCGGTCCCGGCAGGCCGGTGATCGCATCGTGCGTCAAGGTTATGCGGTCGCGCGCGCCAGGGCGAGATCCGCCGCTTGACGCAGGGCCCGAACCCGCAGACTTTCGCCGCCGCGATCGTTGCAGGGATGCAACATCCTTCCCACATCCGGGTGGAAATTCCACACCGCATAGCCCAAGAGACCGATGCGCAATCCCTACGACGTGCTGGGCGTCCCCAAGGGAGCGAGCGAAGCCGACATCAAGAAGGCTTACCGCAAGCTCGCCAAGGACTTCCACCCCGACCGCAACAAGGACGACGTGAAGGCCAAGGACCGGTTCGCCGAGGCGAACTCGGCCTACGAGATCATTGGCGATTCCGAGAAGCGCAAGCAGTTCGACCGCGGCGAGATCGACGCCGACGGACGGCCGCGCGCCTCCGGCTTCGAGGGATTCTCCGGCGGCTTCGGCGGCGGCCGGTCGAGCGGCTTCGATTTCGAGAACATGGCCCGCAGCCGGCAGCAGGGCGGCATGGGCGGCGGCGGGATGGGCGAGGACATCTTCTCGCACATCTTCGGCGAGGCGTTCCGCGCAGGCGGCGCCGGACCCGGCGGCCAGCGCCAGCCGGCCAAGGGCGAGGACGTCGCGGCCGAGCTGTCCGTGAGCTTGGAGCAGGCCGCCAGCGAGGAAAAGCTGCGCTTGGCGCTGCCCACGGGCCGGGAGGTCGACGTGGTGATCCCCCGGGGCGTGGAGGACGGCCAGACCATCCGGCTCCGCGGCCTCGGCCAGAGCGCCGGCCCCCGCGGCGAGGCCGGCGACGCGCTGCTCACCATCCGCATCCGCCCGCATCCCCGCTTCACCGTCGACGGGGCCGACCTGCGCACCCATGTCGAGGTGCCGCTGGAGGACGCCGTGCTCGGCGGCATGATCCGGGTGCCGACCCTGACCGGCGCGGTCGAGATGAAGATGCCGCCGATGACCAGTTCCGGCCGCACCTTCCGGTTGCGCGGAAAGGGCCTGCCCAAGAAGGACGGCACCCGCGGCGATCTGTTCGCCACGACGGCGATCACCCTGCCGGAGAGCGAGGATCCGATCCTCACCGACTTCGCCCGGGGCCGGCGCGCCAAGGCTGCCTGACACGGCCGCCTGACACACGGCGCGCGCCCGGTCGCCCGACGTCGGGTGCGGACTTCCGTCACCGGGCCGGCTCCGCTAAGGAGACCCCCGGTGCCGCGAGGGGCCGAGAGGTTTCCAGGATCGATCATGGCGGAACACGGGCAGGGTATTCTGGCGGGCAAGCGGGGCCTCGTGCTCGGTGTCGCCAACAACCGCTCGATCGCCTGGGGCATCGCCCGCAGTGCCCGCGCGCACGGGGCCGAACTCGCCTTCACCTACCAGGGCGACGCCCTGCGCAAGCGGGTCGAGCCTCTGGCCAAGGAACTCGATGCGCACGTCATCGGGCATTGCGACGTCACCGAGGCGGCCACGATCGACGCCGTGTTCGAGGAAGCCGCGCGCGTCTTCCCCGAGGGCATCGACTTCGTCGTCCACTGCATCGCCTTCTCGGACAAGGACGAGCTGACCGGCCGCTACCTCGAGACGTCCGAGGAGAACTTCACCAAGTCGCTCCTGGTCTCGTGCTACTCGTTCACGGCCGTTGCCCAGCGCGCCGAGAAGATCCTGCGCCCCGGCGGCTCCCTGCTGACGCTGACCTATTACGGCGCCGAGAAGTGGATGCCGCACTACAACGTGATGGGCGTGGCCAAGGCGGCCCTCGAAGCCTCGGTGCGCTACCTCGCGGCCGATCTCGGCCCGAAGAACATCCGCGTCAACGCGATCTCTGCCGGCCCGATCAAGACCCTGGCGGCGTCTGGCATCGGCGACTTCCGCTACATCTTGAAGTGGAACGAGTACAACGCGCCCCTGCGCCGGACCGTGACCATCGGCGAGGTCGGCGAGACCGCCGCCTACCTGATCTCCGACATGTCGGCCGGCATGACCGGCGAGATCCTGCATGTCGATGCGGGCTACCACGTCGTCGGCATGAAGAACCCCGAGGCGCCGGACCTGACCCTCGACAAGGATTAGAGCATCGTCCCGAAAGGCGGTTGCCGGCTTTCGGGCATTGACGATGCTTTAGGATTCTTCGCCGTCGTCCGCGTCGGCGAATTCGCCCGCCAGCGTCAGCCCGTCGATCCAGGTCTCGCCGTCGCGCTTGATCACCACCCGCGGCCTGGCGCCGCCATGGGTCGCGATCCCGTCCGCGAGCCGCTCGGAATGCGTGACCAGCCAGATCTGGGTGCGCTCGGCGGCCCGGGCGATCATCCGGGCGAGCGGCTCCATCAGGTCGGGATGCAGGCTGGATTCCGGCTCGTTCAGCGCGATGAACGGCGGCAGCCGGTAGCCCAACAGGGCCCCGGTGAGGGCGAGATAGCGCAGAGTCCCGTCCGATAGCTCCGTGGCCGAGAAGGTGCGGCCCGGGAAGTCCGGAAAGGTGATGCCGAAGCTCGCCTCGCGGCCCGGCTCCGGCACCACCAGCCGGGCGCCCGGAAAGGCGCCGTCCAGCGCTTCGTCGAGGTCGCCCGTGTCCTGCCGGATATGGGCCAGGGTGGCGAAGACGGCGGCGAGGTCGGACCCGTCCGAGGCCAGGGTCGGCGTCGTCACCGCGAGGCACGGGCGGCGGAGCGGCGACTCGGCATCGGTGCGGAAATCGTGGTGAAAGCGCCAGGCCGTCATGGCGAGCCGGACCAGGGCGATCTCCGGGTGGCGCGTGGCGTCGAGGAAGGTGCCGAGCGCGGTCTCGGTCGGCAGCAGGTCCAGGCCCAACGGCCGTTTGCGCCCCTCCTCGTCGCGGGCGAATCCGGTCCGGCCGTCGCGGTCGAGGATCACCGCCGTGCGGGCGCCGGTCCGGACGGTCAGCCGCTCGGCCTTCACCTGCGGTTCCTTGCGGAAGGCGGCGCCGTAGGTGGTGCCGCCGGCCTGCTGCACAAGCCCGATCTCGACCCCGTAGGTGAATGCCTGCCCGGTGCCGTCATCGTGCAGGGTGGCGGACAGCCGGACCCGCGCGGCCTCGCCGTGCCGCCGTCGTCCGGCCCAGAGCGCGGAATCCATGCCGCCCTCCGCGGCAAGCGCGCGGGTGAGCGTCCCCCGGGCCGCGTCCTGCAGCAATTCGAGCCCGCGATAGAGATTGGTCTTGCCGGTGCCGTTGCCGCCGACGAACACCGACAGGTCGTCCACCGGGAAGCCGATCCGCCGCAGCGAGCGGTAGCCCGAGACCGCGATCTCCCGAACCACCAGCATGCGCCACCCCCTCGGATCAGTCCGGGACCTTCAGGTCGGCGATGCCCTTCTTCGCCTTCGGGAATCGCGGGTCCATCGCCTCCAGCGTATCGGCGATCGTGCGGGCAATCACGTAGTTGCGGAACCACTTGCGGTTGGCCGGTACCACCAGCCACGGCGCGTGCGGCGTCGAGCATTGCGAGAGCGCGTCCGCGAAGGCCTGCTGATAGGCGTCCCAGGATTTCCGCTCGACGAGGTCGGCGGGGTCGAACTTCCAGTTCTTCTCCGGATCGGCGATCCGGGCCTCCAGGCGCTCCTTCTGCTCGGCCTTGGAGATATGCAGGAAGAACTTGATCACCACCGTGCCGGATTCGGTGAGCAGCCGCTCGAAATCGTTGATCAGCCGGTAGCGTCCTTGCCAGACCGCGTCCGGCACCAGCTGTTTCACCCGCACCACCAGGACGTCCTCGTAATGGCTGCGGTTGAACACCCCGATCATGCCGCGCCCCGGCGCCCGCGCGTGGTAGCGCCACAGGAAGTCGTGATCGAGCTCGTCGCTCGACGGAACCTTGAACGTTGACACCGTGCAGCCTTGCGGGTTCACGCCCTTGAGCACGGACCGGATCGTCCCGTCCTTGCCGCCGGTATCGATCGCCTGGAACACCAGCAGCAGGCTGCGCGCCCGCTCGGCATAGAGCCGTTCCTGAAGCGCGCTGATGCGGTCGCGCTCCTGGGCGAGCGCGTCCTTCGCCCAGGCCTTGTCGAGGCCGCCATCGGCGTCGCAATCCACGGCCGCGAGGTCGATGCGCGTCCCGGGTTCCACCGCCACGATGCCCGGGGCGGCCCGGATCGGGATCGCCCGATGGCCGCCCGGGGACGCCGGGACGGTTCCCGCGGTCACGTCGGCCGCTCCGGCCCGTACGGCGGTCGAGGATGCCCGCGCATGGGCGGCCGGGTGCCGATCGGAGCCGTCTGTCACGCCGTCGTCTCGCGACTGGCCGGGAAGATGCTTACCGTGTTTTTTGGACATGGGCAGGACCTGTCGAGGGGCTTTGCCGACGAACGCCCAGAACGGTTGGCTAGCCCGGCCGTTCCGGACGCCTGCGCAGCGACGGGACTTTGACACGGTTGGCCACGATCTACTTTATCCGCCACGGCCAGACCGCCTGGAATGCCGAGGGCCGTCTGCAGGGCAGCCGCGACATCGATCTCAACCCGCAAGGGGAGGCGCAGGCCGTCGCCGCCGCGCAGCGCCTCGCTGCGCTGGCGGGGCCGGGCGTGGCGCAGGCGGAGTTCCTCGCAAGCCCGCTCAAGCGCACCCGGCGGACCATGGAAATCCTGCGGACGACGCTCGGCCTGCCGCCGGAGGCGTACCGAACCGATCCGCGGCTCCGGGAGATCGGCTTCGGCAGCTGGGAGGGCTCGACCTGGGCCGAGATCCGCCGCCGCGACCCCGGGGGGGCGTCGGCGCGTGACCGCGCGCGCTGGAACCACCGGCCGCCCGGCACCGGCGGTGAGAGCTATGCCACCCTGGTCGAGCGGGTCGGCCCGGTGCTGGCCGATCTGGAGCGGGATGCCGTGGTCGTCGCCCATGGCGGCGTCGCCCGGGCGGCCCTGGTGGCGCTCGGCCATCTCGACATCTACGCGGCCCCCCGCCTCGGGATCCGGCAGGGCGAAGTCCTGGTCCTGGAACCGAGCGGCTGGCGCTGGGCTTAAGCCGGTCTTCATCCAAGGTTCAAAGCCGCCTCGATAACGGCATGATCGGCTGGCTATAGGTCGGTCGCCACGGTATGCGCCGCCCTGTTCGGTCGGTTAGCGGAGCAGCGGATGAGCGACCTCGCCGAGAAGACCCGGTCCGGACCGGCTGCCGAGGCGCGCGAGCGTCCGGTGGACGGGGCGGCCGTGCTGCGCGGCGACCACCGCCCCGACCTGATCCGCGACGAAGTGCTGGCCGAGATCTTTTTGGCCTCGGCACGTGCCCGGCCCGAGCATCCCTGCCTCGTCGACGGCGCCCGCCTCGTCGCGGGCGGTGCCCATCCGCACCTGACCTATGCCGCGGTCGCCGCCCGCGCCGGGCGGATCGCGGCCGGGCTCGCCCATCGCGGCATCGGCCCCGGGGACGTGGTCGGCCTGTGGATGGCCCGCGGCCCGGACCTGCTGGTCGCTCAGATCGGCATCACCCTGTCGGGCGCCGCCTGGCTGCCGTTCGACGCCGAGGCGCCGGCCGATCGGGTCGGGGTCTGCCTGACCGATGCCGCCGCCAAAGCGCTTCTGGTCTCGCCGGCGCTCGCCACCGCCGCGCCCGATGCCGCGCCGGCGCTCACGCCGGCGGATCTCGATGCCGCGACGCCCGCGGATGCGCCGGTGCCGGATCCCCGCGCCGCCGGCCTGACGCCGGAGCACCCCGCCTACCTGATCTACACGTCGGGCTCGACCGGCGTGCCCAAGGGCATCGTCATCAGCCACGCCAATATCTGCCACTTCCTCCGGTCGGGGAACGCGCTCTACGGCATGCGCGCCGACGACATCGTGTTCCAGGGCGCCTCGGTCGCCTTCGACCTGTCGATGGAGGAGATCTGGGTCCCGTATCTGGTCGGCGCGACCCTGTTCGTGGCGAGCCCGGCCATGATGGGCGACGTCGAGTCCCTGCCGGGCATCCTGGAGGCGGAGCGGATCACGGTGCTCGACACCGTGCCGACCCTGCTGGCGATGATCTCCGGCGACCTGCCGACCGTGCGCCTAGTCCTTCTCGGCGGCGAGGCCCTGCCCGAGCCGCTGGTCGCCCGCTGGGCCACCGGCACCCGCCAGTTGTTCAACACCTATGGGCCGACCGAGGCGACCGTGGTCGCCACCGCGGCCGAGATGCGGCCGGGCGAGCCCGTCACCATCGGCGGCCCGATCCCGAACTATTCGGTCTACGTCGCCGGCGAGGATCTGAGCCTGCTCGGCCGCGACCAGCAGGGCGAATTGCTGATCGGCGGTCCCGGCGTGGCCCGGGGTTATCTCGCGCGGCCCGAGCTGACCGCGGAAAAATTCATCGCCAACCCGTTCGCCTCGGACGGGACCGACCCGATCCTTTACCGCTCGGGCGACGCGGTCTCGCTCGATGCCGGCGGGCGGATCCTGTTCCACGGCCGCATCGATGATCAGGTGAAGATCCGCGGCTTCCGGGTCGAACTCGGCGAGATCGAGGCGCGGATCCGCAGCGTGCCCGACATCAACCAGGCCGCGGTGGTGCTGCGCCAGGACGACGGCGTCGACCGGCTGGTCGCCTTCCTGATCCCCGAGCGCGGCCGGTCGGTGGACACCGCCGCCCTGCGCCGGACGCTCGCCGGCCAGATGCCGCCCTACATGGTGCCCGGCCATTTCGAGCTGGCCGAGACCCTGCCGCGCCTGACCTCGGGCAAGGTCGACCGCAAGGCCCTCAAGATCGCCCCGCTCACGGTCGTCTCCGCCGACGGCGAGCAGGAGCCGCCGGCCAACGAGACCGAGGCGGCCCTGGTCGCCGCGGCCAAGCAGGTGTTCGGCAACCAGCCGATCCCGCTGGAGGGCGATTTCTTCGCCGATCTCGGCGGCCATTCGCTGTTGGCCGCCCGCTTCGTCTCGGCGGTGCGCGAGGCGCCGGCGCTCGCCGGCATCACCCTGCCGGACGTCTACGCCCTGCGCACCCTACGGGCGATGGCCGACGCGCTGATCGCCCGCACCGGCGGCATGGGCGCGGCGGCCTCCGTCCGCGACCTCAGCTTCGAGCCGCCGCCGCTGCGGCGCCGGGCCCTGTGCGGGCTGGCCCAGGCCATCGCGCTGCCCATCGTCATCACCCTCTCCACCGCGCAGTGGCTCGGGATCTTCGTCACCTACCTGCTCCTGACCGGCGGCGGCCTGAGCTTCTTCGCAGAGCTCGGCGTGCTGCTGCTCGTCTACATCGCGATCAACGGCGTAACCGCGGTGGTCGCGGTCGCGGGCAAGTGGCTGATCCTCGGCAGGACCAAGCCCGGCCGCTACCCGCTCTGGGGGGCCTACTACTACCGCTGGTGGCTGGCGCAGCGCCTGGCGCCCCTGGTCCACGTGAAATGGCTCCAGGGCTCACCCGCGATCTCGGTCTATCTGCGGCTGATGGGCGCCACGGTCGGCCGCGACGCGCTGATTTCCGACATCGAGATCGGCGCCCCCGACCTGCTCACCATCGGCGACGGCGCCTCGCTCGGCGGCCGCCTGGTCATCGCCAATGCCGAGATCGTCGGCAACGAGCTGGTGATCGGTTCGGTCGAGATCGGCGCCGACGCGGCCATCGGCACCTCCTGCGTGCTCAGCCACGACACGGTGATCGGCGCGCAGGCCGAGATCGCCGACCTCACCACGATCCCGACCGGCACCCGGGTCGGGCCGGCCGAGATCTGGGACGGCTCCCCTGGCCGGAAGGTCGGGATGGCCGATCCATCGGAGCTGCCGGCGCCTGCCGAGGCCTCATGGTCGCGCCGCGCCGCCTTCGCGGCCGCCTATATCGTGCTGCTCGGCGCCATCCCGGCGGTCGGCTTGCTGCCGATCTTCCCGGCGTTCTTCATCTTCGACCAGATCTCGGATTCGCTCTCCGACATCACGGACATCGACTACCACTGGTACTTGCCGATCCTCACCTGGCCGACCGCCATGCTGATGACCGCCGGCACGGTGCTGCTGATCGCCGGCATCCGCTGGATCGTGCTGCCGCGGGCCCGCTCGGGCACCTACTCGGTCCACTCCCTGTTCTACCTGCGCAAGTGGTCGCTGGCGCTCGCCGTCGAGGTGACGCTGGAGACGCTCTCGTCGCTGTTCGCCACCGTCTACATGCGCGCGTGGTACCGGCTGATGGGCGCCAACATGGGCCACGGCGCCGAGATCTCGACCAACCTCGGCAGCCGGTACGATCTGGCCGAGGTCGGCGCGAAGAACTTCGTCGCCGACGAGGTCGTGCTCGGCGAGGAGGAGATCCGGCGCGGCTGGATGCATCTCAAGCCGGTGCGCACCGGCGCCCGGGTATTCGTCGGCAACGATGCCGTGGTCCCACCCGGTGCGATCATCCCGGACAACGTGCTGATCGGCATCAAGTCGAAGCCCCCCGCCAACGACGCGATGAGCCCCGGCGAGACTTGGTTCGGCTCGCCGCCGATCCGGCTGCCCGCGCGCCAGCGGGTCGATCTCGGCTCCAACGCGCAGACCTACGAGCCGGGGATGTGGCCCAAGATCCGGCGCGGCGTGTTCGAGGCCTTCGCGACCTCGTTCTCGCCGATGCTCTACATCACCCTCGCGATCACCGTCATCGACTGGTACTTCTACCCGGCCATCCTGGAGAAGGACTGGTCCGGCCTGGCCGTCAGCTTCGTGACCGCCAGCGTCTGCATCGCGCTGATCCAGTCCGCCGCGGTCATCGCGATGAAGTGGGTGCTGATGGGCGTCTACAAGCCCGGCATGCAGCCGATGTGGTCCTGGTGGGCGATGCGCACCGAGGCGATCGCGGTGGCCTATTGGGGGCTGGCCGGCAAGGTGCTGCTGGAGCACCTCCAGGGCACGCCGTTCCTGCCCTGGGCGCTGCGCCTGTTCGGCGTGACGATCGGCGAGGGCGTGTGCATGCTCACCACCGACATCACCGAGTTCGACTGCGTGTCGATCGGCGACTACGCCACGATCAACCGCGTCTCGGCGCTGCAGACCCACCTGTACGAGGACCGGATCATGAAGATCGGCCGCGTCGTGGTCGGCCGCGGCGTCTCGGTCGGCGCCTTCGCGACGGTCCTGTACGACACCAAGGTCGGCGACTATGCCCGGCTGCGCCCGCTGACCATCGTGATGAAGGGCGAGTCGATCCCCGCCAACACGGAGTGGGAAGGGGCGCCGGCGGTTCCGGTGATCCACGCGACGGGAGCTGCGCGGACCGAACGACGGGGCGGCACGGCCGCGTCTCCGACCGTAAGTAACTGACACTACTGACGCCTGCGCGCTATTTTCGTCGCTCTGCTTCTAAATCCGCGCACTAGAGCCTCTTGCGGTGGATGTGACCAGACGTGCCTATGCTATCGTCTCAGGTGGAGACTGATAGAAAGCCGTGCATCTCGATCCCGCCACCCTGCTGATCGTCAGTTCCGTGACGACCCTGCTGGTCGGCACGCTGTTCCTGCTGTCGTGGCGGCAGGCGCCGTCCTCGCGGGCGCTGGCGATCTGGGGCGCGGCGCATATCGCGGGCGCGTTCGGTTCCGGCGGCCTCGCCCTGCGCGGCCAGATTCCCGACCTGCTGTCGATCGGTGTGGCCAACGCGGTGGTGCTGGCCGCCTACGGGCTGATCTGGAGCGGCGTCCGCTCGTTCGAGGGCCGACCCGCGCGGCCCGGCCTGGCCGTGGCCGGGGCGCTGATCTGGTGCGGTCTCTGCCTGGTGCCGGCCTTCTACGGATCGATCGAGGCGCGGATCGTCTACGCCTCGGCCGCGGCGACGCTGTATTGCGGCGATGCGGCTGCCGAGTTCTGGCGCGGACGCAGGGAGCGTCTCGCCTCGCGGGTCGCGGCCGGCATCATGCTGGGGCTCCACGCCCTCTTCTATCTCGTGCGGATCCCCTCGACCCTGCTGGCGCCGCCGCGGCCCGGGCTGAACCCGCTGACCTCCCCCTGGGTGGCGATCCTGTGCTTCGCGACCCTGCTGTTCTCGATCGCCTCGGCCTTCACCTTCATGGCCCTGGTGAAGGAGCGGGCCGAGCGCGAGCAGCGCGTCGCCGCCTCGACGGATCCGCTCACCGGCGTCCCCAATCGACGCGCCTTCGCGGGTGCCGCGGAGGCGGCCCTCGCCGCGCACCGGCATGCGGCCCTGCTGCTGTTCGATCTCGACCGGTTCAAGGCCGTCAACGATGTCCACGGCCACGCGGTCGGCGACGCGGTGCTGGTGGGGTTCTGCACGATGGCCGCCTCGCTGCTGCCCCGGGAGGCGATGCTCGGCCGGCTCGGGGGCGAGGAATTCGCCTGCCTGCTGCCCGACGTCTCGCCCGTCGAGGCCCTGGCGCGGGCCGAGGAACTGCGGCGGACCTTCTCAGGGCTGTCGGTGCCGGAATTGCCGACCCTGCGGGTCAGCGTCAGCATCGGGATCGCGCAGGCCCGGGACGGAGCCGATTTCGAGGCGCTGATGCGTCGGGCCGACGCCGCGCTCTACGTCGCCAAGAACGGCGGCCGCGACCGGGTCGCCGTGGCGGATTTCGGATACGCCGCATAGGGCGTCGCTGTCGGAGATCCACCGCGGATGCGCTATCGCGGGCCGGACTGGAGACCGGCCATGGACGAGCCCACCCGCATCGACCGCCTGGAGATGCGCCTCACCGAGCAGGATTCGACGATCGAGGACCTGAACCGCACCGTGACGGAGCAGTGGCGGGTGATCGACCGGCTGGTCCGTCAGGTCGATGCGCTACGGGATCAGGTGGAGGAAGCGGCGGCGCGGTCTGCGCCCCGCGGGCCGGAACCGCCGCCGCCGCATTACTGATGGGGCCGGCGCGCCGCTCTCAGCAGCGCGCCAGGTGGCGTTCTAGAAATTCGCCTGGGTGACGAACTTGGTCACCAGGTAGGCATCGAGCGCCTCAGAGCCGCCCTCGCTGCCGTAGCCGGATTCCTTGACGCCGCCGAAGGGCGTCTCGGGCACGGCGAGGCCGTGGTGGTTGATCGAGATCATCCCGCTCTCCACCGTGTTCGACACCCGTGCGGCCCGCTCGGCTGAGCGGGTATAGGCGTAGGCGGCGAGGCCATAGGGCAGGCGGTTGGCCTCGGTGAGCGCCTCCTCGTCCTCCGAGAACCGGTTGATCATCGCCACCGGCCCGAACGGCTCCTCGTTCATCATCCGGGCGGTCAGCGGCACCTCGGTGAAGACCGTCGGCTCGAAGAAGTTGCCGCGGTTGCCGATGCGCTTGCCGCCGGCGCGCAGCGACGCCCCGGCCGATTCGGCGTCGGCGGTCAGCGCCTCGATCGCCTCCAGGCGGCGCCCGTGGATCAGCGGGCCCATCTTCGTGTCGGGATCCAGCCCGTCGCCGACCTTCGCGCTCTTGGCGTAGCTGGTGAAGCCCTCGACGAACCGGTCGAACACCGAATCGTGCACCAGGAACCGGGTCGGCGAGACGCAGACCTGGCCGGCATTGCGGAACTTCGACGGGGCGAGGACCGACACGGCCTTCTCCACGTCGGCATCGCCGAACACGATCACCGGCGCGTGGCCGCCGAGCTCCATGGTGGCGCGCTTCATGTGCTCGCCGGCCAGCGCCGCGAGCTTCTTGCCGACCACCGTCGAGCCGGTGAACGAGATCTTGCGGATCACCGGATGCGGGATCAGGTAGGCCGAGATCGTCGCCGGGTCGCCGTAGACCAGGGACAGGGCGTCGCCGGGAATACCGGCATCCAAGAAGGCCCGCACCAGGGCGGCGCAGCTCGCCGGCGTGTCCTCGGGCCCTTTGAGGATCACCGTACAGCCGGTGCAGAGCGCCGCCGAGATCTTGCGGACCGCCTGGTTGATCGGAAAGTTCCAGGGCGTGAAGCAGGCCACCGGGCCGACCGGCTCGCGGATCACCGCCTGCAGCACGCCGTCGGCGCGGGCCGGGATGACACGGCCGTAGGCGCGCTTACCCTCCTCGGCGAACCAGTCGATGATGTCGGCGGCCGCCAGCGTCTCGACGCGCGACTCGGCCAGAGGCTTGCCCTGCTCCTGGGTCATGATCCGGGCGATCTCGTCGACGCGGGCGCGCAGCAGGTCTGCGGCTTTGCGCATCAGCTTGCCGCGCTCGAACGGCGACACCTTCCGCCAGGCCGGGAAGGCCCGGGCGGCCGCCGCCAGGGCCTCGTCGAGATCCGCCGTGGTGGCGACGGCACACTGGCCGATCGTCTCGCCCGTGGCCGGATTCAGGACGCCCAGGGTCTCTCGGTCGGCGCCCGCGCGCCAGCGGCCGGCAATGTGAAGCTCGGTATCCGGATACATCGGTCAGTTCCCGCCCGGCCGCATCGTCGGCCGTTGCCGACATGTGGCAACGTGGCACGGATCGACAATCCCGCCCGGGGCATGGCTGAGATGGGATCCGCTCAGGCGGCGCGCGAGCGAGCGGTCTCCGGCACGGTCACGACCGTGGCGCTCCCGTGCCGGGCCCGGAGCGTCCCACCCTTCGGGACGATCTGCCAGCCCTCGCGGCAGCCGTCGATCGGTTCGGACACGACGACGATCCCGCCCGGCCCATCGCGGAAATACAGGCTCGGCGGTCGGCCGTCGCAGGCCCAGCGATAGGCGGTCAGCGTCTCGCCATCGGTGAGCAGGGCGGTGAAGCGCAACGGCTCGGAGACGCCGGCCTCCTTCATCAGGGCGCGGATCGTCTCCAGGGTGCGGGCCATGGCGCCGACCGGGTCCTGCTCGAGCCCGTTGGCCAGGGCCAGCAGAAAGATCGCCTCGGAATCGGTGCTGCCGCGCCGGTGATCGTAGAACGTGTCCGGGATCAGGGCCTCGAGCCGCCGCTTGATCCGGTGGTAGCCGCCGATCTGGCCGTTATGCATGAACAGGTGCCGCCCGTAGACGAACGGGTGGCAATTCGCCCGGGCGGTGGCGGTGCCGGTGGAGGCGCGCACATGAGCGAAGAAGGTCCGCGCCCGGACCTGGCCGCACAGGTTGGTGAGGTTCTCGTCCGACCAGGCCGGGGAGATGTCGCGATAGATCCCGGGCTCCGGACGCTCGCCGTACCAGCCGATGCCGAAGCCATCGCCGTTGGTCTCGGTCTTCCCCTCGTCGGCGTGCAGCGACTGGTGCACCAGCGAATGCGTCGGCGCGCAGACCAGGTCCGAGAGAAAGACCGGCTCACCGCTATAGGCGAGGAAACGGCACATATCGGACGACGATCCTTCTCTGGTTCGCGCGTGATCCGTTCGCGGCCAACCTGGAACGGGCAGCCGCGAATGAGATTAACAGTCGGTCCACATGGGTGAACAGGTTCTTAACCGGGACCCAGCTGCGCCATTTTCAAGCGTTTCGGGCAAAAATGGCGCCGCTTGATTGCGGAGCGGGCAGGGGCGGCTCAACCACGAGGACACTTGTGAGCCGGCTCCTGGCAGGCCAGCATGGCCGAATCGGGGAATCAGCGGTCCATCAATGAGGCCGCGACCCGTAGAGGGGTTTCACGCAACCGACAGCAGGAGATTTTCATGGATCGCGCACAGCCCGAGTGTTCCGCCCCCGTGGCGCTCGTCGTGGAGGACGATGCGGCGGTGCGCGACCTCGCGACCGCGGTGCTGGAAGAGAGCGATCTCGGTGTCATCGCCTGCGAGAGCGCCGAGGCCGCGCTCTCGGTGCTGGAGCGGTCCGACGTCACCGTGGCCCTGTTGTTCGCCGATATCCGCCTGCCCGGCGCGATGGATGGCGTGTCGCTCGCCCAGGCGGTGGAGCGGCGCTGGCCGGACGTGCGGGTGGTCGTCACCTCCGGCGCGAGCCGCGACGAGCGCCTGCCCGACCAGACGGTCTACATGCAGAAGCCCTGGCGGGCACTCGACGTGCTGGTCCAGGCCGAGCACGCCACGATGGCGGCCAAGGCCGCCTGAAGAGGGGCTGACGCGTGCTCCTTCCTCCGGAGAGGGGAGGGGGCCGCGTTTCGGAGCTGATCGCACGCCCTGTCGCGTCGCAGACAATCCGATGATCGATGCATCGACGCACGCGAAGCGTGGGAGCCCACGGTTTTTGGCATAGGCCCTACGCGTTTCACGGTCATTGCGAGCGCAGCGAAGCAACCCAGTGCAGCGCGCGATCCAAGAAGGTCGCGTATCCCTAGGTTGCTTCGCTTCGCTCGCGATGACGGCACGCTTCCCCGAACGCGGGGCTCATCACCCCAGACAGCACGTTGCGTTACCGCCTCCGCGCCGGCGCTGATCCCAGCCAAACCAAACGCAAAAAGCCCGGCCGCTGGCGCGGTCCGGGCTTCTGCCGTTCGAAGGAAACGTCTTAGGCGACGGTCGTCGGGTTCACCGAGGCCTGACCGGCGGCGTTGCCGGCCTGCGGGCCGGCGGACGGCGACGGGAAGCCGGGGCGGCGGCTGCCGGCCGGGAAACGGGGCTTCGGCTTCGGCGCAGCGATCAGACCCTCGCGGATGGCGGTCTTGCGGGCCTGCTTGCGGGCGCGGCGGACGGCTTCCGCCTTCTCGCGCGCCTTGCGCACGGACGGCTTCTCATACGCCTTGCGCTGCTTCATCTCGCGGAAGATGCCCTCACGCTGCATCTTCTTCTTGAGGACGCGGAGCGCCTGATCGACGTTGTTATCGCGAACGAGTACCTGCAACGGACTTGATCCTCTGGACCTGGATTTGGGGCTCGCGCAGCCCGCCGCCGATCTGGAAACCGGCAACGTCCCTCGCCCGGGAGAACCCGGGAGGGACGGGAACGTCGGTTTCCGAATCGGCGTGGAGCCCACGCCTTGGCGCGCCTTCTACACCAAGCGCGAACCAGTTCCAACATCTTCGCAGCATCGATCTTCGCTGTGCTGATACCGCCATCGACGGCACTCATTCGGCGACCGATTCGACGCACACCTGCCCTGCTCGGGCTCGATTTGCGGCGGAGCCCGATTGCAACGCGATCGGACACGGTTCTAGGCTCGGGGGATGACGCACGACGACTCGCAGCAATTCGCCAGCGACAACTACTCCGGCATCTGCCCGGAAGCCTGGGCCGCCATGGAGGCGGCCAATCGCGGCCATGCACCGGCCTACGGCGAGGATGCCTGGACGGAACGGGCCGCGGACGCGTTCCGCCGCCTGTTCGAGACCCCATGCGAGGTGTTCTTCGCGTTCAACGGGACTGCGGCGAACGCGCTGGCGCTGGCGGCCCTGTGCCAATCCTATCACAGCGTGATCTGCGCCGATTCGGCCCATGTCGAGACGGACGAGTGCGGCGCGCCGGAATTCTTCTCCAACGGCTCGAAGCTGCTGACCGTTCGGACCGAGGGCGGCAAGCTCACCCCGGAGGCGATCCGCGGGCTCGCCACCAACCGCAGCGACATCCACTTCCCGCGGCCGCGAGTGGTGACGATCACGCAGCCGACCGAGACCGGGCAGGTCTACACGCTGGCTGAGCTGCGGGCGCTCTCGGCGACCTGCCGCGAACTGGGGCTGGCGCTGCACATGGACGGCTCGCGCTTCGCCAATGCCTGCGCCAGCCTCGGATGCAGCCCCGCCGACATGACCTGGCGGGCCGGGATCGACGTGCTGTGCTTCGGCGGCACCAAGAACGGCATGCATGCCGGCGAGGCGGTGGTGTTCTTCGATCCGAAGCTCGCCGAGGATTTCGGCTTCCGGTGCAAGCAGGCCGGCCAACTCGCCTCGAAGATGCGCTTCCTCGCCGCCCCCTGGGTCGGCATGCTGGAGAGCGGCGCCTGGCTGCGGAACGGCACCCACGGCAATGCCTGCGCCCGGCGCTTCGCCGCGGCGGTCGCCGGTCTGCCGGGGATCCGCGCGCTCTTCCCCGTGGAGGCCAACGCGGTCTTTCTCGCGATGCCGGCCGCGACCATGGAGCGGCTGCGGTCCCGGGGCTGGCGCTTCTACACCTTCATCGGCGGCGGGGCGCGATTCATGTTCGCCTGGGATGCCGAGACCGCCCGCGTCGACGCCCTGATCGCCGACCTGCGTGCCCTGTCGGCGGAAGCCGCCTGAGGTCGGGTTTCCAGAGGGCTCAGCCCTTTGGCGGGTCATCGGGGCGGAGCCCGATAGCAAGCGCTCAGATCAACCCGAGATCGGCCGGCTCGGCGCCGGCGAAGACCCGGTTGAGGCTCGCCTGATCGAGGTCGTAGAGGCGCTGGAGCAGGCCGGAGAGCAGGGCGCGGTAATTGGTGAGCACCGGGTAGTCCCGGTTCTGGAACAGGTGCGCCTCATCGGCGCGCACCTGCGGGCCGGCGATGCGGCCGCCCCGGACCCCGCCGCCCAGCACCCAGTAGACGCTGCCGTGGCCGTGATCGGTGCCGCGATTGCCGTTCTCCCGGAAGGTGCGGCCGAACTCGGACAGCACCACCACAACGGTGTCGGACCAGCCCGGCCCGATCTCCTCGACGAAGCCCGCCAAGCCTCGACCCAGTTCGCCGAGCCGGTCGGCGAGGTAGCCGGTGCCGGCGCCCTGGTTCACGTGGGTGTCCCAGCCGCCGACATCGACGAAGCCGAGGTTGAACGTCTCGCGCATCAGCCGGCCGATGCGCCGTGCCGACAGCTCGAAGCCCTTGGGCGAGACTGCGCCGCGGTCGGCCTGGCCGGCATGATCGGAGATCGTGTTGTAGACCGCGTCGCGGACGCGAAAGCCCTCGGTCACGGCGCCGGCCAGCTTGGTGTCGCCGTACATGGCGGCGATCAGCCTGGCCTGCCGGGCGTCGATGCCGGGTTTGCCGACCCCGTTGATGGCGATGTTGGGCACGGTCTCGCTGCCCCGGAAGATCAGCGGCAGCTGCTCGGTGAAGGCGATCGGCCGGACCCGGGTCAGCTCCGCGGCGAGCCGCGCCATGAAGCCGGAATTGTAGTCGCGGGTGGCGCCGATCGTCTGGCCGAGCTCGATCGTATCCTGGGTCTCGAAATGGCTGCGGGTCAGGTCGTCGGTGCCGGCGAAGGGCACGAACGCCGCCTGGCCCTTGGCGTAGAGCGGCAGGATCGTGTCGCGCAGTGCCGGGTGCAGGCCCCAGTCGGCATCCAGCGCCAGGGCGGCGTTCGGGTTGCCGGGATCAGGCCTGGCCACGGCGAGGTTGGGCCGCGCCTGGTAGTAGAACGGGCTGCCCGTGGGGATCACGACGTTGGCCGCGTCGTAGGCGCCGCGCAGGAACACGACCAGCAGGCGGGCATCCGCCTTCGGGGCCGCCCAGACGCGGCCCGCCACATTGGACAGGCCGAGCGCGGTGGCGGCACGGAGAAGGTCACGGCGGTTCATCGCATGAACTCCGGTGAGGCGAGGTAGAGCGTGTTCCAGTCCTGCGGCGACACCGCCTGGGCGAGGGCGCCTCGCGTGGGCGCGCCGAGCGTCCCGGCCAGGGTCGAGAAGTAGAGGCCGTTGGCGAGCACCGGGAAGGCCGGCTCCTCGGGCCGGTCCGGGTCGGCCGGCTTGAACAGGCCCGCCGGGCCCGAGCCGATCTGCCGGGCGATCTCGAACCGGGTGGTGAGCTGCCCCGGCCCGCTCCAGGCGGCGGCGTCGAGGGCGTAACCGTCCGGCGTCGAGCGGTTGAACAGGCCTTCGCCGAGGCGGTTCAGCCAGCCGAGCACCGGAGCCGTGTTGAGGATCACCTTCTCGTCATAGGCCATGCGCAGGGCCGAGAAGACGTAGCGGACCGGATCCTTGAACGCGCCGCCCTGCGATGCCGCGAAGACGGGCTCGCGGACCAGGGCCTCGGTCACGGCGGCGATGTCGCCGTCCGTGCGCGCGAACGTGGCGGCCAGCCGGGCGACCAGCGCGTCGTCCGGCGCCTGGCCCGTGACATAGGTGGCGAGCGCCCGGGATACGGTGGTCGCGGTGGCGGGATGGCGGACGATCAGGTCGACAGCCTCCTCGACCTCGGGCCAGCCGCGCCCCTGGATCCGAACGCCCAGGAAGGTCTTGTCGCCGTAATCGTGCCGGTTCGGGTTGAATTCGAACAGCCCGTCCCGGATGAAATCCGCCGCGTGCTCGGGCCGGAGCTTCGGGGGTTCGGGCTTCAGGTCGATGCCGATACCCGTGAGGATCCGCGCCAGGGCCTCGACATCGGCCTGGCTGTAGCCGGAGCCGACACCCATGGTGTGCAGCTCCATGATCTCGCGGGCGTAATTCTCGTTGATGTGGCCGGCGGCGTTGGCGTCGTTGTCGAGGTAGTGCAGCATCGCCGGGTGGCGCAGGCTCGCCATCAGCAGGTCGCGGAAGCGGCCGAGGACGTGCGGACGGATCGCCGTGTCGACGTAGTCGCCCACCGCAGCGCGCAGATTCGCCTTGCCCTGATGGACGTTGAAGCGGTTGTACCAGAACCAGGTCAGCCGCTCGCGCAGCTGGTCCGGGCTGTAGAGGGCGCGCAGCACCCAGGACGACGCGGCGTTGCGGGCGGCATCGTTCAGCGCGGCCTGGAACGTCTTCTGCGCCGCCTTGCTGGCCTCCGGATCGGGCAGAGCCTTGGCAGCCTTCGCCTGGGCGTCGAAGGCCTGGGCGCGCTCCAGCAGGGTTCCGGGCGGCGTCAGCGCGTCGATCTGGGCCTGAGCGGACGGCGGCAGGCGGGTTTGCGCCGGCGGATGGAGCTGCTCCTGCAGCCAGCGGGCGCGGCCCTCACGGCGCAAATGCGCGAAGGCCGACGGGGTGGCGCCCCAGGTCAGCGCGTCGAGGAACGCGACGTCGGCAGCGGGGGACGGAGCCGGTTCCGCGGCGAGCGGTCCGGCGGCGACCAGCATCGCCGCGGCGGCGAAGTGACGTGACAGGGTTGCGGTGCGCATCGTCGATGGCCTCGCCGAAAAGTCCGGCGCCCGAATCTCGCCGCTCCAGCCTGTACCGCGGATTAAGGGCTGCGGGTTCTTTGCCAATACCCGGGCTTGCCGCTACACGATCCCAAGACCACCGCCCGAGCCCATCGCCCGAGATCGGGCGCGCCGGGCGACGCCCCTTACGTTGTGCCGACCCAGAGCGTTCGCTCCATGCTGATGCAGACCAAGACCGAAGCGAGGCCGGCCGATCCGGTTGCGCGGCGGCGCACCTTCGCGATCATCTCCCACCCGGACGCTGGCAAGACCACGCTTACCGAGAAGCTGCTGCTGTTCGGGGGCGCGATCCAGCTCGCCGGCGAGGTCAAGGCCAAGCGCAACCGGGTCTCGACCCGCTCCGACTGGATGGGGATCGAGAAGGAGCGCGGCATCTCGGTGGTCACCTCGGTGATGACCTTCGAGTACGGCGACTGCGTCTTCAACCTGCTCGACACGCCGGGCCACGAGGATTTCTCCGAGGACACCTACCGGACGCTCACCGCGGTCGATTCGGCCGTGATGGTGATCGACGCCGCCAAGGGCATCGAGGCGCGCACGCGAAAGCTGTTCGAGGTGTGCCGGCTGCGCGACATCCCGATCGTCACTTTCGTCAACAAGCTCGACCGCGAGGCCCGCGACCCGTTCGAGCTTTTGGACGAGATCGAGAAGACGCTGGCGCTGGACGTCGCGCCGGTCACCTGGCCGATCGGCACCGGCCGCAACTTCTCCGGGACCTACGAACTCGGCGGCAACCGCGTGCGCCGGCTCGACGCCGCCGAGGATGCCGGCATGGTTACGGTGTCGGGCCCGCAGGACCCGCTGTTCGACCAGCTGCTCACCGAGAACGGCGCGGCCGATGCGTGGCGCGAGGAGGTGGAGCTGGCCGAGGGCGGGCTGAAGCCGTTCGACCTCGACGCGTTCCGCGAAGGGCACCTGACGCCGGTGTTCTTCGGCTCGGCGCTGCGCAATTTCGGCGTGCGCGACCTCATCGACGGCCTCGCCAAGGTTGCGCCGCCGCCGCGCGGCCAGGATGCCGACAAGCGCCTGGTCGAGCCGACCGAGCCGCGCATGACCGGCTTCGTATTCAAGATCCAGGCGAACATGGACCCGAACCACCGGGACCGGATCGCATTCATGCGGGTCTGCTCGGGCAAGCTCAGCCGCGGGATGAAGGCCCGGCTGGTCCGCACCGGCAAGCCGATCTCGCTCTCGGCGCCGCAATTCTTCTTCGCGCAGGATCGCGCCATCGCGGACGAGGCGTTCGCCGGTGACGTGGTCGGCATCCCGAACCACGGGACGCTCCGGATCGGCGATACGCTGACGGAAGGCGAAGACATCGTCTTCCGCGGCGTGCCGAGCTTCGCCCCGGAAATCCTCCGGCGGATCAAGCTCACCGACGCCATGAAGGCCAAGAAGCTGCGCGAGGCGCTCCAGCAGATGGGCGAGGAGGGCGTCGTCCAGGTGTTCGTGCCCCAGGACGGCAGCCAGGCGATCGTCGGCGTGGTCGGCGCGCTCCAGCTGGACGTGCTGAAGGAGCGCCTCCAGGCCGAATACGGCCTGCCGGTGGATTACGAGACCTCGCGCTTCTCGGTGTGCCGGTGGATCGAGTCCGAGTCCGAGATCGAGCTCGACAAGTTCGTGGACAGCCACGGCTCGGCCATGGCCAAGGACCTCGACGGCGCCCCGGTGTTCATGGCGACCACGGCGTTCTCGTTGCGCTACGAAGAGGAGCGCTACCCGGCGGTGCGCTTCACCGACGTGAAGGATTACCAGAAGCGGGCGGCTTGAGGGTTTAGGGGAGGTCGCGTCCCGTATCCCTCCCGCGCAGAGGGGGGAGATAGGGCGCGCGTCGGCGCCGAACGTGAGACCTCAAAACTTCCCCAGCATCGGGAAATCCGCCGTCAGCGTCGATTCCGCCGCGATCGGTGCGTCGCGCTTGCGCGGCTTGCGGTTGAGCACCTGCTTCAGCTTGCTCTTCAGCACCGCCATGTCGAACGGCTTGAGGATGAACGCGTCCGCCCCGGCCTGGTGGGCGAGGTTGATGTCCTCGAAGTCGAAGGACGATTCCGTGAGCATGAACGGCGTGTTCATCAGCGCGTCGTCGGCGCGGATCTCGCGCAGCAGGCTGAGACCGTCCATCGGCTCCATGGTGAGGTCGGAGATCACCAGGGCGTAGCGGCGCGTGCGCAGCCGCTCCAGCGCCTCGGCGGCGGTCGTCACCCCCTCGACGTCGGGGAAGCCGATCCGGGTCATCAGCATCACCACGAGACGCAGAAGCTTTTCCTGGTCGTCGACGATGAGGATCGGGGGCGTATCGCTCTCGGACATCGCTCGGCTCAGATGAAGAGGTGATCGATGCCCTGGCGGGACATCGCGTCGTTCTGGAGCGCCACGCAGAGACCGTGGATCGCGGTCGCCTTGGGGGTGCCGCGCTGGAGCATCGGCAGCAGGTTGGCCTTGGCGAACAGGCTGTCATTCGCCGCGGTGCGCTGAGCGCTCTTGAAGGAGTGGACGAACTCGCGCTTGGCGATCTCACGCCACTCGTTGATCTGGACGTCGCGGTGACGCTGGTCAGCGCTGACCCGGTCGAAAGTCTCATGGACCGACGAGCGCTCGCCCTCGATCACCTGGCAGGCAAAGTTGCCCTCGATGATCAGGAAGCTGGTGATCACCGAGAACTCGTTCTTCTTCTGCGCGACTCGACCGATCTCGGTGATCTGCTCCGACCGCTTCGCGGGGTCCGATGACAGATTGAGGCGCGAGAAGTAGATGATGTGGACGAGGCTCGTCCGTTTCGCCCGCATGACCTCGAGATCCGCAATCCATTCTGCTTCGGCGTGTTCGGGCAGGACGCGCCCCACCCAGCTTAGCCCGCCCACGATCCTTGCGCGAGCCGGATAACACCCCGTAAACGCGCCGGCCCCACCTGTTCACATCGGCGTGGTTTCCGGTCCGGCAGAAACTGCCGGGTCGGCACCTCAGGTCGGTCAGTGCTGCCGGGCAGGCTCTGGCCAATGTCTGATCTGACAAGGACTTAGCTTTGGCACGGCGGTTGCGGTCGCTGGATTCTGCGGGCCAGTGCGGCGCGTATCGGGATCGCATGCCATGGATCTTTTTACCGCCCTGCAGACCTCGGTCTCCGGACTGCAGGCGCAGTCCTACGCCATCAGCAACATCTCCGGGAACATCGCGAACTCGCAGACGACCGGATTCAAGCGGATCGACACCAGCTTCGTCGACATGATGTCCGAGACCACGCCGAAGCGCGAGGTTTCCGGCTCGGTCCTGGCCCAGTCCCAGCTCACCAACACGATCGCCGGCAACGTCGTGGCCTCGACCGTCCCGACCAACATGGCGATCAACGGGACCGGATTCTTCACGGTGGTGCAGAAGACCGGCGATTCGAACGGCGCCGCGACCTTCAGCGGCACGAACGTCTACACGCGCCGGGGCGATTTCTCGCAGGACAAGGACGGCTACCTGGTCAACGGTGCCGGCGGCTACCTGACCGGCACGAATCTCGACCCGGTCACCGGCCAGGCGACCAGCACCGGGCTGCTCAAGATCGGGAACACGTCGCTTCCGGCCCAGCCCACGACCTCGATCACCTATGCGGCCAACCTTCCGGCGACGCCGGCCACAACCGCGTCGACCACGTCGGGCTCCGACGTCTACAATCAGCTTCCGGCGGCCGTGGTCCTCAGCGGGACCGGCCAGACCGGCGTCTCGGTGCCCTCGACGGGGGCCGGGACCTTCGTGAACAACAGCATCGCGGGGCCGTCCCTCACCACCTACACGCAGACCGGCGCGCCGGTCACCCTGAGCACGCGCTGGGCGAAGGTGCAGGATGCCACCACGACGCCGTCGCAGCCGGCCGTCTGGAATCTCTATTACGCCTCCGATCCCTCGGCTTCGGCGAATTCCACGGCCTGGCAGAATGTCGGGACCGCGTTCACCTTCGACTCGACCGGCAAGCTCACGTCGCCCGCTACGAGTCCGGTCTCGCTCGGCAACGTGACGGTGGGAGACTACACCTTCTCGAACATGACCATGAATGTCGGCACGGCCGGCCTGACGCAGTACGCCGACACGTCCGGGGCCGTGACCACCAACACCCTGACCCAGAACGGCAACAGCTCCGGCACGCTGACCAGCGTCGCGATCGGGACGGACGGCAAGATCAACGGCACGTTCTCGAATGGCTCGGTGCTCGGGCTCGCCACCGTGGGGATCGCCCAGTTCGCCAATCCCGACGGGCTGAAGGCCGATTCGAACGGCAATTACCTCCAGACCGCCGATTCCGGGCCCGCCCTCGTCGGTCTGAACGGAAGCACGATCACGGGCGCCAGCACTGAGCAGTCGAATACCGACATTGCGACCGAGTTCTCTAAGATGATCGTAACGCAGCAGGCCTACTCTGCGAACACGCGCGTCATGTCGACGGCCCAGACGATGATGTCTGACCTGCTCAACGTGATCCGCTAAGTGAGGATCCGATCCGAACTGCGGAGGCCGTGAGATGTCGTTGAACGCGCTTTCCACCGCGACCGCCGGGCTTGCGGCGACGCAGGCGGCGATCAACGTCGTTTCGCAGAACGTCGCCAATTCCGGCACGGCGGGCTACGTCAAGCGGACGCTCTCGACGGTCGCCACCGGGACCAACAATTCCGGTGTCGCGGTCGGGACGATCACCCGCAGCTTCGACGCCGCCGCGCTGAAGCAGCTGCGGCTCCAGACCTCGGGAGCCGCCTATACCAGCACCAAGTCCGATATCGTCTCCCAGCTCGACACGCTCTACGGGACGCCCGGCAGCTCGGCGGCGCTCGACGGCACGCTCAACACCTTCACCGAGTCGCTGCAGGAACTCTCCGCCAACCCGACCTCGGCAGCCGCCCGCACCACCGTGGTCAGCAACGCCTCAGCGCTGGCCAGCCAGATCAACGGCGCCGCCGCCTCGGTGCAGAACTTGCGCACCGGGGTCGAGGCGCAGCTCGGCACCGACACGCAATCCGCCAGCACCCTGCTGTCCAACATCGCGAGCCTGAACGCCAAGATCCAGAACACCACCGACGCCTCGTCCCAGGCCGACCTCCAGGACCAGCGCGATCAGGTGATTAACAGCCTGTCGAGCTACATGGACGTCCAGACCGTCGCGCAGCGCGACGGGACCGTCTCGGTGCTGACCCAGTCGGGCGTGACCCTGGTCGACCGCGGCAACGCGGCGACGCTCACCTTTGACGGGCACGGCACGCTGAGCCCCAGCTCGACCTACTCCACCGATCCGACCAAGCGGACTGTCGGCACGATCACGGCGACGCTGCCGGGCGGCGGCAAGGTCGATCTCGGGGCGCCCGGCGCCATCCGGTCCGGGAGTCTCGCCGCCGGAATCGAGCTGCGCGACCAGATCCTGCCGCAGGCCCAGCGCCAGCTCGACGACCTCGCAGGCGGGCTCGCCAGCGCGCTCACCGACAAGTCCGTGACCGGCACGGTGACCGGCTCGTCGGCGACGATCGACCTCACGGGCATCCAGGCCGGCAACAGCCTCACGATCCCGGTCACCGCCGCGGATGGCTCGGTCCGCAACGTCACGCTGGTCGCCTCGAACACCGCGACCACCGGGGTCGATCCGAGCCAGACCGACGATGCCAGCGGGCTCGCGCAGACCTTCAACATCTCCGGCGGTCCCTCGACCTACGCCAGCGCGATCCAGACCGCGTTGGCGGCGCTCAACACCCGGGCGACGGCCGCCGGCATCAAGAACGCGCCGAACCTCACCGCCACCGGCACCGGGGCTTCTGTCACGATCGGGCCGGCGGCGGCCAGCACGGACAAGGTTTCGGGGGCCAGCGCCAACATCACCCTGCCGACGTCGCCGAGCGATCTCACCACGGGCTACCCGCAGATCGCTCTGTTCACCGACGTCTCCGCGGCTCCGCCACCCGTCACCCAGCTGTTCACCGGCTCGCTCGACAGCGGCTCGCAACTCACCGGCTTCGCCCAGCGGATCGCGGTCAATCCGGCGGTCTCCGGCAACACGGCGGCTCTGACCGCATCGAGCGCCACCGATCCGAGCGCCTCGGGCGGCCGCGCGCAGGCGATCTTCACCGCGCTGACCTCGGCCCAGCAGACGTTCTCGTCGTCGAGCGGCATCGGCGGAGTCTCGGCGCCCTACCAGGCGACCGTCGTCGGCTTCGCCCAGGACGTGATCGCCTCGCAGGGCTCCGCCGCCTCGAACGCGTCATCGCTCAACGACACCCAGCAGACCGCGCTCTCGACCGCGCAGAGCCGGTTCTCCGCGGGAGCGGGGGTCAATATCGACCAGGAAATGTCGAACCTGATCGCCCTGCAGACGGCCTACGGCGCCAATGCCCGGGTGCTGACCGCCGCGCGCGACATGCTCAACCAGCTGCTGCAGATCTGACCATGACGACGATCTCACCCTTCGCGGCCGGTTCCTACGTCTCCAACCGGAACACCTCGCAGCTCCTCACGCTGAAGAACCAGCTGAACGACCTGTCGAACCAGCTCTCCAGCGGCAAGGTCTCGCAGACCTATGGCGGTCTCGGCACCGGGCGCTCCACGGCGCTCGCCGCCCAGGCGACCCTGAGCGCGCTCAACGGCTACGGCGCCGGCATCACCGCCGCCCAGACCCGGACCGACCTCGCCGTCACCAGCCTGACCCAGGTCGCGACGCTCGGCACCAGCGCCCGCACCGCCCTGAACAACGGCCTTCAGAGCGTCGCGGCCAACACCACCGCGGGCCGCTCGATCGCGCTGAGCAACCTGCAGACGGCGCTCGACACGCTCAACCAGTCGGCGGCGGGCAGCTATCTGTTCGGCGGCCGCGATGCCACGACCCAGCCGGTGCTCGACGCGGACACGATCCTCAACGGGACGACCGACAGCCAGGGCAACAAGCTCGACGGGCTCACGACGCTGGTCAACCAGCGGGTCAGCGCGGAGCTGGGCTCGGGCGGCAACGGCCGCCTGACGCAGACATCGCCCAGCAGCACCTCCGTCCAGGTGACCGAGGAAGCGAACGCCGCGACTCGGGGCAAGTTCGGCTTCACCCTGACCGGCACCCCGACGACCACCGGGACGGCGCTCAGCGCGTCCGTCTCGGGCGCCGGACCGGCCTCCCTCAACGTAAGCTTGGCGGCACAGCCCGCGGCCGGCGACAGCGTCAGCTTCGCGCTGAAGATGCCCGACGGCACCTCCACGACCGTGACGCTAACGGCGGCCACCAGCGCGGATCCCACCTCGACCACCAGCTTCGCCATCGGTGCGAGCGTCACCGATACGATGACGAACCTGTCCGCCACGCTGACCAACGCCCTCAAGGGGGCGGCCACCAGCACGCTGGCGGTGAACGCCACGGCGGCGGTGACGCAGGATTTCTTCACGGGCTCGGCTAAGGGCGGCCCGACCGGAACCGGGATCACGCCTCAGCGCATCGTCTACGATGCGAGCAAGAATCCGATCGGCTACACGCCCGCGACCCCGACCAACACGGTGCTCTGGTACCAGGGCGAGAACACCTACGACACGTCGACCAACCCGCCGCAGCCGACCTCCGCCCTCGACAGCCAATCGGTTCAGGTCAGCGCCACCGGCAAGGTCGGCACCGGCGCACGCGCCAACGACCCGACGATTCAGAACGTGCTCTCCGGCCTCGCGACCATGGCGTTCGCGCTGCCGACCACCAGTGACGCCAACACCAGCTCCACCTACCAGACCGTGGTCGACAAGGCCGGAGCGTTGCTGTCCGCTGCCGACCAGACCAATCCCAGCGTCCAGGACACCGTCACGCAACTGAGCGTCGCCTCGACGCGGCTCTCGAATGCCGCCACGACCAACACCGCAACCCAGACCACGGTCCAGAACACCCTCGACGGGATCGAGCAGGCGCCGACCGAAGAAGTCGTCGCCAAGCTGCTCGACGTCCAGAACCGGCTCCAGGCCAGCTACTCGGTCACGGCCTCGCTCTCGAAGCTCTCGCTGGTCAATTACATCAGTTGACGTCTCTTCAGACGGGGAACATCCTTAATCGGGCACCGCGACCTTAGTCTCGCCGCTTTCTCGCAGTGAAGGGCGGGTTGCGATCGCGTTCTGCGCGATCGCCCGATCGAGGAGAGGTCCGCGTGGCGCTGTCCGAACCCGTCCGCGCGGTCCGCCGCCTCGGCTCCACGGCGCAGATCGGCGCCATCGTGATGGGCGAGCAAGCGATCGACACCTATCTCGACGGTTATGGCCGGGCTGACGACCGCGCCATCGCGCTCGACATCCTCCTGCGCGATCTGGCGCGGCTGCGGTGTCTGGAGCCCGACCTCGACGGCTTCATCGGCGAGGTCGAGCGCTACATCGATCTGCTGTACGAGGACCTCGCGCGCCGGGCCGCCTGAGATGTCTCGTCTGCACCTGACCGCCCTGGTTCTCATGACCGCGGCGCTTGGCCTTGGCCCTGCCGAGGCCCGAGACTTCGAAAGAGCGTCGATCACGCCGTCGGTGATACCGTGTCCGTCGAAGGGGCCGGGTTTCGTGCGCCTGCCGGGCAGTGCGAGCTGTATCCGCGTCTCCGGCCGCGTCACTGCGGGCGCGGATCTGCGGACCGGCCATGGGATCGACGCATCGGGCGTGCCCGCCATCACCGGGCGCCTTGCGATCGATAACCGCGCCGACACCGATCTCGGCGAGGTCCGCACCTTCGTGCGGATCGGCAACGGCCGGCGCTGACTGCGCCGTCAAAGATTCCGCGACAGCACCAGCGGTCCGCTGCGCACGCCGCGGCCATACGGCGAGGGGGCCGGGCCCTGCCGGCCATAGCCCGACGGCATCTGCGCGCGGCCGATCTCCTCCGCCAGGGATTTGATCAGCCCCTCCGACACGGATTTCGCGCTGTCGAGCACCGACTGGTTCGCCTCCACGGCGGTGGTGAAGCGTCGATGGGCGGCCCGCAGGGTCTCGACGCCGTCCGGGTTGAAGCGCTTCAGCGCCACGGCGTTCGCCTTGGCGACTTCGAGCCCCTGCATGTAGGCTGCGGCGAGCGCTGCTTTCGGCTCGGCCGCCGCGAGCCCCTCGCGCAGCCGCCCGGCCCGGACATGGGCGGCCTCCTCGGCCAGGACGGATTCCAGCGCGGCCATGTTGGCCAGCACGCCCCCGACCAGCGCCTCGGCGGTGATCCGGTCGGCGACGCGTAGTGGCTCAGCCCTTTGCATTCGTCGCTCCATCGCTCGCCGCGCCCTGCATCTTCATGATCTCACGGAACACCGAATCGGCGATGCCGACACCGCCGCTCTTCACGATCTGTCCCGCGTATTCCTTGGTCAGCATCGAGCGGTAGACGCCGCCGCCGGTGCCGTTCTCGCCGAGCGGGCCCTCGGTCCCGTCCGACTGGGTCATCCGGTCGAGGCTGTTCTCCAGGAACATCGATTCGAACTCGGTGGCGGTCTTGTGCGCCTTGGCTGTGTTGGCGGTCTTGAGGATGCCCTCGGACACGCTGCCCGCGATGGCGCTCCCGACGCTGGCGGCGGCATTGGCCGCGATATTGGCGAGTGGCAGCATGGTTGAGCCCTCTTGATCCTTCCTGGAGCATCGTCTCGTTCCGAAAGCCGGCAACCACCTTTCGGGACGATGCACGCGACAATCACATCAGCTCGATATCGGCCTGGAGCGCCCCGGCGGTCTTGATCGCCTGGAGGATCGAGATCAGGTCGCGGGGGCCGACGCCCAGGGCGTTGAGCCCGTCGACCAGCTCGCGCAGGCTCACACCCTCCTTGACCAGCGCCAGCTTGTTGCCGTCGCCGGTATCGACCTTCACGCTCGTGCGCGGCACCACGGTGGTGCGCCCGTTCGACAGGGGCGCCGGCTGACTCACCTGCGGCTGCTCGCTGATCGTGACCGTGAGGTTGCCCTGCGCGATCGCCACCGTGGAGACGCGCACGTCGCGGCCCATCACGATGATGCCGGAGCGCTCGTCGACCACGACCCGGGCGGTCTGGTCGGGCTCCACCTTAAGCTGCTCCACCTCGGTGATGAGGCGGATCATGTTGCCGTTGTACTTGGCCGGGATCTGGATCGTCACGGTGGCCGGATCGGTCGGCTCGGCCGTGTCGGCGCCCATGAAGTCGTTGATCGCTGCCGCGACCCGCTTGGATGTGGTGAAGTCGGGGTTGCGCAGGGACAGGCGCAAAGCATGCGCGTCGTTGAGCTTGAACGCGATCTCGCGCTCGATATTGGCGCCGTTGGATATGCGGCCGTTGGTCGGCACGCCCCGGGTGATCTTGGCGGCGTCGCCCTCCGCCGAGAAGCCAGCGATCGCCACCGAGCCCTGAGCCAGGGCGTAGACCTCGCCGTCGGCACCGAGCAGCGGCGTCACCAGCAGCGTGCCGCCCTGAAGGGATTTCGCGTCGCCCAGCGACGAGACGGTCACGTCGATGCGGGTGCCCTGCGCGGCAAACGGCGGGAGGCTCGCGGTCACCATCACGGCGGCGAGGTTCTGGGTGCGCATCGTTGCGCCCCGCGTGTTGACGCCGAGCCGCTCCAGCATCGCCTGCAGCGACTGCTTGGTGAACGGGATGTTGTTGAGCGTGTCGCCGGTGCCGTTGAGGCCGACTACGATGCCGTAGCCCACGAGCTGGTTCTGGCGGACGCCCTCGATCGAGGCGAGGTCCTTCACCCGGGACAGGGCCAGCGCCGGGCCGGACGCCGTCGCCAGCAACAGCACGCCGACGACGAGGGTGGCGAGGGCCGATCCGATGAGACTGAAGGGGTGGCTCGGGCGCATGCCGGGTTTTTTCGAGGGTGAACGGACCTGCCCGTCTCCTGCCAGCCCCGTGCCAGAAGGCTTTTCGGGTTAAGTCTCTGAGGAAAAATATCATTATGCGGCCGGTATGCGGTCGTCGATGACGATCGACCGGTACCGAACCTGCCGACTCGGCAGCTTCTGCCGGCCTGTTTACCGGTGCTTAACCCTGCCGGCGCGAGTGTTTGGACCTGCGCAGGGGCGCCCGGAGCGACACGAACAGCATCATGCGCGTCGAGACTCGCCAGCCGATCCAGAATGCCGGTGGCGTCGCGGCCAAGGGCCGGGTCGAGGGCGGTCGCGGCTTCAGCCTCGACGCGGCCCCGGCTTCCGCTTCGGGCACCCATGCGCCGGCCGCAGCGGCGACCCTGGCCGGGCTCGACGCGGTGCTGCTGCTCCAGGGCGAGGCCGAGACGCCGCAGCAGCGTCGCCGCCGCACGGCCAAGCGCGGCCACGATCTCCTCGACGGCCTCGACCGGCTCAAGGCCGCAATGCTCGGCGGCCGCGTCGCTCCGCAGGATCTGCGCGCCATCGCCGGCCGGTTGGCCGAGCGCGCGGCTTCCTCGGGGGATCCGCGGCTCGACGGGTTGATGGCCGAGATCGAGCTTCGCGCCGCGGTGGAACTCGCCAAGCTGGAAGGCCGGCGCAGCGCATAGCTGCACCACCGTCATTGCGAGAGGAGCGAAGCAACCTAGGGAAACGCCACCTCCCGGGATCGCGCGCCACACTGGGTTGCTTCGCTCCGCTCGCAATGACGGATCGCTTTACGATCGCTACCCGGCCCGCCGCTTCGGACCGGTCGGCAGCATCTGCGGCTCGCCCGGGCCGGTCTCCACGCCGAGATCCGGCACCGCGATGATCGGCGCACCGCGCAGGTCCTTGCGCGTGACGATCGCGCCGCGCTCCTCGAGATAGGCCAGCATCCGCCGGGCGCGGCCGCCCGAGCTGGTGCCGTAGGCATCGGCCAGCATCGCGTCGGTGGGGCAGGGGGCGCCCTCGATCGCCGCGCGGGCGACCACCAGAAACAGCCCGGCGAGGTCGTCCGGCAGGCCGGCCGCGATCGCCTGCGCCCGCTCCCAGGTCGAATTGTCGGCGACCGCGCCGCCGGCCTCGGCCCGGGCGACCGCGAGCCGGCGCTTGAATTCCGGCAGGCCCATCGTGTCGCCGCGCAGGCGCCGGATGCGGCAGCGGACCGTGAAATCCTGGTAGAGCGTCGCCGGCGTGCAGGCGGCGGCGTCGGCATCCGCCAGGACCGAGGCTAGGACCTCGGTCAGCGCGGCCTCGCGCGCTTCCGGGTCCATCGGCTCCTCCTCGGGCTCTTCCACCGGAACCGGAGGCCGGTAGCTGGCGAGCTGGACCAGCACGTCCGGGGCCGCCACCGGGCGCGGCTTCGGGCGCGGCATCGGCGGCGCCAGGCTGTCGGCCGGGCTCGCCGTGAGGATCAGTGCCCTTGCATCCTCGGTCTGGTCGGGGAGGGGGACGAGCACCGGCGATGAGCTGCGGCTCACCGTCAGGGTCGGACCCACCGCGATGGTGAGCGGGCGCCGGGACAGAGCCGGGCCGAGCGCGACGAAATGGCCGCGTGGCAGGTCTCGAAAGGTCTCGGCCTGGCGGCGCTCCAATCCGAGAAGATCGGCGGCGCGGGCCATGTCGATGTCGAGGAAGGTCCGACCCATCAAAAAATTGGAGGCCTCGGCCGCGACGTTCTTGGCGAGCTTGGCGAGGCGCTGGGTGGCGATCACGCCGGCAAGCCCGCGCTTGCGCCCGCGGCACATCAGGTTGGTCATGGCGCCGAGCGACAGGCGGCGGGCCTCGTCCGAGACCTCGCCAGCCGCCGCGGGGGCGAAGAGCTGCGCCTCGTCCACGGCCACCAGCATCGGGTACCAGTGGTCCCGGTCGGCGTCGAACAACCCGCCGAGGAAGGCGGCGGCGGCGCGCATCTGCCCCTCGGCGTCGAGATTCTCCAGCGACAGCACCACCGAGACCCGGTGCGTGCGCACCCTTGCGGCGATGCGCTGGAGGGCGACGTCGTCGCCGTCGGCCTCCACGACCACGTGCCCGTAGCGGTCGGCGAGGCTGGCGAAATCGCCCTCCGGGTCGATCACCGCCTGCTGCACGAGCCCGGCGCTCTGCTCCAGCAGGCGCCGGAGCAAGTGCGACTTGCCGGAGCCCGAATTGCCCTGGACCAGGAGCCGCGTGGCCAGCAGTTCGGTGAGGTCGAGGAGCGCCGGCTGCCCGCCGGTCAGGCCGAGATCGATATCGGAACGCATGGCCGCTCAATACCACGCCGGAACCGGATCCGTGCGTGCTCCGGACGCGCTATCCACGCTTCCTGCGCGGCTGCAATGCCGCGGCCGCGCTGGACCCGGGCGCCGCCGCCCTGTAGGGGCCGCCCTCCCTCGAAACAAACCGGATCCCCACCACGATGGCGGCCTGCGGCCTCGATTTCGGCACGTCGAACACCACCCTGGGGCATCTCGCGGCGGCGGGGCCGACCCTGCTGCCGCTCGAGGGCGCGCACCGGACCATCCCCAGCGCGATCTTCTTCGAGCCCGGCGAGCCGCCGCTGATCGGCCGGGCCGCCACCGCGGCCTATGTCGACGGCCATGCCGGCCGGCTGATGCGCGGGCTGAAATCCGTCCTCGGCACGCCCCTGATGGACGAGGCGACCCCGGTCGGCCGGGAGCGCCTGCGCCTGCGCGACGTGATCGCCCGCTATCTCTCGGCCGTGAAGGCCCGGGCCGAGGCCGCCTGCGGGCAAACCCTCGACACGGTGGTCCATGGCCGGCCTGTCCATTTCGTCGACGGCGACCCGGAGGCCGACCGGCGGGCGGAGGACACGCTGCGCGACATCGCCCGGGACGTCGGGTTCCGGGAGGTCTCGTTCCAGTATGAGCCGATCGCCGCAGCCCTCGACTACGAGCGCCAGGTCCGCGCGGAGGAGATCGCGCTGATCGCCGATATCGGCGGCGGCACCTCGGATTTTTCGATCGTCCGCCTCTCGCCCGAGCGGCGGGGCCGCCCGGATCGGGCCGGCGACATCCTGGCCAACGACGGCGTGCGCATCGGCGGCACCGATTTCGACCGGCAGCTCAGTCTCGGCACGGTGATGCCGCTGCTCGGCCTCGGCAGCCCGATGCGGCGCGGCGACCTCGCGGTGCCGAACGCCTATTACCACGACCTCGCCACTTGGTCGGCGATCAACCGCCTCTACAACGGAAAGACCCTGCGCGAGATCGACGAGGTGATCCGCGATTGCGCCAAGCCCGACCTGGTCGCGCGCCTGCGTGCCGCCGTCGAGGGCGAGCGCGGCCACGCCCTGGCCGGGGCCGTGGAGGGCGCCAAGATTGCCGCCTCCGAGGCCGGCACGACCGATCTCGACCTCGGCCTGATCGAGCCCGGTCTCACCGCCCGGGTGGGCCGTGACACCCTCTCGGCGCAGACCGGCGACCTCGCCCGGGCGGTCGCCGCCCGGATCGCCCGCTGCCTCGCCCAGGCTGAACTCGGCCCGGAGCGGATCGATGCCATGTTCCTCACCGGCGGTTCCACCGGCCTGCCGCACCTGCGCGCCGCGCTCACCGCCGCGCTGCCCGCGGCCCGGGTGGTGGAGGGCGACACGTTCGGGTCGGTGGGGCTGGGCCTGACCATCGAGGCGGGACGTCGCGCGGCGTGAGCCTCCGCGATTGACGGGCCTGCCGCGATCCCCGACAAGGCGGGCGCCTCGCGCCCGGAGAGACCGGCGGCCCATCCTTTCCCTTCGCGCCGCCCCGCCCGATGCTGTTCAACTCCTTCGTCTTCCTCCTCGCCTTCCTGCCGGCCGCGCTGATCCTGCACGCGCTGGTGGCGCGCGCGGCGCCGGCCTGGCGGCTGCCGCTGCTCGTCGGCCTGTCCTTCGTGTTCTACGGCTGGTGGGATGTCCGGTTCGTGCCGCTGCTCGCCGGCTCGATCCTGGCGAACTGGTGCGTCGCCCGGGCGTATCGCCGATGGCCGGGGCGCTGGCTGATCCCGGCCGCGATCGCCGCCAACCTCGGCCTGCTCGGGCTGTTCAAGTATCTCGACTTCTTCGCCGACCTCGCCAACCTGATCCCGGGGCTGGAGGCGCCGCGGCTCGGACTGGCCCTGCCGCTCGGCATCTCGTTCTTCACCTTCCACCACATCATGTATCTCGCCGACCTGCGGGCCGGCCGGGCGCCGGCCTTCGGGCTGATCAAATACGCCCTCTACATCGCCTTCTTCCCGCAGGTTCTCGCCGGCCCGCTCGTGCGCTGGAGCGAGATCATGCATCAGTTCGACGAGCGGCCCTACGCGCGGCCCGATGCGGCCGAGCGCTTCGCCCGCGGGTTGATGCTGCTCACGGTCGGGCTCGCCAAGAAGGTGTTTCTGGGTGATCCGCTCGCCGCCTACGTGAACCCGGTGTTCCAGGCGGCGGCCGCCGGCAAGGTCGTGTCCGTCACCGAGGCGTGGCAGGCGACCCTCGGTTTCACCTTCCAGATCTATTTCGACTTCTCCGGCTATACCGACATGGCGCTCGGCATCGCCCTGCTGTTCGGCCTGGTCCTGCCGCAGAATTTCGACGCGCCCTATCGCGCCACCTCGCCGCGCGATTTCTGGCGGCGCTGGCACATGACCCTGTCGCGGTTCCTGCGCGACTATCTCTACATCCCGATGGGCGGGAACCGCCGCGGCCTGTCCCGGCAGGTCGGGGCGCTCGCCGCCACCATGACGCTCGGCGGCCTCTGGCACGGGGCGGGGCTGACCTTCCTGGCCTGGGGCGGCCTGCACGGGCTGGGCCTCGGCGCCGGGTTGCTGGCGCGGCGGGCGCGGATCACGGTTCCGACGCCCCTCGGCTGGCTGCTCACCAGCCTGTTCGTGATGCTGACCTGGGTGCTGTTCCGGGCGACGAGCTTCGAGGCGGCGCTCGTGATCTTCAAGGGCCTGTTCGGCCTGGCGCCCCATGGCTCGGGCTTCAAGTGGCGCACCATCGCGGTGGCGGCCCTGGTCGCCACGCTCGGCCCGACCGCCTGGGCGGCGGTCCATCGCCTGCCGCCCCGCCGTCTCCTGGCCTTCGGTTTCGCGCTCCTGTTCGTGGTCGTCCTCCTGAAGATCGGGGACGATGCGAATTACGAGTTCATCTACTTCCAGTTTTGAGGATGGCGCTGGCTCAACCCCCACAGGACCGGACCTGGCGCGGCTTCGTCCGCATCTGGCTGCTGGCGATGGCCGGGCTGTTCGCGGCCTATCTCGGCCTGGCGGTCGTGGTCGATCCCTATGAGACCGGCCGCTCGACCCTGCTGTCCCGCGGCGCCGTCCGCCCGCAAGGGCCGCGCACCGCCTCGGCCCTGCGCGGCCGCGACGCGGCCTATTCCGGCGCGGTGATCGGCAATTCCCACATCCAGCTGATCAATCCGGCGACGCTCACCCAGCGCACCGGCATCCCCTTCGTCCAGCTCTCGGTGCCGGCGACCGGCCCGGCCGAGCAGTTCGCCCTGCTGGACTGGTATCTCCAGCATCACCCCCGGCCCGACGCGATCGTGCTCTCGGCCGACGCGTTCTGGTGCTCCGACGATCCGACCTTTCCGAGCGAGCACGGCTTTCCGTACTGGCTGCTCGGCGATTGGCCCGACTATCTCAAGGGCCTTCTGCGCTTCACCGCCGCGCAGGAGACGATCAACCGCCTCGGCTGGCTGCTGAACCCGCGCCGCAAGCAGGCCGCGTCCGACGGCTGGTGGGATTACGAGTCGAACTATCTCAGCCAGGGCTTCGGCCGCGACCCGGCCAAGAAGGCGGCGCTCGAACGGCCCGTCGGTCCCGAGGCCGAGCCGCATCACGGCGGCCCGTTCCCGATCACCGATCGGCTGCGCGCCGAGCTGGCGCGGGTCCCGCCCAGGACCGCGCTGGTTCTGGTCTTCCCGCCGGTCTACGCCCGTGCCGAGCCGCCGGCCGGCAGCCCCCGGGCCACGGCCGAAGCCGCGTGCCGGGCCGAAATCCGATCTGCGCTCGCCGTGCATCCGCTGAATACGGTCATCGAGGGACGCGCCAGGCGCCCGGAGGCCGGAAATCCGGACCTGTTCTTCGACCAGACCCACTATCGGCTGCCGCTCGCGCGATCATTGACCGAGGAGATCGCCGCCGCGATCGTACGTTTGCGGACAGTTTCGGTGGACTAAGCCCGCTTGCACCATCCCGGATACCGGAACAGGGTGACGCGCTCGGCCCTTGAAATTGCATCACCTTTTCAGAAAAGCCGGCGACCAGCTTTCGCTTGGATGCTCTAGACCGTGGCTTGTTTGCCGCAGGTGCGCACGCATTCGAGACAACATCCAAGCCCTGCATCGCTGCGCGTTGTCGCGATTAAGCGCCTCGACTATACGGCACCTCACGTTATCGCCGCGCACCGGCCATCCCCTGGTGGGCGGTTATGATCCAGCGAGGGTGACGCATGGCGAAGGTGACGCTGGAGGACGGCTACGTCCCGTCCGACGACGAGCCCTTCATGAACGACCGGCAGCGCGAATATTTCCGGCGCAAGCTCTTGAGCTGGAAGAGCGATATCCTGCGCGAGGCGCAGGACACGCTGGTCGCGCTGCAGAGCGAGAACGAGAACCATCCCGATCTCGCCGACCGCGCCTCCTCGGAGACCGACCGGGCGATCGAGCTGCGCGCCCGCGACCGCCAGCGCAAGCTCACCGGCAAGATCGACGCGGCGCTCGCCCGTCTCGAGGACGGCTCCTACGGCTTCTGCGAGGAGACCGGCGAGCCGATCTCCTTGCGCCGCCTCGACGCCCGGCCGATCGCGACCCTGTCGCTCGAAGCCCAGGAGCGGCACGAGAGGCGGGAGAAGGTTTATCGCGACGATTGAGGGGGCGGCTCCCTCGATCGTAATGACGAGTTCGATCGCCGCCCACCTGACGGATGGTCCAACCGCAGCGCTTACTGCGTCAGCCGCAGGGCGCCGATACTCGCCTGGATCTGCTGGAACGCCTTGATCAGGTCATCCGAGGTGTTGGCCAGGAAGAACTGGCCCGCCGAGGAGGCGCAGTTCTTGAGGAGCGTCTGTCCCGCGGCGTCGATCGGATCGGAGGGGACGCTGAAGCCGATCGTGTAGATCGAGATGTTGACCGTCTTCGCGTTGTTGCACGCGGTCGCGGTCAGTGCGTCGAGCGCATTGCGGGCGCTGGTGCCGTCAGACACGTTCTGATTACCGCTGGGCATCCGCCCGTTCGCGTTGGTGCCGTTGGCATTCTGAAAATAGCCGTCGGCAAAGTAGAGTGATCCGGTAGGCGCGCCTGGGTTGGCCGCCCAGCTATTCGTACCGTCGGTCATCAGGATGATGATCTTGTTGATCGTCGTCGTATTCGAGGCGCTCGACGTCGACGCGTAAGCCGCGGGTGGGCTGCTGCTTGCCGGGGTCGCGCCGCTGGCAAAAACGCTCTTCGGCGAGAGTGTCCGCCAGCCCCACATGAAGCCCTCGTGGATATTGGTCGAGCCCAGGGGCGCCATGTTGCTGATCAGGCTCTTGAGGGCGCTCGTGTCGCTCGTCAGGGGCAGAAGCGGCTTCGTCGTGCAGCCGAAATTCGGCCCGTTCGGGATCCCCAGATAGCTGTTGGATGTCGCGTTGCGCGGACTGGCGTATTTGCAAACCCGACCGAGCGAGGCGTTATATGACAAAGTCTTGATCGGACAAGTGCCGCTGGAGCTACTGGTGTCGTCGTCGATGTAGCTGTTGTAGGACCGATAGGTGCCAGTGGTATCGCTGAAATCCCTGTAGCTGCTGCTGGCATCCCCCGGCTCGTCGGGCGAGAACAGCGGGACGTAGTAGGAATCCTTGTTCGCAGCTGTCGGCGCGCCGTCCTGGACGTTGAGCGGGTAGGGGAGTGCTTCCAGGCAGCCGGCCCAGCCCCAGCCGGAATAGACGCTTTGAAGCTTGGTGAAGATGTCGAACCGGCTCGCGAAGCCGGACCCGTTGAGGGTGAGCACGTTGGTCCAGTGATAGCTGGATTGCCCGTTCTGATCGATCCAACTGGCATAGCGGTAAGTCGACGGATCGACCGCCACGGCGCCGGCGAACGGCACGATCGAGATCCGGGTCGCGGACGAGAACGCCGCGTTGGTGTAAACGTAGTTCACGAAATTCGTGGCCGCGGTCTGCACCGCCTGAAGCTTGGACTGGCCGCCGCTCGACTCCGCCATCGATCCGGTATTGTCGAGGACCAGCGCGATCTCGAAGGTCTTGGGCAGGGGCGTTGCGCATTGCGCGGCCGAGCCCGGGTTGATGCGGGTCGTCCCGGTGAACTTGCCGAAGAACGCCGTCGAGAGCTTGTGGGCGGTCAGGGTGATCTGGCGCGGGCTGCTGGTGATGACCAGCGGGTCGACCACGAGGTTGGCCGCTCCCATGGCACCGGTCATCGCCGTCTGGGCGAGCAGGTTGAGGTCGGCGTTCGAGGTGGTGAGCGGCGTCTGGCACAGGAGCAGCGCCGTGGCATCGGTCGCGGCCTGCAGCTTGGTCTCCAGCCGGGTCGCGAAGCCGTAATCGATCGCCGCGCCGGTGAACATCAGCATCGGCACGCTCAGGAACGCGAACAGGACCGCGACGTTGCCGCCGCGTCCCCGCGCGAAGCCGAACCGCCCCGGCGGGCGGGCGCGGTCAGGGCGTCGAGCCATCGCACGCCTTCTGGGTGGTGCCGGGCACGACGACTTCGGTGTAGGTGTTCGTTCCATAGGTGGTGCCGCCGCGGGTCGGCCATGGGACAGCCGTGGAGAAGGTGATCTGGTTGCCGACGCCCTTGACCAGCTTGACCAGCGCGCTGCCGATCATCGGCGTGTAGGCGATGCTGACTTCGGCCAGCACGTAGCGCATGCCCGTGGTCTGGTAGCCCGGGGGGACGATCAGGTCGGTGGCGGTGCCGGTGGCCCGGGCCGTGGCGTTGCCGTTGGCGACGCTGGAGCAGACCCGCGGGAACAGGTTCAGATTCTTGAGATCGACGCCCATGGCGCTGACGACGATCTTGACGTTCGTCGTGTCGAACGGCCGCATCACCTTGGCGGCGGAGGCGACGATGTCGCTCATCAACGCCGTGCCGATCGGGTTCTGGGTGTCGCCCTGGGCGGTCAGGTCGGCCACGGTGCGGGCGAGCAGGGTCAGCTTGCGCCACTCGTCGATGGCGTGGGCGATCTCGGTCATGCCGGCCCAGATCGACAGCAGCACCGGCAGAATCACGGCGAATTCCACGATCGCGCTGGCGCGGCGGTCCCGGCGCAGCCGGGCGGCCTTGCGGCTGAGGCGCCTCAGCACGGGCTCGACCCGGTGATCTGGTAGGGCTCGGTCCGGAACACCGCCGTCGAGGTGAGCAGGCTGGACCCGGCCCCGGCGCCGGTGGTGAACTTCTTGGTGCCGAGCCCCATCAGGTTGAACAAAGTCGGGAACTGCACCGCCGCGGTCACCACCACGATCGTGCCGGGCTTCGCGCAGGCGTAGTTCGTGCCGAAATTGGTGGTCCACGTGCCCGTGGTGGCGTTCACGGGCGTCGATGCGCTGGCGCCGGCGAGCGAGGTGGCGGTGGCGACGTCGATCTTGACGTTCTGGCAGTTGAAGACCGTGGGGACGACGGCGTTGCCGCTGCCGCACATCGTCGTCTTCAGCGACGCGAGCAGGGTGGCGGCATCGGTCTGCCCGGCATTGGCGAGCTGAAATTGGCCTGTGAAGATCGACCGGACCGCGTTTTGCAGGGCGCGGTCGAAATTCTGCGTGGCCCAGATCTGGAACGCGATCTGGAAGATCGCGCCGACGAGCGCCAGGAACGGCAGGGCCACCAGAGCGAATTCCACCGCGGCCGCCCCATTCGAATCCCGCCAGAGCCGGTCGAAGAGGCAACCTGAGGTAAGTTTCGTCTGCGGTACTATTGGTAATCGGTGAGTCATGGACTCGAGCTGCAACGTTAAGACCAGCACATGCTGTGATGTGTGACTAATCGTTTGCGAAATGCTTAATCCGAACAGGCAGATCGAGATATAAGCGCGTATTCTACTGAGGGTTGTATCCGGAGTGTATTGCCCGGCCTCGCGCCCGAAGGGCCGCCATTGACGCTGGGCCGAACGGCGCCACTTCGTCGGCGGCATCTTGGCCGGAGCACCCCATGAGAATCCTGAAGACCGCCGCGATCGTCTCCGGGCTGATCGCGGCGCTCGCGCTCGCCGGCTGCGAGGCGCCCAAGCCGGGACCGGCCGGGCCGCCCGGGCCGAAGGGCGATCAGGGACCGCCCGGACCGCAGGGGCCGCCGGGCCTGAACGGCGCCACCGGGGAGCGCGGCCCCACGGGCGAGCGCGGGCCGGCCGGCGCGGTCGGGCCGGCGGGGGCGGCCATGAACACGCTGGTGCGGCTCGACGTGGCCTGTCATCGTGACGAGGAACTGATCGGCGCCTATTGCGAGGGCATGGCGGTGGTCCCGTCCGTGACCGTCACCGACGGCGTGTCCACGGTCGGCTGCCTCGACATGACCGCCAAGGCCGCCAAGGACGCGAAGCCGGTCGCCGTCTGCATGAGGAAGCCGTGAGACGCCTCGCCCTCGCTCTGCTCGCCGCCTCGGTCGCGTCCGGGGCGCAGGCGCAGCGTTTCCTGCCCACCGAGCGCGCCGCCATCGACCTCGTGCGCAGCCGGCACACCGACAGCCTCGCCACGGTGGACGGCACGCTCGCCTATGCCGAGCGCGCCACCGGCGGCGCCTTCAGGCGCGGCGGCTACCGGGTCGTGCGCCGGCCCGGCGAGCCCTTCGCCCGGGTGCAGATCTGCTACCGGCTGGGGATAGACCCGCCGACCTGCGGCCTCGATTACCTCGTCACCGTCAACCCGCCCCATGTCGAGCCGGCCGAGCGTTATGACGGCTTGGCGCGGGACCTCGAACACGGCCCCCGGGCCTTCCTGCGGGCGCTCGCCCGCGAGGCCGATCTCCAGCGTCAGCCGCAGATCCTGCGGCGGATCCAGGCCGCGCTGGAGCCCTACAACCCCTACGATTGGCGCTGACGCCTACAGCAGCCGCGGCCAGCCCAGCAGGCGTTCGGGTGCGAAGGCCGCCACAGGGACCGCCGGGGTCCGGCCGGTGGCGAGGTCGGCAACGATCTCGCCGGTGATCGGCCCCGTCGACAGGCCGATATGGCCGTGGCCGAACGCGAACAGCAGGCCCTTGTGCCGGGGCGCCGGTCCGATCACCGGCATCCCGTCGGGGGTGGACGGGCGCGAGCCGAGCCAGGGCTCGTTGTCGAGGGGGCCGCCCAGCCGCAGGGTTTCGGCGGCCTCGCGGGACGCAGCTTCGATCTGGGTGTGGTCCGGGGTGGCGTGGCGGGCATTGAGCTCGACGCCGGAGAGCACCCGGATCCGGTGATCGCCCATCGGCGACAGGATCGATCCGGCGCCGGTATCGAGCACCGGCCGGGTCAGGGGCGGGCTGTTCGGGTGCAAGGCGTAGTGACGATGATAGCCGCGCTCGGCCGCCACGGCGAAGCGGTAGCCCAGGGTTTTTGCAATCGCCCCGGAGGCGGCGCCCGCCGCCAGCACCACCTGCCTGGCCCGCACCGTCCCGGTCTCGTGGACGACCTGCCATCCGTCCGCCTCCGGCGACAGCCGTTCGACACTGCCGCGCAGACGCCGTCCGCCCAAACCGGTGAACAGTGCTTCGCAGGCCTCGATCAGGCGGCCGGGCTCGCGCACCGAGCCGGTCTCGGTGAGTAGCATCGCTCGGGCGTAGGGGCGGACCAGGGCCGGCTCCAGATCGCGGATGCCCGCCGTATCGAGAATGTCGAAGGCCACCCCGTGGCCCGCAAGGATCTCCCGTTCCAGGACCGCGGCCTTGAAGGAATCCTCGGTCCGGTAGGCCTTGAGCCAGCCGGTCCGCTGCAGCCGCTCGCCGGTGCCGGCCCGGGCGGCGAGGCGCTCATGGGCCGGGTAGGCGGCGCTCGTCAGCGGCAGCAGGGCGGCGGCGGCGCGACGCCAGCGCGAGGCCCGGGCGCTCGCCAGGAAATGCGCCGTGTAGGGCAGGATCCGCGGCAGGTGGGTGTAATGCAGGCGCAGGCCCCGGTCGGCGTTGCACAGATAGGCCGGGAGCTTGCCCCACAGGGCCGGGCTCGACATCGGCAGGATCGAGCCGCGGCTGACGACGCCGGCATTGCCGTAGGAGGTCCGGGCCCGGGCCTCGCCGGGATCGCACAGGACCACGTCGAGGCCGCGATCCTTGAGCGCGATGGCGCAGGCCAGCCCGACCATCCCGCCGCCGACAACAACGATATCGGCCGTCTCGTCCATCCCGCTCACCCCAACCTGCGCCAAGCGGGCCTTCTGACGGGTTTTGCCGGCTCTGGGTAGCGCGCTGGGGCATGGATGGAGGCGGTTCGCGCCACCCATGCGCGAAGGGACGCGCAAAAACCGGCGCAGATCGGCTACAGAGCGGAGCATGACGCTCGTCCGCTTCGCTCCCTCGCCCACCGGCTACCTGCATATCGGCAACGCCCGCCCGGCCTTGCTCAACGCGCTGTTCGCGCGCAAGGCGGGCGGCCAATTCCTGCTGCGCCTGGATGACACCGACGCCGAGCGCTCGACCGAAACCTTCGCCGCGGCGATCCGGGAGGATCTGGCCTGGCTTGGGATCGAGCCGGACCTGTTCGCCCGGCAGAGCGAGCGCGAGGCCCGGCACGACGCCGCCGCCGAGCGGCTGCGCGCGGCCGGGCGGCTCTATCCCTGCTACGAGACCCAGGAGGAGCTGGAGCGGCGGCGCAAGCGCCAGCTCGGCCGCGGCCAGCCGCCGACCTACGACCGGGCCGCGCTCCAGCTCACCGCCGAGGAGCGCGCCGCCCTGGAAGCGGAAGGCCGCCGGCCGCATTGGCGGTTCCTCCTGGACGCGCGGACGGTAACCTGGGACGACCTCGTGCGCGGGCCGGCCCATGTCGATTGCGCGTCGTTGTCCGACCCGGTGCTGATCCGCGCCGACGGCAGCTACCTCTACACGCTGCCCTCCGTGGTCGACGATGCCGATCTCGGCATCACCCACGTGATCCGCGGCGAGGACCACGTCACCAACACCGGCGTGCAGGTGCAGATCTTCGAGGCTCTCGGCGCCCCCGTGCCGATCTTCGCCCATCACAACCTGCTCACCACTGCGGACGGAGAGGGGCTGTCGAAGCGGCTCGGCCACCTGTCGCTGCGCGGCCTGCGCGAGGCCGGCTACGAGCCTGCCGCCGTGCGCTCGCTGGCGGTGCTCACCGGCTCGGCCGAATCCGTGCGGGCGGTGCCGGACCTCGACACGCTGGCGAGCCTGGTGGATCTCGGCGAGATCTCCCGCGCGCCGGCCCGGTTCGACCCGGCGGAACTCGACGGGCTCAACGCCCGGCTCGTCCACGCCATGCCGTACGCGGAGGTCGCCCCGCGCCTGGCCGAACTCGGCATCCCTGCTGAGGCCGCCGAGGCGTTCTGGTTGGCGGTGCAGCCCAATCTCGGCCGCGTCTCGGAAGCGCGGGACTGGTGGCAGGTCGTGGCCGGCCCGATCGATCCGGTGCTCACCGAGGAGGCCGTGATCGCGGCGGCCCGCGAGACCCTGCCGCCGGAGCCGTTCGGCCCCGAGACCTGGAAGGCCTGGACCACCGAGATCCGCAGCCGCACCGGCGCCAAGGGCAGGGGGCTGTTCATGCCGCTGCGCCTCGCGCTGACCGGCCTGGAACACGGGCCGGATCTCGCCGGGCTGCTGCCGCTGATCGGCCGCGACCGGGCGGCGCGGCGGCTGGCGGGCGAAACGGCGTAGCGCTTACGCCGCCTCCGCTTCTTCCAGCCGCGTCGCCAGCAGCTTGTCGATGCGGCGGCCGTCGAGATCCACCACCTCGAAGCGCCAGCCGGCGATGTCGCAGGTCTCGCCGGTTTCCGGCAGGTGCTGGAGCGTCGCGATGACCAGCCCGGCGGCCGTGGCGTAGTCGCGCGACGGCGGCAGGCGCAGGCCGAGTTGGTCCGCCATCTCGTCGGCGGGCATCGATCCGGCGATCAGCCAGGAGCCGTCCGGACGGCGCACCGCATCCGGCTCGAGGCTCTCGGAATGGAACGCGCCCGCGATGGCGTCGAGGATGTCGGCCGGGGTCACGAGCCCGTCGAAATGGCCGTACTCGTCATGCACCAGCGCCATCGGCACGGGACCCTTGCGCAGGGCGTCCAGGGCATCGAGGGCGTCGAGGGTATCGGGCAGAACCGGCGCCCGGCGGACATGCGCCCGCAGGTCGAGGGGCTCGCCGCGCGCGAGCGGGCCGATCAGGTCGCGCACCTGCACGACGCCGATCATGGCGTCCGGCCCGCCATCCGCCACCGGCAGGCGGGCATGGGGGCTCGCCAGCAACCGGTCCCGGATGGTTTCGGGATCGTCCGAAAGATCGAGCCACACGACCTCGGTGCGCGGGGTCATGACGCCGCGCACCAGCCGGTCGCCGAGCCGGAGCACGCCGGAGATCATCGCGCGCTCGCCGCCCTCGATCACGCCGGCGGTCTCGGCCTCGGCCACGAGGCTGCGGATCTCCTCCTCGGTGACCGCGCTGGCGCTCTCGGTCTCCTGGCCGATCAGGCGGAACACCGCCCGGGTGGAGGCGTCGAGCAGCCACACCGCCGGCAGGGCGGCCCGGGCGACGTAGCGCATGCCGGGCGCCACCGCGCAGGCGATACCCTCCGGGTTACGCAGGGCGAGATGCTTCGGGACCAGCTCGCCGATGATGACCGACAGGTAGGTGATCACCCCGATCACCAGGGTGTAGCCCAGCGTGTCGGCCCAGCCCTTGGGCAGGCCGAGATCAATCAGCGTCAGTGCCAGGCGGTCCCCGAGCGCCGCGCCGGAGACCACCCCGGACAGGATCCCGATCAGGGTGATGCCGATCTGGACCGTGGACAGGAACCGCCCCGGCTCCTCGGCGAGCGCCAGGGCCGCCTTCGCACCTGGACGGCGCGCCTCCGCGTAGGCGCGCAGGCGGCTCTTGCGCGACGAGACCACCGCCAGCTCCGAGAGAGCGAAGACGCCGTTCAGCGCGATCAGCAGGACGACGGTGACGAGCTCGAGCAGGCGGGTTTGCAGAGCCGCGCTCCCGCAGGGCGGGCCGGGCTTCCTCTGGTGGAACGGGCCTCGAAGATGGGTGCGGAGTGCGGACCGTTCAACGGCCAAGCCTGCGACCGCGCTTCAGCGCGGGCGCGCCTCGATCAGCACGGAATCCAGCAGGAAGCTGCCGTCGGCCGCGATGGAAAAATGCTCGATCACCTCCCGGGGCGCCGAGGCCTGCAGGGCGCGGATCGCCGCCGCGTTGACCTCCGGCGTCCGCATCCGGGCGATCCAGCTCGCGTAGTCCATGCGCGGCCGGCTCGCGAGCGCCTCGCCGGGGGCGAAACCGGCAATCTCCAGCATGCGGCGCCATTCCGAGACGCGGTAGTCGCGCACATGCGAGGGATCGCGCAGCAGTTCGACCGCCTGGAGATGCGTATCGAGCAGCGGCTCCTCCGGGGCGACGGCATCGCAGACCACCAGCAGGCCGTCCGGCTTCAGCACGCGCCGCGCCTCCGCCAGGGCGGCCGGGACGTCGCGCCAATGGTGGGCGCTGTAGCGGGTCAGCACCGCGTCGAAGGCGGCATCCGGGAAGGGCAGGGTCTCGGCGGCGCCCTGCCGGGTCTCGATCCGGTCGAGGCCGCGCCGCCCGGCCTCGGCGGTGACCGCCGCCAGCATCTCGGCCGAGAGGTCGTAGGCCGTGACCGCGGCGCCGGCCGACGCGGCCGCGAAGGCGACGTGCCCGCCACCGCAGCCGAGATCGAGCACCCGCGCGCCCGGCATCGCGCGAACCAGCGCGCCGATCCGGTCGAGATCGGCGCCCGCGGCGTGGACGGCGCTCGTCACGTAGGCGGAGGCCTGGGCGCCGAACTGGTCGACGACATGGCCGGAATGGTCGCGCGCGCTCATAAGTCCTTCCTCGGTTCAGGAGCATCGTCCTGGCTGCCCGGTTGCGGACGATGCGCCGGGCTGGGGCGATCCGCAATCGCCGGCAGGCCGGGACGTGCGATCGTCGTTCACGACAGGGCGCGTTCCCAATCCTGCCGGCCATGCAGGATGCGAACGATCAGGATGCCGGCCTCATCTTCGACGTAGACGATCATGTGGGCCTTGCAGCGATGGAGCCGCATCGGCGGCGCGAACGCCCGCCGCTCATGCGCCAGCCGAGGATTGGCGGCCAGCATCCGGAACGTGTCGAACAGGCCGTCCTGGTAGCGCTCGGCCTGGGCCTCGCCGAAGCGCAACGCGCCCGCCGCGTAGGCCTCGGCAATGTCCTCATCGGCCTGAGCGGTGGTCCGAAAGGTCATCGGGCCTGGAGGGCCGCCAATCTCTCTCGTCCGAGCCGGCGGATCTCGTCTTCCGACCGGCCGCTGATGCCGCTGGCCAGGCCCTCATCGATCAACCGTTGCAGCTCGCCGATTTGTGCCAGGCGTTCCTGGTCGCGCTGGATCAGGTCGCGCACGTAGTCGCTTGCATTGGCGTAGCGGCCCGTGTCGGCTTGTTCCTCCACCCAGGCCTTCATCGGGTCGGGCAACGAGATGGTCACGCTCGCCATGCTGGCACCTCCTTGGGGCAGCATGGCAAGGTTCGGTAAAGACTGTCAAAAACCCGACGCACGGCCGTGCGGAATGCGACTCAAACCGTCAGCGGCGCCAGGCGCGACAGCCGAATCGCGATGGCCAGCGCCAGACCGTAGAGTCCGCCCACGAACAGCACCACGCCGGTCCAGCCGGAATGGGCGAAGAACCAGCCGCCCGCGGTGCCGAGCACCGACGAGCCGAGATAGTACAGGCACAGATAGATCGAGGAGGCCTGCGCCCGGTCGCGGAGCGCCCGGCGCCCGACCCAGCTGCTCGCCACCGAATGCGCTCCGAAGAAGCCGATGGTCACCACAACGACCCCGGCGACGATCAGCAGGATGTTGTCGGCCGCCGTCATCAGGATCCCGGCGAGCCCGAGCCCGGTGGCGAGCCACAGCACCCGCCGCCGGCCGAAGCGGCTCGCCAGCTCGCCGGCGACGGGGCTGCTGACCATCCCGGCGATGTAGACGGAAAAGATCAGGCCGATCACCGTCTGGCTCAGGGAGAACGGCGGGTCGAGCAGGCGAAAGCCGATGTAGTTGTAGATGCAGACGAAGCCGCCCATCAGCAGGAAGCCTTCCGCGAACAGCCAGGGCAGGCCGGCATCGCGAAAATGGTGGCCGAAGCTGCCCGGCACCTCGCGCCAGGCCATCCGGCGCGACACGAAGTTGCGTGCGGGCGGCAGCCAGCGCCAGAAAGCCAGGGCGGCGACCAGAGCGAGGCCGCCGATCGTGGCGAGGCCGATGCGCCAGTTCACATGGTCGGCCATCACCCCGCTGATCAGCCGGCCGGACATGCCGCCGAGCGCGTTGCCGCCGACCAGGAGACCCATCGACAGGCCGATCGCCTGCGCATCCATTTCCTCCGCGAGATAGGCCATCGCCACCGCGGGCAGGCCGCTGGCGGTCAGCCCGGACAGCGCCCGCAGGACCAGGAAGCCGTGCCAGCTCGGCACCAGGGCGGCCACGATGGTCAGAAAAGCCGAGGCGAACAGGGAGGCCAGCATCACCGGCTTGCGGCCCCAGATCTCCGAGAGCGGGCTCACCACCAGCAGGGCCACGGCGAGCAGCCCGCAGGGCAGGGACAAAGCGAGGCTGCTCTCGGCCGGCGAGACGCCGAATTCCTCGGAGAAAATCGGCAGCAGCGGCTGCACCGCGTAGAGCACCGCGAAGGTCGAGAACCCGGCTGCGGCGAGCGCCAGGGCCGTGCGGCGGAAGACCGGCGTGCCCGACCGGATCAGCCGCTCGTTGCCGTCGCTCGCCATCACCGTCCCGCGCTGCTTCACTCGCTCGGTGGTGCGGCGCAGGGCTGCCCGCGTCAACCGCAGGCGGCGCGCTGTCGCCATGCGGGCGGATCAGCCCGGATCGAGGGCGCGCCGCATCGTGGCCTACCGCGGTGATCATGACCGACCGGGATCGCCCCGTTCGGTCGGTGTCGATCCTCCTATCAGCGCGGGGGCGGCGCGCCCTGCGCCGTCCCCTGCTGCAGCAGCGGGGTGATCCGGCGGACCGTGACGCGGCGGTTCTCCCGGGCGGCGTTCTGCGTGTTCACCTTCAGGTACTGCTCGCCGTAGCCCTGGGTGGTTAGGTTCTCGGGCGGAACTTGGAACTGCTGGGTCAGCACGGTCGCCACCGATTGCGCCCGGCGGTCCGACAGGGACAGGTTATCGATGTCGGATCCCACCGCGTCGGTGTAGCCCTCGATCAGGAAGACTTCCTGCGGGTTGGCGCGGATCGCCCGGTTGATGGCGGCTGCGATCACCGACAGCCGGGCGGCCTGGTCCGGCGTGACCGTGAATGAGGCCGTATCGAAATTGATCGTGTCGATGTCCACCGAGCGCATCCGGGACCGCAGGTCGGGGCTGTAGCGGACCTGATCCAGGGTGTAGCGGCGGTCGATGGCGACCACCGGCGGGGCCGTCAGCGCCTCGTAGACCGCGCCCTCGTCCGCCTGCTCGTACTCCACGACGTAGCGGTCGCGCGGGATGCGGATGTCGGGCGGCGGCAGCACGACCACGTCGTCGTAGATCGGGCGCGGCGGCCCGCCGTAGCTGTTGTCGATGATCACCACTTCGCGGCCGTCGCGAAGACGGCGGTAGCGGCGCAGCATCCGGCCGTCATCGTCCGTGACGGTGACGATCTGCTCGCCGCCCGGCCGGTCGATGAAGCTGTAATAGTCCGTGCCGCGCCGCTCGGAGCGGAAGCCGCGCGGGTCGAGATCCCGGAACCGCTCGTTCTCGTCGTGACGGATCAGGTAGGTGTCGCGATCCTGGACGATGATCCGGCCGGGCTCGCGATAATAGGTCCGGCCACCCTCGCTGAACGCGCGCCGATCGCGGCGGACCTGGTCGTAGTCGCGCGCGTCGTCGTCCGGACGAAAACCGCCCGGGACGTAGCCGGGCTGGCCCGGCGTGTTGAAGGCGCCGCGGGCGCCCGGGCCGCCAGCCGGCGGCTGACCCGGTTGAGCGCCTGGCGGAGGCGGGGCGTTCGCGCCCGGAGGGGGCCCCGGCGGCAGGACGGGACGGCCGGGCACCCCCGGCGCCATGTTCGGCGGTACCGGGCGACCGGGCTCCGCGCCGGGCTGGTTCTCGAGGCGCTGGACGGGTCGTCCGGGCACGCCGGGGGCCATATTGGGCGCCAGGGGCCGCCCGGGTGCCCCGCCGGGACCCGCGTTCGGCTGGGGCTGAGCGCCGGGCTGGGCGTCCGGGCGCTGCACCGGCCGGCCCGGGCCCTCACGGTCGGGAACGGCATCGCGGCGCTGTGCCGGATTGTTGGGTGCGGCCCGCTCCGGCTCCGGTGCCCGGCGGTCCTGATCCGGCGCACGCTGCGGCGGACGCTCGGGCGCCGACCGGGGTGGCGGTGGAGGCGATGGATCACGCTGCGCCGGTTGCCGGTCGGATTCGGGCCGTTCCGGTGCTCGGCGCTGCTGCGGCGCCGGACGCTCCGGGCTGTCCGGCTGCCGATCCATCCGACGCTCCGGAGCGGGCGGCCGGGCCGCCGGCGGCTCGGGTCGGCGCTCGGGGGCGCGCTCCCGCGGGGCCGGCTCGGCTTGAGGCTGCCGCTGGGCCGGCGGTTCGGGACGCTCGCGCGGCGGCGGGGCACGCTCGGGTCGCGGCTCGGGCCGCTCGCGCGCGGCGGGCGGCGGTCCGGGCGGTGGTCCGGGACGTTCCTGCGGCGGCCGTTCCGGACGGGGGCCGCCATGCGGAGGCTCGCCGCCGCGCGGGCCCCGCTCGTCGGGGCCGCCCTGGGCCATGAGCATCGCGCCCGGGGATGCCCCGGCCGGCTGCACCAGGGTGAGGCCAGGAATCACCGTGCCGGTGAGGAGGATCAGTCGCAGCAGCCGCATCGGGGCCTCGTCTCGGATCGAGCCGACCCGAACCCCGTGTGCGGCCCATGGGTTCCGCACCGGCCGCTCAAGACTCCGTTAGGGTGTCAGGCGCTGGGGCACCGCGATCATGTCCGGGGCGATGATCCGAACCGCGACGTGGTCGGGCTTGGCGCCGCTCGGCTTCACCTCGCCTGCCTTGGCATCGGCGGCCGCGCCGGCATTCATGTCGACCCCGGCGCGTCCGGCGGCGTCGGCGGCGAGTTCGGCCGCGGTCCGGTCGGCCCGGCCGACCAGGGTCAGGCGGACCTTCGGGCGCGACAGGGCCTCCGCCTGCATGGGCGTGACGAAGATGTCGCCCTTGTGCCGCACCAGCATGCTCTCGGCCTTCACCAGGGACTGCGCCCAGGTCTGGTTCTGCGGCTTGCACGAGCAATTCGGCACGAATTCCTTGCGAAACTTGAACGCGTTGGCGAGGCTCGCATAGGCGCGGCTGCCCTTCACCGAGGCGGCGTGCTTCAGCGCCTCGTCGCCGTAGGGCATGGAATAGGCCTGCGCCTCGGTGCCGGGGCAGAGGGCCTGGCACATCTCGTCGGCACCGCCGCGCCCCTCGGGCAAATTGCGCATCGGGAAGAAGCCGCCGTCGCAGGTCCGAACGCACACCATCTGCGGGCCGCCCTTGGCGTAGCTTTCGCCGGTGGCCGCATAGGTCTCCCGGGCGGGGCAGTTGGCCGTGACCAGACCCTGCAATTCGCGCCGGCGGGCGCCGCTGTCGTCGAACACCGCGCCGCCATAGGTGGCCTTGAGCGCGCGGATGCGCTGCTCCACGGCCCCGCACTGGGGCGGGCGGGTATCGAAGAACAGGAACTTGCCGCCCTCGCAGTTCAGCCCGCGGAAATAGGCCTCCAGCCGACCGATCTCGTCGTTGAGCGCCCGGGTGGTGCTGGCGCCGTTCTGCAGGGAGGCCAGCTCCGCCCGGTAGCGCCGGCACACGGGCGACGGCAGCTGCGGAGCACTGGGCCGCACCTCTCCGGCGACGGGCGCACCGTCCGGTGCATCCTCTGCCCAGGCAGTTTCGAGGCTCAGGGACAGACCGAACGCCAGCGCTGCACTCAAGAAGAGGCGGCCGAGCGAACGGACGATCGGGCGGTCAAGCATCGGCTGCATCGCGTTGATCGGAAATACTCTAATCCCGCTGGTCGAGCGCGTCCTGCCCGTGCGGTGGGACCGAAGCAGCTTGAGTGTACGCCCCCTCGCAAGGCGGCGACAGCCCTCCTACATCGGGGTCGCGCGCTTGAGCAGGGAATTGACCCGTGATGTGGTTTCGGAGTCTCACTTATGTCGGGCTGTTCGCCCTCGGTCTGGCCGCGGCCGGACCAGCCTCGGCCCAGGAGCCGGACCGGATCTTTTCCAAATCCACGGTCTGGCGGCCGCTGACCCCCAACGACAAGCTCGTCGTCTACGGCATCGACGATCCGGCCGTGTCGGGGGTCGCCTGCTGGTACACGCAGCCGGAGAAGGGTGGCATCAAGGGGACGCTCGGCCTGGCCGAGGATGTCTCCGACATCTCGCTCGCCTGCCGCCAGACCGGCCCGATCGCCTTCAAGGGCAAACTGGGCCAGGGCGAAGTCGTCTTCAGCGAGCGGCGTTCGCTGATCTTCAAGTCGATGCAGATCGTGCGTGGCTGTGATGCCCAACGCAATACGCTGATCTACATGGTCTATTCGGACAAGGTCATCCAGGGCTCGCCGAAGAACTCGACCTCGGCGGTGCCGCTGGCGCCGTGGGGCACCGAGCCGGCACCGAAATGCGCGGATTTCGTGAAAGGCTGACGCCCTTCTCGCTCAGTCCCGGCAGGTGATGCGGATCGGGCGCTCGGTCGGAGTGGAGATCGGCTGCTCGATGGCGCCGGTATACTCGTCGGCGGCCGCGATCCCGAACGTGTTGGCGGCGGCGTAGCCCTGCGCCTCGCACCAGGCATTGGCGACCACCTGGCCGCACTCGCTGCCGGGGGTCGTCAGGCAGTCGCCGACGCCGTAACCGTCGCTCGACGGGATCAGGAAGGTTTTCTCGACATGGCTCGGGGCCTTCGCGGGCGTCTCGCCGTCGCTGCCGGCGAACGCGACCTGCGCGAGGCAGGCCGTGGTCAGGGAAGCGGCGATGACGAAGTAACCGGCAGCCTTGCGTCGCATGGACTATCCTTGGGCACAGTATCTTGCGTGTGATGAGCTTGGGCCGGACGGTCCGACGGCGCGGTTAAGGAAGGCTTACCCCGCACGTGCGAGGACCATCTCGAATTCCTCACGCTTTTGCGTTAGCCCCATCGGGCGCACGGCACCGTCGCCGCGGTGCAACAGCGGGCCGCCGCGGTACGGCGTGAGCCGCCACGGTTCGGCCGCTCTTCGCGGCGCAGAGCCCGCAGGTCGTTGAAGGCAGGGCCGGTTTTCCGGCGACGGCGCGGCACCGGGATCCGGCCGCGGCGCCGGAAGGGGATGGGTTTCATGGCGCCGATGTTGCGGCTCTACAACACGCTGACCGGTGCCAAGGAGGCCTTTGCGCCGATCGATCCCGCCCGGGTGCGGATGTATGCCTGCGGCCCGACCGTCTATGACGCGGCCCATATTGGCAACGCGCGCCCGATCATCGTCTTCGACCTGCTGTTCCGGCTCCTGCGCCACCTCTACGGACCGGCGCACGTCACCTACGCCCGCAACGTCACCGACGTGGACGACAAGATCAACGCCCGGGCGGCCGAGCGCGGCATCACCATCCGCGAACTCACTGACGGCACGCTCGAGCAGTTCCACCGGGACATTCGCGATCTTGGCATCCTGAGCCCCGAGGACGTGAACCGGCCGGGCGAGCCGCCCCGCTTCATCGAGCCCCGCGCCACCGATCACATCGCCGAGATGCGCGCGATGATCGACGCGCTGGTCGCCGGGGGGCACGCCTATGTGGCGGAGGGGCACGTGCTGTTCGACGTGCCCGCCATGCCCGAGTATGGCCGCCTCTCGAAGCGCCCGCTGGACGAGATGGAAGCCGGCGCCCGGGTCGAGGTCGCGCCCTACAAGCGCTCGCCCCTCGATTTCGTGCTGTGGAAGCCGTCAAAGCCCGGCGAGCCATCCTGGCCGTCGCCCGCCGGCATCGCCGAGCCGGGCCGGCCCGGCTGGCATATCGAGTGCTCCGCGATGTCGGCCAAGCACCTCGGCAAAACCTTCGACATCCATGCCGGTGGCATCGACCTGATCTTCCCCCACCACGAGAACGAGGTGGCGCAATCGCGCTGCTGCTTCGGGACGCCGGTGATGGCCAATGTCTGGCTGCACAACGGCTTCCTGCAAGTGGAAGGCGAGAAGATGTCGAAGTCGCTCGGCAACTTCATCACCATCCGCGACGTGCTGAACGATTGGCCGGGGGAGGTCGTGCGCCTCACCATGCTCAAGACGCATTACCGGCAGCCGATCGACTGGACCCTGCGTGGGCTCGAAGAGGCCAGCCGCGTGCTCGACCGCTGGTACAATGCCGCAGGGGATGCGCCGGCCGCCGATGCGGCGCCGGATTCGGTGATCGACGCGCTGTGCGACGATCTCAATACCCCGGCTGCGATCAACGCGCTGCACGGCTTTGCCGGCGGCGGCTCCGATGAGGCGGCGTCGCTGCGGGCCGGTGCGAACCTGTTCGGCCTGCTCGCGCGCACCCGCAGCGACCGTGAGCAGGATCAGGTCGCCGCTGCCGGGATCGACGTCGCCGCCGTCGAAGCGCTCATCGCCGAGCGCCGGGCGGCCCGGGCCGCCAAGGACTGGGCCGCCTCCGACCGGGCGCGCGATGCCCTTGCCGCCATGGGCGTGTCGGTAAAGGACGGCAAGGACGGCACCAGCACATGGACGGTGTCGCGCTGATGGACGCTCCAGCTCACATTAGATCGTGCTCTAGATTGTTTTCGACCTCGTTCAGATTGAACCAGAAAGAATGCCTGGTCTGTCGAAGGTAGTACTCCCATTCTTGCTGCGGAATGCGCTTGTCTTTGTACCAAGGGCGATGGCGAGCAGAATAGGAGCCGGCAACGCGCAGGGCACGATAGAAATCGTGAGTTTTAAAATTTTCTTTATTGTACACAGCAAAGGTCGTATCGATTTGAGCCGAATAAATTGTTGGCTCGATCTCATTTTCCCAAAACTGCTTCTCCCAGTCCAGAACATTTAACAATTTTCCATCACGAATGATGGTTTTATTGTCAAAATTACAATAATCATCAAGTCTTAACGCGCATCCTACCTTCCCGATCTTATTTTCTCGCTCGATCTGGATAAGCCGGGAAAGGAAGTCTTTTGGCAGATGATCCGGCAATTCGATATCGGGGTCGGTAAAAATAAAATAATTCGGAGCATTCTTGAAATAATCCGAATCAAAAAATGATCTTGGCCCATCGTTGCTGGAATTGACCACGACTCGACAGCAGGACCTTACAAATTTTGAATTGAGGAGCGCGACACACGTTGCGGATGTGCTTGCCTGATCAATAATACATATGTTAGTAAAGTTATTTTCCAGTAAATATAAAATCATTCTCAAGAGATATGTCGGTTGATTGAATGAGTTGATAACAAACATGATGTTATTTCTGAGGTATTCCTCACGGCTTGAGGATAAATTTACGCGGGATAAAAGAATTTCGCGTCGCATGATCGTCACTCAGATGAAATATAAAGTTTCTAGGTCAATAAATTTCGAGTACGTAAAGAACTTTGCTATAAAAATACTAAGGGTCGTCGAATGAGTCGTGCAAATCTAGCCGAGAGCCTGGGTTATGACAAGAACGATCGATTGTTGATCGTGAACTGCGATGACCTAGGGTCGAGCCACAGCGCGAACATCGCATCCCACCGGGCACTCACTGACGGCTTTGCGACGAGCGCAACGTTGATGGTCCCGTGCCCGTGGGCATTGGAAGCCGTCGAAATGCTTGATGGTTTTTCGATCGGCGTTCATTTGACTTTGACGTCGGAGTACGAGGGATACCGTTGGCGAGGATTGACAGGCGCCGCATCACTTCATGATGAAACCGGTTTTCTAGCCAGAACGACGGCGGCCGCGTTGAGTATGATCAAGCCTGGAGACGCTCGGGCCGAGTGCCGGGCCCAAATCGAGGCCGCGCTTTCCTGGGGCGTCGACGTGACTCATCTCGACGCGCATATGATGGTGATGCAATTCCGGTTAATCTATATGAAATCTATCTCGATTTGGCCGTGGAATACAATCTACCTGTCCGGATGATGGGTCGAGATCATCCGGCCGTGCATGGATTTGAATCACGACAACGCGCGGATGAGCGCGGCGTCCTGTATAACGATCACCTGATTGAAGCTTGGCCGAGGCAAACGGCTGAAGTTCTGCGGAATAGTCTGGCGATGATCAATCCCGGGGTGACTGAAATTTATGTCCACCCCGTCGTCGACGGCCGGGAACTGCGCGCTTATGATCAACATTATCACGCGATCCGTCGACACGATATGGATTGCTTATTGGACCAAGGATTGAAAACCCTGATCTCTCAAAGCAATATCAAATTGATCAATTATAAAGCTATTAGGGATTTACAACGTAATAACATGATTTAATTTCGGAACCGTGGAATTTGCGATTTGCAGGTGGAAATATATAGAGACACGGTTGTCGAGTGACGGGTGGTCTGCAAGCAAGCTTCACGCGATGCAACTCGCTCCGCGCTATGTCACGGGTCGGACGCGTCGCCGTCGAGCGATCTCGCCGATCTGGATTTTGCTGCCTCTCGATCTGGATCACGCGGTGCTGATCCTCGTCCCTGATTCGAAGGAATCAGACGGAGACATTTCCAGTTGGCTCAAGGCCAATCCGACATCATCAGCGACAAGGCCGCGTCGTCGCGTCGCTTGCGCTGATAGTGTCTCGCGGCATCTGTGCACCGGGAGATCTCAGCGCAGAAGGTCAACGCGTGATCATTTTCGGTACGATACCAACGCTGCTTTCCGGCGCGGCGCTCGCGCTGGCGATCGCGCTCGGTCTGGCGGCGCCGGCCGCCGCCATTGACGGCGGGGCGCCGGCGGGGCGGGATGCGCTGGCGCAGGCCACCGTCGCCATCGGGACGATCACCCAGCCCGAGGAGGCGCTGAGCCTCACGCGCTGCACCGGCATCCTGGTCGCGCCGGACCTCGTGCTCACCGCGGCCCATTGCGTGAACGGCGATCCGCTCGGCGCGCTGGTGGTGTTCTTCCGCGGCACCGAACCGACGCGGCCGGTTTACGGCGCCCGGGTCGCCGCCCGCTACAGCCCCGATCCCGGCGAGATGCTGCCGAACGCGGCCTCCGACGTGAGCCTCGCCGACCTGTCCCTCGACCTCGCGGTCCTGCGCCTGACCGAACCGGTCCGCGACCGGCGCCCGGTGCCCCTCGCGGCCGATCCGCGCCGGGTCCCTAAGAGCCTGCGGATCGCGGGCGCCGGCCTGTCCGGGCGCGGCGTCGGGCGCCTGCGCACCGCGACCCTAACGCCGGTCGCGGCGAGCAGCACCGGCCTGACCATCGCCCGGGCGAACGGCGCCCGAGTCTGCTTCGGCGATTCCGGCGGTCCCGTCGTCGCGCAGGACCGCGGCGGGACCTATGTCTGGGGTGTGGCCAGCGCCGTGATCACCCGCACCGCTCCGTGCGGCGGCTACGTCGTGGTCGCGCCGGCCGCCCAGGTCTTTTCCGGGACCGGGGTCCGGTAGCACCCAACCGGTAAGGTCCAAAAAATCGAAAACCCCGCGCGGCCGAGCCGCACGGGGTTTTTCGGAGGTGGCGATGATCCGGGAGGATCAGACCGCCATGCGCTCTTCGGCATCCATCGGCTCGCGCAGCACGTAGCCGCGGCCCCAGACGGTCTCGATGTAGTTCTTGCCCTGGCTGGCATTGGCAAGCTTCTTGCGCAGCTTGCAGATGAACACGTCGATGATCTTCAGCTCGGGCTCGTCCATGCCGCCGTAGAGATGGTTGAGGAACATCTCCTTGGTGAGCGTCGTGCCCTTCCGGAGCGAGAGGAGTTCCAGCATCTGGTACTCCTTGCCGGTCAGGTGGACCCGGGCGCCGCCGACCTCGACGGTCTTCTGATCGAGGTTCACGATCAGGTCGCCGGTGGTGATCACCGACTGGGCGTGGCCCTTCGAGCGGCGCACGATGGCGTGGATGCGGGCCACCAGCTCGTCCTTGTGGAACGGCTTGGTGAGGTAGTCGTCGGCCCCGAAGCCGAGGCCCTTCACCTTGTCCTCGATCCCGGCCATGCCGGAGAGGATCAGGATCGGGGTCTTCACCTTGGCCACGCGCAGGTTGCGCAGCACCTCGTAACCCGACATGTCGGGCAGGTTCAGGTCGAGGAGGATGATGTCGTAATCGTAGAGCTTGCCGAGGTCGATCCCCTCTTCGCCCAGGTCGGTGGTATAGGTGTTGAAGTTCTCGGACTTGAGCATCAACTCGATGCTCTGCGCTGTCGCGCTATCGTCCTCGATCAAAAGTACCCGCATCGTCGTCGGTCCCCAGCCCCGCCGGCCGCATCAGCGCGCAGACACGTCACCACCTTCGCCCGCCACCGGCCTGTGGACGGGCGCTCCGTCGCTCTTGACGTGGAACGCTATGGATTAATCGTTAACAAAACCTGATTCCCACCCGCAAGCGTCTCGTTCACCGGCTTGCGAGCTTGACTGGAGGAATGAGGTCCCTCCACCCCTGCCCGGGGCCGTGATTCCGGTCCTCTCGCGATCGGCACGCCCACGACCGGGGGCGTAAGTGCTTCCCCCGTAACGACCCGATCCCGGCTGTGATCCTGCGGCCACAGCCCCACGACTTCGTGAAGCCCTAAAAGCCGCGGGAGCCCGAACCGGACCGCTGCGAGCCCGATGACCGCAGTGTTAAGGAGGCCGGTAAACGAAGCGTTGAGAGCGAGGCGGATGACACAGGTTCCGGCAAGGTCCGTTACCAACCTCGCCGCGGCTCAGGCCGCTCTCGATCGCGTCAAGGTGCTGGAGACGTTCGGCCGCGTGGTGGCGATCCGCGGCCTGCTGGTCGAGGTCGCTGGCCCGGTGGCCGCCATGCGGCTCGGCGGCCGGATCGACGTGGAGGGCGCCAACGGCCTCGGGCTGGTGCCCTGCGAGATCATCGGCTTCCAGGGCGACCGGGCGCTCGCCATGCCGTTCGGCTCCCTGGAAGGGGTTCGCCGCGGCTGCCCGGCCTACGTGCGCGACGAATCGGCGGGCGCGATCCGGCCGACGAGCGCCTGGCTCGGGCGGGTGATCGATGCGCTCGGGCGGCCCGTCGACGGGCTCGGGCCGCTGCCGCAGGGGCCGGACGTCTATTCCCTGCGCGCCGACCCGCCCCCCGCCCATGCCCGCACCCGGGTCGGCGGCCCCCTGGACCTCGGGGTCCGGTGCATCAACACCTTTCTGACCATGTGTGCCGGCCAGCGGATGGGCATCTTCGCCGGATCCGGTGTCGGCAAGTCGGTGCTGCTGTCGATGCTCGCCCGCTACACCGCCGCCGACGTGGCGGTGATCGGCCTCGTGGGCGAGCGCGGCCGCGAGGTGCAGGAGTTCCTGCAGGACGATCTCGGCGCGGCGGGCCTCGCCCGCTCCGTGGTGGTGGTGGCGACCTCCGATGAGCCGGCCCTGATGCGCCGCAACGCCGCCTACGTGACCCTGTCGGTGGCCGAGCATTTTCGCGACCAGGGCGCGAAGGTGCTGTGCATGATCGATTCGATCACCCGCTTCGCCATGGCCCAGCGCGATATCGGCCTCGCCGCGGGCGAGCCGCCCACCGCCAAGGGCTATACGCCGACCGTCTTCTCGGAATTGCCGCGGCTGCTGGAGCGGGCCGGGCCAGGCGTCGGCGTCGGCACGATCTCGGCCCTCTTCACGGTGCTGGTCGAGGGCGACGACCACAACGAGCCGGTGGCCGACGCGGTCCGCGGCATCCTGGACGGGCACATCGTCATGGAGCGGGCGATCGCCGAGCGCGGGCGCTACCCGGCGATCAACGTGCTGCGCTCGGTCTCCCGGACCATGCCGCGCTCCTGCAACCCGGCCTATCTGCCGCTGGTCCGCCGGGCCCGCCGGGTGCTCTCGACCTATGCCGACATGGAGGAACTGATCCGGCTGGGCGCCTACCGGGCGGGCTCGTCCCAGGAGGTCGACGAGGCTGTGGCGCTCATGCCGCATCTTGAGGCTTTTCTGGGGCAGGGTAAGGAAGAAGCAACGTCCATCGGCGATGGTTACGCACGGCTCAGCCAGATCATCGGCGGGGCCTAGGCATCATGCAGCGAAGCGGTAACCGCTTCTGTGCAGTGAGTGATGCGGAACCAGGGTCCGAGCAGGTTCGCCTTCGCGATCCTGCTTAGGGCACGGGCCGGGCATGGTCCTCGGCGCGGCCCCGAGCGTTGCGTGGAGTGAGCGTCCCAATGAAATCGCGTGACACGCTGATCCGGCTGCGTCGCTTCCAGGTTGATGAGAAGCGGCGGCGTGTGACCCAGATCGAGATGATGATGGCCGACTTCCAGCGCATGGCGGTGGAACTCGACCGCGAGGTCGCCGTCGAGGAGGCCCGTGCCGGCATCACCGATGTCGGGCATTTCGCCTACCCGACCTACGCGCGCGCCGCCGCCGGCCGCCGGGACAACATGCGTCAGTCCGCCCAGGCGCTGGAGGGCCAGCTGGCCGAGGCCAAGGCCGAACTCGGCGAGGCGTTCGAGGAGCTGAAGAAGGTCGAGATCCTGCACGATCGCGAGCGCACCGCCGAGCGCGCCGCCGACGCGGTCCGGGACCAGGCCGCGATGGACGGGATCGGGCTCACCCGCGCCCGGGGCTGACCCGATCCAAGGGGCGCGCAGCCACGCGTTGCACCCCGTTCGGCGGCCGGTCTTCCGAGTCCGCGTCTGATGTGCCGGCGACGCGGCACGAAACCGTCATGATCGCCTGACAAGGGGATCGCGATGGCCTCGATCCGCTTGCGGCGCGTTGCTTGGCGGCGCATCAGGGGCTCTCCCCGGGGCGTCGGTGTTCATGAAGAAGCTCAGCGAGTTCATCTGGCCGTTGATCGGCCTCGCAGCGGTCGTCGTATCGGGCTACTTTCTCTATCAAGAGTTGAAGACTACGTCGCTGGCGGCGATCTGGGCTGCGGTCCTGGCAATTCCCCCGCACCGCATCCTGATGGCGGCGATCTCGACCCTCGTGGCCTATGCGGCGCTCGCCTGGTACGACCGGATCGCGCTGATGCATCTGGGCGTGCGCCACATCTCGTGGCTGTTCGTCTCCCTCTGCTCCTTCACCACCTACGCGCTGTCGCACAATATCGGCGCCTCGGTGTTCTCCGGCGCCCTGGTGCGCTACCGGGCCTATACGGCCAAGGGCCTCTCGGCCGCCCAGGTCGCCGTCTTGGTGGCCCTGTGCTCCTTCACGTTCTTCCTCGGCACGATCCTGCTCGGCGGCTTCACGCTCGTCTACGATCCGAACCTGCTGGAACGGCTGAGGGACAAGCTCCCGGCGATCATCACCAACCCGAGCACGGCTATTGTCGTGGGCATCTGCATGCTGGCGTTCGTGGCGATCTACGTCATCGGTTCGCTCCTCCGGCTGCCGCCCATCAGCTTGCGCAAATTCAAGCTCGAGTATCCGCGTCCGGGGATCATGCTGCGTCAGCTCGCAGCCGCACCACTGGAGCTTCTGGGTGCCGCGGGGATCATCTATTTCGCCCTGCCGGACGCGGTGAATCCGAATTTCATCCCCGTGCTCGCGATCTTTCTCGCATCGTTCTCGGTGGCACTCGCCTCGCACGCTCCGGGGGGGCTCGGGGTCTTCGAGATCGTCTTCCTCACCGCGATGAATATCGATGTCGCCGACGAGCCCCGGAAGAATGCCGTCATCGCCGCGCTGCTGGTGTTTCGGGTGTTCTACTTCTGGATCCCGGCGCTGATCTCGGTGGTCGTCGTGGTGCTGTTCGAGCGCTCCCGCCTCGCCGCCGCCATCACCCCGTCCGTCCCCGCGACCGTGCCGGAGCCCCCCGTGGTCGTGCCGGGGCTCGACGCGCACGAGCTGGAGCGAGAGCTGAAGCAGAAGGCGATCTGAGGCGGGTTTCGGAAGAACCGCTTGCTCGATCGACCCGCCTCGTCATCGCGAGCGCAGCGACGCGATCCAGGGATACGCTACTGGCTGGCGCGCGCTGCCCTGCCTGGCTTCGCTGCGCTCGCCAGGACGGTGAAGGGCCGCTTCTGCCCATAAGCCCGACACACGGCCGCCGCTTGCCGCCGCCCACTCAAATTGATCCCACGGTGCGCAGCCGCGCCCGCGGGTGGATCTCGGCCTGGCTCATCACCGGCGTCTCCCGGCGGAACCGCTCGATGATCGAGCGCACGAACGGCCGGGACTGCGCCGAGGTGACCAGCACCGGCATCTCGCCCTGGCGGGCGGCGGTCTCGAAGCGGTCGCGGACCGCGGTGACGAACTCGCTGAGCTTCGAGGGCTGCATCGCCAGGTAACGCTCTTCGCGCTCGCCGACGATCGCTTCCATGAAGGCCTGCTCCCAGGCGGGCGACAGCGTGATGATCGGCAAGGTGCCGTTCGGGTCCTGGTACTGGGCGCAGATCTGCCGCCCGAGCCGGGCGCGGACATGCTCGACCACGTCGCGGGGATTCTTCACCGAGCCCGCGACTTCCGCGATCCCCTCGACGATCGCCCCGAGGTCGCGGATCGACACCCGCTCGGAGAGCAGGAATTGCAGCACGCGCTGCACGCCGGTGGTCGAGATCTGCGACGGCACGATCTCCTTGAGCAGCTCGGCGTGCTCCTTGGGCAGCTCGCGCAGCAGCTTCGAGACCTCGACGTGGTTGAGGAGCTCGGAGACGTGGGCCTTGATCACCTCGGTGAGGTGGGTCGAGACCACGGTGGCGGCATCGACCACCGTATAGCCCTTGAGCTGCGCCTGATCGCGCAGGGATGCGTCGATCCAGGTCGCCGGCAGGCCGAAGGTCGGCTCCAGCATGTGCTGGCCGGGCAGCTGCACCTGGCCGCCCATCGGATCCATGGCCATGAACTGGCCAGGAAAAATCCGGCCGGTGCCGGCCTCGATCTCCTTGACCCGCACCACGTAGGAATTGGCGTCGAGCTGGACGTTGTCGAGGATGCGTACCGAGGGCATCACGAAGCCGAGTTCCGCCGCGAGCTGGCGGCGCAGCGCCTTGATCTGGTCGGTCAGCCGGTCCTGGCCCTCGCCGTTGACCAGGGCCAGGAGCGCGTAGCCCATCTCGAGCTTCAGGTCGTCGAGCTTGAGCAGGTCGGTGACGGTCTCCTCCTTGGCCGTCGCGGCGGCCGCAACCGCCTTGGCGTCCATCGGGACGCCCTGCGCGTCCAGCGGCGGCGCCTCGTTGGCCGTCTTGTTGGTGCGCCAGGCGGCGTAGGCCGCCCCGCCGCCGAGCAGCACGAACGGCAGCATCGGCATGCCGGGCAGCAGCGCGATCAGGAACATCACGGCCGCCGACATGCCGAGCGCCTTGGGATAATGCGCGAGCTGCTTGCCCAGCGCCTTGTCGGCCGAGCCGCGCACGCCCGCCTTCGAGACCAGGATGCCGGCCGCGGTCGAGACGATCAGCGCCGGGACCTGGCTCGCCAGCCCGTCGCCGATGGTGAGCAGGGTGTAGCTCTTGGCGGCATCGCCGAAGCTCAGGCCCTGCTGCGCCACGCCGATGACGATGCCGCCGACCACGTTGATGAAGGTGATCAGCAGCGCCGCCACCGCGTCGCCGCGGACGAATTTCGAGGCGCCGTCCATGGCGCCGAAGAAGGACGATTCCTCCTCGAGGGCGGACCGGCGCGCCTTGGCGACCTTCTCGTCGATCAGGCCGGCCGAGAGATCGGCATCGATCGCCATCTGCTTGCCGGGCATCGCGTCAAGGGTGAAGCGGGCGGCGACCTCGGCGATGCGGCCCGAGCCCTTGGTGATGACCACGAAGTTCACGATGATCAGGATCGCGAACACGATGATCCCGATGACGAAATTGCCGCCCATCACGAAGTTGCCGAAGGCCTCGATGACATGGCCGGCCGCCGCCGTGCCCTCGTGGCCGTGGCCCAGGATCAGGCGCGTCGAGGCGAGGTTCAGCGCCAGCCGCAGCATCGTGGCGATGAGCAGCAGCGTCGGGAAGACGGTGAATTCCAGCGGGTTGTCGATCGACAGGCCGGTCATCATGATCAGCACGGAGGTGATGATCGACACCGCCAGCAGCAGGTCGAGCAGCACCGCCGGCAGCGGGAAGATCAGCACCGCCAGGATGCCCATGACGCCGGTGGCGAACATGAGGTCGGAGCGCTTGGACAGCGCATGGAGGTCGCCGCGGGTCGGCAGCGCGAGCTGACTCAGGACCGATGCGGCCCCGCTCATAGCCCCGCCCCTGGCCGGCACGCTCGCCGTCTCCGCCATCGTTCTCGATCCATCGCCGTCCGCCTCGGGGAATCCCGAGCGCGCACGCGGCAAGATTTGCCGAGCGGATGGTTAGCGCGCCGTTAAGAACCGGCACGGCGCGGGCGGAACCCGCACAGCCTTCGCCGCTTGATCGGGCGGCAGCCCACCGATCGAAAGAGCCCGCATGACCGCGCGCGTCCTCACCGCCCTCTACGACGAGTACGACACCGCCACCGGCGTGGTCGATCAGCTTGAGTCTGCGGGCATTCCTCATGCGGACATCAGCCTGCTGGCGAATCGGGCGGAACCGGCCCAAATCCAGGAGCGGCCGTTTGGCGATCCCCATCCCGATGTCGTCGATCCGGTAGACGCCGCCGGGACGGGCGCGACCGTCGGTACGGTCCTGGGCGGCGGGGCCGGGTTGCTCGCAGGGCTCGGGTTGCTGGCGATCCCCGGCCTCGGGCCGGTGGTCGCGGCGGGTTGGCTGGTGGCGGCCGCCACAGGCGCGGGGGTCGGTGCCGCGGCCGGCGGCCTGATCGGCGGCCTCACGGGGGCCGGCCTCACCGAGGGCGAGGCCGAGACTTATGCCGAGGGCGTGCGCCGGGGCGGAACCCTCGTGACGGTCCGGGCCGAGGACCACCAAGCCGACCGCGTGATGGCGATCCTCGATCGCGCCGGCTCGATCGATCTCGATGAGCGCGCCGAGGGTTGGCGCGCCCAGGGCTGGACCGGGAATCCCGGCGGGTCAGCGGCGAGACGCTGATCCGGATCGCCTCAATTCATCATCTTTCGGGCGAACATCGATGCAGCGAACAGCACGGCGGCTCCCGCGGTGACCAGGCTGATCATCAGGACCCGCCGGGGCTCGACGGACGATTCCGCCTTCACCGGCTCGACGATCGGGCTGAAGAACTCGATCTGCCGCGCCGCGACGATGCGGGCGCGCTCATGGGCGGTCAGCACCTGCTGGTAGTATTTCTCGGCGTTCTTGCGGTCGTTATCGAGGGCCTCGAACCGGGTCAGCGCGTCCGACAGCAGGCGCTTCTGCTCGGGGTCCTGGCTGGCCGATTGCCGCTCGATCCGGGCGATGTTGTCGTCGAGATCCTTGATCTGCTGCTTGATGTCGATGATCCGGCGGGATTCCGGGCCGAGATCGCGCTGGCCGATGGCGAGTTGCACCGCCAGGTTGATCCGGGCCGCCCGCAGCTCGGAGACGACTTTGAGGTTGGCTTCGTTCGACTTCTGCGCATCGAGCACGCCCTCACGGTTGCGCAGGTCGCGCATCGCAAGGCGGATCTTGTTCATGCGCTCCTCGGCGAGCTTCAACTCGCGGGAGCTCTCGGCGACCGCATCCTCACGCGCTTTCACGCTGAGGTCGTTCACCATCCGCTCGGCCTCGGTCATCACGGCTTTCGCGATGGCGAGGGACTCGTCGGGGTCGAAGGCCTCGACCGTCAGCGACATGATGCCGGAGCCGGATTCGACATCGACGCCGATGCGCCGCTTCCAGTAGCGGAGGGCCTTTTCGATCGGCTTTTCGGGATCGAGACGGGAGAAGTAATCGATGCTGTCGCGGCTGAACCACTCGCGGATCGGCAGCTTCGCCTCGATCGTCTCCAGCATCGGCCGGCTGAGGATATACTCGTAGGTGATCAGCGTGTCCTGGGCCACCATCTGGCTCGGCACGCCCGAAGAGGTGCCGACCGAATCGGGCGCCGCCTTGTCGGCCGTGCCCAGCGCCGGGCGGATCGCGAACCGTGCCTCGCTGACGTAGCGGTCCGAGGCGATCAACCCGAAATACAGCGCTCCGGCCAGGGTCGGCAGCACGAAGCAGACGACGAACAGGATCGGGATCCAGGGGTCGTTCTTGACGTGGCTCTGATAGGACCGGATGCCCTTCTTACGATCGACGAACCGCGACATCCGGGCGATCTGCCGCAGCGATTCGGTCACCGCCTGCTGGCGGTCCGCGGTCGTCAGCGGCTGCCCCTCGGCTTTCCGGATCTCCATGTTCATGACTTGATCCCAGGCCTCCAGGGTTCGGGCAGCCGGCCCGTTGCCGGGCTCTCGACCGCGCCGAAACGCTCGCGATTCATGCCTCTCCCACGGGGAGGCGGCAAAAGCATGTCTTCGTCGCGTCGATCGATCAGGCGTTGAGGCGCCGATAGACCTCGATCGCGTCGTTCACGTCCTCGTAGATGATCGCGCGCCCGTTGAGCAGGACGAGGCCCTGCGTGCACCATTGGCGGATCGTCTCCATCGAGTGGGAGACCATGATGATGTCGGCGTTCTTGCGCCGCTGTGAGAAGACCTCGTCGCAGCGCTTGGAGAAGCGGGCGTCGCCCACCGAGGTGATCTCGTCGATCAGGTAGCAATCGAACGGGATCGCCATGCTCATGCCGAAGGCGAGCCGGGCGCCCATGCCCGAGGAATAGGTGAAGATCGGCACGTCGAGGTAGCTGCCGAGCTCGGAGAAGTCTTCGACGAAGTCGAGCACGCGGCGCGGATCCTCGCCGTAGATGCGGGCGACGAACATGACGTTGTCGCGGCCGGTCATCTTGGGATGGAAGCCGCCGGCAAATCCCAGCGGCCACGAGATCCGCAGGCCGCGGTGGATCTTGCCCCGGGTCGGGTCTTCCGTGCCGGCGATGAGCCGCATCGTGGTCGACTTGCCGGCGCCGTTGATGCCCAGGATGCCGTAGGAAATGCCGGGCTTCAGGGTGAACGACACCTGCTCCAGGATCGTCCGCTTGTGGCCGTCGGTGCGGTAGACCTTGCTGACTTTCTCGAAACGGATCACCGGGGTGGTCTCCAGGGCGGGTTGCCGAAAAGCCGGCCCGTGCTGTCTCTGGCTGCGCGGCTCCTGCCCCCGGAAAGCGGCGAATCTGAGAAGGCGGCCTGTCGAGCCACGCCGTCATCGCCAGCGTCGCGAGGCCGTCGAAGGCAGCGAACGGTCCTGAAACCATGGCGGATCGCTGAGCCGGCTCACTGCGCTCACAGCCACGAAGCGGGCGAAGCGGCCGACCGTTTCGAGCGGCCATTCGCTCATCGGATGTGACCGCGATCCTGCACCAAACTGCAGCTTTCCCAACTCCGCGATTGACAATGCCCCGTATTTGGTATACCAGATACCACACTGAGCAGCGGGACGCGGCGCGAGCTTCGGACAATCCGGAACTTTAGCGCCGCATCCGGAGGGAGACCGCGATGACGGACCCAAGCCGCCTTCGCCCCGCCGCGGACGATCTCGCCGGCTTCGTGGCCGCCATCGGAGACGCCGTGGTGGTCGCCGATCCGGAGGGCGCGATCACGGTCTGGAATCCGGCAGCCGAGCGGATCTTCGGCTTCGCCGCTGAAGACGCCCTCGGGCAGACCCTCGACCTGATCACGCCGGAGCGACACCGCCGACGTCACTGGGACGGCTACGCCAAGACCATGCGGACCGGAATCACCCGCTACGGGGCGGAGACCCTGCGGGTGCCGGCGATCCACAAGGACGGGCGCCAGCTCTCCATCGCGTTCACGGTCGGGATGATCCGGGACGCCTCGGACCAAGTGACCGGCATCGTCGCGGTGATCCGCGACGAGACCGAGCGCTGGGCCGAGGAGAAGCGCCTGCGCCAGCGCGTGGCCGACCTCGAAGCCCTTCCGGACGGATCCTGAACCCAAGACGGGACCGTCCGAAGACCGCAAGCCTCACCGTGCACGGGAGAACGCCAGATGAGCAAGCCGTTGGATGGGATCAAGATCATCGACTTCACCCACGTCCAGGCCGGTCCCGCCTGCACACAGCTGCTGGCCTGGTTCGGCGCCGACGTGATCAAGGTCGAGCGGCCGGGCTCTGGCGACGTGACTCGCACGCAGCTGCGCCATGTAGAAGATGCGGACGCGCTCTACTTCACGATGCTGAACTCGAACAAGCGCTCCCTGACGCTCGACACCAAGACCCAGGCCGGCAAGGAGGTCCTGGAGAAGCTGATCCGGGATTCCGACGTGATGGTCGAGAATTTCGGCCCCGGCGCGCTCGACCGGATGGGCTTCTCCTGGGCGCGCATCCAGAACCTCAATCCCGGGATGATCCTGGCGTCCGTGAAGGGGTTTTCCGACGGGCACCATTACGAGGACCTGAAGGTCTACGAGAACGTCGCGCAATGCGCCGGCGGCGCCGCCTCGACCACCGGCTTCTGGGACGGCCCGCCCACCGTCAGCGCCGCCGCGCTCGGTGATTCGAACACCGGCATGCACCTCGCCATCGGCATCCTCACGGCGCTCCACCAGAAGAACAAGACCGGCACCGGCCAGAAGGTCGCAGTCTCGATGCAGGACTCGGTGATCAACCTCTGCCGGGTGAAGCTGCGCGACCAGCAGCGCCTCGACGCGCTCGGCTATCTCGAGGAATACCCGCAATACCCGCACGGGGAATTCTCGGACGTGGTGCCCCGCGGCGGCAATGCCGGCGGCGGCGGCCAGCCCGGCTGGGTGCTCAAATGCAAGGGCTGGGAGACCGACCCGAACGCCTACATCTACTTCACGATCCAGGGCCATGCCTGGGCGCCGATCTGCAAGGTGCTGGGCCGCGAGGACTGGATTTCCGACCCCGCCTACAACACGCCCCGCGCGCGGCAGGACAAGATCTTCGACATCTTCAAGACCATCGAGGACTGGCTCGCCGACAAGACCAAGTTCGAGGCGGTGGACATCCTGCGCACCTACGACATCCCCTGCGCGCCGGTGCTGTCGATGAAGGAGATCGCCGAGGACACGTCGCTGCGGGCGAGCGGCACCGTGGTCGAGGTGCCGCATCCGAAGCTCGGCAGCTACCTGACCGTCGGCAGCCCGATCAAGTTCTCCGACATGACCGTCGAGGTGAAGGCCTCCCCGCTCTTGGGCGAGCATACCGACGAGGTGCTGACCGGCCTGGGCTACAGCCCCGCGCAGATCCAGGCGATGCACGAGGCTCGCGCCGTCTGACAGGCGGCTGCGAACCTTTGCTATCCTGCCACGGGACGGCGCGCGTTGCGCCGTCCCGTCTCGTCTGCACGATCCGGACCCGATGCGATCACTGCTCAGCCGCCTCCTTCCCGAGCTGACGCCGGTCAGCCCGCGCGAGCGGTTGCGCTCGGCTGCCGGTGCCCTGCTGGGGATCCTGGCGACCGGCCTGGTCAGCCGCTCCGCGATCGGAACCGTGGCCGCTCCGGTGCTGATCGCCCCGATGGGTGCCTCGGCGGTGCTGCTCTTCGCGGTTCCGGCGAGCCCGCTGGCGCAGCCCTGGTCGATCCTCGGCGGCAACCTCGTGGCCGCCCTGGTCGGCGTCACGGCGGCGGCCTGGATCCCGGACCCGTTCGCGGCGGCCTCCGTGGCCATCGGCCTGGCGATCGCCCTGATGATGGCCCTGCGCTGCCTGCATCCGCCGAGCGGGGCGGTGGCGCTCACGGCGGTGCTGGGCGGCCCGGCGATCCGGGAACTCGGCTACGGCTTCGTGCTCTGGCCGGTGGCGGCCAATTCGCTGCTGCTGCTCGCGACGGCCCTGCTGTTCAACAACCTCACCGGCCGCGCCTATCCGCACCTGCGTCCGGTCGGTCAACGGACCGACGACCCGGCTCCGGCCGCCCGCCTCGGCTTCCTGGCCTCGGACCTCGACGCCGCGCTCGAGGATTTCGATCAGCTGCTCGATGTCGATCGTGGCGATCTGGAGCAGATCCTGCGGCGGGTGCAGATGCGCGTCTACGGCCGCCGACCGGGGCAGACCACCTGCGCGGCGATCATGTCCCGCGACGTGATCGGGGTCGCGCCGCACGAATCCCTGGACGAGGCGCTGCGGCTGCTACGCCGCCACCGGATCAAGGCCCTGCCGGTCACGGACGAGCGCGCCCGGGTGCTCGGGATCGTCACGCAGACCGACCTCCTCGACAAGGCCGCCTGGGACCGGAGCGGCCCGCGCCTCGGCCTCGGCCGCCGCCTGCGGCTGACCGTCGAGCGCGGGCGGGCGCCCCATGGCTGCGCCGCCGACATCATGAGCGCGGTCGAGCCCGTCACCCCGGAGACGCCCTTGGCCGAGCTGGTGCTGCGGATGTCCGAGGCCAGCCTCCACCATCTGCCGGTGGTCGATCCGGATGGACGCTTGGTCGGGATCGTCTCACAGACGGATCTGGTCCCGGCGCTGATCGCCGATGCCGGCGACACCGCGCGGACCGGCGCCCCTCCGGACGCCGTACCGGTCTGATCCGCTGGATCAGCCCTTCTTGACGTTCCAGAACACCGGCACGCCGTCGAGCACTCCGGTCACCGAGGGCTTGAACGAGGTCTGGTCGAAATACTGGCCGAGCGGAAGGTAGGGCAGGTCGGCAAAAGCCTGCTTCTGCAGGGCGTCCGCCAGCGTCTTGCGCGTGGCGGTATCGGGCGCGTCGAGCCAATCCTGGCGCAGGGCCTCGAGCTTCGGGCTCGTGGGCCAGCCCACCGGCGCATCGGCGCCGGTCCCGCGCAGGAACGCGCTGACGGCCGGATTGGCCTGGTCGAGCCCGGCCCAGAAGGTGCAGAAGATGCTCCAGCCGCCTTGGGCTACGGGGTCGCGCTTGGCGCGCCGCTGGACCACCGAGCCCCAATCCATGACCTGATAATCGACGTTGAAGCCGGCGCGGGTCAGCATGTCGGCCGCCACGTCGCTGAGCGCCTTCAGGCTCGGGTAGTCGGAGGCGCCCATCAGCACCACCCTCTCACCCTTGTAGCCGGCCGCGGTCAGTGCCCTCTTGGCGGCCTCGTAGTCGCGCTTGCTGGTCAGGACACCGAGGTCGGCTTCGCTCGCCATCGGTAGGCGGGGGCAGAAGAAGCCGGTCGGCACATGGATCAGCTTCGGGTCGGTGCCGGTGACCGCCTGCATGAAGTCGGTCTGGTCCACCACCGTGAGCAGCACCTGCCGGATCGCCGGGTTATCGAAGGGCGGCTGCAACTGGTTCATGCGCAGGCAGCCGATCTTGCCGGTCGGGTCGGTGACCGTGGTCTTCAGGCTCCCGAGCGTCGGCACGAGGTCGGAGGGCGGCTGCTCCCACCAATCCATTTCGCCGGTCTGCATCGCCGAGGCGGCGGTCGCCTGGTCGGGAATGACGTGCCACTCGACTCGGTCGAGGAAGGCGCGCTTGGGCCCCGAGGTCCATTGCGGCTCGCCGCCCTCGCGCGGGACGTACTTGTCGAAGCGCTCGTAGACGACCCGGGCGCCGACCATCCGCTCGTCGGCCTTGAACCGGAACGGACCGCTGCCGACCATCTCGGTGATCTGCGTGAACGCATCGGTCTTGGCGAGGCGCTCGGGCATGATCGCGCAGATCGGCGAGCCGACCTTGCCGAGCGCGTCCGGCAGCAGCGGGAACGGCTTTTTCAGCCGGAACTGGATGGTCCGGTCGTCGGGGGCCGAGAGCTCGTCCGTGTAGGCCATGAGCGTCTGGCCCATCGGATCGCGCTTGGCCCAGCGGCCGATGCTGGCGACGCAGTCGCGGGCCAGCACCGGCGTGCCGTCGTGGAAGATCAATCCGGGCCGGAGCGTCATGCGCCACAGCTTGCCGTCATCCTCGACGACGTGGCCGGCGACCATCTGCGGCTGGGCCGCGTAGCTGGCATCGGTCCCGTAGAGTGTGTCGAACACCGCCAGCCCGTGGTTGCGGGTGACGTAAGCGGTCGTCCAGATCGGATCGAGTACCGTGAGGTCGGCCTGCGGGATGAACTTGAGCACCCGGGTGGACCCGCCCTGCGCGAGCGCCGGGGCGGCGAGCGCCGCGCCCGACAGGGCCACGAAGGAACGTCTGGTCAGCATGTCGGGCGGCCCCTGCGGTGCGTGTGGCCGTAGCTTAGCATGAGGCGGGCCATGGAGAGGGCAGGTGCTTGTTTCTCCTGTGCAGGCCACAAGCATCACTTTGCCGACAGATGAGCGCTGTGGCCCGGACCGTGCGCCTCTCCCTCCCCCCCGCAGAGGGGGGAGGGAGCGCGCGTGTCCTTGAGAAGGGTATTGTCGTTTTGCTCGCTTCACTTCTTCTTCTTGATCCCGCTCTGCGGGTTGAGGCTGCCGATATTGCCGCTCTCGCTGCCCGCGGCCGGGTCGATCACGGCGTTGACCAGCGACGGCCGGCCGGAATCCATCGCGGCGTTGACCGCCCGGGTCAGCTCGTCCGGCGAGGTGACGTGGTAGCCGTCCCCGCCGAACGCCTCGATCATCTTGTCGTAGCGGGAATCCTTGACGAACACCGTGGTGGCCGGGTCGCGCCCAGTCGGGTCGGCATCGGTGCCGCGGTAGATGCCGTTGTTGTTGAATACCACGATGCAGACCGGCAGCCCGTACCGGCAGATCGTCTCGATCTCCATGCCGGAGAAGCCGAAGGCGCTGTCGCCCTCCACACACAGGACAGGCTTGCCGGTCTCGATCGCGGCGGCGACGGCGAAGCCCATACCGATGCCCATGATGCCCCAGGTGCCGACATCCAGGCGCTTGCGCGGCTGGTACATGTCGATGATGCCCCGGGCGAGGTCGAGGGTGTTGGCGCCCTCGTTGACCAGGATCGCGTCCGGCCGCTCCTTCACGATGGTCCGCAGGGCGCCCAGCGCCGCGTGGAAGGTCATGGGCGAGGCGTTGCTCATGAGCTTGGGCGCCATCTTGGCGATGTTCGCCTCGCGCTTGGTCCTGAGCGTGTCGATCCAGTCGGCCGGGGGCTGCTGCCAGCCCTGGCCCATGCCGTCCAGTAGCGCCTGGACGCAGGAGGCGATGTCGCCGACGACCGGGGCGACGATCTCGACGTTGGAATCCATCTCGCGGGGCTCGATGTCGATCTGGATGAACTTCGTGGAGCCCGGCTCGCCCCAGCTCTTGCCCTTGCCGTGCGACAGCAGCCAGTTCAGCCGGGCGCCGACCAGCAGCACCACGTCCGAATCCTTCAGCGCGGTCGAGCGCGCGGCGCCGGCCGAGAGCGGGTGCGTGTCGGGCAGGAGGCCCTTGGCCATGCTCATCGGCACGTACGGGATGCCGCTGGTCTCCACCAGCGCGCGGATCGCCTCGTCGGCCTGCGCGTAGGCCGCGCCCTTGCCGAGCACGATCAGCGGGCGGCGGGCGGATTTCAGCACGTCCAGCGCCCGCGTGATCGCCTCGGGGGCGGGGCGCTGGGCCGGGGCCGGGTCGATCACCTTCACGAGCGACTTCTGGCCGGCCTCGGCCTCCATCACCTGGGAGAACAGCTTGGCCGGCAGGTCGAGATAGACGCCTCCGGGCCGCCCTGAGCAGGCCGCGCGGATCGCTCGAGCGATGCCGATGCCGATATCGGCCGCGTGCAGCACCCGGAAGGCCGCCTTGCACAGGGGCTTGGCGATGGCGAGCTGGTCCATCTCCTCGTAATCGCCCTGCTGGAGATCGACGATCTCGCGCTCGGACGAGCCCGAGATCAGGATCATCGGGAAGCAGTTGGTGGTGGCGTTGGCCAGCGCCGTCAGGCCGTTCAGGAAGCCCGGCGCCGAGACGGTGAGGCAGATCCCCGGCTTCTGGGTGAGGAAGCCCGCGATCGCCGCGGCGTTGCCGGCATGCTGCTCGTGCCGGAACGACACCACTCGCATTCCCGAAGCCTGCGCCATGCGGCCGAGATCGGTAATCGGGATGCCCGGGACGCCGTAGATCGTCTCGATCTCGTTCAGCTTCAGTGCGTCGATGACGAGGTGGAAACCGTCGGTGAGATCGGGCTCGGCCTCGATCTCGGGTGCGGTGTGGACGATCTTTGCCAGAGCGGTCATTGCGGAATCTCCCCGACCATCGGTTGCAGTGCTGGCGTCCCGGGCCGGTGCAGGCTCCGGGCCATTTTTTTCGGCTATCGGGGCGGCTCAGGCCGCCCGGATCGGTTGGGCGGCGAGCGCCGCGGGATGCTCGTCCTCCGCGAGGTAGCGGGCGCGCAGGGGCCGCAGCAGGAAGATCGCGAGGGCGGCGGCCGTGACGTTGAGCCCGATGATCAGCGCGAACACCGCCGACCAGCCATAGGCCGCCGAGAGCAGACTGGCGAACGGCACTAGGAACGCGGCGGTGCCCTTGGCGGTGTACAGCAGGCCGGCATTGCTGGCGGCGTATTTCGAGCCGAACGTGTCCCCGCAGGTTGCCGGGAATAGCGAGTAGATCTCGCCGAACACGCCGAAATAGACGGCCGTGGCGAACACGAACACCATCGGGTGATGGCCGTAGGTGAGGAGCACGATCACCGCGAGCGCCGCCGTCGAGAAGGCGATGAACATCGTGTTCTCGCGGCCAATATGGTCGGAGACGTAGCCGAAGAACGGCCTGCCGAACCCGTCGAAGATCCGGTCGAGGGAGATCGCCAGGGTCAGGGCCGCCATCTGGAGGCCGAACAGGCTGACCGGCACCCCGGCCACCTGGAAATCGTGGGCGATCGGGGCGATCTGCGCCGCCGCCATCAGGCCGCCGGAGGCGACCATGACGAACATCGCGTACATCACCCAGAAGACCGGCGTGCGCACCGCCTCGCGCGGGCTGCGGTCGACCTTGGTCTGGGGCAGGCGCAGGCTCTTGCGCTGCATCGGGGCGATGGTCCTGGGCTTGCGCAGCAGGAACGAGAGGGCGAGCACCACCACGCCCTGGCCGAGGCCGAAATACAGGAAGGCGTCCTGGTAGCCGCTGGTGGCAATCATCCGGGCGATCGGCACCACCGTGATGGCCGCGCCCGCGCCGAACCCGGCGGCGGTGGCGCCGGCGGCGAGTCCCCGGCGATGCGGAAACCATTTCAGCGCGTTGCCGACGCAGGTGCCGTAGACCGAGCCGGCGCCGATGCCGCCCACCACGGCGCCGAGATAGAGCAGCGCGAGGCTGTCGGCGTAGGCGTCGATGGTCCAGGCCAGGGCGATCATCACGCCGCCGAACGCGACCACGCGGCTCGGGCCGTAGCGATCCACGAACCAGGCCTCCACGGGCACCAGCCAGGTCTCGGTGGCGACGAAGAGTGTGAATGCGAGCTGGATCGCCGCTCGCCCCCAGTGATAGCGCTGATCGATGGGATCGACGAACAGCGTCCAGCCGTATTGCAGGTTGGCGATCATGGCCATGCAGATCACCCCGAAGGCGAGCTGCCACCATTTCGCCGACGGCGAATCCTGGCGTTCCATCCCTGAGCCTCTCTGATCGGCGGCGCGTCCTTGAAGTGGCGCGTCTGGCGTGCCGATTCAATCATGCATATTCAGCACAGGCATGCAATATACCAGCATGCACTGCGGCGGCCCGCTGTCAGGCCAGGAAATATTGTTCCGTCCGCCTATCGGGTGGTGCCGGGTCCCCAAGCGCCCAGCGTCGGCTCATCCGCCGGGACAAGCGTCTCATCGAGGTCCGGTATCCCGGCGGTATCGGCTGGAATGCCGATGACTGCCCGGGCCGCCTCCCAGTCCGGATCGTCGGCCGCGACTGACGGGACCTGGCGATCGATACCGGTGACACGGCCACGGTCGAGGCGCACGAACACGCGTCCGGTGTCGGCCCGGGCGAACCGGACCACGTCCATCCGCCGAAGACACGCGCGGAGAAAGCTCGTGTTGGCATCGGCCGCGAGGTCGACGCCGCGGAACACCGCGTCCGGCCCGCGGGCGAAGATGTCGACCTTGCGGAAGCGGTCGATGTCGATCAGCCCCTTCACGGCGAGGATGTTGAGGACGCCGCCGGCGCCGAAGGCGATGGTGCGCGGGCGCTCGCCCTGCGGGACGCTGTTGTCGAGGAACTCGCAGACCACCTGCTTGTCCCGGGCCAGCGCCCAGTTGAAGAACAGCCGCGGCATGCCGGTATAGGCCTCGACGTTGTGGGCCAGCAGGTCCTCCACCGCCTTGAACCGGCCGAACTGCTCGCCGCGCCTGTAGGCGCGCTCCACCGTGTCGGCCGGGGGCGTGACCATGAACTGCATGTAGACCCGCTCGCCGAACCGGGTGAGCAGTTGGCCGCCACCATCCGAGCCGGCCTCGGCCTGGAAGCTGTCGAACCGGAACCGGTCGATCAGCAGGTTCGAGATCCGGCGCTCGGCCGCCTTGCGGGTGACGTAGCGGTCGAGCTTCATGTCGATCATCTCGACCTCGTAGCCCGTGAGCGTGCCGGCATACCGGGTCGCCGGGCCGAGGCTGTCGTAGTCGAGCAGAAACTTGCGCCAGACGTCCGGGGTGATCACGGCGAAGTCGGACCAGGCCATCCCGAGGCGTCTGGCGAGCCCCAACTGGTAGGGCCGGATCGTGCTCTTGCCCGAGGCCGAGGCGCCCTTGACGTTCATCACCACCGGATGGGCCTGGGGGGCGAGGCGCCGGTAGCCGCTTGCCTCGACCACGGCGGCGATCCAGGGCTCGATCAACTCGCCGATGCGGCGGCTGCCGTAGCCGTTGGAGATCAGGGTCCCGGCGATGCCGCACAGCAGGGCGGGGTCGCGGATCAGCGCGTTCTGCCGAGCGAGGATCCCGGAGACGACACTGCGCAGGGCCTCGCAGGCGGCGATCTCCAGGCCGTCGCCGGCCTGCGCCGCCCGCTGATGCCAGGCCTCGAGATGGCCGAGCGCCCGGCTCGCGGGATCCGGGCGGGGGAGCGGGCTGGGCGTCGGCGGACGGCGCCCGAGCAGCCGGTCGAGCCAGCCGGGCTCCGGCGGCGGCGGGGAGGGCGGGTCGTCGAAGATAGCGGCGATCTCGCGCCGGAGCACCAAATCGGCCTCGTCCCGAACCGCCGCCAGGGCGGCTTCGACCTCGCTGAGCCGGGGCTCGACGCCCTCGTGCAGGATGGCCGAGACGATCGCGCGGAAATTGACCCCGAGATCCGCGTAGACCGCGCCCACCGGCACCGACAGGTCGGACATGACCCGGATCAGCACCTCGTGGACGACGAGGCGTCCGGGCCGGATCCGGGTGAGCTGGCGGGCCGGCAGACCGCACAGGTCGCTCATCTCGAACGCGTCGCGCAGGGGCGTCTCGACGTGCTCGGGTCGGTAGACGGTGATCAGGGGCGTGAACGCGGCCGGCAGGTCGGACTGGACGCCGGGATTCCAGGGCCCGGGGGCTGTTTCCGGGATGCCGGCCGCCGTTTCCGTCATCCGCGCGTCTCCCTCCCCCCTCTGCGGGGGAGGGTGGCCCCTGCGTCAGCAGGGGTCGGGAGAGGGGCAGCGCGACAGTTCAGGACTTCACCCCCAGCGCGTTCTTTCCGGAAGCGGCGCTCCCCTCTCCCGTCCCGCTTCGCGGGCCACCCTCCCCCGCAGAGGGGAGAGGGACGGCGCCGCAGATCCGGACGAAGCACGCTGAGCAAACCGACCCCGCGACCCGCGGCGAAAAAACCCTAAAAGACCTTCTGGAACCAGCCGTGCGACTCCTGGGTCGTGCCACGCTGGATATCCACCAGCAGGCCGCGCAGCCGGCGGGCCACCGGGCCGGCCACCGCGTCGCCGATGGTGAAATTGTCTTCGCGGCCCTTCACCGTGCCGATCGGGGTGATCACCGCGGCGGTGCCGCAGGCGAAGGCCTCGGTGAGGCGCCCCGCCCGGACGTCGGCCCGCCAGGCATCGATCGTGTAGGGTTCTTCCCGGACGGTGAGCCCGGCCTCGCGGGCCAGGGTGATCACAGAATCGCGGGTGATGCCGGGCAGGATGCTGTCGGAGAGCGGCGGGGTCTGCAGCGAACCGTCCGCGAACACGAAGAACACGTTCATGCCGCCGAGCTCCTCGATATAGCGGCGCTCGGCCGCGTCGAGGAACACGACCTGCTCGCAGCCCTGGCTGGTGGCTTCGGCCTGCGCGGCGAGGCTGGCGGCGTAGTTGCCGCCGCATTTGGCCGCGCCTGTGCCCCCCGGCGCCGCGCGGGTGAAGTGCTCCGAGACCCAGACCGTGACCGTGCCGTTGGGATCCTTGAAGTAGGACCCCACCGCCGACGCGATGGTGATGAACAGGTATTCCGAGGCCGGCTTGACCCCCAGGAACGCCTCGTTGGCGATCATGAACGGCCGCAGGTACAGGCTGCCGTCGGGGGTGTCGGGGATCCAGGCGCGATCAACCTGTACCAGCTTGTGCATGGCCTCGACGAAGGCGTCCTCGGGGAACGGCGCCATCGCCATGCGCTCGGCCGATTGGCGGAAGCGGCGGGCATTGGCATCGGGGCGGAACAGGGCCGCGCCGCCGTCGGCGGTGCGATAGGCCTTGAGCCCCTCGAAGATCTCCTGCGCGTAATGTAGCACCGCGGCGGCAGGATCGAGCGGGATCGCCTCGCGCGCCTGGATCCGCGCATCGTGCCAGCCGCGACCGGCGGAGTATCGGGCCACCACCATGTGATCGGTGAACACCTTGCCGAAGCCCGGATTCTCCATCAGGGCGGCCCGCTCGGCGTCGGTCCGGCGGGCGGGATGGGCGTGGGTCTCGAACGTCAGGTCGCTCACGGGAAGGGTCCTCATAGACTTAAGCCCTTATGCCGCGCTCCGGCGGACGAATCTACGGAGCGTGCGCATGCCTATGGTGTCGCTGATGCCTTGTCGGCAGCTTGTGCCGCCGGCGCCTCAGGCTGCTGACTACGCGATTCACGCGTCGCCCTGCGACGTCCGCGACGCGCTCCCTCTCCCGCGCGGGAGAGGGTTGGGGTGAGAAATCAGGTTTCTCCGGAGAGGTCGCACCCCTCACCCTGTTCCCCTCCCGCACGAGAGAGGGGACCCGAGCCTCGTCCAGCACTGTGTGAATCCGTTCGCACGGGAGGCGGCGGGTCGGACAGCTGCAGCCGGTGCAGGCGGGCATAGGCACCGCCCGATGCGATCAGATCGTCGTGGCGGCCGGTCTCGATCACCCGGCCGGCCTCCATCACGGCGATCCGGTCGGCCTCCCGCACCGTCGAGAGGCGATGGGCGATCACCAGGGTGGTGCGGCCGCGCATCAGCCGGGTCAGCGCCTCCTGAACCAGGCGCTCGGATTCGGAATCGAGAGCCGAGGTCGCCTCGTCGAGGAGCAGGATCGGCGCATCCTTCAGAAAGGCCCGGGCCAGGGCGATCCGCTGCCGCTCGCCGCCGGACAGGCGGTTGCCGCCCGGGCCGACCCGGAACGCGTAGCCCTCCGGCAGGGCGGCGACGAAGTCGTGGGCCGCCGCGGCGCGCGCCGCAGCCTCGATCTCGGCCGGGCGCGCCCCGGGACGGCCGAAGCCGATATTGGCGGCGACCGTGTCGTCGAACAGAACCACCTCCTGCGAGACTACCGCGACGGCCGCGCGAAGCGAGGCGAGCGTCACGGCGCGCACGTCCTGCCCGTCGATCGTCACCCGGCCGGCGGTGACGTCGTAGAGCCGCGGCACGAGGTTGAGCAGCGAGGACTTTCCGGAGCCCGAGCGCCCGACGAGCGCGGTGGCGGCGCCGGCCGGAACGGTGAGGTCGATCCCCTCCAGGGCTGGCGCGTCCGGGCGGTAGCGGAACTGCACGCCCTCGAACCGGATCTCCCCGGCGGTGACGGTGAGCGGCGCCGCGCCGGGCGCCTCGCGAATCTGAGGGGCCTCGTCCATCACGTCGAAGTAACGCCGCAACGCCGCCGCCGCCTCCTGCAGGATGGCGTTAAGGTTGCCCAGAGCCCGGGCCGGCTGCGCGGCGAGCAGCAGGGCCGCGACGTAGCCGGTGAAATCGCCGACCGTCCGCTCGCCGGCCAGCACCCGCTGCCCGACCAGGACCAGCACGCCCGCCACCGCGATGCCGCCGCCCACCTCCAGCAGCGGATCGAGGCGCCCGCGAGCGTTGGCGGCCTTCATCTTGAGGCGCCGCACCTCGTCGAGCGCCTGGGCCGCCCGACCCTTGAGGTAGCCCTCCATCGCGTAGGTCTTGGCGACCCGGGCGCCCTGCAGGCTCTCCGAGATCAGGCTGGCGGTGGCGCCCATCTGCTCCTGGGTGGTGGTCGAGACCCGCCGGAGCTTCTTGCCGATCCGCCCGATCGGCCCGGCCACGAACGGCACGGTCAGGCCGGCCACGAGCGTCAGCACCGGGTCCATCCAGATCAGCGCCGCGACCAGCCCGATCAGCATGGCGATGTCGCGCAGCAGCACCGTGGAGATGCGGGTCAGCGCCTCCTTGATGAAGGCGAAGTCGGTGGTGAAGCGCTGAGTCAGCGCCGCCGGGCTCTCGCGGCCGAGCTGCGCCAGGTCGGATTCGATCAGGTGGCCATAGAGCGCCGCCTGCATGTCGGCCTCGACCCGGGTGACGACCCGGTTGGTCAGCACCGTCTGGCCGAAGAGCGAGAAGCCGCGCAAAGCCGTGACCACGATCACCACCAGCGGCCCGTAGGCGATCGCCGCCGCATCCTTGCGGTCGAAGGCGTCGAAGGCGGCCTTGATCAGCGCCGGGTACAGCCCGGTCGAGCCGCCCACCAGCGCGATCAGCACCAGTACCACGGCGAGCGTCGCGCGGTGGGGATAGAGCCAGGTACGCCACAGGCGGACGAGGAGGGGGAAGGTGTCGCCGGGGAGGCGCGCCATGGAGCTTACCGGTTCGAACCTGTCACCGGGCTCCCTGAGGCAAGCTTCCCTGAGGCAAAACGCGCGGCGGCAGCGGTTTGCAGCTGCCGCCGCCGCGGATCAAGTATTTTGGCGTCGTCGCCGGACCTTCAGTGGTCGTCGCCGCCCGGCCCGCGCTCGTCGTCGCGATGGTGATGCCAGCCGCCGTGACCATGGCGGCCCATCGGGCGGGCCAGGATCATCGCGCGCCGCTTCTGATCCGGGTCGAGGCTGGCGTAGAGCGGCTGCGAGGTGTCGGCGAGCTTGCGCAGGGCCTCGCCCCGGGCGGTCGTGGCATCCGCCATCGCCCGCAGGGCGGCCGGCGCGTCGTCGGACATCGACGGACGGTCGCGCATCGCTTCGCGGCGCTGCTGGCGCAGCTTGACCATGTCGCGGATCGCGGCCTCGACCGGCGGCCACAGCTTTTCCTGGTCGGGATTGAGCTTCAGGCCGGCATGCAGGGCGGCGATGCGGGCATCCGCGAAGGCGGCCCGATCCGCGGGGCTCAGGGCGCTCCAAGCCCCGTGCCCGCGAAAACCCTCGGGACCGCGGTCGCGCGCGGCGGCGGCGCCGACGAGGCCCAGGCCGAGGGCGCCGGTGACCAGAATGGCGGCTCTCAAACGTCGGGACATAGCACTCTCCATCTCACGCTCGGCCGCCGCGGCGATGACCCGGCGGCGACCCACGATGCGCATCAGGCGCTCACCGTGTATCCCGCTTGTGTATGTAACAGTGTTACATTACGGGCTCCGTGGCCCGGTGGATTAGGAGGACAACGCGTGCATGGAACGGTTCGGTTGGCGTGGCTCGCGAGCCTTGTCCTGGCGCTCGCCCTGTCGGCTCCGGCCCGGGCGGCTCCGGGGGGCGCACCGGTTCGGGCGGTGGCGAGCTTCTCGATCCTGGGCGATCTGGTGCGCGCCGTCGGCGGCCCGCATGTCGCGGTGACCGATCTGGTCGGCCCGGATTCCGACGTGCACGGCTTCAGCCCATCCCCGGCCGACGCCAAGAAACTCGCTACGGCCGACATCGTGTTCGTCAACGGCCTCGGGCTGGAAGGCTGGCTCGACCGGCTGATCCGGGCGTCCGGCACCCGCGCGCCGATCGTGGTCGCCTCCGCGGGGGTAAAGACGATCGCCGCCACCGACGATCACGATCACGCCGTCGGCCATCACGATCACGGCGACCACGTCATCGACCCGCATGCCTGGCAGAGCGTCGCCAACGTCCGGATCTACGTCACCAATATCCGCGACGGCCTGGCGAAGGTCGACCCGGTGCATGCGGACGCCTATCGGGCCGCCGCCGACTCTTACACGGCTCAGCTCGACGCCCTCGACCAAGCCGTGCGCAAAGCGGTGGAGAAAATCCCGCCGGAGAACCGCCGGATCATCACCACCCACGATGCGTTCGGCTACTTCGCCGCCACCTACGGCCTGCGCTTCATCGCCCCCCAGGGCGTGTCCACCGACAGCGAGGCCAGCCCGCGGGACGTCGCGGCGATCATCCGGCAGATCCGCCAGGACAAGGTGCCGGCGGTGTTTTTGGAGAACATCAGCGACCCGCGCCAGATGGCGCTGATCGCCCGCGAGGGCGGCGCCCGGATCGGCGGCAAGGTCTATTCCGACGCCCTGTCGGGTCCGGGCGGCCCAGCCGCGACCTATCTCGACATGATGCGCTCGAACCTGCAGGCGTTCGACGCGGCCCTGGCTCCCAACTGAGCGACCGCATGCCCGGCCTGCCTCGGCCGTCTCAACCGGAACGTGCGTAAATCCGCATTCTTTCCCGCCATGGGAATGACATAGCGTAAACCGCCGGTTAAGAGGCCGCCTCTACTCTGAAACGAAACGGGTGCCAGCCGATCCTCGTACCCGAGGGCTCGGGCCCTTGGGGCCTGGCGAGATCGCGCGGCTCGGAGATCGCGTGGCTGGAATATCGCGTGGCTTGGGGGCCTGACCGCTGGCGCTTCTATCGGCTCGTGGCGCGCGAGACCGTGCGGACCTTCCGTGCCGTCGGCGCCAGCCTCACTGCCCCGCCCGACATCCTGGCGCGGATGCGGGTGACCGGGCTCGTGATCGCGCCGCAGGATCTGCGCACCTCCGACGCGACGTTTGCGGACGACATCTATGCCGGCCTGTTCGTGTTCGCCGGCCGCTCGCTGGCGGCGAGCGGCGGCTCGCCCTTCGACTACGCCGCGCCTTCGCCGGAATGGGCCGATGAGCTCTACGGCTTCGGCTGGCTGCGCCATCTCCGGGCGGCCGACACGGCGCTGGCCCGGGCCAATGCCCGCGCCTTCGTGGCGGATTTCATCGGCGGACGGGGTGATCCGGCGCTCGCCCGGCATACACCGGTGGCGGCGCGGCGGCTGATCTCGTTCCTGTGCCAGTCGCCCCTGGTGCTCGAGGGCGCCGACCACGGCTTCTACCAGAATTTCTTGAAGGCCATCGCCCGCAACGCCCAGCAGCTGGAGCGCGACCTGCGCCGGGGCGTGCCGCCGCAATGGCGCCTGAACGCGGCCGTGGCGCTCTGCTATGCCGGCCTGTGCTGCGACGGCATCCAGCCGATCCTGCGCCGGGCCACCCGGATCCTGTCGCGCGAGCTCGACCGCCAGATCCTCACGGATGGCGGCCATCGCTCCCGCGACCCGCGCTTCGCCATGGAGCTGCTCCTCGACCTCCTGCCTCTGCGCCAGAGCTATCTCAGCCGCAGCGTCGAGCCGCCGGCGGCGCTGCTGCGGGCGGTGGACCGGATGCTGCCGCTGCTGCGGCTGCTGCGCCACCCGGACGCCTCGCTCAGCCATTTCAACGGCATGGGCGCCACCGACGCCGACCATCTCGCGACGCTGCTGGTCTATGACGGCGCGCTCGCCCGGCCGATGATGCACGCGCCGAATTCCGGCTACGAACGGCTGGAGGGCGGCCGGGTCATCGTGGTCGCCGATGTCGGCAAGAGCCCGCCGCTGCCGTTTTCGCTGAACGCCGGGGCGGGCTGCCTCGCCTTCGAGATGTCGAGCGGCCCGCAGCGGATCGTGGTCAATTGCGGGCTGCCGGCCAGCGGGCCGGACCTGCGCCTGCTGGCTCGCTCCACGCCGGCCCATTCGACGGCCAGCGTCGCCGACGCCTCCTCCTGCCGGTTCCTCACCGCCACCGGCTGGTGGGGCGAGCGCCTGATGGCCGAGTGGCTGATCCGACGGCGCGGCGCCGTGGTCCTGCGCGGCCCCGCCGCGGTCGCGGCCGAGCGGGTGGAGGAGGCCGGCAGCACCGTCCTCGCCGCCCGGCACGACGGCTACGCGCCCGAATTCGGCATCGTCCACGAGCGGCGCTGGCAGCTCTCTCCCGCGGATGCACGGCTCGAAGGCCGCGACGCCTTCCTGCGTCAGGGCAAGAGCCGGGTGCGCGGCCACGATGTGGCGATCCGCTTCCACCTGCATCCCGGCATCGCCGTGCGCGGCGTGGCCGAGGGGCTCGAACTCGCCTCCGCGCTCGGCGAGATCTGGGTGTTCCGGGCGGAGGGCGCCGAGATCGCCATCGAGGAGAGCGTCTACTTCTCCGGCCTCACCGGACCGCGCCGCACCGACCAGATCGTGCTGCATCTGCGCGTCTCCGACGATGTCGAGGTGCGCTGGAGCTTCGCGCGCCTGGCCTCGGCACCGATGCGGGGCGCGACCGCGCCCTGATCCCCGCTGGCCCCGCGCCCCGGTTCCATGCTACCGCGCGCCGAAATCTCAAGGTTCGGCAAGCAGCTATGGCGCACGATCAGGTGCGGGTCTCCCGCGCGCTCCTCTCGGTCTCGGACAAGACCGGCGTCGTGGACTTCGCCGAGGCGCTCGACGCCCGCGGCATCAGGCTGGTCTCGACCGGCGGCACCCATCGCGCCCTGCAGGAGGCCGGCCTTCCGGTCACCGAGGTCGCCGACCTGACCGGTTTCCCCGAGATGATGGACGGGCGGGTGAAGACCCTGCATCCGGCGGTCCACGGCGGGCTGCTCGCGATCCGCGACAACCCCGAGCACCAGGCCGCGCTCGCCGCCCACGGCATCGGGGCGATCGACCTGCTGGTGGTGAACCTCTACCCGTTCGAGGCGACGATCGCGGCCGACAAGCCGGAGGCCGACTGCATCGAGAACATCGATGTCGGGGGCCCGGCGATGATTCGCGCGGCCGCCAAGAACCACGCCGATGTCGCCGTCGTCACCGACGTCGCAGATTACGCCGCGGTGCTGGCGGCGCTGGAGCAGAACGGCGGCGCCATCGGGTCCGAGCTGCGCCGCGAACTGGCCCAGAAGGCGTTCGCCCGCACCGCCGCCTATGACGCCGCGATCGCCAACTGGATGGCGGTGCAGTTCGGTACCGAGACGCCGGGCCGGTTCCGGGCCTTCGGGGGCACGTTGGCGCAGAGCCTGCGCTACGGCGAGAACCCGCATCAGGCGGCCGCCTTCTACCGGGCGCCCGGCCAAGTGCGGGCCGGGGTGGCGACCGCGCGCCAGCTCCAGGGCAAGGAACTGTCCTACAACAACTTCAACGACACCGACGCCGCCTACGAATGCGTCGCCGAGTTCGACCCGGCCCGCGCCGCCGCGGTGGCGATCATCAAGCACGCCAATCCGTGCGGCGTGGCCGAGGGCGCGAGCCTGCTCGACGCCTACGAGCGGGCGCTGGCCTGCGACCCGACATCGGCCTTCGGCGGCATCGTCGCGCTCAACCGGACGCTGGACGCCGAGGCCGCCCGCAAGATCGTGGAGATCTTCACCGAGGTGATCATCGCCCCGGATGCGACCCCGGAGGCCGCCGCCATCGTCGCCGCCAAGAAGAACCTGCGCCTGCTGCTGGCCGGCAGCCTGCCCGACCCGCGGGCGCCCGGCGAGACCGTCCGCACCCTTTCCGGCGGCCTGCTGGTCCAAGGCCGCGACGCGGTGGTGGTCGACGACATGCCGCTCAAGGTCGTGACCAAGCGCGCGCCGAGCGCGGCCGAATCGGCCGACCTGCTGTTCGCCTACCGGGTCGCCAAGCACGTGAAGTCGAACGCCATCGTGTACGCCAAGGCCGGCGCCACCGTGGGGATCGGGGCCGGGCAGATGTCCCGGGTCGATTCGTCCCGCATCGCCGCCTGGAAGGCCGCCGAGGGCGCCAAGCGCTTAGGGCTCGCCGCGAGCCTGGCGGTCGGGTCCGTGGTCGCCTCGGACGCGTTCTTCCCGTTCGCCGACGGCCTGCTGGCCGCCGCTGAGGCGGGCGCGACCGCGGTGATCCAGCCGGGCGGCTCGATGCGCGACGCCGAGGTGATCGCGGCCGCCGACGAGGCGGGGCTGGCCATGGTGTTCACCGGGCACCGCCACTTCCGGCACTGACGCCGGACCGCCCCGGCCGTTCGGCCGGGCCTCGGCGCGGCGTTAACGCTCTGCGGAAAAACGCTCGCGCGCGCGCCGCCGCACGGACACCCGGACACGTGTGCCGGGGTTCGGCGATGGATCTATTGGCGATGCATCGACTACCCATCGCCCAGTCTCGCAACATCGATTTTGCAAAACCAAATAACCGATAGGCAAACGCGTCGTATTTGAAGCGATTTGATCCGGATCTATGTGGGGCTTGATATTTCACTGCCTGCACGGCATGTAAAACGTGTGGTTCGACGGAGCTTTGTCGTCGGATCGCGCGATCTGCTGGTGGATCGCGGGTGCGGTGCCCGTGGCATAAGGCTTCGGAGCCCCTTTTCGGGGATGTTGTTTCAGCGTCGTAGGCCGAAACAACCTTGAGCCAGGTGACGCGATGTTACTCGCTGTAGTGCTGTTCGTGATCGGAATACTGATCGGCTGGTCTTACACCATGCTGGTCATGATCGCGACATCGGTTCTGATCCTGGTCGGCGCGGTGATCCTGTTCGCGTTCGGCCCGGGGCTCGACATGCTCCACGGCCTGATCGTGCTGGGCTATCTCACCGCGCACCAGTCCGGATACCTGCTCGGCGCGTATTGCAGCGGTTGTTACGACGATAAACGCAACCGGCAGTCGCCGTTACCATAGCCAGATCGGGCCGCCGGCGACCGTGGAGATTGCGATCCAGACGGCAATCATCGTGATGTTGGCGCCGATAACCAGAGATAGAGGCGGCTTGCTGCCGCTCTTCCGACGAAACTGCATCAAGGCGTCGTTCACGTTTGATTTCCTGTCGGGCAGTAAATTGTTTCGAAGACGGTCGAGGCCAGTTATCGGTTCCGCCGGAACTGTTTTTTGATCGGCAACAAGTGGTTGTCGGAGTACAACCTGTATGTTTGTATCGACTGATTTCGGTTCTGCCCGTACCATTGGACAAGAAATAATAATAGCCTCCGGGCACCAGAATCGCGGGGGAATGTCAATCTTTGGCCGGCCATCGCTTCACACTGACGCAGAATCGCCTTTGGGTCGGCAACACAGCCGTATCGGTGTTGGCGGCCTGCCTGCGTGATGAAGCGCACCTGAGGCGCGAATGCCCCGTGTGACGAACGTTGGCGCTGGATCCGGGCACCGAATCGGCGCCCGCCGCCATCGCTGCGCGCGCGGCGATGGTCGGCCCGACCCGAACCCGGATCGCCTGTCCGTCCATCTCGACGCGGCACGGCGGAAACAAAAACACCCGGACCGCGCGGGCGGCTCGGGTGTCGTCACCGGGAAGCGGTCGCGGCGTGCTCAGGTGTCGGCGAAGATGTCGCGATCCTTGGTCTCAGGTACGAAGATCAGCCCGATGATCACCGTCGCGACCGCGATGACGATCGGGTACCAGAGGCCGTAATAGATATCCCCGGTCTGAGCCACCATGGCGAAGGCGGTGGCCGGCAGCAGGCCGCCGAACCACCCGTTGCCGATATGGTAGGGCAGGGACATCGACGTGTATCGGATCCGGGTCGGGAACAACTCCACCAGCATCGCGGCGATCGGGCCGTAGACCATCGTGACGAACAGCACGAGGATGAACAGCAGGCCGATCACCTGGGCGACCTGCGGCCGGACCACGTCGAACGGGTTCGCCATCCTGACGATCCCGGGATCGCCGGCTTTCGGATAGCCCGCCGCCTGGAGCGCCGCGGTCACGGCCGCGTTGGCCTCGGGCGCGCCGCCTTGCGGATAGGCGATCGCGGTGTCGTTCACCCGGATCACCGTGGGCTGGCCGGGGGCGCCCGGCGCGGTGTCGTACTTCACCGAGGATTTCGACAGGAAGTCGCGGGCGAGGTCGCAGGGCGCTGAGAACACCCGCGTTCCGACCGGGTTGAACAGGGTGCCGCAGGCGGCCGGATCGGCCGTGACGGTGACCTTCACGGTCTCGATCGCGGCTTGGAGCTTCGGGTTGGCGGTGGCGGTGATGCCCTTGAAGATCGGGAAGAACGTCGCCGCCGCGATCGCGCAGCCCGCCAGGATGATGACCTTGCGGCCGATCCTGTCCGACAGCCAGCCGAACAGCACGAACAGGCCGGTGCCGAGCAGCAGCGACCACGCGATCAGCAGGTTCGCGGTGTAGCCGTCGACATTCAGGATCGATTGCAGGAAGAACAGCGCGTAGAACTGGCCCGTGTACCAGACTACCCCCTGACCGGCGACGAGGCCGAACAGGGCGATGACCGCGAACTTGGCGTTCTTCCACTCACCGAACGCCTCTGTGAGCGGTGCCTTCGAGGTCTTGCCCGCGTCCTTCATCTTCTGGAAGGCCGGCGACTCCGAGAGCTGCAGGCGGATCCACACGGAGATGCCGAGCAGCAGCACCGAGACCAGGAACGGGATCCGCCAGCCCCATTCGGCGAAGGCCGCCTCTCCGGTGAAGCTCCGGGTCGCCAGGATCACCAGCAGCGACAGGAACAGGCCCAGCGTCGCCGTGGTCTGGATCCAGCTCGTGTAGAAGCCGCGCCGTCCGTTGGGCGCGTGTTCGGCCACGTAGGTCGCCGCGCCGCCATACTCGCCGCCGAGCGCAAGCCCCTGGGCCAGCCGCAGACCGATCAGGAGGATCGGCGCCGCGATCCCGATGGTGGCGGCGTTGGGCAGCGTGCCGACGATGAAGGTCGACAGGCCCATGATCAGAATCGTGACCAGGAAGGTGTATTTGCGCCCGACGAGGTCGCCGATCCGGCCGAACACCAGGGCGCCGAACGGCCTCACGATGAAGCCGGCGGCGAAGGCGAGCAGCGCGAAGATGTCCCGGGTCGCGGGCGGGTAGGCCGAGAAGAACTGGGCGCCGATGATCGCCGCGAGCGAGCCGTAGAGGTAGAAATCGTACCACTCGAACACGGTGCCGAGCGAGGACGCGAAGATCACCCGCTTCTCGGCCGAACTCATCGGCCTCGCGGCGTCTTCCGTCCGCGGGATCGCACCTGCCACGGCCATGATCCGGTCCCTCTCAGACGAAGCATGCGCGACCGGGGGCGTCGGCCGTCGCCCCTCGGATTGCGGGCCCCGCACGGCACGCAGATTACGTAGGCGTGACCGCTGGAATTGGGTGGGTCAATCGGCAATGCGGGCGGGAGGACCGTCATCAACATGGCGGCGTGCCGATCCTGAAACGACGAAGGGCGCGGCTCGCGCCGCGCCCCCCGGTTCTCGCCAATAACCCGCGGGCTCAGTGGGCGTGCGCGCCCACCGCGCCGATGCCGGTCTCGGAGCGCACGAACTGCGCCTCGAAGGCGGCGCGCTCGCGTTGCGCCTTGCGGGACTGGTCGAGGCTCGACACGGCCCAGATGGTCACGAAGGCCAGCGGCATCGAGAACAGAGCCGGGTTGTCGTAGGGGAAGATCGCCGCGGCGTTGCCGAACGTCACCACCCAGACCGCCTTGGACAGCACCACCATCCCGACCGCCGAAATCAGGCCGACGAGGCCGCCCGCCAGCGCCCCCCAGGTGGTGGTGCCGCGCCACAGGATCGACATGGCCAGCACCGGGAAGTTGCAGCTCGCCGCCACCGAGAAGGCCAGCCCGACCATGAAGGCGACGTTCTGGTTCTCGAACACGTAGCCGAGATAGATCGCCACGATCCCGATCACCACGGCCGAGATCTTCGACAGGTTGACCTCGTGCTTCTCGGTGGTGCGCCCGCGGGCGATCACCTGGGCGTAGAGGTCGTGGCTGACCGCCGAGGCGCCCGCCAGCGTCAGGCCCGCCACCACCGCCAGGATGGTCGCGAACGCCACCGCCGAGATGAACCCGAGGAAGTACGGGCCGCCGACCGCGTTGGCGAGGTTGACGGCGACCATGTTGGTGCCGCCGATCATGTCTTTCAGCTTGTCGAAGGTGCCGGCTGCGCCGAGCTTGAAGTAGCTCGGATCCGACATCAGCAGGGCGATGCCGCCGAAGCCGATGATGAACGTGAGGATGTAGAAGTAGCCGATCAGGCCGGTGGCATAGAACACCGACTTGCGCGCCGCCTGCGCGTCCGAGACCGTGAAGAACCGCATCAGGATATGCGGCAGGCCGGCGGTGCCGAACATCAGGCCGACGCCGAGCGAGATCGCCTCGACCGGGTTCGAGACCAGGCCGCCGGGCGCCATGATGGCGTCGCCCTTCGGGTGGACCTGCACCGAGGCGGCAAACAGCGTCTCCGGGTTGAAGCCGTACTTGAACAGCACGGCGCCGGCCATGAAGGTCGCGCCGCCCAGAAGCAGGCAGGCCTTGATCACCTGGACCCAGGTGGTCGCCTTCATGCCGCCGAAGGCGACGTAGACAATCATCAGCACGCCGACGATCACCACGGCGTAGAGGTAGGGCAGACCGAACAGGAGCTGGATCAGCTTGCCGGCGCCGACCATCTGGGCGATCAGGTAGAACGCCACCACCACCAGGGTGCCCACCGCCGAGATGATGCGGATCGCGGTCTGGTCGAGGCGGAAGCTCGCCACGTCGGCGAAGGTGAACTTGCCGAGGTTGCGCAGGCGTTCGGCGATCAGGAACAGCACGATCGGCCAGCCGACCAGGAAGCCGGTGGAGTAGATCAGCCCGTCGAAGCCCGAGGTGTAGACCAGGCCCGAGATGCCGAGGAACGAGGCCGCCGACATGTAGTCGCCGGCGATCGCCAGGGCGTTGGTGCCGGCCGAGATGCCGCCGCCCGCGGCGTAGAAGTCGGCGGCCGACTTGGTGCCCTTGGCGGCCTTGTAGGTGATGCCGAGCGTCAGCAGCACGAAGAACAGGAACATGCCGATGGCCGGCCAGTTCGTGGCCGACTGCGTGACAGCGCCAAGGTCGGGGCCTGCGGCGTAGGCCGCGCAGGCCGTGATCGTGGCCAGCGTCAGGCCGAGGAGGATCCGGTTCATCGGCCGACGCTCCGCTTCAGGGCGTCGCTCAGGGCGTCGAAACGGGTGTTGGCCCGGGCCACGTAGATGCCGGTCAGCACGAAGGCGAACAGGATCACGAACACGCCCATGAATAGGCCGAGCGACGCGGTGCCGCCGCCGACCTTCACGGCCAAGAGCGATTTGTCGAAGGCGATCAGGCCGATGAAGCCGAAATAGACCACCAGCATCAGGATCGTCAGGATCAAGCCGAACCGGGTGCGCTCGGCGACGAGCTGCTTGAATTCCGGGGTCCGGACGATGCGGTCGATCTGCGGATCGACAGGCGCGCCGGCGGCGCGGGGTGAGGGGCGCGCGGTGCCCCCGCGAAGGCCGAGTGTCGAGCCGCTCATGGCGTGTTCCTCCCGCAAAGGCACTCCGGCCTTCCGGTTGTTCTTGAGACCGAGTTGCGTGGTTCTTGTTGGGGGCGGGCGCCGGACCGGCACCCGCCTCGTCGTTTCTTGGAGTTCGGACCGATCAGGGCCGGTTCTGCCGATTCTCGATCAGGTCATCGACCACTGCCGGCTCCGCCAGCGTCGAGGTGTCGCCGAGGGAGCCGAAATCGTCCTCGGCGATCTTGCGCAGGATGCGGCGCATGATCTTGCCCGAACGGGTCTTGGGCAGGCCGGGGGCGAACTGGATCAGGTCCGGCGAAGCGATCGGCCCGATATCCTTGCGGACCCAGGTCACCAGCTCCTTGCGCAGGGCATCGTCGCCTTCCTCGCCATCGTTGAGGGTGACGTAGGCGTAGATGCCCTGGCCCTTGACGGTGTGCGGATAGCCGACCACCGCGGCCTCGGCGACCTTCGGGTGGGCGACGAGGGAGGACTCGACCTCCGCGGTGCCCATCCGGTGGCCCGAGACGTTGATCACGTCGTCGACCCGGCCGGTGATCCAGTAATAGCCGTCCGCGTCGCGCCGCGCGCCGTCACCGGTGAAGTACTTGCCTGGATAGGTCGAGAAGTAGGTCTGCTCGAAGCGCTCGTGGTCGCCGTAAATCGTGCGCATCTGGCCGGGCCAGGAATCCGCGATGCAGAGGTTGCCTTCGCAGGGACCCTGCAGGACCTTGCCCTCGGCATCGACCATCTCGGGCTGCACGCCGAAGAACGGCCGCGTGGCCGAACCCGGCTTGAGGGCGGTGGCGCCCGGGAGCGGGGTGATCAGGATGCCGCCGGTCTCGGTCTGCCACCACGTGTCGACGATGGAGCAGCGGCCCTCGCCGACGACGTTGTAGTACCACTCCCAGGCTTCCGGGTTGATCGGCTCGCCCACCGAGCCGAGCACCCGCAGCGACTGGCGGGAGGTCTTCTTCACCGGCCCCTCGCCGCCGCCCATCAGCGAGCGGATCGCGGTCGGCGCGGTGTAGAAGATGTTGACCTTGTGCTTGTCGACCACGTCCCAGAACCGCGAGGTCGACGGATAGGTCGGGATGCCCTCGAACATCAGCGTGGTCGCGCCGTTGGCGAGCGGCCCGTACACGATGTAGCTGTGGCCCGTGACCCAGCCGACATCGGCCGTGCACCAGTACACCTCGCCCTCGCGGTAATCGAAGACGTATTGGTGGGTCATCGAGGCGTAGACCAGGTAGCCGCCGGTGGTGTGGACCACGCCTTTCGGCTGGCCGGTCGAGCCCGAGGTGTAGAGGATGAACAGCGGGTGCTCGGCCTCCACCGGCTCGGCGGGGCAATGGTCGGTGACCTGCTCGGCAGCCTCGTCGTAATAGACGTCGCGGCCCGGCTCCATGGCGACGCTGCCGCCGGTCCGGCGCACGACGATCACGTGCTCGACCAGGTCGGTCCCGATGCGCTTGATCGCCTCGTCGACATTGGCCTTCAGCGGCACCTTGCGGCCGCCGCGCAGGCCCTCGTCGGCGGTGATCACCACCTTGGACGTGCAGCCCTGGATGCGCGAGGCCAGCGAATCCGGCGAGAAGCCGCCGAACACGATGGCGTGGATCGCGCCGAGCCGGGCGCAGGCCAGCATCGCGTAGGCAGCTTCCGGAATCATCGGCATGTAGAGGGTGACGCGGTCGCCCTTGCCGACGCCGCGATTGCGCAGGACGTTGGCCATCCGGCAGACCTGCGCATGCAGTTCCCGGTAGGTGATGTGCTTGGCTTCGTCCGGATTGTCGCCTTCCCAGATGATCGCGGTCTGGTCGCCGCGGGTCTCCAGGTGCCGGTCGATGCAATTGTAGGCGACGTTGGTCTTACCGTCCTCGAACCACTTGATCGAGACCTTGCCAGGCTCGAAGCTGGTGTCCTTGATCTTGGTGAACGGCGTCATCCAGTCGATGCGCTTGCCGTGCTCACCCCAGAACGCGTCGGGATTGCTGACCGACGCCTCGTACATCTGCCGATATTTGGCGTCGTCGACGTGAGCACCCTCACGCCACGCGGCCTGAACTTCGACGACCTTGCCTTCCATGGCATTCCATCCCTGTTTGGTGCCCGATCGTATCGCGGCATCGGCCGCGCAGCCAGGACTTCCAAAGTAACGTAGCCTACATCGTGCGATGACGATATCGTCGCTCGCCCGCTTCAGCCGGGTCCAAGACCCGGAACTCAATTGGGCGCAATGTAAGGCTTGATTGAAGCCGGCTCGAAGCGCTGTCAAGCGGATCGCGGCGGCCGAACCGTCAGCCGCGGCCGGGTGTTTCCGAATACTTGCGCGATTGGTCGACCGCCCCCCGGTTTCACCCGTTCGCGGCGCGGCGCGTCGGCATGATGATCTCCACCAGCGTGCCGTCCTCCGCGCGCGCCGACAGTTGGAGACGCCCGCCATTGGCCTCGATCAGGGCGCGGGGCAGGGCCAGTTCGTCCTCGACATCACCGGCCGGCCCGGCGGCGGTCTGGGTCGCCCCGGCGCCGGTATCCCGCACCCGCAACGCCACCGCGGCGCTCTCGGTGGAGCCGGTCGAGACGATGACCTGGCCGCCGGCCGCGGAGCGCCGGATCGCGTGCTCGATGACCAGGCAGGCGGCGCGGCTCACCGAGCGCTCGTCCGCCTCGAGGTCGTCGAGATCGGTGGAGAAGCTCGTGCGCACCACGATCCGGCCGCGGGCGGCCTCGCCCTGCAGCCGCGCGACGCAGCCCGCCACCACGTCGTTGAGGGCGATCCGACGCGGATCGAGGCGCAGGGCGCCGGCCTCGATGGTGGCGAGGTCCAGGAGTTCGCCGACACGTTCCAGCATCAGCGCGCCCGAACTCTTGATCTGGGCGAGGCAGCCGCGATAGCGCACGTCCCCGAGGGCGCCGAACGGCTCCTTCAGCATCGCGTCGGCGAGCTCGACCATCCCGGTCAGCGGCCCCCGGAAGGCCCGGTCCAGGCGCGCCAAAGCCGTCTCGAGGCCCAAGGCGCGGGCCGGATGCGTCTCGGCGCTCGGCGCCGGCTCGTCCTGCACCGGTTCGGCCGGGGCGGCGCTCAGCACGGCGACCCGGCGCCCGTCCTCCCGGGCCGGCGAGACGCCGATGGTCAGCGCCCGACCCGCCACCGAGACCGGGCGCGGTTCCCGGGCCGCGCCGCGCAGGGCGTCGGCCACCGCCAGCACGCATTCCCGGTCGAACAGGGCGACGAAGCTGCCGCCGACGATCTCCCGGGGATCGCAGCCGAACAGCTCGGCAGCGGCCCGGTTCAGGGCCACGATCCGCCCGGCGCCGTCGAGGGTCAGGACCCCGGCCTCCAGGGCGTCGAGGGCCGCTTCGGCCGCAGCGGTCCGCTCCGCCTGCGCCGCGCGGGCCAGGCGCTCGGCCTTCAGTGCGCCCGCCGAATCGGCCTCGTCGATCGGGCGCAGGACCAGGCAGGTCGCCGGCCGACCCTCCCAGGTGCCGGCGCCGCCCATCACTTCGACCGCCCGGGCGCTGCCATCGGCGGTCTCGATCGCCGTCCGGCGCGCGGCGGGCTCGGGACCGTCCGGCTGGGGCAGGCCACGGAACAGCCGGTCGAGGCCGGCCTTGGTCAGCGCCGCAACGTCGGCGTAGCCGGTGATCTCGATCAGCGCCTGATTCGCCGCCAGGATCGCGCCGTCGCGATGCACCAGGGTCGGCAGGGGCAGCCCGGCGAGGAATTCTGCGTCGCCCGAGGCGGTGGCGGTGGCGGTGGCCTCGCGGGGCTCGGGGGTGCCGGGATGCGTGCCGGGGAACGGCATGACCGCGCCACCGCCCTCGGAGCGCGGGGCCGGCGATTCGGTGGAAGCGTCGTCGCCGGCATAGCGGGCGCCGAGCGCGCGGGCGATCTCCCGGAAGGCGGCATGCTCGTCGGTCGACAGGGACGGCTCGGTCGGCCGCTGCTCGACGATCGCGGCCGGGGGCTCCGGCTCGACCGGCGGCGGCGCGGCCTCGGCGGCCCTCGCCGCCGCTGAGGCGACCGGTTTCGGGTCAGGGACCGCACCGGACTCACGGTTCTGCGCCGGCTCCGCATGTGGCGCGACCGAAGCCGGTTCCATAGGCGCGTCGGGCGTCTGCGCGGTTTCAGACGGCGCTTCCAGGATCGGCTTTGGCTCGATCGTCGCGACTGGTTCCGGCGCCGGCGGCCGAGCGGCGGCCGGCACGCTGCGCACCAGGCCGAATCCGCCGAAGCCGGAAAACGCCGCATCCCCCCGGCCCAGCGGTGCGCCGGACAATTCCACTTGGAACGGGCCGTCTCCGAGGTCCAGGCAGGCCGGCTCGGCGCGGAACGTGCTCCGGTCGTGCAGGGCCGCGAACATGCCGTCGGCGCCGGTGATTCGGCCGGTCTCGGCCAGATCCTGCCACCGCTGGCCCACCAGGCCGGCCAAGCCCTCGGATCCGCTCAGCGTGGTCAACGCGCCGGCGGCATCGCTGCGCCACAGAAACCGGTCGCCCTTGTTCAGAGTCGCCGCCTGCGCGGGCGCGGCGACGGGCGCTGCCTCGCCCACCGGCGCCACGGCAGGGGCCGTCCGCGCGCGCGGCAGCTTCACCGGTGTCGTCGCGACCACCAGAAAGACCACCCGGCCGTCGTCGCGCGCGCCCTTGGCCACGAGGCACAGCGCGGGCGGGGCGATCCGCCTCGCATCCAGTGGCAGGCGGGCGAGTCGGGGCGCCGAATCCTGAGGATTGGCCCGGGCGACGTCTCGGGCGACGACCTGCAGGTCGGCAGTCGCCAGCGCGGCGCAGACGGCCAGTCCCGCCGGCGAGGCGAGCAGCACCCGTCCGTCGCCGGCATCGATCACGAACGAGACGGTGTTCCCGTCGGCCAGGGCGGCGGCGAGGCTCGGCAGGCGTGCCCATTCCGCGAACGCGGCGGCGAGCGCGGCCTGTTCTGCCCCGGCGGTCGTCGTCAGTGTCGTCTGCAAAGCCCGCGACCTCGAACCCACACCCGTTCCCTCGTTCCCGGCCCGCTGTGCCCGAGAAACACGTGCAACCGTACCCCTATTGTAAAGGCACCTGCGTTGCGACGCTGGACTCTTGCGCCAACCGTCACACGTTTACGTCATGTCAACCTTAATGACCGCGGCGCGGGTGGCATATGGCGACGAATCAGATATTGTGCAGTGCACAAGGCGCCATCAACAGCCGAATTGAGAGGAGACGAATATGAGTAACCCCCCGAATTACGAAGTCCCGACCGAAATGCGCGATTTCGCCGAGAAGAGCGTCGAGCAGGCCCGGAAGGCGTTCGACAGCTTCATCGGTGCCGCCCGCCGCACCGCCGACACCGTTCAGGGCTCGGCCGAGGTCGCCCGCACCAACGCGCAGGACGTGTCCTCCCGCGGTTTCGAATACGCCGAGCAGAACGTGAACGCCGCGTTCGACCTGGCGCAGAAGCTCGTGCGCTCGCGCGACGTGCAGGAGGCGATGCAGCACCAGGCCGAGTTCGTGCGCAGCCAGTTCGCCGCCATCCAGGCTCAGGCGAAGGAGTTCAGCGGCATTGCCCAGAGCGCGATGCAGCAGGGCGCCGAGCGGGCCAAGTCGGCGATGCAGCAGAGCGCCGACGAAACGCGCAAGGCCATGGAGCAGGGCCAGGATGCCGCCCGGCAGGCGGGTCAGAACGTCCAGGACGCCGCCGACCGCTCGACGCACTGACGCCTGAGCGCCAGAGATCGCACCAGCGGCCCGCTCCCGGTTTCGGGTGGCGGGCCGTCTCGTTTTCGCCGGTATTGGCATCGAGAGCCGTTCCCGATGATGCCGTCCGCCGACGCCGAACCGGTATCGGCGGCGAGCACTCCAGAGCAGGCCTCAAGCGCCTGCGTCGCGCGAAAGGGTCAGGCATGCGCCTTCATTCACACGGCCGATCCGGACTGCGGGCCCCGTTCCGCCTCACCGTCGCTGCGCTGGCGTTCGCCGCCGCGCTCCCGGGCTCGGCCGCCCGGGCGCAGTATGGGGGCGGCTATGGCGGACCACCCCCGGGCTACGACGATCCGGGTTACGAGCGCGGCTACCGCCCGGCGCCCCGCCGCCGGGAGAGCCAGCCGGTCGGCCTCAATTGCGATGCCGTGCAGCAGGGGCTCACCGGGCCGAAGCCATTCTCCTGCCCGCTGCCGGGGCCGCGTCCGCTCGGCGTGCGCTGCTTCTGCGATCTGCCGATCGCCTCGTTCAGCCCGCCGCAGACCGCGGTCGGCCGCGTGGTGCCCTGACGGGCCTGGGGTCGCGGATTTGACGAGACCGTGCTGCTGATCTGGCCGATAAGAGGCGGCCGAAGCATCGCTTTCGGCTCGGCCGATGAGGTTTGGGTGAGCTGCTATCCGCTTAGGGGCCGCCGAAAGCGCAATTCCCCGGATGATATGAGCCCTCTCTTTCCATCGGGCGAGGACGCCCACGCCCCATTCAGGAGCGCGAGCCCATTCATGGCCGCACCAGCGTTCTTCTCATCAAGCTTCGAAGGGCAATTGATCCAAAGCCGCTCAGTCGCATGATGGTGAAGACAGCCTGATATCTAACCCATCGCCAGCGGCTCTATGGGGTTTCACACCGATGATGTAGGTCCGTTTAGACGGAGGGCTTCATGGCCGACGCGGCCCATCAGCATCATCCTTTGACCATCGTCGACTACGACCGGTTCGTGGAGGCGCAGCACGACGATCGCGAATGGGAACTCGTGGACGGCGAGCTCGTGATGATGAGCAATCCGACCGAGAACCATGAGCAGATTGCCGGCAACGTCGGCGCGCCGCTCAAACTCGCGATGGATGCTGCGGGATGCCGAAGCTATCAGGGCGGCATGCGCGTTCAGCGCTCCAGCGACAGCCGCGGCAAGGACAAGACCAAGCCGGATATCGTCGTCCGGTGCGGCCCTCGGCAGAACCAGACCTACCTGACCGACCCTCTCGTGGTGGTGGAGGTGCTGTCGCCCTCGACCATGGATTACGACCGGGGCGGAAAGCTCAAGTTCTACAAGTCCCTGCCGACGCTCCGTCACATCGCTCTGGTCTACCAGGACCAGATGCGCGTCGAGCACTACGAGCGAACGGACGAAGGGTGGCGCTTCGATGTCCTGACCGGGCCGTCCCACGTCCTCCGGTTCGATGCGGTCGATTTCGAGATCGACCTCGACCGAATCTACTTCGATGTCCCCGTCATGCGGCCGAACCCGGACGCCGTCCAGACGCGCTGAACCCGGCTCGGGCCTCGCGAATTCATGGTTCCTGTCAAGGGAAGCGCCCGGATCGGCTGGTATCCCTTCATCGGTTCCAGGGTCGATACGAAAAGCGCCGGCGTGAAGCCGACGCTTTTCGAACCGATGTTTTTCGGTGGGCCGCCAGAGATCCCGCTCCGGACGATCAGTTCAGCACGACCACCTTGGCGCCGACCTTCACCCGCTCGTAGAGGTCGGTGACGTCGTCGTTGGTCATGCGGATGCAGCCCGAGGACACGGCCTGGCCGATCGTGTCCGGCTCGTTGGAGCCGTGGATGCGGTACTCGGTGTTGCCGATGTACATGGCGCGGGCGCCGAGCGGGTTCTCGATGCCGCCGGCCATGTAGCGCGGCAGGTCGGGGCGGCGGGCGATCATGGCCTTCGGGGGCGTCCAGGACGGCCACTCGCGCTTGGCGGTCACCTTGTTGACGCCGCTCCAGCTGAAGCCGGGCCGGCCCACGCCGACGCCGTAGCGGATCGCCTCGCCGTTGCCCGTCACGAAGTACAGGCGACGCTCGGCGGTGGAGACCACGATCGTGCCGGGGACGTAGGGGGCGTTGAACGCCACGATCTCACGGGGGATCGGCTGGACCTGCGCCTGCGGCGCATCCTGCACGCCCTGGCCGTAACCCGGAGTGCCCTGGTAGCCGTACTGGCCCGGATCCGAGTAATACTCCTCGGCCCCGTTGGCGCCGAAGGGATCGTAGGCCGGAGCTGCCAGCGCCGGGGCGGCAAGAACAGTGGCGGCGAGGAGCGCCGCGAGCGCGGTGGCCGAGGTCTTCATGGGGTGCCTGCCTGTGCGATAACCTTTGCCATTACAAGCGTGAGCATAGGTTGGCAGTTCCACGCCGCGAAGAAGATTTTGTTTGACGGTGGAATACGTAAGCGGACTCGCCCGTGGTGGTCTCCGATCGTTAACCAACCTCGTCGGTGTGGACGTCGAAGCGCGCGAGGTGGGCGTAGCCGAAATTGGTCGAGATCGCGCAATCGGTGGCGTCGCGGCCGCGGGCCATGACGATCCGGCCGATCCGCTGGCGGTTGTGCCGGGCGTCGAACGTGTACCAGCGCGGGCCCTCCGGGCCGTCCAGGTAGGCCTCGAACCACGCCGAGAAATCCATCGGCGCCGGATCGACCGGTACGCCGATGTCGCCGAGATAGCCGGTGGCGTAGCGGGCCGGGATGTTCATGCACCGGCAGAACGCGATGGCGAGGTGGGCGAAATCCCGGCAGACGCCCTCGCGCTGCATGAAGCCGTCATGGGCGGTCCGCGTCGCGTCGGCGCGCTGGTAATCGAAGCGGATGCGCTCGTGCGTGTAGGCGACGATCGCCTGCACCCGCGCCCAGCCCTCCGGCGCGTTGCCGAACAGCGACCAGGCGGTCTGCGCGAGCTTGTCGGTGTCGCAGTAGCGCGAGCCCAGCAGGTAGACCATCACGTCGTCCGGCAGGTCCTGGACCGGGATCTGCCGGGCGTCGGGGGCGTAGGCGTCGAGCAGGCCGGAATCCTGGATGGTGAAGTCGGCCGAGATCGTCAGCAGGCCCGGCGGCGCCAGGATGCGGTGGCAAACGTTGCCGAACGCGTCCTGGTACTCGCGCGCCGGGATCCACGGGTCGAAAGTGATCACCTGCGGGGTCAGCAGGTCGGGCATCCGGGACGGATGGACGCTCAGCATCAGGATCATGGGCGTCGGCTGGGTCAGGCTGAAGGCGATATCGTAACCGGTCCTGATCTTCATCGCGGCCACCTGTGTCCTCTCGCCTGCGCGGGTTGCCCCGCATACTCAGTCAGATTTTGGGGATTTCAACGCGCCGATATTGGCGGATGAGCCTCAAATCCCCGTGTTTTTGCCTCTTCGTCCGACAATTCGACGACGTCGACATCCACCCGCATGCCGAGGTCGTCGCTGGCGAGGCCGAAGAACGAGCCGTGCAGGGGCACGGCCTGTGCCGGATCGCGGGTCACCGCCACGCGGATCAGGTCGCGGTTGCCGACGATCCCGTTGGTCGGGTCGAACTCGATCCAGCCGGCGCCCGGCAGGTAGACCTGCAGCCAGGCATGGGTCGAGCCGCCGCCGACGTGCCGGCCCCGGTCGTTGCGCGGGTTGTACAGGTATCCGGAGACGAACCGGGCGGCCATGCCGAGCGCCCGCACGCCCTCGATCATCAGCACCGCGAAGTCGCGGCACGAGCCGCGCTTGCTGCGCAGCGTCGTCAGCGGCTCCTGCACGCCCTTCTCGGAGCGGGCCACGTAGGTGAAGTTCGCCCGCACGCTGCGGGTCATGTCGGCGAGCAGTTCCTGGGTCGGGATCCGGCCGTCGGCGGGAATGAAGCTGCGCGCCCAGGCGTCGACCTCGTGGCGCGGATCGGGCCATTGCCGCTCGATCGAGCGGGACAGGTCGGGCATGTCCTCGGCACCGTAGCCGAACGGGTAGTGCGTGGCGTGCGGCGCCAGCGGGAAGACCGGCGCGTGCTCGGGGGTGTGGTCGAGGGTGATGCCGCATTCGAAGGTGAGGGTCTCGGCGCGGATCCCGAAGGTCGCCACCGCGACGCAATTGCCGAACACGTCGAACATCCACCGGAGCGCGGCGGGCTCGGGGACGATTTCCAGCGATGCCTCGATCAGGCGCTGGTCGTAGCTGTCCCGGGGCCGGAACATGATCCGGTGCTCGCCGAAGGCGACCGGGCGCCGGTACCGGTAGACCGTGCGGTGACGGACGGACAGGATCGGCAAAGACTGGGGCTCCTCGCGCCGATAGGCCGGCGATCAATGCAAGGGCCGGGCCCGTCGCCGCGCAAGCCCTTTCAGGTGACCGGCGGCGCCGGGTCCGTGGTCGCCCGCTCTGCCTCGACCAGCACGTCGAACGGGCGCCAGGGCTTGGCGATGAACACGGCCTCGCTCGGCAGGTCCGGCCGGCGGACGCCGTGGCCGGAGGTGACCACGAGCCTGGCCCGGGGCCACAGGGTCGCGACCGCCCGGGCGAGCTGCAGCCCGTCCATCGCGCCGGCGAGCCGGACATCGGCGAAGACCAGGGCGACGTCGCCGCCGCGCGCCTGAAGGACGGCCAGCGCCGCCTCGGCGCTGTCGCAGCCGATCACGTCGAGCTCGGTCTCTTCCAGGAGGGTCTCGGCCAGCGCGCGAACCTCGGGGTCGTCCTCGACGACCAGCGCCAGGCGCTGCGCGGCGGGCTCGGCCGCCTTCAGGTTCGGCGCGTGCGGGGCGGACGGCTCGGCCTCCGATTGCCGGACCCGGCGCACCAGGGCGGCGAGATGCTCCGGCACGCCCTCCGAGACGAGGTCGTCGTAGATCGACGCCAGCGTCTGGCCGATCTGGTCGAGCGGGATGCCCGGCGAGAGCGTATCAGTGAGCGGCGTGGCCGTGCTCGACAGAGGCTTTCTCAAGAACTCCCCCCGGAAGTCTCCGTTTCACGCCGCACGCGGACGCAGCGCTTGTGGACGAACGTCGGCAGGACGCCGGGAGTTGCGCGCGGGGACGCGAATAGAGGCCCCCTCGCCAGGCTGTTACTGCGTGGCGACGCCGGCTGCGGCATCCGCGTAGGCCATGATCCCCGAGACCGCCTGGACGTTCTGGTAGCGCGTGCCGCGCGTGCTCATCATCGCCTCGAACTTCTCGTGGACCTGCGCCACCGAGAGGCTGGCCGGCTTGCGATGGCGGCCGCGGCCGACGAAGCGCCCGGCGGCGAAGAAGATCGAACGGTTCGCCCGGGCCGGGCCGGGCAGCAGCACGGCCGCGGCGGCGGCCGGCTTGTTGACGACGTTGGCCAGGAACTCCCCGGCATCGTCGGCGCCGAGGAAGTGGGCGAGGTAGACCTCGCCCAGCGTCAGCTCGCGGCCGATGCGCTGGGCGATGCGCCCGGCGTCGCGCTTCAGCATCTCGCCGGCCATCAGCGCCGAGAGGTAGGGATCGCGGCGCAGCTCGAGCACCCGGGCGCGCTCGGCCGGATCGGTGATCACCGGCCGGTCGTTGGCGTCCGAGGAGACCAGCGCGGCCTCCTTCTCCAGCCCGTATTTGGGTCCGAAGTCGCGCACCACGCCGAGCCAGGTCCGCTCGATGAACTGATAGAGGCCGGTGGCCGACGAGGTTTTGGCCTGGACCGCGGTGACGAAGCTCGATTCCTTGTCGGCCACCGCCATCAGCAGGACCGGGTCGGTCTGGACCGCCTGGGCGGCCCGCACGATCGTCTGCACCAAGTGGCGCCGGATCTTCATCGGACCGAATTCGAGGATGTCGTTCGGGTCGCCGCCGGCGCTCTCCGAGAGCAGGAAGTCGTAGGACACCCGGTCGACGCCGTTGGAGCCGATATCGGTATCGAGGTCATGGACGGCGGCGAAGCTCGCCGAGGCGCGCAGCGGGGTCCGCTCCAGGTCCTCGTCCGGCGCCACGGTGTGAATGCGCGGGCGCGGCATCGGCATCTCGGTGGCGGCCTGCGCCGAGGAGACCGCCTGGGTCAGCCCGATTTTGCCGAGATCGACCCCCGAGCCGATCAGGGCGGCGCTGAGGCCGCCGGCGATCAGCGACACGGTGAGCACCGAGCGGGCCAGCGCCGGGACGCTGCCATGGGCGCGGCCGAGCATCGGCTGCGCGGTGATGGCATCGGCCCGGCCGGACCCGAACCGGCCCTGCTTGGCTGTGACGTTCCTCGGCGATCCGACCGTGCGGCCCTGCATCGTCTACCCGATTCCTCACGCGCCGTTGACGGCGCCACGGACACACCATCGCTTGACAGATGTGGCGACAACACGGCCGCGCTTGTGGCGGCCGTGGGGCGGCCAGGGGCAATTTCGCGGCGGGGCGCCCGTGACTCGGGCTCCGTCCCTCCTTAAGAGGGCGGCATGCGGGTCCCGTCTGAAACGGGTGGCGGCCCAATCCCTTGAGCCCTGCTTAGAGTTCTGCCCCGATGAGCGGCGTCAACGAGATCCGGTCGACCTTCCTCGACTTTTTCGCGCGTGCGGGACACGAGGTCGTGCCCTCTTCGAGCCTCGTGCCGAAGAACGATCCCACGCTGATGTTCACGAACGCCGGCATGGTGCAGTTCAAGAACGTCTTCACCGGCGTCGAGAAGCGCGCCTACGACCGGGCGACCACGGCGCAGAAATGCGTGCGCGCCGGCGGCAAGCACAACGACCTCGACAATGTCGGGTACACGGCGCGCCATCACACGTTCTTCGAGATGCTCGGCAACTTCTCGTTCGGCGATTACTTCAAGGACCGCGCGATCGAGCTGGCCTGGACGCTGATCACCAAGGAACTCGGCCTCAAGCCCGACCGGCTGCTGGTCACCGTCTATGCCGACGACGACGAGGCCGCGAACCTGTGGAAAAAGATCGCCGGCTTCCCGGACGACAAGATCATCCGGATCGGGACCTCCGACAATTTCTGGCAGATGGGTGACACCGGTCCCTGCGGCCCGTGCTCGGAGATCTTCATCGACCAGGGACCGGCCCTCCGGGGCGGTCCGCCCGGCTCCCCGGACGAGGACGGCGACCGCTTCCTCGAATTCTGGAACCTCGTGTTCATGCAATACGAGCAGCTGGAGCCCGGCGTGCGCAACCCGCTGCCGCGCCCCTCGATCGATACCGGCATGGGCCTGGAGCGCATGGCCGCGATCCTCCAGGGCGTGCATTCCAACTACGACACCGACCTGTTCAAGGCGCTGATCGACGCCGTGGCGCATGCTGTCTCGCGGGCGCCCGAGCCCGCCACCATGGCCTCCTACCGGGTGATCGCCGATCACCTGCGCGCCGCCTCGTTCCTCGTTGCCGACGGCGTGCTGCCGGGCAACGAGGGCCGCGGCTACGTGCTGCGCCGGATCATGCGTCGGGCGATGCGGCACGCCGAGATTCTGGGCGCCCGCGAGCCGACCATGTACCGCCTCGTCCCGACCCTGGTGCGCGAGATGGGCCAGGCCTACCCCGAGCTGATGCGCGCCGAGGCCCTGATCGGCGAGACCCTGAAGCTGGAGGAGACCCGGTTCCGCCGCACCCTGGAGCGGGGCCTGTCGATCCTCGATTCCGAGAGCCGCGACCTGAAGGAAGGCGACAAGCTCTCGGGCGACACTGCCTTCACCCTGTACGACACCTACGGCTTCCCCCTCGACCTGACCCAGGACGCCCTCAAGGCCCGGGGCATCGGGGTCGACACCGACGCGTTCTCGGCCGCGATGCAGCGCCAGAAGCAGGCGGCGCGCGAGGCCTGGAAGGGCTCCGGCGAGGCCGCCACCGAGACGGTCTGGTTCGGCATCCGCGAGCGCGTCGGTGCCACCGAGTTCCTGGGCTACGAGACCGAGGCCGCCGAGGGCATCGTCACCGCGCTGCTGCGCGACGGCGCCGAGGTGAAGAGCCTGGAGGCCGGGCAGACCGGCCTCGCGCTGGTCAACCAGACGCCGTTCTACGCGGAATCCGGCGGCCAGGTCGGCGATACCGGCCTGATCCTGAGTGCCGGCCTGCGGGTCCGGGTCACCGATACGGAGAAGAAACTCGGCGACCTGTTCGTCCACCATGTCAGCGTGGAGGAGGGGACGCTCGGGCTCGACCAGCCGGTGGAGCTTAAGGTCGACCATGCCCGCCGCAAGGCGATCCGGGCCAACCACTCGGCCACCCACCTCCTGCACGAGGCCCTGCGGCAGGTGCTCGGCGACCACGTCGCCCAGAAGGGCTCGCTGGTCAGTTCCGAGCGGCTGCGCTTCGACATCAGCCATCCGAAGCCGATCGAGGCCGAGGAACTGGCCCGGGTCGAGGACATCGCCAACGCGGTGCTGCTGCAGAACGCCCCGGTGGTCACCAAGCTGATGGCGGTGGACGACGCCATCGCGTCCGGCGCCCGGGCTTTGTTCGGCGAGAAATACGGCGACGAGGTCCGCGTCGTCTCGATGGGCCTGCCGGTGGACGCGGACGGCCCCGAGACCGGGCGCGTCCGGCTCAAGAACTTTTCCATCGAACTCTGCGGCGGCACCCATGCCGGGCGCACCGGCGATATCGGGGCGATCACCATCGTCGGCGAGAGCGCGGTCGGCGCGGGCGTGCGCCGGATCGAGGCCCTGACCGCCGACGCGGCCCGCCACCACCGGGCCGAGGAGGCCCGCACGCTCGCCGCACTGGCCGGCATCCTCAAGGCGCCGGTCACTGAAGCGCCCGACCGCCTCACGGCCCTGATGGAGGAGAAGCGCCGCCTGGAGCGGGAACTCGCCGACACCCGTCGCAAACTCGCCATGGGCGGCGAGACCGGATCGGGCTCGAACGCCCGTCAGAGCGAGATCGGCGGCGTCGCGTTCCGGCGCTCGGTGGTCGAGGGGCTCGACATGCGCGATCTCAAGCCGATCATCGACGAGGAGAAGAAGCGCCTCGGCTCCGGCATCGTGGCGATCGTTGGAGTCGCGGCCGATGGCAAGGCCGGCCTCGTGGTCGGCGTCACCGAGGACCTGACCGGCCGCTACGACGCGGTCGGGCTGGTGCGGGCCGGGGCCGGCGCGCTCGGCGGCAAGGGCGGCGGCGGCCGCCGCGACATGGCCCAGGCCGGCGGTCCCAACGGCGCCGGCGCCGAGGCGGCGCTGGACGCGATCGAGCAGGCACTGACCGAGGCGGCCTGATCGGGCAGGTCGGTCACGAAAAATGGGCCGCGCCGTCTCCGGCGCGACCCCTTTTCATGGTCGAAGCGTGGCTTACCTGCCGCCGCCGCCGCCGCCCTGGGGGGCGACTCGCGAGGGCTGGCCGGCGTTGCCGGCAGCCGCGGAGTCATTGGAGATCGTATCCGCGGGCTGGCCGGTCGGCGAGTAGGTGATGGCGCCTTCGTTGCCGGTCGAGTTCGTCTGCCGAGACACCACGCCGGGTGCGCCGGGCGGCACGACCACAACGGTGCTGGTCGGAGATTCGATCACCTGGGCGAAGGCCGGCCCGGCGAGGACGGTCACGAAAGCGGCGGCGAGAATGGTCTTGGTCATGGAAAGTCCTGTCTGTATCGACGTAAGACAGAGAACTTCGATCGTGCGCAATCGATCCGTCGCGGCGACGTAAATCACACCATCGTGTGCCCCGCGACGCGTCCTAAAACGCTGCGAACTCCCGCCATAAGGGAATAATATTTTTTGGACGGCTTGGTGTTGCGGTGACGCCGTAAAATCCACTGTGCCAGTTCACGGCCGTGCCGCTCCGTCAGGCGTCGCGACGCGTGCCCCGTTCACGGCCACGTTTCCATCGGGGAACAGGCTCACGCCCGGTTCCGCGTCGGCTTCATCTGCGGCATCTTGGCATCGATGAGAGACTTTTGACGCTGCCTACCCGATCCCGGATAGACGAGTCGATCCCGGTATCCGGGCCCGATCTTGGAATAATGTTCCAAACTTCGCGGTCGTTACCTGGATGCGCTCGTGATCTGCCGATCAGTTCACCCGGGTCCAGGTCTGGCGCTTGCAGAACACGCTCATCACGCAGCCCGAGACTTCGAGCGCGTTCGGTCCGGTCAGCCGCAGCGAGCCGGAATAGGTCTTGCCGTCGTTCGGGTTGTAGAGCGAGCCGCTGTAGCCCGATCCGTCCACCTGCGGCGCGTTGAGGATCTGCACGCCGACGACGTTGCGGCCGCGCAGGGCCGGGTCCGGGTTCTTGGTGTCGAGGGCCTTGCCGGGGGCGCTGACGATCGTGCCGCAATAGCCCCTGCCGCAGGGGGTGATCTTCACCCGGGAGCTGCCGGTCTCGGTGAGCCAGAGGCCGGCCGGATCGGCCGCCAGGGCCGGTCCGCAGGCCGGCATCCCCGCGAGCAGAGCCAGGACGGCACGGCGCAGCATCGATCGCATCCTCATTCCTCCCGAACCGGCCCTTCGGGGCTCTCTTACCGCGAAGCTTCGGGCAGCGCACCGCCCAGATAGGTCTCGGCGACCTCGCAGAACGGCTGGCCGGCCCCGGTCGACAGCACGGCGTCGATCTCGAACAGCGGGTCGTCGGGGCCGGGCACGGCGGCCTGTGGGAACGGGCGGACCGCGATCGTCTGCCGGGTCGGCTCCAGGGGACGCACCACCCGGCCGAAGGGCGTGCGGGTGCCGTCGAGGGTGGCGTTCATCTCGGGCGTCAGGCGTGCCGGCACGTACCAATTGTCGGCCTCCGACAGGACCCTGTCGCCGCAGGCCAGGCGGACCCGGCGGTAGCGCACCGGCTCGTCGGGGCCGATCGCCAGGCGGGTGCGCTGGGCGGCGCTGAGCGGCTTGTCGGCCACCGCCATGCGCTGGGCGACGAGATGGGCATCGGCGGCGAGTTTGTAATCGGCGCACCAGCTCTCCAGCGCCAGGGTCGCGCTGTGCGCCGCCAGCACCCGCCCCTGCAGCGACGCGATCAGGGCGGCCTGCGGCTGGGCGGCGGCCGGCGCCTCGGCCGCGGACGGCCTCATCGGCACGCCCGCCAGCATCGCCGCAAGGCCGAGATGGAGCGCCCAGTCGCGCCGCACGAGGAAGGCGACGCAGCGTTTGACCGCCCGCGCGTCCAGGGCGGTGAAGGTGAGATTACGCATCGAAACGTCCCGGACAGGTGAATTCGGCACACCGCATCGTCTCGGCCCGAATCCCCCCGGGTGGAAGCGCCCTGTTCTTCAGAAGACGGGCCGGCACATCCGGCCTCGTCTGCGGCCTCTCGGCCGCCGGTTTATCCAACCTGGGCCGTGGGGTCGAGGCCGCGTCTACCTCCGGGCCGGGGGCAGGTCGGTGCTGAGGCCGAGCGCGGCTTCGGCCGCGAGCCCGATGGTCTCGCCGAGCGTCGGGTGCGGGTGGATCGTGCGGCCGATATCGGTTGCATCGGCGCCCATCTCGATCGCCAGCACGATCTCGCCGAGCATGTCGCCCGCGCTCGGGCCGACGATGGCGCCGCCGACGATCCGCCTGGTGTCCGCGTCGAACAGCAGCTTGGTCAGGCCGTAATCGGCGCCATTGGCGATGGCCCGGCCGGAGGCGGCCCAGGGGAAGCGCGCCACCTCCACGGCCCGCCCTGCGGCCTTGGCGGCCGTCTCGGTGAGGCCGGCCCAGGCGATCTCCGGATCGGTATAGGCCACGGAGGGTATCACGGCGGCGTCGAACCCCGCTTTGTGGCCCGCGGCCACCTCGGCGGCGACGTGGCCCTGATGCACCGCCTTGTGGGCCAGCATCGGCTGCCCGACGAGGTCGCCCACCGCCAGGATGTGGGGCATGGTGGTGCGCATCTGCGAATCCACCGGCACGAAGCCGCGCTCCACCGCGACCCCGGCCGCGTCGAGGCCCAGGGCCTCCCCGTTCGGGCGCCGCCCGGCCGCCTGCAGCACGAGGTCGTAGACGAGCGGCTCCGCCTCGCCGGCGAGGGTTACGGCGATGCCGTCCGGGGTGGCTTCGGCCGAGACGACTTCCGTGCCGGTCCGGATCCGATCGAACCGGTGGCCGTTGCGCTTGGTCCAGACCGCCACGAGGTCCCGGTCCACCCCCTCCAGGAGGTTCGGCAAGCGCTCGACCACGTCGACCCGGGCCCCGAGCGCGCTGTACACGGTCGCCATCTCCAGCCCGATGATGCCGCCGCCGATCACCAGCAGGCGGCGGGGGATGAAGGGCAGCTCCAGCGCCCCCGTGGAATTCACGATGCGCGGATCGTCGGGCAGCATCGGCAGGCTCACCGGGGAGGAGCCCGCCGCCACGATGACGCTCTTGAACGCGACGGCGCGGCTTCCGCCCTCGTGCAGTGTCACCGAGACGGCGTTCGGCCCGGTGAAGCGCGCGGTGCCGCGCACGACCGCGACCTTGCGCTGGCGCGCCATCTGAGTGAGCCCGTCGGTCAGGCGCCGCACGGTGCCGGCCTTGAACGCCCGGAGCTTGTGGAGATCGATCGTCGGCGCGCCGAAGCTGATCCCGTGGGCGGACAGCCGCCCGGCTTCTTCCGTCACGGCGGAGACGTGCAGCAGCGCCTTCGAGGGGATGCAGCCGACATTCAGGCAGACGCCGCCCAGCGTCGCCTCGCGCTCCACCAGGATCACGCGCTGCCCGAGATCGGCGGCCCGGAACGCCGCCGCATAGCCGCCCGGTCCGCCGCCGATCACCAGCACGTCGCAGGATTCGTCCGCCGGCCCGACGGCGGGCGCCGCGACGGGCGCGACCGTCTCCGCCTCGACGGCCACCCGGGCGATCAGGGTCCCGGCCGAGACGGTGTCGCCGAGGCCGACCAGCATCTCCAGCAGCCGGCCTGCGACCGGGGAGGGGATGTCGAGGGTCGCCTTGTCGGATTCGACGATCAGCAGGGTCTGGTCGCGGGCGATTGTCTCGCCCGGCGCCACCGGGATCTCGATCACCGGCACGCCGGAAAAGTCGCCGATATCGGGGACGCGGATCTCGCGGGTCTCTGTCATGGCGTCGATCACAGTCTATGGGGATGGGCGGCAAGCATTTGGGCTGCCGGGGTTTTCTCGCCCAGATGGTGACTGCGGTGGTTCCACATCGTCCCCCGTGAAGCACGACGCGCCCCCCTCTCCCGGGCGGGAGAGGGCTGGGGTGAGGGACCCGGTCTTTCCGGATACGGCGCATCCCTCGCCCTGTCCCTCTCCCGCACGGGAGAGGGGACCCGTGCCCTGACCGGCGACGTATGGCCTCGCGAGACCACGCCTCGGAGGCACGGCGCGTCGCGCAGCCATCGTCACCCTCACAGCAGCGCCCGGCGCAGGTCCGACAGGACCGACGCGATGTGGCCGAGGAAGCGGGCGGCGGCGACGCCGTCGACCACGCGGTGGTCCCAGGACAGGCTGAGCGGCAGGATCAGCCGCGGCTGGAAGGCGTTTCCGTCCCAGACCGCTTCCATGCGCGAGCGGGCCGCGCCGAGGATCGCGATTTCGGGTGCGTTGATGATCGGGGTGAAGCCGTCGCCGCCGATGCCGCCTAGCGACGACACCGAGAAGCACCCGCCCTGCATGTCCGCACCCGAGAGGCTGCCGGCCCGGGCTTTTTCCGCGAGCGCCGCCATCTCGGTGGCGATCGCGATCAGCCCCTTGCGGTCGCAGTCGCGCACCACCGGCACCATCAGGCCCTTCGGGGTGTCGACTGCGAAGCCGACATGGACGTAGTCCTTGAGGACGAGGTCGGAGCCCTCCAGGGAGGTGTTGAAGCGCGGATAGGCCCGCAGGGCGAGGGCGGCGGCCTTGATCAGGAAGGCGACCATGGTGACCCGCGCCGGCGGCGTGCGCGTCTCTGTGTTCAGCCCGACCCGGAACGCCTCGATCTCGGTGACGTCGGCCCGGTCGAAATTGGTCACGTGCGGGATGGTCAGCCAGTTGCGGCTGAGATTGGCCCCGGAGATCGTCTGGATCCGCGACAGCGGCTCCCGCCGCACCGGGCCGAATTTTTCGAAGTCCACCTGCGGCCAGGGCGGCAGGCCGGCGCCGATGCCCGAGGGCGCCGCGGCTGGCTGAGCCGGCGTCTGGAGCGCCGCCTTGACGAAGGCGTGCAGGTCCTCGCGCAGGATCCGCCCCTTGGGGCCGGTGGCGGGGACGCGGTCGAGGGTGATCCCGAGCTCGCGGGCGAGCTGGCGCACGGACGGGCTGGCGTGGACCTCGCCCGACGTGACGGGCCGCTGATCGTCGTTCGACGGCTGGGCCGGGGGAAGGCTCGCTCCCAACATGCCACGCGCGCTCCCTCCCCCCTCTGCGGGGGAGGGTGGCCCCCGAAGGGGGTCGGGAGAGGGGAGCGCGGGTGCAGGATAGAGCTTCGCCCGTCGTGCCGGTCGCACCGTTGTCTGCGCCCAGGTCCCCTCTCCCGACCCTCGCTGACGCGAGGCCCACCCTCCCCCGCAGAGGGGGGAGGGAGACGCGCCTGAGCACGGCCTTTGCCGTAATCCGGCAGCGATCAGTGAACCCCGTCGCCTCCCCCGCAGAGGGGGAAGGGGATGGTCGCGTGAGCGTCACGCCGAGGCGCGCAGCGTTCCGCGCGCGTCCTGGTCGTGCGCGTCGGCGGCGATCCAGCCGGACATCATCACCATCGGCATGCCGGGCCCCGGATGGGCGGCGCCGCCCGCGAGGTAGAGGCCGCGCACCTGCCGCGAGCGGTTGCCGGGCTTGAACGCGCCCATCACCCGGCCGTGCGAGGCCAGGCCGTAGATCGCGCCGTTGAGCACCCGGTAGCGCTCGTGGATGTCCTGCGGGGTCAGGTGGCGCTCGACGACGATGCGCTCCTCCAAGTCGGGCATGCCGGCGGTGCGCTTGAGCTTGTCCAGGATGGTCCGGCGGTAGTTCTGGAATAGAGGGCCGTCCAGGCGCCAGTCGTGGTGCGGGCGCAGATACGGCGTGTGCACCAGGACGTAGAGCGCCTCGCCGCCCTCGGGGGCCACGCTCGGGTCGGTGGAGGACGGGGCTGCCAGATAGGCAGTCGGGTCCGGGGCCGGCTCGCCCTTGTTGTAGATGTAATCGAACTCCTCCTCGGGGTCCCGGGAGAAGACGAAATCATGGTGGTTCAGGTGTTCGTAGCGCTTGTTCAGGCCGAGATAGAGTACGACGCCCGAGCAGGCCGGCTCAGGATTCTTCTTCTCGTAGGTCTTGCCGGCGGCGCCGCCGACGAGCTCGCGGTAGGTGCGGACCGAATCCATGTTGGAGATCACGGCGTCGAAGTGCGTCACGCCCTCGGCGGTGCGCACGCCTCGGACCGCGCCGTTGGCGGTCTCGATCCCGGTCACCTCGGTATCGGTCTTGCAGGTCGCGCCGAGCTCCTGGGCGAGCTTCGCCAGACCTTCCGCCACCGCCCGGGTGCCGCCCATCGGATACCAGACGCCGTCGGCCATCTGCATGTGGGCGATGGCGCAGAGCACCGCCGGCGCGCCGTAGGGCGAGGAGCCGACATATTGCACGAAGTGGTCGAGCATCTGTGCGAGGCGCGCGTCCTTGACCTTGCCGCGGATGGTCGAGGCCACCGAGGCGTGCATGCGCAGGGACAGCACGTCGCGCAGGGTCCCGGGGTTCATGTTGGCGCGGATATTGATCGTGTCGAACAGGTCCTCGACCGGCTTCCAGAAGAAGAATTTTTCTGAGACGCCGTGCAGGTGCTCCGAGATCGAAAGGAACTTCTTGTAGCCGTCGCCGCTTCCAGGTGCGAAGCGATCCATGTCGCCGGCCATGCGCTCGACATCCTGCATCAGGTCGATGCGGCTGCCGTCGTCGAAGAAGCAGCGCCATTGCGGGTCGAGCCGGCGCAGATCCATATAGTCGTGGACCGAGCGGCCGGCCTCGGAAAAGATCCGCTCCAGTACCCGGGGCACCGTCAGGATGGTCGGGCCCATGTCGAAGCGGAAGCCGCCCTCGTGCAGCACCGCCGCCTTGCCGCCGAGCCAGCCGTTCTTGTCGTAGACCGTGACGCGGTGGCCCCGCGCGGCGGCGACGCAGGCGGCCGCGAGTCCGCCGAGCCCGCTGCCGATCACGGCGACCGTCGAATCCTGACTCATCCTGGTCGATCACTCCCCGGGCCCGTCACGGCGTAGCCCGCTGACGGAAGCTAGACCTGGGGTCCGGCGGGTCAACGCGCCACCCGGTCGCGGCACCGGCCGGTCAGGACCGGTTTGTGGACAGCTGAGCCAGGAAGTTGCCGATCTCCCGGCGGCGCAGTCCCGCGTCGAGCACGTCCGGGCCGAGGCCGTGGCGCCAGGCCAGGCGACGCGCCGCTTCGGGATCGTCGCCCTGCAGACCCGCGATCTCGTCGGCATAGGCGGCCACCGCCTCCGGATCTTCGGCGAAGCCCGCCTCGACGACCGCCGTGTCGCAGAGGCGCAGCATCGCGGCGACCTCCTCGAGGTCGAGTTCCGGATGATACTGCGTGCCCCAGAACCAGCCGGCCCCGTGCCGGATCTCGATGGCCTGGACGCCCAGCACCCGGTTGCCCGCCAGAACCCGCGCCCCCGGGGGCGGCTCCAGCACCGCGTCCGAGTGGATCGCCGGCGCGTCCCAGACCGCCGGACGGCCGGCGAGCAGCGGATGGCCGCGACCGTCCTGGGTCGGGGTGATCGCCCGCGCGAAGCCGTATTCCGGCCCCCGCGGGTTCTCGGCCGCGTGGCCGCCGGCGACGGTGGCCGCGACCTGCACGCCCCAGCAGGATCCGAATACAGCGAGCCCGGCCTCCAGGGCAGCCCGCATCAGGTCGAGCTGGCGGGTCACCGCCGGGGTGCCCTCCGAAACCTTCAAGGTCGAGCCGGTGAAGATCAGCCCGTCGAACGCCGACAGGTTTTGAGGCAGGGCCGCGTCGGCATCGGCCGGGTTGAGGAAGTGGCAGGCTGTTTCGGGCGCGAGGTCGTGAACCACAACGGCGTAGGATTCGGCCGAAGTCCGGCCGGTGGCCCCGACGTGCCGGTCACGCGCCGCCCGATCGTTGCCGTCGGCGATGAGCAGGCGGAGCATGGACATCTCACTGTGTATGGGCGCGGACCCTGCCTGATTGGCCCTGCCATGTCCGGGCACGGCTGGTCGCAGGCGCGGCGCGGATCGTCGCGGCGTGTGCCGATCAGACGGTCCGCCGCGCCACCATCGCGAGCGCCAGCCCAAGCCCGCCGAGCGTCAGCGCGCCCAGCACCGCGAAGGCCGGCGCCGCGGAGCCGAACCCTTCGCCGAGCGCGTTCTGGTAGGCTTCGATCGCCCAGGCGTTCGGCGTGAGCCAGCCGGCCTGCTGCAGCCACGGGGGCATCAAAAAGCGCGGCACCATCGAGCCGCCCACCGCGGAGAGCAGAAGCACCCCGAAGGTCGAGGCGAGATGGGCCTGCTGGCGGGAGGCGGCAAGCGCACAGGCGGCGAGCGACAGGCTGGCGGCCATGGCCGAGACCAGCAGGCAGGCGGTGAGGAAGGCGGGCCAATGCGGCCCGATCTCGACCCCGTAGAGGAGCGCGGCGGCCAAGAAAATCAGGCCGGCCTGGATTACGCCCTGCAGGGTCAAAAAACCGAATTTGCCGAGCACCACCACAGGCAGGCCGCCGGGGCCGGCCATCAGGCGCTCGGCGATCCCGGTCTCCCGCTCCTCCACCAGCGAGAGCGCGCCCTGCATGGCGGCGAACAAGAGGAACACCGCGGTGATCGCGCCAGCATAGTAGCTGACCCGGGCGTTGCCGGTGCCGGCGGCGGTGCTCTGACGCTCCACCAGGTCGGCGAAGCTGAACGGCTCTCTCTTCGCCCGCTGCTCGGCGAAGGCCTCGTCGAGGAAGCGCCGCTCGTCCGGGCCGATCCTGCCGGTGCGCTCCACGTCGGCGACGACCCGGGAAAGGACCACGTCGGGCAGCGCCTCGTTCAGCACGCGCTGAAGCTGGCCCAGGGCGATCGGCGTGGCGAGGGCTTTGGCCGGGTTCTCGACCAGCACCACCGGCTGGTCCGCGGGTCCGGGCGCGGCATCCGAAGGCGCGGCATCCGAAGGCGCGGCGATCAGGTCGCCCTGGAGCGCCAGGGCCACGTCGACCGCGCCGGAGCGGACCGCCTGGGTCACCTCCGCCAGATCGGTCGCCGGCAGGCGGGTGACGCGCAGCGACGGGTCGGCCACGAGGGCGTCGGCGAGGCGTTGCGTGGCCGTCGTCCGGGCGAAATCGGCGAGCCCGAGATGGATGCGGATCTGGTCGCCGATGGCGCCGGAGAAGATCGCCGCGAAGATCGAGAAGATCACGGTCGGCAGCACGAAGGCCATCACCAGGGAGGCGCGGTCGCGCAGCAGGCTCAGCGCCATCACCCGGAACGCGGCGCCGATCACCCGGCCGTTCCCACCCGGCGCGGGGCGGACGCCTCGCGCTCCGCGACCTCCCGGGGCCGGAGCGCGTCGAGATAGAGCGCCTCCAGCCGCGGGGTCCGGACCCGCACCTCGGCCACCGGCACGCCCTGCGCCCGCAGCGCGCCGAGCAGGGCCGCGCCGTCGAGGCCGGAGCGCTCGATCGAGCGCCAGACCAGGCCGTCCGGCTCGGCCGGCGCGAAGCCGGCGCGGCGCAGCAGCGCTTCCGCATTCCCGTCCGCGGGCCGGGTGAGGCTCAGCTCCCGTTCCGGAGCGCCGACGCGCAGCTGTGCCAGCAGGTCGGCCAGGAGCCCGGCCCGCACGATCCGTCCCCGCGCCAGGAACGCGACCCGGGAGGCGAGGCGCTCGGCCTCGGCGAAGTCGTGGGTGGCGATCAGGATCGCGGTCCCGGCTGCCTTCAGACGGTCCAGCACTGCGTGGATCGCCGCCCGGGCGGCGAGGTCGACGCCGCTCGTGGGCTCGTCGAGCAGGACCAGGCCGGGTCGGTTCATGAGGCTCGCCGCGATATTGACCCGCCGCCGGTAGCCGCCCGACAGGGTTCCGACCGGGCTCTGCGCCACGTCGCCGATGTCGGCCATCTCCAGGGCGACCGCGACGGCGCCGCGCCGGTCCCGGCGCCGCACCCCCGCGAGCTGGCCGAAGATGCCGAGATTCTCGGCCACGGTGAGCCGCGGGTAGAGCGCGATCTCCTGCGGCACCCAGCCGATGCCCCGGCGGACGCCGCCCTCCCGGTACGGATCGGCGCCGGCCACCCGCACGGTCCCGGCGCCGGGCGCGAGGCGGCCCGCCACAAGGCGCATCAACGAGGATTTTCCGGCTCCGTTCGGACCCAGGAGCGCCAGGGTCTCGGCGGGGTCGAGGCCGATATCGACCTGCTCCAGCACCCGCCGCCCACCCAGGTCGAGGCTGACGCCCGCGATCTGCACCAGGGGACCGGTCACCCCGTCACCGTCTCGGCAGGGCGCGGGCGAGACGCACCCGCACGGCGGTGCCCGGTTCCCGCAGCGCGAAGGCCGCGTCGGAAAAGTCCGGCCGCGCCCGCCGCGCGACGGCGCCGGAGAAGCCGTAGGGTTCCAGCGGCAGGCCGAGCCCGGTGCGGTCGAGGCGGCCGTTGCCGTTCTCGTCCTGGAAGGCCGCGACCGCGTAGGTGCCGGGCGCGATATCCCGGAAGGTGAACCGGCCCCGCCCTCCGGAGGCCGGCGCCTCGTCGCCCTGCGTGCAGAACGGTTCGGCGAGCCCGCCCTGACACAGGGCCACCCGGACCGGACCGCCGCCGGGCTCGATCCCGTCGATCTCGATCTGCAGGGTCGCGCCCAGGGCCGGCGCGCCCGCGAAAACCGCGACGGCGCACAAGCCGGCCATCCGTGCGGTCCGGCCCGGTGGGCCGATCACGTGGCCTCGCCGGAGGTCGCCAGCGGCGCCGTGTCCGGGATGCCCGCCTGGGCTGCGGCACGGGCGCCGGCCAGCTCCTCGATCAGCAGACGCGCGGTGATGCGGGCGCCCTCGTAGATCACCGGCAGGCCGGAGCCCGGATGAGTGCCGCCGCCGACGATGTAGAGGCCCGGCCCGAACCGGTTGTGCGGCCGGAAATACAGCATCTGCATCAGGTCGTGGGCGAGGTTGAAGGTGGCGCCCTCGTGGACCGCGAAATCCTCCTCCCACTGGGTGGGGTCGATGATCCGCTCGTAGCGGATCCGGGATTCGATATCCTCCAGCCCGAGATGCTTCAGGCGCTCCAGGATCAGGGCGCGGTAGCCCGCCCGGGTCGCCGGCCAGTCGATTCCGGCCTTGAGGTTCGGCACCGGCACCAGGACGTAGAGGGCGGTATGCCCGGGGGGCGCCATGCCGCCGTCGGTGTAGCCGGCATGCTGGACGTAGAGGGAAGGCTGCATCGGCAGCGTCCCCTCGGTGATCTCGCGGATGTTCTTCTCGTAGCCGTCGGCCAGCAGGATCGTGTGGTGCCCGAGGCTGTCGGGCACTTTCCCTTCGAGGCCGAGATACAGCATGAAGGTCGAGCAGGAGAGCCGAGCCTTGTGGATCTTAGCATCGCGCCAGCGCGGGCGGTGCTTCTCCGGCACCAGGGCGCGCATCACCTTAGCGAAGTCGCCGTTGATCAGTACCGCGTCGGCGTTGAAAGTCTCGCCGTCCACCACCACGCCGCTGGCGCGCTTGCCGTCGAACAGCACCCGCTCGACGTTGGCGTTGAGCCGGAGATCGACGCCCATGCGGCCGGCGAGGCCCGCCATCGCCTCGGAGACCGCGCCGCAGCCGCCGACCGGGTGATAGACGCCGTGCTCGTATTCCAGGAACGACAGGATGGTGAACAGGCTCGGGCAGCGGAACGGCGACATGCCGAGGTATTTGGTCTGGAACGAGAAGGCGAGGCGCACCCGCGGGTCGGCGAAGTAGCGCTTCAGGTCGCGGTCGACGCTGCGGCCGGGATGCAGGTGGGGCAGGGCGGCGAGCATCGCCGGGCTCGCCATGCTGCGCAGGGTGTGGAAGGCCTGCTGCAGGATCGGCTTGAAATAGTCGAGCTTCGTCCGGTTCTCGGTGAAGAACGCCTGGACGTTCTTGGCGTCGTCCGGGGCCATCCGGGCGATTTCCGTCTCCATGCGGGCGATGTCGCCGGTCGCGCGGATCGTGCCGGAGATGCCGTCCGGGCCCTCGAACACGAGGTTGTATTGCGGGTCGAGGCGCTCGAGCTTGACGTGGTCCTCGAGGCGCTCGCCGCAGCTCGTGAAGATGTCGGCGAGGATCTGGGGATAGAGGAAGAAGGTCGGCCCGATATCGAATTTGTAGCCGCCCGGCGCCGTCACGGTCTTCGTGCGGCCGCCGACCTGGGCGTCCTTCTCGAACAGGGTCACGTGGACCCCCGCGCGGGCCAGCAGCAGGGCCGAGGCCAGGCCGCCGGGACCGGCTCCGACCACGGCCACCCGGCGTCCGGTCAGCGCCCGCAAACCATCCCCAGACTGAAGCAACGCCGCCGACTCCCCTCGCGAACCCCCGAACCCTATCGGCCAAGCTAGCCTCGCAGCGGCGCTCGGCAATTGCAGCCGTTTGTCGCGCGTTCGGCACCGGACGGAAAGGCAGCGGCTCAACCGGCCGGACCGAGTCGGCCCTGGCCGCGGGCGATCGTCTGAAGGGCGATCCCGGCAGCCGTCGCCACGTTGAGCGAATCGAAGCCCGGGGCCATCGGGATCCGCACCGGGCGGGCTCGACGGAGCGTCGTCGCGTCGAGGCCCGGCCCCTCGGTCCCGAGGATCAGCAGCACCCGCGCCGGCAAGGTGCGGTCGCCGAGAGATTCGGTCGCGCCGGGGCTGAGCGCCAGGGCTTCAAGATCGAGCGCACTGGCCAGGGTAAGCCAGTCCTGCCCGGGGCCGAGCCGGGCGAAGGGCTGGATCAGCGCGGCGCCGGCCGAGACCCGGATGCTCTTGCGGTAGAGCGGATCGCAGCTGGCGGCGTCGAGCAGCACCGCGTCGGCCCCGAAGGCGGCGGCGTTGCGGAAGGCGGCGCCGACATTGTCGTGGTTGGTCAGGCCCGCGAGCCCGAGAATCAGTGCCGGCGCGGGAGCGGGCGGCACGAGCGCGGCGGGGTCGGGCTCGTTCCCGCGCAGGCCCACGGCCAGGACACCGCGATGGATCGGGAAGCCGGTGACAGTGCTCATCACCGCCTTGGCGGCGAGGTAGACCGGCGGCTTTTCGGGACAGGCGGCCACGTCCGGGGCGAGGCCCGGCCAGCGCTCCGGGGCGAGCAGGATCGACTCCGCCCGGAACCGGGCGCGGGGGCCGAGCAGCAGCCGGAGGGTGACTTCGCCTTCGACGATGAAGCGCCCGGCGCGGCCCACGAGGTCGCGCTCGCGCATCTTCGTGTAGGGTTCGAGGCGTGGGTCGTCCGGGTCCGCGATCGTCTCCGCGAAGATCGTCTCCCCGGCCTCGTCCACCTCAGCCCTGCTAGCGCTCGGTGCGGATCGCGAGCGGGTCGGCCTCGGCCTTGGTCGGCACCTTCACCAGCGCCTCGCCGTCGAGGACGGTCTCGCCGGCCACGGAGCAGCGGCAGGCGAGGCGGGCGCGCCGACGCTCCGGCATCAGCTCGGCGACCGTGACGGTGACGTCGACGACGTCGCCGATGCGCACCGGCGCGCGGAAATTGAGGGTCTGCGAGATGTAGACCGCCCCCGGGCCGGGCAGGCGGGTGCCGAGCACCGCCGAGATCAGCCCGGCCGTGTACAGGCCGTGGGCGATGCGGGTGCCGAACGGCGTGCGCGCGGCGAAGTGCTCGGACAGGTGGATCGGATTCCGGTCGCCGGTGATCTCGGCAAACCCGACAACGTCGGAGGAGGCGATGGTCTTCGAGAGGGTTTCGGACAACCCGACCTCGAGATCCTCGAAATAGAGCACGCGCAATTCGGGCAGCATGGCTCGGCAGACCTCCGGTTCCGGCCGGTCGCATCTCTGGTGCAGTCGGCTCGACAAGACCGGTTCGCACGATCGCGCCGCCGAATCCACCCGGACGAAGGCGCAAGGTCCTTGGAACTTTCTTGAGGCGCGGACAGGGTTTTCTCAACATCCGCTCGACAGGCGCGCCGCACTCGGCGATGACGCGCCCCGTGACCGCTGACAACGCCGCCCGCCCCGAGCCGCCCGCCCTGCGCCCGGTCGTCGCCCGCGTGGCGGCGCTCAACCTCGGCTATTTCGGCATCGAGATCGCGGTGGCGCTCACGATCGGCTCGGTGGCGCTCATCGCCGACAGCCTCGATTTCCTGGAAGACGCGACGATCAACCTGCTGATCGTCGCCGGTCTGTCCTGGAGCGCGCGCAACCGGGCGCGGCTCGGCACCGCCATGGCGTTCATCCTGCTGGTTCCGGCGCTCGCGACCGCCTACGCGGCCTACGACAAGTTTGACGACTTCGTGCCCCCGGCGGCCCTGCCGCTGACGCTGACCGGCCTCGGGGCGCTGGCTGTGAACCTCACCTGCGCGCTGATGCTCGCCCGGCACCGGTCCGGCGCGGGCAGCCTGACCCGGGCGGCCTACCTCTCGGCCCGCAACGATGCCTACGCCAACCTGGCGATCATCGCGGCCGGTCTGGTCACCGCGCTCCACCCCAGCCCCTGGCCGGACCTGATCGCGGCGGGCGGTATCGCGATCCTCAACGCCGATTCCGCCGCCGACATCTTCCGGGCCGCCGCGGCCGAGCGCCGGGCCGCGAAATAGGCATCCCCATGCGCATCTTCCCGATCTCCGACCTGCATCTGGAGCGGCGGCGGCTCGACCTGATCGCGCTGCCCGAGGAGCCGTTCGACCTGCTCGCCTGCCCCGGGGACCTCTACGAGGGGCATCCCGAGCGGGGCATCGCCGCCCTGGTGCACCTGGCGCAGGGCAAGCCGATCGTGCTGGTGCCGGGCAACCACGAGCGCTACGCCCCCACGGGCGACATGCGCACGGCGCCGGAGCTGCTGGCGGCTCTGGAGGCCGAGGTCGCCCGGGTGAACGCGCTGGGCGCGCGCATCCATCTGCTCCAGGGGGCGCAGGCTTGCGTGATCGACGGTGTGCGGTTCCTCGGCACGACCTTGTGGAGCGACTGGCGGCTGGCCGGGCGCTGGCTCGCCGCCGACGCGCCCGACCGCCCGGCGGATCCGGTCGCCTATGCCGCCGCGCGCATGACCGATCCGGTCACCGGCTCGCGCGAATTTCTCGGCTCGATCCGCAAACACGATGGCGGGGCGTGGCAGCCCGCGGACGCCATGGCGGCCCATGCCGCGGAGCGCGCGGCACTGCACGCCGCGCTCCGCGCGCCGCATGACGGCCCGACCGTGGTGGTGACCCATCACCCGGCGAGCCCCCTGGCGGCGGATCGCTACCGCGACCAGCCCGGCGTGCCGTGGTGGGTGCCGGCCTTCTACGCCAGCACCGCCCTCGACGACCTGCCCGATGCCCAGCGGCCCGAGCTGTGGATCTCGGGCCATTTCCACGCCGGCCACGATTTGCGGATCGGCCGCTGCCGCTGGGTGTCGAACCCGGTCGAGGGGCAGAGCTACCGGGCGGATTTCTGCGTGACGGTCGGGGCGGGGGTGTAGGGTTCGGAAACATCCACGCCGTCATTCCGGGCTCGGCTTCGCGGCCTCGGAAGGACGGGGCGCTGTCTCAAGCTGCCACCTGAATCGCCGGTATCGAAACAAGAGATCCGAGCAATCGCGGCCCGACAGGCGACCCTCGTCGCCCGCCGAGCGGGCTCAGTTCCGTTCCGGCTCTTCCAAAAAAATCAGGCGGCCCGGACAGTTCCGAGGAAGTGCCGGACCTCGGCCGAGAGGTGCTCGGACTGGCGCGACAGCGCGGACGCCGCGGACAGAACCTGGGACGCCGCGGCCCCGGTCCCGTCGGCGGCTCCGGCCACACCGGCGATGTTCGTCGTGACTTCGGCGGTGCCGCTCGCCGCCTGTCCGACGTTGCGCACGATCTCCTGGGTGGCCGCCTGCTGCTGCTCGACGGAGGCCGCGATCGCGGTGGCGACCCCGCTGATCTCCTGGATTCGGGCGGTGATGCCGCCGATCGCCGTCACGGCCTGACCGGTCGAGCCCCGGACCTGCGCGATCTGTCCGGAGATCTCCTGCGTGGCCTTCGCGGTCTGCTCGGCCAGCGCCTTCACCTCGGAGGCGACCACGGCAAAACCCTTGCCGGCGTCTCCGGCGCGGGCGGCCTCGATGGTCGCGTTCAGGGCGAGCAGGTTGGTCTGCCCGGCGATATTCGAGATCAACCCGACCACATCGCCGATCCGTCCGACGACCGTGCTCAGTTCCTGCACCAGCGCCCCGGTCTGGTCGGCCTCGGACACGGCCAGCCGGGCCAGCTGTGCCGAGCCATCGACCTGCCGGCCGATCTCCTGGACCGAGGAGCCCAGCTGTTCCGCGGCGGCCGCCACGGTGTTGACGTTGGCGACCGCCTCCTCGGCTGCGGCCGCGACCGTGGTCGACTGGCTGGCGGTCTGGGCGGCGGTGGCGTTCATCGTCTGGGCGGTGGATTGGAGCTCGGTGGCCGAGGCCGAGACCTGGCCGATGATGCCGCCGACCGCGGCCTCGAAGCGGTCGGCCATCTGGCGCATGCCGGCCTTGCGCTGCGCCTCCGCTTCCAGCCGTGCCTCGGCGGTCTCCGCCTCCAGGCGGCGGGTCTGGATCATATTCTCCTTGAAGACCTGGACGGCACCCGCCATCGCGCCGACCTCGTCACGCCGCCCGATGGCGGGGATCTCCGTCCCGGTGTCGCCCGAGGCGAGCTGATGCATGGCCGCGGTCATGCGTCCGAGGGGTCGGCTGATCTCCAGGACCAGCATCACCACCGCCCCGATCGCCAGGATCGCGGCCAGCGCCAGGAAGCCGGTCATCTGCTGATGGGCGCGCTCGTAGGCGTCCTGCGCCTGCGCGCCGCTGGCCGCCGCCGCCGCACTCTGCTGATCCGACATCGCGACGAGGGTGGCGATGGTCGCCCGGATCGTATCCGACATCGTGGTGTTGTACTGTTCCTGGGCGCCGGCGAGGTCGCCGCGCTCGGCCCGCGCGAATCCGTCGGCCTGCTGTTCCAGATACGTCGCCCATTGCCGTTCGAAGGTCTTGTAGAGATCACGGCCCGCGTCGGTCTCCAGGAGGCTCGCGTAGCTGACCTGGTAGGCCCGCAATTCGGCCAGGCGCTGCTGGATCGAGTTGAGGGCGTCCTTCCTGTGCTCGGCCGACTTCGCCGTAAGAGCACGGCTGCCGTTGACGCGGATCCGCAGCGTCACGACCTGGATGCCGGTGAGGGCCTGCGCGGCCGGCAGGCGGCTGTCGCGCATCTCCGTCGCGACACGATTGATCGTTTCAATGTGGTAGTAGGACAGCGCGGCCAGGCTGCAGATCAGAGCAAGCATGACCGAGAAACAGATGATCAGCTTGCCTTTGATTGACATGAAGTCGAGCATTATATTTCCAGAATACATCCGAATCAGCGCCCTCTGCGCTTTTCGAATGCTATATAATGATTTCTAAAAATTCCGATTAATCGATCAGTATCGTTTGGATCGATCGACCGCGCGGTTCGCGCCGTCGCGCCGCCCGGCTGATGCTACAAGACCCGATCCCGTCCACCCGCGCAGCACCCGGCCGACGCCCCTCGGGGGGAAGCCTGCCACCGCTTGAAAGACACGCATGGAAAGCGTCACCGTCGTCCTGGCCCTGTTGCTGTCCGTCCTGGTGAGCGGCGCGCTGGGCCGGCTGGTGCCGCTGCCGCTCCCCTTGATCCAGATCGCGATCGGCGTGGCCCTGGCGCTGGGACCGCTTCCGAGCACCGCCCTCGATCCCGAGATCTTCTTCCTGGTGTTCCTGCCGCCGCTCCTGTTCCTCGACGGCTGGCGGATCCCGAAACGCGACCTGTTCCGCAACGGACGGACCATCCTGGCGCTCGCGCTGGGGCTGGTGGCGCTGACGGTGCTGGGGATCGGCATGCTGATCCACGCGATGATCCCGGGCATTCCGCTGGCGGTCGCCTTCGCGCTGGCGGCGGTCCTGTCGCCAACCGATCCGATCGCGGTCTCGTCGGTCGCCGCCCAGGCTCCGGTGCCGCGGCGGCTCATGCACATTCTCGAAGGCGAAGCGCTGCTCAACGACGCCACCGGCCTCGTCTGCCTGCGCTTCGCCATCGCGGCGGCGCTCACCGGCACCTTCTCGCTGCCGGAAGCCGCAACCACCTTCGTCTGGCTGGCGCTCGGCGGCCTCGGCATCGGCGCCGCCACGACCTTCCTGCTGATGGGCGCGCAGGATCTCCTGCGACGGCGCACCGGCGAGGATCCGGGCCTGCAGATCCTGTTCAGCCTGCTGACGCCGTTCGGGGCCTATCTCGCCGCCGAGCACGTCCACGCCTCCGGCATCCTGGCCGCGGTCGCGGCCGGCATCGCCATGACCTACGTGGAGATCCAGGGGCGCAGCCTCGGCACCACCCGGGTCCGGCGCACCGCCGTTTGGGACACCGTGGCGCTCGCCGCCAACGGCTCGATCTTCGTGCTGCTCGGCGAGCAACTGCCCGAGGTCCTGGGCCACGCGGTCACGCAGGCCGACGTGCAGGGCGCGGGCTGGCTGGTGGCCTGGGTGCTGGCGATCACGGCCGGCCTGATGGCGATCCGCTTCGCCTGGGTCTGGGTCTCGCTCCACTTCGTCCTGGTGAAGGCGCATCGCCGGGGCGAGCGGCGCGAGGGCCTGACCTGGCGGCTCGTGGCGGCCACGACACTTGCGGGCGTGAAGGGGGCGATTACCCTGGCCGGCATCCTGACCCTGCCGCTCGCCCTGAAGGACGGCACGCCGTTCCCGGCCCGGGATCTCGCGATCCTGCTGGCGATGGGGGTGATCCTCACTTCGTTGCTGCTGGCCAGCACGGTCCTGCCGCTGCTGCTGCGGGGCCTGCGCCTGCCGGCTGATTCCAGCCACGATGCCGAGGAGGATTCGGCCCGCGCCGCCGCGCGCCACGACGCCGTGACGGCTATCGAGGCGCTGCAGCACCGCCTGGTCGAAGCGCAGGAAGACGCCTCCGTCGCGGTCGAGGCCGGCGCCCGGGCGATGGACCGCTACGAGGGCCTGGAGGCGCCGACGGGTGCCCCCCGGGAGGGTGGCGGCCGCGCCCGGCAGCTTGCGGTGGCCGAGAAGCGCCTGCGGCTCGCCGGGCTCGAGGCCGAGCGCCAGGCGCTTTATCGCCTGCGCCGGTCGCGGGCCATCGACGACGTCGTCCTGCGCCAGCTCGTCCGCGAGGTCGATTTGGTCGAGGCGCGACTCCTCGCCTGGAACCCGGCCGGCCGGGACCTGCCGACGCCGCGCAGTTGAGGCGCGACCGGATTAGTCCCGGCCGCGCGTCCATGCCTGTCGAGCGCGTGTCGTTCCGCACAGCTTGGCCGTAAAGCCGGGATGAGCCCGGCGCGACCGAGCGTCCAACCCTGATCAGCCCCGGATCCCGGGGCTCTGGATCGGGGTTGTGATGACCGGATTTGGTCTGGGATTACGCGGGATCGCGTCGGCCGCACTGGTCCTATACGGTGCGGGCCTTACAACGTCTGCTTACGCTGCTTCGGCGGCCCAGCCGGGCCAGACCATCGGCCTGCCAGTGGGCGCGCAACTCCCCGTCGGATTGTACTTCGTGAACCTGTCGAGCTTCGGCATGCGCAGCGCGCGGCCGGGCGACACCGCGACGAACGTCAACCTGCCGACCTTCGCGTGGGCGACGCCCTGGGACATCGCGGGCGGGCGCCTGCAATTCTTCGTCACCCAGCCGGTCGTGGCCGCGACCCTCCAGGGCGCACCCTATCAGAGCGGCATCGGCCAGCCGCTTCTCGCCGCCCAGCTCGCCTGGGATCTCGGCCACGATGTCGGCATCAGCTACTTCTTCGGCGGCTACCTGCCGATCGAGACGCGATTCCTGACCCAATCCGCGTCGCTGACCCACCGGTTCGCGCTCAGCTACACCGGCCGGGATTGGAACCTGACGGCGAACCTGCTCCACGGGATCTTCCTCGAGACGCGCTCGCCCTTCGGTACCCTCTACCCGGACTACCTGAATCTCGATCTGACGGCGGCGAAGAAGTTCGGCAAGTGGCAGGTCGGCGCCGTCGCGTTCGGGTCGAGCGACCTGCCGACCGGCGTGTCCAGCTACCGCCCCCAGGGGCAGATCGCGGTGGGCGGCCTGGTCGGGTACAATTTCGGGCCGGTGAACCTGCAGGCCTACCTGACGCGGGACGTGGTCCAGCGCAATTACCGCGGTCGTGAGACCCGCGGCTGGCTGCGGGTGATCGTGCCGCTCTACCAGCAGGATACGAACGAGGTCGAGCCGAACCGAACCCTGGTGACGCGCAGGCAGGCCGAGTAGCCGATCGGGACCGCCCCCCCCTTTTTGACGGGGGAGGCGGCTCGGGACCTCAGCCGTGCACCAGCACGTTGCGGAACTGCCAGGGATCGCTGGTGTCGATATCCTCCGGGAACAGGCCCGGACGGTCGGTGAGCGGGGTCCAGTCGGTGTAGACGCCAACGACCGGGCCGAGATACGGGGTCTGGACCTCCAGGCAACGGCGGAAATCCATCTCGTCGGCCTCGACGATGCCGGCCTCCGGGTTCTCCAGCGCCCAGACCATGCCGGCGAGCACCGCCGAGGTCACCTGCAGGCCGGTCGCGTTCTGGTAGGGGGCGATCCGCCGCGTCTCCTCGATGGAGAGCTGCGAGCCGTACCAGTAGGCGTTCTTGGCGTGGCCGTAGACCAGCACGCCGAGCTCGTCGATGCCGTCGACGATCTCGGTCTCGTCGAGGATGTGGTGCTGCTCCTGCACCTTGGCGGCGTTGCCGAACATCTCGTGGAGCGAGAGCACGGCGTCGTCGGCCGGGTGGTAGGCGTAGTGGCAGGTCGGGCGGAAGACGGCCTGATCGCCCTCGCGCACCGTGTAGTAGTCGGCGATCGAGATCGCCTCGTTGTGGGTCACCAGGAAACCGAACTGCGCGCCGGCGGTGGGCACCCAGCTGCGCACGCGGGTGTCGGCGCCGGGCTGGAGCAGGTAGATCGCGCAGCGCGAGCCTTTCTCCTGCTCGCGGGCATTGGCGGGCTTCCAGGTCTCGTGCGTGCCCCAGCCGAGCTCGGCCGGCTGGTTGCCCTCGGAAACGAAGCCCTCCACCGACCAGGTGTTGACGAACACGCCCCGGGGCTTGGGATTCTTGGCGCGCTGGGTGTCGCGCTCGGCGATGTGCACGCCCTTCACGCCCAGGGTCTTCATCAGGGCGGCCCAGTCCGCGCGGGACTTCGGCTCGGGCGTGGTGACGCCGGTATCCTTGGCGATGTTCAGGAGCGCCTGCTTGACGAACCACGAGACCATGCCGGGATTGGCGCCGCAGCAGGAGACCGCCGTGGTGCCGCCCGGCTTCTGGGCGCGGGCGTCGAGGATGTCCTGGCGCAGGGCGTAGTTGGTGCGGTCGCCCTGGCCGCGGCTCTTGTCGAAGTAGAAGCCCGGCCAGGGCTCGGCCACGGTGTCGATGTAGAGGGCGCCGAGCTCGCGGCACAGCTCCATGATCGCCCGCGACGAGGTGTCGACCGACAGGTTCACGCAGAAGCCCTGGCCGCCGCCCTCGGTGAGCAGCGGCGTGAGCACGTCGCGCAGGTTCTCAGGGGTCAGCGCCACCGTCTCGAAGCGCAGGCCGTGCTTCTCGGCGAGCGCCCGGTGGGTGTCGACCGGGTCGATCACGGTGAAGCGGGCGCGGTCGTACTCGAAGTGCCGTTCGATGAGCGGCAGGGTGCCGCGGCCGATCGAGCCGAAGCCGATCATCACGATGGGACCGCTGATGCGGCCATGGATCGGGTGACGGGACGGCTGTTCGGTCATGCGGAAGGTCCTTGTCTTGAGGCTGACGGACGCCTGAGGTCCGCTCTCTAGAGGCTCGCGGGCGGGTTATGGCGCGCGTGTGACACTGGGGCGACAGACACGTGCCGCACGGCCCAAGCCGGCGCGTTCGTCGAATCCCGTCGTCAGAAGGCCGCTCAATGGCGGCTCGTCCCCCGGCGGTCAACTGCGCTGCACCATGCACGGTTAAGGCGCCGTTGAGAACCAACCGACGGCAGCATGATTGCAGCGCATGCGCCCTGCGCGCAGGAACGAGTGGTGAGCAATCATCGCATGGCTTATATTGCGCTGCAGCAAAGGTCCCGCAGAGGCAGCTCTCCAATTTGGGCCCAGGAAACGTCCGAAATCTTGAACGTCGGAGTCGTCATGCTCGCTTTCATCGCCACCCGCATCCCCGGCCCGGTCGCCGAGACCGCCGATCGTGATCCCGGCATCCTGACCCTGGTCTTCACCTTGGCCCGCGCCATCCGCATCGGGGCCGAGGCCGCGTTCGCGCGCCGCTGCGCCCTCGCCGAGGCCGCCGGCGGACCGAACCCGTTCTGAGGCTTGCCGACGGCGTGGATCCGCGTCGCCCGGTGATTGCCTCGCCCCGCCCGGGACGTTAGGCGGCTTTGCCGTCAATGGCCCCGGGGGATCGTGATTCCATGTCGACGTTTCGAGCGGTCGTTCGCTTCAGTCTGATCGCGACGCTGCTGCTTGCCGTTCCGTTCGCGTCGCCGCGTGCTCAAGAAGCCGAGCCCGAGGCACCGGCCGCCGCCGATGCGCCGGCCAAGGCCAAGCCGAAACCCAAGCCGAAGCCGCCCGCTCCCAAGCCCGCGGCCAAGCCTGCCGCCGCGCCTGCTGCTACGCCTGCGGCACCGCACGCAACTTGGCCCACCGGCGCCAGCACGCTCAGTGAGAGCTACGGCGACTGGACCATGACCTGCACGCGCCCGGGCGAGAAGATCACCTGCATCATCGCCCAGTCCCAGGGTGATTCGCAGACCGGCCGGCGCAAGTTCGGCGTGGAACTCCAGGTTCCGAACGACGGGCGGTCGGAAGGCATCGTGCTGATGCCCTTCGGCCTCTCGATCGAGGCCGGCGTGACCTTCAAGCTCGACGAGCAGACCCTCGGCAAGGGTGCCCCCTACAGTCTGTGCGTCAGCGACGGCTGCCTCGTGCCGATCAGCTTCCCGACCCTGGCGCTCGACGGCATGCGCACTGCCAAGCAGCTGTTCGTGACCGGCCAGAAGTCGACCGGCACCGAGCCGGCCACCATCACGGTCCCCCTCCAAGGGTTTCCGCAGGCCCTGGACCGCGCCGTCGCCCTGAGCGGCTGAGGCCGATCGGACCGGATCCGGCCAATTCCCGGGTTACGGTTAAGCCAGCGTTAGCCGCGGTGCCGCAGAGTGGATCCCAGTGTGGCGCTGGGCGCCGTGGCCCGGAGGGGCCGCGCGCCGGGATCGGATCGGCGAGGCGATGGGCTCCGAGGACAGGCGATCCCGGATCGGCCGATACGGCGGCGCGCTGCTGCGCGTGTCGCTGCCCGCGCTCGCCCTTCTGGCGGCGATCGACCCGGCGCTCGCCACCCGCCTGCTCGGCGCCAAGGGCAGCGAATCCGGCAGCGGCCCCGGCGGCTATGGCCGGATCGTGCTCACCTTCGACAAGCCGGTCACCGTCAAGGCGAAGCTCGCCGGGGGCATCCTGCTTCTCGGCTACGGCGAGCGCGTCGCTCCCGGTCCCGAGCGTCTCGCCGAAGAGATGCCGGCCTTCGTCTCCACGGTCCGGCGCGATCCCGACGGCTCGGGCCTGCGGGTCGCCCTGCAGCGGCCGTTCCGGGCCAACGTCCAGTCGGCCGGCGAGCGCGTGTTCGTCGACCTCCTGCCGGAGGGCTGGTCGGGCCTGCCGCCGCCGCTGCCCCCCGAGGTGGTGGCCGAGCTCGCCCGCCGGGCTCGGGTCGCCGAGGAGGCGTTGCGGGCGCGCACGCCGCCGCCCGTGCGCAAGCCTCTCAGCCTTGAACTCGCCCAGCTCCCGACCCTGACGCGCCTGTCCCTGCGCCTGCCCGACGAGGCGGTGGCGACCGTGACCGCCGAGGGGGCGACGACGCGCCTGCGGGTCGCCGGCGCCTGGACCATCGATTCGAACGACGCCCGCGGCCGCCCGCGGCCCGGCATCGCCAAGCTCGCCACCGAGTCCGACGAGGGCTCGGCCAGCATCCTGGTGACCCCCGCGGAGGGGTTCACCCTCACTACCGAGCACGAGGACGGGGCCTACACGATCGACGCCGTGAGCAAGGCGCCGCGCGAAGCCGCCAAGTCCAAGGCCGCCGAGGTGCCCGGCCCGGCTGAGCCGAGCGCCGCCAAGCCGGCTGCGCCGAGCCCGGCTCCTGCCCGGAAGGCCGAGGTCTTGGCCGTCCCGGACACGGCCCCCGAGGCCCCGCCGAAGCGTCAGGCGGGCGTCGGGCTGATCTTCCCGTTCCAGACCCTGCCGCCCGCGGCCCTGTTCGAGCGCGGCGGCGTCGCCACGCTGGTGTTCGAGACCGCCGAGCCCGTGGCCGTGCCGGCGAGCGGCCAGGGCCTCGCACCGGTCGGAGCGCCGACGCGGACCGGCGCGGTCACGGTCCTGCGCTTCACGGTGCCCCCGGGCCGGCTGGTCGATCTGGCCGCCGTCACCACCGGGACCGGATTGGCCTGGGAGCTTTCGGCGGGCGACGCGCTCAGCCCGAGCGACAGCCTCGACCCGGTCCGCAAGCCTGACCCGTCGGGCCGGATCACCGTCGCGCTGGCGCTGCCCAAGGCCGGATCGGCCACTTGGCTCGACCGTGACGGCGAACGCATCGCCGTGGTCACCTCGGCGGCACAGCGCACCATCGGTAACCCGAAGAGCCGCCGCTTCGTCGATTTCGAGATCCTGCCGAGCCGGCACGGCGTCGCGGTGCTGGCCGGTGCCGACGACCTCGCGGTGCGGCCCCAGATCGACGGGGTGACGATCGGCCGGGAGGGCGGCCTCGCCGCCTCCACGGCCGTCCGCAAGACCGATCCCGCCCTGGCCGAGGCCGGAACGCTGGCGGTGTCGCGCTCGGCCTGGGATCAGGCGCGGGCCGGGAACGTGCGTGAGACCCTGCGGGCGCTCGCCAACGCCGCCGCGACGGTGCCGCCGGCCGAGCGCGGCCCGGCGCGCCTGGCTCACGCCCGTGCCAACATCGCCAACGGCTTCGATCTCGAAGGGCTCGCGGCCCTGGAGGCAGCCGCCGCCGAGGATCCGCTTCTGGCGACCCAGCGCGACGTCGCCGTCCTACGTGGTCTGGCGCTGGTGCGCAGCGGCCGTAACGCCGAGGCCCTGAAGGCCCTGTCGGGGTCGCAACTCGCCAGCGACCCGGAGGCCGCCCTGTGGCGGGCGATGGCCTCGGCGGGCCTCGGCGACTGGAAGACGGCCGAGACCGGCTTCCTCAAAACGCTGCCGCTCGCCGATAGCTATCCCTCGGACCTCGCCGAGCAGATCCGCGCCCGGGCCGCGGAATCGGCGATCGAGAACGGCGATGCCGAGACCGCCGCCGCCCGGGCGGAGGACGCGCCCAACCTGCCGCCCTGGATCCGCGACCGGCTCGCCCTGGTCCGCGCCCGCGTGTCCGAGGCAACCGGCCAGTCCGACGCGGCCATCGACGCCTATGCCCGCATCGAGCAGGTCGGCCAGCGTCCGGTGGCGGCCGAGGCGCAGCTGCGCGGCACGCTGCTCGCCCGCGCCTCCGGCAAGCTCGAACCGGATGCCGCGATCGACCGGCTGGAACGGCTGGCGCTGACCTGGCACGGCGGCCCGACCGAGACCGGCATCTCGGCCGGATTGGCGCGGCTCTATCTCGGCGCCGGACGCTGGCGCGACGCCTTCACGGCGCTCCGCCGGGCCAGCGCCTTCGCGCCGAACGACCCGGCCACCCAGGCGCTCGCCCGCGAGGTGCGCTCGGCCTTCGAGAACCTCTACCTCACCGACAAGGGCGACCAACTCTCCGGGGTCGACGCGGTGGCGCTCTATTTCGATTTCCGCGAGCTGGCCCCGATCGGGCGGCGCGGCGACGAGGTGGTGCGCCGGCTGGCCGACCGTCTGGTCGGGCTGGACCTCTTGGATTCGGCCGCTGACCTGCTCCAGTACCAGATCGACAACCGGCTCGCCGGCCCGGCCCGGTCGGCGGTCGCCGCCCGGCTCGCCACGATTCGTCTGATGGACGACAAGCCGATGCGGGCGCTGCAGGTGCTCGACGCGACCAGCCTGCCCGAGCTGCCCGGCGAGCTGAAGCGCGCCCGCAGCCTGGTCCGCGCCCGCGCCCTCTCGGACCTCACCCGCACCGACCTCGCCCTGGAGACGATCGAGGGCGAGAGTGGCCCGGATATCGAGCGCCTGCGGGCCGACATCTTCTGGGGCGCCCGCCGCTGGCGGGAGGCCGGCGAATCGCACGAGGCGCTGCTCGGCGACGCGTGGCGCGCCGGCCGGCCGCTGGACGAGCAGGCCCGGGCCGACGCGGTCCGCGCCGCGATCGCCTACGATCTCGCCGGCGAGGCGATCGGCCTGGAGCGGCTGAAGGCGAAGTTCTCCGAGGCGATGGCCGAGAGCCCGGACGCGCGCACCTTCGCGCTGCTCACCGGCGCCAACCCGACGAAGACGCCGGAATTCCGCGCCATCGCGGCCCGGGCCACCAAGGCCGAGACCCTGTCGGCCTTCCTGGCCGAGTACCGCAAGCGCTATCCCGACACCGCCTTGCCCGAACGCGGCGAGCGCCAGAGCAGCGCCGAGGCTCCGGGCGCGCCACCGGGCTGAGCCGCCCGATGTCTCTGGTGATCGACCCGGACAGGTTCCTCGAAACCGAAGCCGGACGTGTCTGGACGCCGGAGCGCAACGCCGAGGCGTGGCGCCTGGCTTATGCGGCGCTGGAGCAGGCGCTCGCGGGCGGGCGCATCGACCAGGTGGTGATCGTCTGCGGATTGCAGGGGGCGGGGCAGTCGTGCGGGACCGCCGGTCAGGATCAGGACGCCGGCGGCATCTCTGTCGACATGGCCCTTCCCGGGGCGCGGCACCGGGCGCCGATCATTGCGATCGCGCGCGGTCACGGCGTCCCCGTGGAGGCCGTCTGGATCCGCGTGCCGCTCGAAGTGGCCCTGGAGCGGAACCGGCAGCGGCGGGCGCACCGGATCGTCCCGGAGGCGAGCATCCGCTCTGTCGCGCGCCTGTTCGAGCCACCGACGCACGGGGAGGGGTTTTCGGAAGCGCGGATCGTCGAGGCGTGAACTTGGGCCTCAATCGCCCCGCGCGTCATTGCGAGCGCAGCGAAGCAACCCAGTGCAACGCGCGATCCCCGAAGGTGGCGCTTCCCGAGGTTGCTTCGCTGCGCTCGCGATGACAGTGAGGGTTACTGGGAGAAGTCAGCCCTTACTGCGTCAGACGTGCCACCTGCAGCGCCTGGTAGAACATCGCATTCAGGGAATTCTTGATGTCGTCGGGGCTGTTGGCCGTGTAGAAATATCCCGGCGAGGCGCAGCTTTGCAGGGGCGTCGCCAGGGTCGGGCTGAAGGCATTCACCTTCTTGTTCTCGGCGGCGACGGTCCCGCCGTAATCCGTGAAGGTGATGATGTTGTAGGGGATGTAGAGGATCGAGATCGTCGCGCCGGCACTCTTCAGCGCGGTGCAGAGCGACGGATCGATCTGCGCCGGTGAGGAGCCGTCGAAATTGCCGGCGGTGTAGCCCGGGAAGGTCGAAGGATTGCCCGGGTAGTAGTATTTCCCGTTCTTGGTGACGGAATAGTGCTGCCCGTTCTGCATCCCGTCGGTGACGAGGAAGACGAACGGCTTGCGCGCGCTGATGCTGGAGCCGTCGCCGAACCCACCGGCATTGGTGATGGCAGTCTTCATCTGCGGCAGGACGACCTCGAAATGCGTGCCGCCTGAGCCTGTGCCGGTGCTCGGATCGTTGTTCGTGTAGAGTTGGGTGGTTCCGGTATCGAGCAGCTTGGTCAGGGCGAGTGGCCATGGCGTCGTGTCGGCGCAATCGGCCGCGGTGTTCAGGGTGGCGATGGAACTGTTGATGTCGGCGAGCGTGCCCATCTGGTTGATGAACGGGTACAGGCCGACGCGGTACTGGCTCGTCACCGACGGGGTGGAGGCCTGCTGGATCAGCGAGCAGACTGCGCTGTTCAGCGCGTCGGAGCGCAGCTGGATCTTGCCGGCGGCCAGATTCCAGCCGTTGTTGTTCGGGTAGTGGCAGGCGAATTGGCAGCCCTGCTTGTAGTCGGAGTTCAGGTCGTTGTTCTTGGCGGCGAGCTGGCTCATCCCGGCCGTGGTCGCGGGCAGGCCCATCGAGCCCGACACGTCAAGCAACAGGTAGAAGTCGAGATAGCTCGCGAGGTCGGCCGAGGCCGTGACCGTGTTGGAGAAGGTCGTGGTCGGGCTCCGGAAGATGGCCCCGAAATTGTTTCTCACCGTGGCACTGTAAATGATGGTCGACTTGAGCGTCTGGCTGGTGCGCACCAGCTGCGGCGTCTGAAGCTGCACCTGTGCGAACGGCACGGTGCCGATATTGACGTTGAAAGCGCTCGTCGCCTGGGCGATGCCGGCCGCGATGGCGTTGGCGGTGACGTTCGCCTGGCTTGGGTTGGCGGCGATGTAGGCCTTGGCGGTCGCCACCGCGGCGATCGCGGCGGCATCCGCGGCGGCGTCGAGCTTCGCCTTGTCGGTGATCGCCACGCCGTAATCGACCCCGTAGCCGATCAGGCCGACCATCGGCAGCAGGCTCAGGGCGAACAGGATCGTCACGTTTCCGGAGCGCCCGCGCGCCAAGCCTGTCGTCCAGGCGCGGAGGCGCGATGCGCGGTTCAGAAGCCCGGGCATTTCACGGCGATCCCATCGTTGCCCGTCGGGTCGAAATTGACCAGCGCGGCGTAGCGCGGCTGCACGTACATCGAGCGGGCGATCCGCACGGCGGGGATGAACCGCGCGCCGAAGGACGGCCGGAAGGTGAAGACCACGTCCACCGCGACGATCGAGCCGGGCCCGAACACCGAGCGGGGCAGCGTCGTCCGATTGGGCGGGGCGGTGTCGGCGGCGGGAAGCTGCGGGACCACGCAGGGCCGGTAATTGCCGCCGGTGGTGCCCGAGCTCGTCCAGGCCACGGCGGCCGTGTAGCAGGCGCTCAGGTCGGTGCCCGTGCAGTTCGACGCCGTCTGTGTGAAGGCTATGGCGGCGTAGGTGATGGCGATGTCCTGCCACCATTGCAGGCCCTGCCGCGGCGCGTCCTTCATCAGGTACGGGAACAGGACCAGGGTGGAATCGTAGCTGAAGTGCAGATCGGTGGCGTTGACGGTCGCCACATTGGAGCCCGCGGGCGGCATCGCCTGGGAGACCATCTGGCTGATCGACTGGGCGATCAACTCCACCTTGCGGCTGGCGTTGACGTAGGTGGTCAGCTGGATCCCGCCGAGCATCAGGATCAGCAGCACCGGCAGGATCAGGGCGAACTCGAGCGCCGAGACCGCCCGCGTGTCGCCGAGGAAGCGCGTCGCCGAGGGCAAACGGCCCGCCATCAGAACAGCTCGTTGCGGAACGCCGCCGTCGAGATCGTCAGGTAGGCCGGCGCGCCGTTGAAGGTCGCGCCGCTGCCGAGCATCGACGCGAAGACGGAAGGCAGGAAGGTGATCGGATAGATCACCTGCAGATACTGGAACTGCCCCCGTGTGCCGAGGGTGTACTGACCGGAGCTCGGGGTGAGCGGCGGGATCACCAGGCCGCTGAGGTCGGACTTCACGTAGTTGTAGTAACTGCTCGGTGACGTTCCGGTCGGCACCACGTACAGGTTGATGACGAGGTTGCTGCATTTCAGCGATGCCGGCAGGTTTTGGCACAGCGACGTTCTGAAACCGGCCTGGTCGAGGGCGCTTGCCTGGGCTGCGCCGGTGAGGATCTGCCGGGCGGCCCGGCTCGTGGCGTAATCGAGGGCTTGATTGATAAACAGGATCGTAGCCACGGTCATGATGAAGAGGACGACCAGGATAAACAGCATCGCCACCAGGGCGAATTCGACCGCTGCCGCCCCTCTTCGATCGAGAACATAATGGCGCACGAGAAACATGCGCTCTGTTAGCAAGAGATTGCTAAACCCGAGTTAAAACAGCCTTCAGGACTCTATACGCTCGTCTTAACGAATCTATCCGCCGTAGCTCTGCACCAGCGATCCGGCGACCAGGGTCCAGCCATCGACCAGCACGAAGAAGATCAGCTTGAACGGTAGCGCGACGGTCGCCGGCGGCACCATCATCATGCCCACCGCCATCAGCACCGAGGCGACTACGAGGTCGATGATCAGGAACGGGATGAACAGCAGGAACCCGATCTCGAAGGCGCGGCGCAACTCCGAGATCATGAAGGCCGGGGTCACGATCTCCAGTCCGACATCCTCTGGGCCCTTCGGCACCGGCACCTTGGCGAGGTCGAGGAACAGCTTCAGGTCCTTCTCGCGGACGTTCTTCAGCATGAACGTCTTGAACGGCGCCGAGGCCCGCTCGAAGGCCTGGGCCTGAGTTATCCGCCCGGCGACCAGGGGCTCGATTCCGGCGCTGTAGGCGGCGCGCCCGGTGGGGGCCATCACGAAGGCGGTCAGGAACAGCGCGAGGCTGACGATCACCGCGGTCGGCGGCGCCGTCTGGGTGCCGAGCGCCGAGCGCAGGATCGACAGCACGACGACGATCCGGGTGAAGGCGGTGGCCATCACCAGCACCGAGGGCGCCACCGCCAAGACGGTGATCAGCGCGACGAGCTGCAGCGCCCGCTCGGTGGTGCCGCCCGCGCCGAGATCGACGCTGAGGCTCTGGGCGAGCGCCGGTCCGGCGGCCAGCAGAATGCCGGCCAGGACGACGGCGCCTAGCACGCGGCGGTTGCGGGCCGTGCGGCCCGGCGTGTCGCGCTTCGGCGCGTCGGTCATCGGGGTCACGGATTGTCTCAGGTGGGGGTTGCCGGCCGCACGCCCGTGCGCCGCGCCTCGAGATTCTGCCAGACCAGCAGCGCCGGCAGGCCGAGCACGACATCGGGGATCCGGCGGGCGAGGGAGAGGGCGATCGCCGTGCCGGCATCGATCCCGAACAGGCCGCAGACCAGCACGAGGCCGCCTTCCTGCACGCCGAGCCCGCTCGGCACCAGGAAGGCGGCGGCCTTGATCGCCTGGCTGAGCGCCTCGATCACCAGGATCTCGGACAGGCTGATCGGGCCGACGCCGATGCAGGTGAGGACGACCGCGACCTCGGCGGCGCCGAGCAGCCAGGCCAGGGCGTGCAGGGCGAAGGACTGGGCCAGGCGGCCCCGGCGTCCCGCCGCCCAGACCGTGTCGAGCGCCCCCTGGATCCGCGGTGCTGGCTCCGGACGGGTCTCGGTCTCGCGCACGAAGCGCCGGCCCAGAGCAGCGACGCGATCCTCGAGGACACGCACGATCCCGGTGCGCTGGAGCGCGAAGAAGGCCGCCACCGCGAGGCCTGCCACCGCCAAGGTCCGCAGGGTCCACTGCGCCAGCTCGGCGGCCGCCGGCCCCTCGACCCGGCTCAGCAAGCCGGCGCCGAGGCCGGCGAACAGTGCCAGCGTGCCGACCTGGAACAGCAGGTCGGCGAGCACCGAGGCCGCCGCCAGGGTTCCGGTCACGCCCCAGAAGGTCAGGAGCCGCGCCCCGAGCACGTCGCCGCCGACCGAGGCCACGGGCAGCAGGACGTTGATGCCCTCGCGCACGAAGCGCAGGATCAGGCAGGACGAGGCCGGGGCGGGCGACAGCCCGTCCAGGATGCGCGCCCAGGCGAGGCCGCAGACCAGCACCACCAGCGCCCGGACCAACGTTACGCCGGCGAATCCTACGAGCCCGATCCGCCCGAACGCCGCGGCCACGGCGGAGAGATCGTTGGTCGCCACGAGCCAGATCGCGAGGCCAAGGCCGATCAGCGTGCCGATCAGGGGCAGCCGGCGCACCGCGGCGAGGCCGAGGCGGCGCATCGGGGAGGCGCGGTCGCCGCTCACGGCCGGACCGTGGGGGATGTGCGCCGAGTGGCGGGCAAGGGCGAGCGCTCCAGGTTGCGCCAGTCAAGCATCCGGCGGCGATTCGGCAGGTGGCACCGCCGCTAGGGGGGTATTGGGGCCGAATTCGGGGGCGCGCCGCCGCGGTAGCACGGGGCGGAGCACGGCGGCGAGGGCCTCCTGGGGGGCGGCCTCGGGATCGAGCAGGACGACGCGGCCCTCCGCCAGGCTCGCGCCCGTGGCCACGGCCACGGCGCGTTTCGGGCAGGGTCCGAGGCAGCCCGATTCGACGATGCACAGCTTGGTCCGACCGGCGAGCAGCCCGTCCCTGGCGGCCTGCTTGGCCGCGCCTTTCAGCATCGCCCGCACCGCCCGCGGGCGCAGGCCCTGGCGCTTGGCGCATTTGGCGCACACCACCACCACCTCGGCGAGCTTGGTTTTCGCTGACGGGGTCTTGGCCGGGCGGCCGTCGGGCCGGCTTACGGGGCCAGGGGAGACGTCTGGGCGTGTCATCATCGCGAGACTGTACGGCGCGATACCGGGGACGGCTACGTTGCCCGTCGCCGCGGTGCGGCAGGGCCGGGGGGCGGTGCCTTAAAAAGGGCCTAAAAGAACGGGATTCCGGCACTGCGCACGGGCCGTCCTCCGGCCGGTTTCGCGGTGGCGGATCCGGCGCAGACCCAGGAACAGTGAGCGGATGAGCTTCGACGACGTCAAGGACGACACGCGCGACGGCGAACTCGTGACGTTCGCACCATCGACGATGACCGAGCTGCGCCACGGCGCGGAGACGATCCGTCCGGTGCCGGAGAAGCGCGGCGCCCAGGCGCTGGTGGCTGCGGCGCGCGCACGTCTCGACTGGACCCGGCTGCCCGGCCTCGGCCAGCGTCGGGAGGACACGTCGAGCTACGGCTCGCGGGTCATCCGCCGCGTCAGCCTGTTCGTGCTGCTGCCGACCCTGGTGGTCGGCCTGTACTTGTTCGGCTTCGCCTCCAACCAGTACATTGCCGAGGCGCAGTTCACGGTGCGCGGCAACGTCGAGCCGATGGAGAACATCTCGCTCGGCCAGTACACGAACCTGATTCAGAAGCACAACAGCCAGGACAGCTTCATCGTCCGCGACTTCATCGAGAGCCAGACGCTGGTCGAGGCCCTGGAGAAGAGCATCGGCATCTCGAAGATGTTCTCCAGGCCCGAGGCCGACTTCTGGGCCCGGTTCGATCCGAGCGACCCGATCGAGGATCTGACCAAGTACTGGCGCAAGCACGTCGACGCGCATATCGACTCGATCTCGGGCGTGCTTCGCCTGTCGGTGCGCGCCTTCACGCCGCAGGACGCCCTGACCATCGCCCGCGAGGTGGTGACCCGCTCCGAGGCGCTGATCAACGACATCTCGAAGCGCGCCCAGGCCGATATGGTCAAGCAGGCGCAGGCGGATGCGACGGTGGCGCAGGAGCGCCTGCGCAAGGCGCATCTCGGGCTGCAGAGCTTCCGCAACCAATGGGGCGTGATCGACCCGATCAAGACGGCCGAGGGGACACTCACCACCCTGACGATCCTGCGCAAGGAGAAGCTGAAGCTCGAGACCGACCTGCAGGTCCTGCGCGGCTCGAACCTCGACGAGCGCTCGCGCTCGATCCAGACGCTGGCCGCCAACGTGGCGGCCATCGAGCAGCAGATGAAGACGCTGCAGGACGAATTGACCAACGCCGGCGCGGCCGCGGGCGGCGGCACGAACCTGACCGAGGCGCTGCTCCAGTACGAGGGCCTGCTGGTCGAGCGGACCATCGCCGAGAAGCTCGAGGAATCGGCGAACATGCTGCTCGACCGCGCCCGGGTCTCGGCCAGCAAGCAGCACATCTTCCTGGCGACCTTCGTGCCGCCGGTCCTGCCGACCGACAGCCTCTACCCCGAGCGGGGCCATACCCTGATCGTGGCGTTCTTCTGCTTCTTCGTGCTCTGGAGCTCGTCCTCGCTCCTGATCGCCGGCATCCGCGACCAGCGGATGTGAGCCCGCGCCGCGGGGTCTGGATCCCGCGGCGCGCGGTCTGTAGAGGGAGACGGCCCGGCGCCCCGGGCTTCCCCCGATCGAAGAGCGAAGTCTAACGGTCCATGTCGGATTTCTCCGATCTCGTCGCGAAGGCGATCCAGCCCTCGATGAATCGGGCCGAGCGCGAGGCGGTCTACACGGTCGTGCGGCAGGCCGTGCTTCGCCTGCAGGAGCGCGAGGCGCTCCCCCCCGACGACCCGCGCGTCGCGCTCCAGCGTCACCTCGTCGAGGAGACGATCCGCGACGTGGAGGGCGACGTCGCCCGCTACGAATCCCTGCGCAAGCTCGACGCCGCGTTCGCGGCCCAGAACGAGGCCAACAGGGCGTCCCGCAACGGGCGGTGACGCGGGCCGGGGCTGGGAACGTTCTGCTGTTTCGTCATCGCGAGCGCAGCGAAGCGACCCAGGGCGGCGCGCGATCCCCGGAGGTGGCGTTTCCCTAGGTTGCTTCGCTGCGCTCGCAATGACGGCGATAGCCGCTGCGAGTGCTTCTGATATCCGGCCCTACCCGTAGGCCGCGCTCGCCCGGACGGCGCCGGGCTCGGCCACGTCGAGGCCCGCCGAGACGTACTCGTTGAGCTTGTTGCGCAGGGTCCGGATCGAGATGCCGAGGATCTTGGCCGCGTGGGTGCGGTTGCCGAGGCAATGGTCGAGGGTGTCGAGGATCAGGTCGCACTCGACCTGCGCGACGGTCAGGCCGACCAGGCCGCGGGTGGCGGCTTCGGCGGCCTGGACGGCGCGGCCGGCCGGGCCCTCCGTGGCGATCGCCTCGCCGTCCGGGGACAGGATCGCGTCGGGGCCGATCTCGGGCCCGGAGGCCAGCAGCACCGCCCGGTGCAGGGTGTTCTCCAGCTCGCGGACGTTGCCGCGCCACGGGTTCTTCAGCACCAGCGCCCGCGCCTCGGCGCTGAGCGGCCGGGCCGGCACGCCGTTCACCGCGGCGTATTTCCGGGCGAAATGGTCGGCGAGCTCCAGGATGTCGGCCGGCCGGTCGCGCAGGGCGGGCAGCTTCAGGGAGACGACGTTGAGCCGGTAGAACAGGTCCTCCCGGAACGTGCCCTTGCGGACCTCGTCCATCAGGTTGCGGTTCGAGGTCGCCAGCACGCGGATGTCGACCCGCACCGGGGCGGTGCCGCCGACCCGGTCGATCACCCGTTCCTGCAGGGCGCGCAGCAGCTTCGACTGCAGGCGGACATCCATCTCGGAGATCTCGTCGAGCAGCAGGGTGCCGCCATGGGCCTCCTCGAACCGGCCGATCCGGCGGGCGACCGCGCCGGTGAACGCGCCCTTCTCGTGGCCGAACAGCTCGGATTCGAGCAGGGCCTCGGGGATCGCCGCGCAATTGACCGAGACGAACGGCTTGCCGGCCCGGTGGGATTTCAGGTGGACGTGGCGCGCCAGCACCTCCTTGCCGGTGCCGCTCTCGCCGGTGATCAGCACCGAGGCCTCGGAGGGGGCGACCTGCTCGGCGAGCTTGACCACCCGCTCCATCGACGGATCGCGCCAGACGAAGGCGGCGCGATCCGAGGCGACCGCCTCCAGCACCGCGGCGATCAGCTCGGGATCGGGCGGGAGCGGGATGTACTCCTTGGCGCCGGCCCGGATCGCCGCGACGGCGGTCTCGGCGTCGGCCGAGACGCCGCAGGCCACCACGGGGGTGCGGATGCGCTCGGCCTCCAGGGCGTCGACGAGGTCGCGCACCGCCAGAGACACGTCGATCATGATCAGGTCGGCGCCCTTGGCGCGCAGGACGTTGAGGCCCTGCGGGATCGCATCCGCCTGCGTCACCGAGGCGCCACGCCGCATCGCGATCTTGGAGGCGGTGATCAGCTCGCCGTTGAGCCGCCCGATCATCAGGAGCCGCATGGTTCGTCCCTCTCAAATGTCGTGGCGCGGAGCGCGTGCCGCAGCGCGGCGGTCTCCGGCGCAAAGTCCAAGGAAAATCACTCGCCCTTGACGATCTCGGTCATCGTCACCCCGAGCCGGTCCTCGACGAGGACGACCTCGCCGCGGGCGACCAGCCGGTTGTTGACGAACACGTCGATCGCCTCGCCGACCTTGCGGTCGAGTTCCAGCACGGCGCCGGGGGCGAGCCGGAGCAGGTCGCCGATCGGCATCCGGGAGGAGCCCAGTACCGCCGAGACCATCACGGGCACGTCGAACAGCTGCTCCAGGTCGGCAGCCGTCTTCGGGGTCGTGGGCGTGTCGCGGATCGAGCCCGCGGCGTAGTCGGGATCGGTGTCGCCGAGCTGGGGCAGGCTGAAATCGTCGGACATCCGGGCTCCTTACGGGATCGGGGGCAGGCCGAGGGCGTCGGCGACGGCGGCCTCGATGCGGGCGCGCTCGCGCACGATGCCGCCGTCGGCCCACTCGATGCGGGCGTCGCCCGGCTGCATGTCGGGGTCGCCCAGCACAACCAGGCGGCCCTCGTAGCCGCGCTCGCGGGCGAGCGTCTTCACCAGCGCCTCGGCGTCCTCGACCAGGCCGTCATGCACGCGCACCACGAGATGGGGCACGCCGCGCAGGTGCTGGAGCGCCGTGCGGGCCGCCTCGCCGATGCTGGCCAGCGGTGCGGCGTCGAGGGCATCACCGGCGACCTTGCGGGCGATCAGCACCGCCACCTCGACCGCCTGCGCCTCGCGCTCGGCATCGTGTGCGTCGGCCCGGGCGAGGAGGGCGGCGGCGGCCTGGGCCAGATGGCTCAGCGCTTCGGCGAGCCGGCCCTGGATCTGAGCCTCGGCCTGGATCAGGCCGTCCTGCACGCCCCGGGCATGCGCCTCCACCTCCGCGCGGGCGGCCGCCTCGGCGGCGCGCTGGGCGGCCGGGCTCGGGCGTGGGCTGCGGAAGTCGGTCTCGAACAGGAACGGCTTGGCGATCTGAGGCGAGGAGGCGTTCAATAGACCAGCTCCTCCTCGGCGCTGTTCTTGGCGATCATGATCTCGCCCTTCTCGGCGAGGTCCTTGGCGATCTCGGTCATCTTCGCCTGCGCCTCATCGACCTCCTTGAGGCGGACCGGGCCGAGCGACGCCATCTCGTCCGTGAGATTCTTGGCGGCGCGGGTCGACATCTGCTTCATGAAGAAGGCCCGGGTCGGCTCGTTGGCGCCCTTGAGCGCCCGGCACAGGGTCGCGCCGTCGATCTTCTGCATCAGGGTCTGGACGCTGCCCGGATCGAGCTTGAGCAGGTCCTCGAAGGTGAACATCAGCTCGCGGATGCGCTTGGCCGAGCCGCGGTTGGCCTGGTCGAGGGCGGCCAGGAACCGGCCCTCGGTCTGGCGGTCGAAGGCGTTGAACACGTCCGCCATCATCTCGTGGGCGTCGCGGCGCTGGGTCTGGGCGATGGTCGAGACGAACTCGACCCGCAGGGTCTCCTCGATGTGGCGCAGGGCCTCCTTCTGCACCGTCTCCATGCGGAGCATCCGGTTGAGGACGTCGATGGCGAATTCCTCGGGCAGGATGGTGAGCACCTTGGCGGCGTAGTCGGCGCGCACCCGCGACAGCACCACCGCCACGGTCTGCGGGTACTCGTTGCGCAGGAACGAGGCGAGGATCTCCGGGTCGACCTGGGCGATCGAGGCCCAGACGCGCTTGCCCGAGGCGCCCTTGATCTCGGCCATGATCAGCGAGACCTGATCGGACGGGAAGATCTTCAGGAGCAGCGCCTCGGTGCGCTCGAAGTTCGACGAGATGCCGCCGCTGTTGCTGAGCTTCGTGACGAAATCGATGATCAGCCGCTCGACCGTGGCGACCTCCAGCGTGCCGAGCTGGACCATCGCGTGGCTCACCTTCTTGACCTCCTCCTCCTCCAGCATCTGCCAGATCGGGGCGCCTTCGGCCTCGCCGAGCATCAGCAGCAGCGCGGCCGCGCGCTGCGGGCCAGGCATCGTCGCGAAGGCGTCGCCGCCCTCGGTCGTCAGGGAATTCGCCAGACCTGCCGCCATCGTTCGTCCCCGATCCTCGACGCGCTACTCTTCCTGGATCCAGGTGCGCAGCACCTCGACGGTCTCGGCCGGGCTGGCCCGGACCATGTCGACGACGCGCTGCACGGTGTCGGCCTGGATCTGGCCGTTGATCTTGGCGAACTCCATCAGCCGGGCGGTCGGATTGTCGCGCTCGATCATCGTGATCGCGGCACCCGAGGCCGCCGCCGCGGCGGCCTCGGCGAGGGTCGCGGGGCCGGCGAGGGCCGGCGGAGCCGGTACCGGCGCCAGCACCTGCCGCACCAGCGGGCGCACCACGGTGAGGAGGACGATCAGGGTCAGCAGCGCCAGCACGGACAGCTCGGCCATGCGCAGCACGTCTTCCTTGGTCGGCGCGAGCAGCGATTGCAGGAGGGTCGGCTCGCTGAATTGCGGCACGCTCGGCGCCTCCGCGAAGCGCAGGTTCACCACCTCGATCTGGTCGCCGCGGGCCTTGTCGAACCCGACCGCGCTGCGGACCAGCGCGGTGATCCGCTCGATCTCGGCCGGGGGCCGCGGAGTGTAGGTCTGCTTACCGTCCGGAGCCGTGGCGTAGATCCCGTCCACCACCACGGCGACCGACAGGCGTTTGACCCGGCCGCCCTCGGCGATCTCGGTCTTGGTGACCTTCGAGATTTCGTAGTTGGTGGTCTCTTCGTTCTTGTTGGTCGCGTCCTTCGGGGCCGGCGGCTTGTCGCCGCCATTGGCGCCGGGCAGCTCGTTGCCGACCGTGACCTGGCCGTCGGCATTGCCGGTGACGGCCGATTCGGTCCGGGTCTGGGCCGAGCGCACGACGCGGCTCTCCGGGTCGAAGGTCTCGGAGCGGCTCTCGATCCGGTTGAGGTCCAGCTCGGCATTGACCTGGACGCGCGCCCGGCCCGGCCCGACGATGCTGGCCACCACATCCTCGATCTGGCCGCGCAGCCGCCGCTCCATACCGAGCTGCCGGTCCTCCAAGGCGCTGGCGGCGTTGGAATCGGCGTCCTTGGCGCCGTCGGCCAGCAGCCTTCCGCGCTCGTCGACGATCGAGACCCGCTCGGGCTTCAGGCCTTCGACCGCGGAGGCCGCGAGGTGGCGGATCGCCCGGACCTGCCCGGCATCGAGCTCGCCCATCAGCTTCAGCACGATGGCGGCGCTCGGGTTCTCCCGGTCGCGCTCGAACAGGCGCCGCTCGGGCAGGACCAGGTGGACCCGGGCCGCCTGGACCCGGCCGATCGCCCGGATCGAGCGGGCGAGCTCGCCTTCCAGGGCACGCAGGTGATTCACGTTCTGCACGAAGTTGGTGGACGAGAATGCGTCGCCCTTGTCGAAGATCTCGTAGCCGACGCCGCCCTGGACCGGCAGGCCCTTGCCGGCGAGGTCCATGCGCAGCCGGGCGAGATCGCCCCGGGGCGCCATGATGGTCTGGCCGGTATCGCCCCTCGATTCGTAGCGGATGCCGCGGCTGTCGAGCTCGCGGATCACGGCGGCCGAATCCTGCATCGACAGGTCCGAGAACAGCACGCCCATGTCGGGGCGCGACACCCGCAGGATGATGAAGGCGAAGAAGCCGATGAGGGTCAGCGTCACCGCCGCCATGGCGGCGATCCGGGCCGGTCCAAGCTTCGAGACGAGATCGAGAACCGGCTTCACGGGATGGGTCGCTGCACTCTAACGCTGGCGGAGCCCGACGGCCCGCCCGGCAGAAATTGCCCAGCCCGTGGTTAGCGCGGCGTTAATGCCGGAGCCTGCTGGGGCGCAAAGTTGGGTCTCGGAACGAAACGAAGCCGCATCCGGAGTGCGGAGGCGGCTTCTCAGAGGTTTCTTGGGGATCGAGCCGTCGGCGCGCTCCCGGCTTCGGCCGCGTTCAGTGCCGGTAGTGCTGGATCCGCGTCGTCCGCAGCCCGGCGAGGCCGTGCTGGTCGATCGAGAACTGCCAGCTCAGGAATTCCTCGGTGGTCAAGGTGTAGCGCTTGCACGCCTCCTCGAGACTGAGGAGGCCACCGCGCACGGCGGCCACGACCTCTGCCTTGCGCCGGATCACCCATCGGCGGGTGCTCGGCGGCGGAAGATCCGCGATGGTCAGAGGGGAGCCGTCGGGCCCGATCACGTATTTGACTCTCGGGCGGCTGGGTTCGGTCATGATACGCTCTACACTCGACTGACCTGTCGAGCGTTGAAGGTACTTGCGCTCGCTTAAGAGATGTTGAAGCGGATCACTCGGATATGATTCGTTAGGTGCCACTTGTGGACAACCCTATGCTTTGGACGCTGCTGAGCGGAACCTTCTGGGAGCCAACCATGAGGATCGGCGCCGAGCCGCTGAGATCGACCGAGTCCACCGTCCCGTTCAGGCTGGTGTCGACGGACACGTTCGTCCCGGTCGCATCCGAGGCCGAGACCTTGATCGAGTAGGTGCCGTCCGGGGCGGTCAGGCCCGCCGAGGTCTTGCCGTTCCAGGAATAGGTTTGGCTGCCGGCGGTGAGCGATGTGGTCTGTGTCGCCACGACGTTGTTCTTGGAATCGAGGATCGTCACCACCGCCTTGGAGGCCGCCCGGGCGGGCGTCAGCGTCCAGGAGGCCGAGCCCTTGGAGAGCTGGGACGCGCTGCCGTCGGCGGTGATGGTCTTGCCGATATAGCTCGTCGCCGATGCGGAACTGGCCGATTGCGACGCGGCCAGAATGCTGTCGAGGCGGTCATTGGATTTGAGCTGCTGCTCGACGCCCGCGAACTGCACCAACTGCTGCGTGAACTGGTTGGTGTCCATCGGATCGAGCGGGTTCTGGTTCTTGAGCTGCGTGGTGAGCAGCGTCAGGAACTGCGTGAAGTTTCCGGCGATCTCGGTGGCGTTGGCGCTCGCGCCGCTGCTGTTCGAGCTTGTGGACGACGTGTTGGTAACGCTGGATATGCCGGCGGTCATGCGGCTCGCTCCCGTGTGGCGTCGGGGCGCGAAGCCGGGACGCGTGATGTTTCGATGTCGAATCGCGAGGCGGTCTGGGCGTGCATCGCGCTAGATCCGGATGTCGAGGCCGCCGTAGCCGCGCAGCCAGCGCGTCGGGGCGGTCTCCTGGGGCGTGTCGGCCCGATCCTGGGCCCAGGCGGTCGATCCGCCCCGGGGGGCATCGCCCTGGCCGCCGCCCGCGCCGCCCTGGGCATTGCCGTCACTGCGCAGAGACAAGTTGAGGCTGCCCCCCGAGGGATCGAGCCCGGCCTGGGACAGGGCTTGCTGCAACTGGCCGGCATCGCGCTGGAGCATGGCCAGCGTCTCTGGCCGCTCGACCACGAGGTGGGTCATCACCGTGCCGCGGGCCTTGTCGATCTCGAGCTTGACGTCGATCCGCCCGAGCTCGGCCGGATCGAGCCGGATCTGGAACTCGCTCGACCCGGCGAGCGAGCGGAGTCCGATGGTCATCGGCACCTGGCCGATCGGCACTGCGAGATCCGTTTGCGTCGGCGTCTGATTCGGGGTGGGTGCGGCGGCCTGCGTCGCGCCGGCATGCGCCACGGCCGCCTGCGGGGCGAGCGCGGTCGGGTCCGGGGCGCCCTGGGGCAGGGCGGGTGTGGCGGCCGGTGCTTGCAGGCCGGCGGCGGCGCCGTTGCCTTGGCCGGCATCCGCCAGGGCGGCCAAAAAATCCTGGCCGGCGGCGGAGCCCGAAGCCGCCGAGGTTCCCGCAGGCCCTGCCTCACCGGCCTTCACGGCCTCGACCGGGCTCGCGCCCTGGCCCGGGACCGTCGGTGCCGCGCCGGCCTTGGCTCCGGCGATGGCGAGTCCGGTCTTCGCGCCGATCGCATCCGCCGCGGCGCCCGCGGCGGCCGCGAGGGCGGTCCCCGAAGCCGCGGTCCCCGAAGCCGCGGTCCCGGAAGCGGCGGTGCCGGAGCCGATCGATCCGGTCGCTCCGACCTCCCCGCCCTCTCCATCGGCCGCGGCACCGTCGGCACGGACGGGGCCGCCCTTGACCAGCTCGGCCAGCAGGGCCTGCAGCGTGCCGGGCAGGGACGGGCTCGCGGCCTGGGATTCGGCCGGGGGGGGCGCCGCGCTCGGCACCGCTTGGGCCGTCTCGGTCGTGGCCGGATCGGCGGCAGCCTTGTCGGTCTTGGCGGACTCGGCCGATGCCGCGGCGGCGGCGGAATCCTGCGCCGAAGCCTCGGCCGGGTCGGAGGCTGGCTGCGCCTGCGCATCGGCCGTCCGGGCGACCCCGGCGGCGGGGGCGGGATCCGACGCGTTCGCGGGCGTGCGCGGCTCTGCCCCGGCCGCGGAGGTGGCGGTCCGATTGTCGGCGGGCGGCGCGCTCCGGGCCGGCGCGCGGGTCTCCGCCGGCCCGGCGGGATTGGTGGCTCGGGTCTCCGTGCGGGCGGCGGCGCGCGCCTTGGTCGTATCGGCCGCCTCCCGCGCGCGGTCCGAGGCCGTGCGCGCCGCGTCGGCCTGGCCGCGCTGGGTATCGGCGCGGGCGCGGGTCGCCGCCGCGTCGTCCCGGGCCTTGGCCGCGTTCAGCGCCGCGCCGAAGCGATCCTGCGACGAGTCGCCGGACCGGGCGGCTACGCCCGCCGCATCCCAGCCCGATCGCGTGGCGGTTGACGACCGGGCGGACGGAATCCACCCCGTGACATCCAACCGATCCGATGCACCGCTCGCCATGTTGGGGCTCCTCTCAATGCGGGTCGAGCAAGGGCCAGGCCATCGGGTCGGTTGGATAACTCACTGATTGATCATGACTTTTGTCGTGCCGTTTTCGGATGCCGGATAGCGTCCGGGTCCGAAGCTGCCGCGCGCCCGGCAGCATTTGCCGAGCGGGGGGCACGCGGTCGCCGAGTTGAGGATAGGCCGCAGAGCCAAACGCGACTTCCTCTTCCCTTTGCGGGCTACCATATTCACACGTCGGGTTTTGTATCGCTCCGGCTGGACCTTCGGCCCGCTTCGGAGCTGATACCCGCTCTCCCTCCCCCGCAGAGGGGGGAGGGAGAGGCGCCTGGGTCCGGTCGCGACCCTCGTCCGGAAGACGATGTGTGAACGTCGTAGCCCTGCGGGGTAGGGAGGGCCCGTGTCATGCCCGCACCGCGCCCGCGCAAACCAGCTCGCCCCCGTCAAAAAACCCCACCCTGGAAAGCTGATCGGACTCCCGCTATAGACGGGCCGTGCAGCCGAGACGCCTTTCAGCCGGCGGCGGCGGACCCCTGCGATGAACGCCCTCGACCTTCCCAAGCCAGCCCACGAGACGCGCGTCGTCGTCGCCATGTCGGGCGGCGTCGATTCCTCCGTGGTCGCGGGGCTCTTGAAGCGGCAGGGCTTCGACGTGGTCGGCGTCACGCTCCAGCTCTACGACCACGGCGCCGCGACCCACCGCAAGGGCGCCTGCTGCGCCGGCCAGGACATCAACGACGCCCGGGCCGCGGCCGAGCATCTCGGCATCCCGCATTACGTCCTCGATTACGAGGATCGGTTCCGCGACGCGGTGATCGAGAAGTTCGCCGAGAGCTACCTCGCCGGCGAGACGCCGATCCCCTGCGTCGAATGCAATCGCACGGTCAAGTTCCGCGACCTCCTGGGCCTCGCCCGGGACCTCGACGCCGACGCTCTGGCCACCGGCCATTACGTGGCGAGCCGCGCCCTGCCAGCAGGCGGCCGGGCGCTGCACCGCGCCCTCGATCCCGCCCGGGACCAGAGCTATTTTCTTTATGCGACCACGGCCGAGCAGCTCGCCTTCCTGCGCTTTCCCTTAGGGGAGATGTCCAAGATCGAGACCCGGGCGCTGGCAAAAGATCTCGGCCTGTCGCTGGCCGAGAAGCCGGACAGCCAGGACATCTGCTTCGTGCCGCAGGGCCGCTACAGCGACGTGATCGCCCGCCTGCGCCCGGACGCGGCCCGGCCCGGCGAGATCGTCGACCTCCGCGGCCACGTCCTCGGGCAGCATGAGGGCATCGTCCACTACACGGTCGGCCAGCGCCGGGGCCTCGGCCTGTCCGGCTCCGAGCCGCTCTACGTGGTGCGCCTGGAGCCCGACACCGCCCGGGTGGTGGTCGGCCCGCGCACCGCCCTGGCGACGACCCGGATCCGCCTGTCGGACCTCAACTGGCTGGGCGAGGGCCAGCCCGAGTCGGTGCGCGATCTGCCCGTGGCGGTGCGCGTCCGCTCGACCCGGCCGCCCCGGCCGGCGACGCTCACCATCGGGCCGGACGGCGCCGCCGAGGTGGTGCTGGCCGAGCCCGAGGACGGCGTGTCCCCGGGCCAGGCCTGTGCGATCTACGGTGACGACGGCCCCCGGGCCCGGGTGCTAGGCGGCGGCACCATCCGCAGGGTCGACGCGTTGTCGGCCCGGCCCCGCGAAGCCGCCTGATCTCAATCTCTGGATAGTCTGAACGATGCTGAGCGAGCCGCAGATGGCCGGGCCGAGCACGGCCCTGATGCGTAAGGCCTATGCCCGCTGGGCCCCCGTCTACGACGTGGTCTACGACAAGCTCACCGAGCCCGCGGCCCGGGCGGCGGTCGAGGCCGCGGCCGAGCACGGGCCGCGGATCCTGGAGGCCGGCGTCGGCACCGGGTTGGCGCTCGGCTACTACCCGAAGGCGAGTTTCGTCTGCGGGGTCGATCTCTCCGAGGACATGCTCAAGCGCGCCCGCGCCAAGGTGAAGCGCCGGAACCTGTCGCACGTGAAGGGCCTGCAGGTGATGGATGTCTGCCACCTCGGCTACGCCGATGCGAGCTTCGACGCCGTGGTGGCGCAGTTCCTGATCACCCTGGTGCCCGACCCCGAGGCCGCGATGTCCGAGTTCCTGCGGGTGGTCCGGCCGGGCGGCGGTATCGTGCTGGCGAACCATTTCGGCCAGAGCGACGGTCCGCTCGCCCGGGTCGAGGAGGTCGTTGCGCCGCTCTGCACCAAGATCGGCTGGTCGTCGGACTTCAAGGCGACCCGGATCGAGGCCTGGGCCCGGCGCAACGGCGTCGAGGTGCTGGGCCTGAAGCCGACCTTCCCGGGCGGCTTCTTCAAGATCCTGCGGATGCGCAAAGCCGGGTGAGCGGCGCCGGATCCGCCCCCGTCCCCGAGGGCCCCTGGAAGCGGCTGCGGCGCTGGCTGCCGCTGGCGCTGCTCCTCACCGTCTCGGCGGTCGTGCTGGTCTCCGGGGTGGCGCAGCTCCTGAGCCTCGACCGCCTTCTCGCCTCGCGGGCTTGGCTGCATGGCTTCGTGGAGGCCGGGTTCGTGCGCGCCCTGGTGGCGGCCTACCTGGTCTATGTCGCGGCCGTGGTCGTCTCGGTGCCGGCCACGCTGATCCTGACCATGATCTGCGGTTTTCTGTTCGGGATCGTGCCGGGGGCGCTGACCGCGGTCTGCGCCGCCACCACGGGGGCGGCGATCGTGTTCGCCATCGGCAAGGGGCCGGGCGCCGACCTGCTGCGCCGGGTGGGCGGGACGCGTCTCGCGGCCTTCACGGACGGGTTCCGGCGGGACGCCTTCGGGTACATCGCGGTGATGCGGCTACTACCGCTGTTCCCGTTCTGGATGACGAACCTCGCGCCGGCCGCCTGCGGGGTGAAGATGCGGGTCTTCGTGCTGGCGACCTTCCTGGGTCTGCTGCCGGGCGCCCTCGTCTATGCCACCACCGGGGCCGGGATCGAGGACGTGGTCGCCGCCCACGAGACCGCCACGGCTGCCTGCCTGGCCTCGGGTGCGCCCGCCTGCGACGAGGCCCTGACCCTGCGGGCGCTGATCACGCCCAAGATGGTGGCGGGCTTGGCGATGCTCGCCGTGTTCGCGCTGGGGAGCGTCTTCCTGAGCCGCCGCTTCCGCCGGGCTTGATCCGGTCCCCGTTTGAAGCGCTGCGCTCGCAATCAGTGCTCGGGGCGATAGGCCGGGCGATTGCGCTTGAAACGGTACGAGGTCCCGTGTTCCGCCTGACCGCCGCACGATCTGCTCAGCACTCCCGGCCGTGGACGTTTTTCGACGTGTTCCAAGGTACATGCAACCTCGGGCCGATCGTGCCCGTATAGTGCGCGCGGGGAGGCGCCTGTCTTCCCGCCTTCGAAACGATGGCGTCCCGACCATGTCCTGCGCGAAAGCCGAAAACGGCTTGAGCTTTCACAATGCCCGCCCCGCCGATCTCCGTCCGCGATGCCCGGTCGGAGCGTGATGGGCGTGGCCGTCGAATCCGACACGGTGGTGGTGCCGTCGGCGGCTGCCGCGGCGCGGGAGGTGCCCGAGCGGCGCCCGACGCGCCTCGGCCTGTCCGGGCGGCTGTTTCTCGTCACCGTCGCCTTCGTGGTGGTGGCCGAGGTGCTGACCTACGTGCCGGCGGTCGCCAACTATCGGATCGAGTGGATGTCGGACCGGGTCGCGGCCGCGCAGGTCGCCGCCCTGGTCCTCGACGGCCGCACCGGCGAGCCGGTCTCGGAGGCGCTGGAGAGCCGGCTGCTCGCCGGAGTCAACGCTCGGGCGATCGCGGTGCGTGGCGGCGGTGCCCAGCGGCTGCTCGCCATCGAGCCGGTGCCCGAGACGGTCGCCGATACGGTCGACCTGCGCGACGTCACCGCCCTGTCGACCATCCGGGGTGCCTGGCGGACCCTGATCGCGCCGGTCCGCGAGCCGATCCGTGTGATCGGGGAGGGCGGCGTCGGCTTCGACCGGGTCGAGATCCTGCTCGACGAGGCGCCGTTGCGCGCGGCGATGATCGACTACGCCCTGCGGCTGCTGGTGTCGTCGCTGATCATCGCGGCGTCGGCGGCCGGGCTGGTCTTCGTGGTGCTGCAGGTGCTGATCGTGCGCCCGGTGCGGCGGCTCGCCACCAGCATCACCGCCTTCGCCGAGAACCCGGAGGATGCCGGCCGGATCATCGCGCCGTCCCGCCGCCGCGACGAGATCGGCCAGGCCGAGCTCGCCCTCGGCCGGATGCAGCGCATCCTGGCCGACCAGCTCCGCCAGAAGCGGAGGCTCGCCGAGCTCGGGCTGGCGGTGAGCAAGGTCAGCCACGAGCTGCGCAACCTGCTGACCGGCGCCCAGCTGCTGGGTGACCGGCTGGAGGATACCGCCGACCCGATGGTCCAGCGGGTGGCGCCGCGGCTGGTCGGAGCCATCGCCCGGGCGATCCGGTTCTGCGAAGCGAGCCTCGCTTACGGGCGCGTCTCCGAGCGCGCTCCGAAGCTGAGCAGCATGCCGCTGGCGCCGCTCTTCGCCGAATTGCCGGATCTCGCGGCGCTCGCTTCGCATCCGGTTCGCGTCGTCGTTTCGGCCGACGAATGCCGGGTGCAGGCCGACCCGGAGCAGCTCGCCCGGGCGCTGGCCAATCTCATCCGCAACGCCGTGCAGGCGCTGGACGGCGTTGCCGTTCCGGACGCCGAGGTGCGGGTCGCCGCCAGCCGCGACGAGCCCGGCCGGGTGACGATCCTGGTGACTGATAACGGCCCCGGCCTGCCGGCACGGGCGCGGGACAACCTGTTCTCGCCGTTCCAGGGTTCGACCCGGTCGGGCGGCACCGGGCTCGGCCTGCCGATCGCGGCCGAGCTGATCGAGATCAACGGCGGCAGCCTGACCCTCGACCCGGGGGAGGGCGGCGCGCGCTTCCGGATCGTGCTGGCGGAGGGCTGACCCGCTACTCGGCGGCGGCCAGGATCGGTTCCGCGACGCGGATGCCGAGATCCTGCAGCAGGGCAGTATCGGAATCCGCCTCGTTGTTGGCGGTTGTCAGCAGGCGCTCGCCGTAGAAGATCGAATTGGCCCCGGCGAGGAAGCACAGGGCCTGCGCCTCCCGACTCAGCGCCTTGCGTCCGGCGCTCAGGCGCACCCGGGCCTTGGGCATGACGATGCGGGCTGTGGCGCACATCCGCACCATGTCGAATGGATCGACCGGCGTGGCCGTGTCGCCGAGCGGCGTGCCGGGGACGGCGGCCAGGGCGTTGATCGGTACGCTCTCCGGATGCGGTGCGTGATTGGCTAGCACCTGCAGCATCGCGACCCGGTCGCCAACCCCCTCGCCGAGGCCGATGATGCCGCCGCAGCAGACGCCGATCCCGGCCTCGCGGATCCGCTCCAGGGTGTTGAGGCGGTCCTCGTAGGTCCGAGTCGAGACGATCTTGTCGTAATAGTCCGGTCCGGTATCGAGGTTGTGGTTGTAGGCGGTGAGCCCCGCCTCGGCCAGGCGCTCGGCCTGGCTGGTGGTCAGCATGCCCAGGGTGACGCAGGCCTCCATGCCGAGCCCCCGCACGCCCCGTACCATGTCAAGCACGGAGTCGAATTCCGCGCCGTCTCGCGGACTGCGCCAGGCCGCGCCCATGCAGAAGCGGGTCGCGCCGTTGGCCTTGGCGGTGGCAGCCTCGGCTAGCACCGTCTCCACCGGCATCAGGCGCTGGCGCGGCAGGCCGGTACCCTTGTGGTGGGCCGATTGCGCGCAGTAGCCGCAATCCTCCGGGCAGGCGCCCGTCTTGATCGAGAGCAGGCTCGCGCGCTGGACGTCGCTCGGATCGTTATGCGCCCGATGCACGCTCGCGGCCCGATACACCAGATCGAGCAACGGCAGATCGTGGATCGCGCGGATCTCGGCCACGCTCCAGTCGTGGCGGAAATCAGAGGCGTGCGGGTCGGCGGCTTGGCTCATGGTGCCTTCTTGAGGGGGATCGGTGGCCAAAATCAAGCGCCCTGCGGGCGGCCGCCATCCGGTGCGGAGGCGGCGGCGCCGCTTCAGTGCGTCGGCTCGCCGGCCGAGACCTTCGCGGTCCAGTCGTCGAAGGCGATCACGGTCTGGCGCTGCTCGCCCAGGCGCTCGATCCGCAGGACCATCTCGTCGCCGGCCTTCAGGTAGTGCGGCGGCTTCATGCCGAGGCCCACGCCTGGCGGGGTCCCGGTGGTGATGACGTCGCCGGGCTCAAGCAGCATGAAGTGCGAGGCGTAGGCGACGAGCTGGGGCACGTCGAAGATCATGGTCGCGGTCGAGCCGGTCTGGCGGCGCTCGCCGTTGACGTCGAGGCTCATGGCGAGGTTCTTGAGGTCGGGGATCTCGTCCAGCGTCACCAGCCAGGGGCCGAGCGGCCCGAAGGTCGGCGCGCTCTTGCCCTTGGTCCAGGTCGGGCCGCGCTCCAGCTGCCATTCGCGCTCGGAGACGTCGTTGCAGATGCAGGCGCCGGCTACGTAACTCAGCGCCTCGTTGGCGTGGACGTAACTCGCCCGGCGGCCGATCACCACCGCGAGCTCCACCTCCCAGTCGGTCTTGGCCGAGCCCTTGGGAATGATCACCGTGTCGTTCGGCCCGCACAGGCTGGACGGCGCCTTGTTGAAGATGATCGGCTCGGCCGGGATCGGCGAGCCGGTCTCGGCGGCGTGGTCGGCGAAGTTGAGCCCGATGGCGATCACGTTGCGGGTGCCGCCGACGCAGGGTCCGAGGCGCACGTCCGGCGGCAGCTTGGGCAGGGTCTCGGGATCGAGGGCGCGCAGCCGGGCGAGGGATTCGGGCGCGAGCGCCGGCCCGGCAATGTCGCGCACGACGCTCGACAGGTCGCGCAGGCCGCCCTGGGCATCCACGAGGCCGGGCTTCTCGTCGCCGCTCGGGCCGTGCCGAAAGAGCTTCATCGCCGCGACTCCTCATCCTTCCCTGGAACCGGTCTCCGCCGGGCGCCGGGACCATGGCCGCGCATCCCCGTCGGCGCAAGCGCCTCCGTGCCGGCGAGCCCCTTCCCGGGGTGTCACAACTTGGCAACATCATGGCGAAAAAATGCATATTTTGGCGTCAACTGATCTATTGTTCATCGTGGCAATGACGCGAAAAAAGTCAGTCCATCTCGCAGAAAATCAGATCTCATCGCTTCGGCGGGAAATAAAAAGTCACAGTGTATCTGCCGATCATCGAGATCCGGTGCGCGCGCCGGAATAGAAATCGTCGTTGCGATCGGACGGCGGAAACCTGCACCATACCGACAACGGCGCCGGACCGGGACGCAAGGTCGAATCAGGGCGCCCGAACAAGCCAACTGGTTCGGGGGGAGCAGATGAACGGGACAATGCGCGCATGGGCGCTCGCGGCCTCGGTGGCGGCGATCGGTGTCGGCGAGGCGCGGGCCGGAGCCTTCGGCATCCGCGAGCAGAGCACCGAGGCCCAGGGCCTGTCCTTCGCGGGCGCGGCCGCCGGTTCCGGCGGCGTCTCGTCGATTTTCTGGAATCCCGCGGTCATCACCATGAACCCGGGCTTCGTCGCCGAGCAGAACCTCACCTATATCGGGCTCTCCTCCGAGATCCGGCCCGCGCCCGGCACCAATCCGGGCTTCGCGGGCCTGGGCGGCTCCGGCGATATCGGGCAGGGTGCCGCGGTGCCCGCGGGGGCGACTTCCTACCAGCTCAACGACCGGCTGTGGCTCGGCCTGTCCACCGGGGCGCCGTTCGGTCTCGTGACCAAGCCGAACCAGGTCTGGTCCGGCGAGGCCTACGGCCGCTCGTCCCGGATCTTCTCCCTGGCGTTCAACCCGGTGATCGGGTTCAAGGTCAACGAATGGCTGTCGCTCGCCGCCGGCCCGAACATCGAGTATTTCCGGCTGACCCTGCGGCAGGCGCTGCCCATCCCCGGGATCTCGCCGACCCTGTATCCGAGCTCGTTCCTCAAGGGCGAATCCTGGGGCGTCGGCTTCACGGCGGGCGCCACCCTGACGCCGCGCGACGGCACCGTGATCGGCATCGGCTATCGCTCGTCCGTGCACCACGACATCGACGGGTCGATCGGCGTGCCGCTGGTGGCATTGGCGCCGCTGGCCGGTCAGGTGCATTCCAAGCTCAACACGCCAGACAAGCTCAGCGTCGGTCTGGTCCAGGCGATCTCGCCGGTCGCTCGGGTCGATCTCGGCTTCGAGTGGGATCAGTGGTCGCGGCTCGGGACGATCGGGATCGTGTCGAATCGCCTCGGCCTGCCGGTCAGCAACCTGCCGCTGAACTACAAGGACGGCTACACCTATTCGATCGGTGCCGAGTACGACGCGGCGCCCAACCTGACCCTGCGCACCGGCTTCGCCTACGAATCCTCGCCGATCGACTTCGGCAACCGCTCGGTGCGGCTGCCCGACGGCGACCGCTACATCGCCTCGGTGGGCGCCAGCTACCGCTGGAACGAGCGCCTGACCCTGAACCTGGCCTACTCGCACTTCTTCCTCGACCGCTCGCGCGTCCTCGCGGGGATCGGGCGCGACTACAATGTCGGCAACATCGCCTTCGCGGGCGTGGTCGATTCGAGCGCCGACATCGTCTCGGTGGGCTTCCGCTACGTCTTCGGCGCCCCGCCCCCGGCCGCCCCGGCGCCGCTGGTGCGGAAGTATTGAGCGGAGGCGACTGGCCTCTCGCAACGATGCCCGGGAACGGCGCGGGTTTCTTCTCCCGTGCTGGCAAGCGGCCGAAAACATCGGCTTGTGCGGGCGGCGACGCGCCCCCTCTCCCGCACGGGAGAGGGGGCGCGCGCGCTGTTCTGAATCGGGTGAATCCGCTCACCCGCGCGGCAGAGCGCGCGGTCGCTTGCAACGACCCTCGCACCTTCACCGCGTGACCGGCCGAAGGCCGGCGAAGCTCCCTCAGGCCCGCATCCGCACGTAGGTCCCCGGAGCCGGGCCGAGCGACGGGAGCGCGTCGCCGCCGGGCTTGCGGGCCTGCACCCGCTCGGGGGCCTGCGCCTCGATCCACTGGAACCAGTAGGGCCACCACGAGCCCTTGGTCTCGGCCGCCGCCGCGATCCAGTCCTTAAACTCGCCCTTGACCGGGCCGCCGGTCCAGTAGCCGTATTTCGGCTTGTAGGGCGGGTTGACCACCCCGGCGATGTGGCCGGAGCCGGCCAGCACGTAATCGACCTTGCCGCCGAAGGTTTTGGAGCCCTCGAACACCGAGATCGCCGGCGCGATGTGATCCTCCCGGGTGGCGAGGTTGAAGATCGGCACCTGGATCTTCTTCAGGTCGAGCCGGACATTGCCCAAAACCATCCGACCCTGGGCCAGGCTGTTCTCGAGATAGCAATTGCGCAGGTAGAACGAGTGGTTCGCCGCCGGCATCCGGGTGGCGTCGGAATTCCAGTACAGCAGGTCGAACGCCGAGGGTTGCTTGCCCTTGATGTAGTTGTTGACGACGTAGGACCAGATCATGTCGTCCGGCCGCAGCATGTTGAAGGCGTTGGCCATGCGGCTGCCCTCCAGATAGCCGCGCTCGGCCATGCGCGCCTCGACCTCGCGGATCTGCTCCTCGCCGGCGAAGACCTTGAGGTCGCCGGCATGGGTGAAGTCGACCTGGGTGGTCAGCAGGGTCGCGCTCTTGATCCGCCGGTTGCCCGTGGCCGCCTGCATGGCCAGCGTCACGGAGAGCAGGGTGCCGCCGACGCAATAGCCCGCCGCATGGACCTCGGTCTCGCCGGTGGCGACGCCGATCGCGTCGATCGCCGCCTCGATGCCCTCGCGCATGTAGGACTCGAAATCCTTGTCGGCGTGGCGGGCATCCGGGTTCACCCAGGAGATACAGAACACCGTCAGCCCCTGGTCGACCATCCACTTCAGGAAGCTCTTCTGGGGATTGAGATCGAGGATGTAGAACTTGTTGATCCAGGGCGGCACCATCAGGAATGGGCGCTTGAGCACGGTCTCGGTGGACGGCGCGTACTGGATCAGCTCGATCAGGTCGTTGCGGAACACCACCTCGCCGGGGGTCACCGCGATGTTGCGCCCGACCTCGAACCCGCTCGTATCGGTCTGGCGCACCCGCAGCTGGCCGCCGCCGGCCTCCAGATCCTCCTCATACATCTTGAGGCCGCGCACGAGGTTGGCGCCGCTCTCCTGCAGGGTGTGGCGGATCAATTCCGGGTTGGTCGGCAGGAAGTTCGACGGCGACAGCATGCTGGTGAGCTGGCGCAGGTAGAACTGCGCCTTGTGGCGGGTGTGCTCGTCGATGCCCTGGGCCTCGTCGACCAGGCCTTCGGCCCAGCGGGTCGCGATCAGGTAGCCCTGCTTCAGGAAGTCGAAATAGGGGTTGGTCGACCATTCGGCATCGCTGAAGCGCCCATCCCGGGGCGCCGGGACCGCCACCGGATCGGCCTGCTGGCCCTGAAGGCGCAGGTAGGTCGAGCCCCAGAGCGTCAGGAACGCCTGGGACAGCCTGGCCTGGGCCTCGGCGCTCCGGTTCGGGTCCGACATCCACGCCTCGGCGACTTGGCCCAGCGTCTTGACCGCCTCGTTGATCTCCCCGGAGGTGCCGCTGGCCTGGGCCTCGGGCGTGAGCATGCGGGCGGCGCTGCGCCCCAGCGCTTCCACGAACTGTCCGGCATTGCGCGACAGCGCCTCGATATCCGGCATCGGCGGTGTGATGCCGTCCGGCAGGGCGCCGTTGGCCAGGGCAGTCCGAGCGGCTGCCGGGTCCGGCGCCTGCGTCCGCGGGCTCGTCACGCGTGCCTCCCTGTGTATGGTTCGGCTCGACTGATCATGAGCCTCGTTTCCGACAAATTAGGGAGCGAGCGAGAGGTTGCACCAGCCCGGCCGCGCAGGTCATCGAAACATCCGCGCGTTCTTCTCATACCTTTGTCCTTTGTGCCCATGCGCCGCGCCTTTTTGAACCCGGCCTCGTCCGCCACCCGGCCTGCCGACCGCGCGGGACGGGTGCGCGGCGTCGCCCTGGTGGCCCTGGCCCTGATGGCGGCGCCGCTCGCCGCCTGCTCGGGGGATGCGGTGCGCACGCTCGCCACCGATGCCGGCTACGGGCCCCGGGTCGTGGCCGCGCCGGATTTCGTGACCGAATCCCGCAGCAAGGAGGCGCCCGCCTTCATGCCGGTGGGCGTCGACGCGCCCAAGCGCCCGGTCCGGGCCAAGTCCGCCGAGAGCCAGAAGGCGCTGGCGGCCGAGCTCGAAGGCGCCCGCGGCCGCAACGAATCCCGCGGCCGCGCCGCCGAGAGCGCCGGACGGGGCGCGGCGGCCGCGATCAAGCCGGCGCCCGCGGCGGCGCAATAGCGCGCCCGATCCGGACTGGATTTTTCAGGGTCGGCGGCGGCGCGCATCTCTGCTAGAGCGAATCCTTCGCGCGCCCGCCATGAACGAGAGACGCCAGAGTCGGGACGCGCCGATGGACACGCCGATGACCGATTTCCACCGCATCAAGCGCCTGCCGCCCTACGTGTTCGAGCAGGTCAACCGGATCAAGGCGACCGCCCGAGCTCAGGGCGCCGACATCATCGATCTCGGCATGGGCAACCCGGATCTCGACGCCCCCAAGCACGTCATCGCCAAGCTGTGCGAGACGGCCGGGCGTCCGCGGACCGACCGCTATTCCGCCTCCAAGGGCATCGCGGGCCTGCGCCGGGCCCAGGCCGGCTACTACCAGCGCCGCTTCGGCGTGAGCCTCAACCCCGACACCCAGGTGGTGGCGACGCTGGGCTCGAAGGAAGGCTTCGCCAACATGGCCCAGGCGATCACCGCCCCGGGCGACGTCGTGCTGGTGCCGAACCCGAGCTACCCGATCCACGCCTTCGGCTTCCTGATGGCCGGCGGCGTGATCCGCTCGGTCCCGGCCGAGCCGACCCCGGCGATGTTCCCGGCGCTGGAACGGGCCATGCGGCACTCGATCCCGAAGCCCGTGGCCCTGGTGGTCTGCTACCCTTCGAACCCGACCGCCTACGTGGCCGATCTCGATTTCTACCGGGACCTCGTCGCCTTCGCCAAGCAGCACGAGCTGATCCTGCTCTCGGATCTCGCCTACGCGGAGGTCTATTTCGACGGCAACCCGCCGCCCTCGGTCCTGCAGGTCCCGGGCGCGATCGACTGCACCGTGGAGTTCACCTCCCTGTCGAAGACCTATTCCATGGCCGGCTGGCGCATGGGCTTCGCGGTGGGCAACGAGCGCCTGCTGGCGGCGCTCTCCCGGGTGAAGTCGTATCTCGATTACGGCGCCTTCACGCCGATCCAGGTCGCCGCCACCGCGGCCCTCAACGGCCCGGACGATTGCATCGACGAGATGCGGGCGACCTACCGCAAGCGCCGCGACGCGCTGGTGGAATCCTTCGGCAAGGCCGGCTGGGCCGTCCCGACGCCGACGGCCTCGATGTTCGCCTGGGTGCCGATCCCGGAGCGCTACCGGGAGATGGGCAGCCTCGAATTCTCCAAGCTGCTGCTGGAGAAATCCGACGTGGCCGTGGCGCCGGGCATCGGCTTCGGCGAGTTCGGCGACGACTATGTCCGCATCGCCCTGGTCGAGAACGAGCAGCGGATCCGGCAAGCCGCGCGCAACATCCGCCGGTTCTTCGACGGCGGCGACAAGACCCTGCACAACGTGGTGCCGATGGCCCGGGCCGTCTGAGGCCAAACCGCTCCGATTGTTGCCGTCGGGCGACAGGCTCCGTCAAAGGGCCCGTCGTCCCCCGCCGGCGCTTGTCAGAGCGGATCGCGATGCGCAGGGTTCGGTACGGGGGTCCTCCCGCGTCCGAGAGTTGCATGCGCCGCCTGAACCTCATCGCCGCCCTGCTGCTCGCCGCCGCGGCCTCGGCCTGCGCGCCGAACCCGATCATCGCCCGGGATCCGGTGCCGGCCCCGGGCCCGACGGATGTCTATGCCTGCGACTCGAAGCCGTTGCCGGTCAACGCCTTCATCTCGGATTGCCGGCCGGTGCCGGTGAGCCCGCAGGTGGTCCTACGCGCCCGCGGCTGAGCAGATTCCGGTAACCGGTCGATCCGCAGGCGCCGGACAGGCCGACCGCGATAAGCTAGAGTGTAGGCCTGACGCCGGCCCGGCCGGCCCCGTGACGGAGCATCGCGTGAGCACCAAGACCCTGATCGCCGCCGGATTGCTCGGCCTCGTCGCCCAGGGCGCCGCCGCCGAGCCGGCCTACCCGCCGGGGATCCCGCAGCCGCGCGTCTACGTGTTCACCGCTCCCAACGGACCGACCGTGCTGCAGGCCGAGGGGTGCTGCCAGGTGCTCGTGCCGCCGGGCCGTCCCGATCTCGCCGTCCCGCCGGTGCCGGTGGCCCAGGTGATGAACGGCGGCGGCTTCGGCTACACCGGGGTCGACTACTACAACGACCAGATCACCGAGGGCCGGTTCGGCGCGCAGCGGCGCCCGAAGGAGTACGTGATCGCCCCGTCCTACATCGTGCCGCCGCGCTACTGAGCGGACCGCACGCGCGACCGGCGCGGGCCGATCCGGCATCGCGCCGTCTCGTGGACGCGCGATACCGGAATGCGGATCCGCCCGGCGTTTACAGGCCGGCCCCCGGGCGGTATCACCCCGGCCCGACACAGCAACCCCATCCCCGAAAAACCAAATGCGCGCCGAGATCGAGCAAGCCTCGGATGCCGCCAAGCAGTCTATAGGGCTGCTGAGGAGGCATCTTTGACTGGGATACCGTCGATAAACGCCTCGCGGAGCTGAACGCAGCCTCCGAGAACCCCGACCTGTGGAACGATGCCGACGCCGCGCAGAAGGTCATGCGCGAGCGTCAGCAACTCGACGAGGCGGTCTCCTCCATCCGCAAGCTGGAGCGCGACCTCGAGGACGGCGCCACGCTGATCGAGCTCGGCGAGATGGAGGGCGACGAATCCTCGATCCGCGAGGGCGAGGCCGCGATCGTCGCCGTCGAGAAGGAGGCGGCGAGCCGCCAGGTCGAGACCCTCCTGTCGGGCGAGGCCGACGGCTTCGACACCTACCTCGAAGTCCATGCCGGGGCCGGCGGGACCGAGAGCCAGGACTGGGCGAACATGCTCCAGCGCATGTACGCGCGCTGGGCCGAGCGCCGGAAGTACAAGGTCGAGATCGTCGAGTGGTCGGACGGCGAGGAGGCCGGGATCAAGGGCGCCACGCTCCTGATCAAGGGCCACAACGCCTATGGCTGGCTCAAGACCGAGTCCGGCGTGCACCGGCTGGTGCGGATCTCGCCCTACGATTCCAGCGCCCGGCGGCATACCAGCTTCGCCAGCGTCTGGGTCTACCCTGTGATCGACGACCGGATCGAGATCGAGATCAAGGAATCCGACTGCCGGATCGACACCTACCGCTCGTCCGGCGCCGGCGGCCAGCACGTCAACACCACAGACTCGGCGGTGCGCATCACCCACAACCCGACCGGGATCGTGGTGGCCTGTCAGCAAGAGCGCTCCCAGCACAAGAACCGCGCCACGGCGTGGAACATGCTGCGCGCCCGGCTCTACGAGGCGGAGCTGAAGAAGCGCGAGGAGAAGGCCAGCGCCGAGGCCGCGGCCAAGACCGATATCGGCTGGGGTCACCAGATCCGGTCCTACGTGCTCCAGCCTTATCAGCTGGTGAAGGACCTGCGCACCGGCTCGCAATCGACCGACCCGGACGCGGTGCTCGACGGCGCCCTGGATCCGTTCATGGAGGCGTCGCTGGCCCAGCGCGTCTACGGCGGTGCCGAAGAGGTCGAGGATCTCGACTGAGCTTTTGTCGGTTGCGGCCGCGTTCACACCCGCGCGCGTTCCCCTCCCCCTTTGCGGGGGAGGGGAACGCGCCAGAGTTCGGCCGTCCGCCTTTCGACGCGAAGGCGCGGCCGCCCCTCAATACCCCAGAGCCGCGCCGTCCTTGCGCGGGTCGGAGCCGGCCACCAACGTGCCGGCCTTCCGGTCGATCCAGATGATCTGGCCGCCGCCGAGCGGCAGCGGCGCCCGGATCGCCGGATGGCCGCGGTCGACGAGGCCGGCCATCACGGCGTCGGGGATGCCGCCCTCCAGTTCCAGGCTGCCGCCATAGGCGAAGCTGCGGGGGGCATCGAGGGCCGCCTGCACGTCGAGGCCCCGGTCGAGGATGCCGGACAGCAGCTCGACATGGCCCATGGCCTGGTAATGCCCGCCCATCACGCCGAACGGCGCGACCGCTTGGCCGTCCTTCATCAGCATGCCCGGGATGATCGTGTGCATCGGCCGCTTGCCCGGCCCGACGCTGTTCGGGTGCCCGGCCTCCGTGCGGAACGACAGGCCGCGATTGTGCAGCAGGACGCCGCTCTCCGGCGCCAGGATCCCCGAGCCGAAACCCTGGAACACCGAGTTGATCAGCGACAGCGCGTTGCCATCCCGATCGACCACGCAGAGATAGACCGTGTCCTTGTGGGCGCGCTCCTGCGCGACCTCCCGGGCGATCTCGGGATAGATCTCGGGCGGCCGCGCCCGGCCCATGTCGATCGCCCCATGGGCGGCGGCCTTCCAGGCATCCGACAGCAGGTGCTCCACCGGCACCCGGGCGAGGGCCGCGTCACCGAATAGCACGTCGCGGTGGTGATAGGCCTGCTTGCAGGTCTCGGCGAACAGATGGAGCCGGTCGAGGTCCGACAGCGCGCCCACGTCATAATGCGAGAGCACGTTCAGCATCATCAGGGCGGCCAGCCCCTGGCCGGCGGGCGGGCACTCGTAGACGTCGTAGCCGCGGTAGCGGGTCGAGACCGGCGTGACCACGTCCGGCCGGGATGCGGCGAAATCGTCCCGAGTGTGCAGGCCGCCGAGTTCATTCAGGCGGCAGACCATGTCGTCGGCCACCGGTCCTTCATAGAATCCGCCCGGGCCCTCCTCGGCGATGCGCCGGAGCGTCGCCGCGAGCTTCGGCAGGCGGAAAACGCTGCCGATCGCCGGAGCCGCGCCGCCGGGCAGGTAGGTCGCGGCGGCGTGGGGATCGCCCGCGACCCGGGGCACGCAGCGCTGCCAGTCCCAGCCGACGCGCTGCTGGATCACGAACCCGTCCTCGGCGTAGCGGATCGCCGGTTGGAGTAGCTCACCGAGCGAACGCGTGCCGTGCTGGCGCACCAGCAGGTCCCAGGCCCCGACCGCCCCCGGCACCGTGACCGCGTGCGGCGAGGTCGGGGTGATGGCGACGCCGTGCTCGGCGTACCAGTCGGGGGTCGCGGCCGCGGGAGCCCGGCCCGAGCCGTCCAGCGCGATCGGCGCGGCCGCGCCGGCCGGCGCATAGAGCGAAAAACAATCGCCGCCGATGCCGGTCATCAGCGGATCGACCACGCATTGCACCGCCACCGCGGCGATGCCGGCATCGACGGCGTTGCCGCCCGCGCGCAGGATCTCGATGGCCGTCAGTGTCGCGAGCGGGTGCGAGGTCGCGACGGCAGCGTTGGCTGCATAGACCGGGGAGCGCCCGGGCGCGGAGAAGTCTCTCACGGGAAATCCTGACCTGTGCGATCGCGCCGCCGGCCTTCCGCCCCGTTGGAGAGGAGGGGCCGCCGGCGCGCATGCCGAACCGCCGGCTCGACCCTTCCGGCGCCGGCTCGAAACCGTATCCTATATTCAAATGATCCGCAGCGCCCCCCGAGGGCGCCGATGCAGGTTCGGCGGCCCCGTTACGCCTTCTCGATGATCGAGACTTTTCCGTCGCGCTCGACGATGCCGACCGCGACCTTGTCGAGATCGTCCAGGCCCTGCTGACGGGCCGCGGTGCGGATGTCGGCCTGCTGCATGCGGAGTTGGCGCATGCGCGCCTCGTCCCAGATTCCGTCGCGATAGACCACGATCGGCGTGCCGTCGACGATCCGCTCGAACCAGACGACGCGCAGCTTCAGCCACGAGACCGCGACATGCATCAGCCCGACCGTGAGCAGGGCGCTCATCGCCCCGGTGAAGGAATGGTCGTCGCCCAGCACGGCGCTGACGCTCAGGCCGCCGAACAGGAACAGCACGACCATGTCGATCGGCGCCTGCTGGCTGGCGGTGCGCCGCCCGATCAGCCGGATCACGAAGAGGACGATCAGATAGGCCGCGGCGGCCTTGACGACGGTGTTCATGGCTACGGCACCGCGTATTGCGACCAGGACAGGGTCTCGCCGGCATCGAGCCGGGCCGTGAGGTCGACACCGCCGTGGAAGCTCGGCGACCCGGTGAAGCGGATCAGCGCACGGCTCTCGCCCTGTTGCACCGGGAAGACCAGCCGGATGCTCGCGCCGGCGATCTGCCAGGTCTCGGGGCGCGGCGTGATGCTTTCCAGGCCGAACAAGTCGACGAGGTTCTTGGCGATGGTCACCGCGACCTTGTCGCCCCCCGGGGGCACGCGGGTGTCGAGCCGCAGGATCGTCGGCGCGCCGAACCGGACCACGGGCTCGTACCGGATGGTGATCGAATCGTCCGCGTTGGTGCGGGTGCGCTCGCTGAACGGCCCGTGCCCCAGGAGGCCGAGGGCGCAGATCGCCACGAAGGCCAGCATCCCGTAGCGGCCGGCGATCTCGGCGCGGCGCCATCCGTCCTCGAAGGCCGGATAGAAGCCCGCGGCGATCTCCTCCGGCATCGGGGGGTCGTCGTGGATGATCTCCAAGGCTCAGGTCCTCCCGCGCGGCGCGCCCGAAGGCGTGACCGTTACGCGCACCGGAGGCCGGAGTTCCGCCGAGGATCGGGACGCTGCGGCTACGGAAATCACGACGCCGGTGCGTGGGCGGCATCGGTCTGCTGGTCGACCGAGCTTTGAAGCTCGGCGAGATCCTTACGATCGGCAACGGGGCGCCCCCGGGTCGCCTATCGTTTCGAGCACGGCATCGGCGCCGCCTTCCTGGAACCGTTGGAGCCGGACGCGGTCCACGCGGCGATGACGCTCTGAGCGGAGGTGAGACCTCGCAGAGACATGGGAACGGCGCTACATCCTATGCAGCCTATTGAAGGATCACCGATGAAGCGCCTGCTCGCCGCTCCCCTCGTCTCGTCCCTGGCCGCCCTTCCGGCCGCGCTCGCGCTGCTGCCACAGGCGGCTTTGGCCCATCCCGGCCACGGGGCCGCGCTCGGCGCGGAAGCCGGCTTCCTGCACCCGCTGATGGGCGCCGACCACGTGCTGGCGATGGTGGCGGTCGGCCTGCTGGCCGCGCTCCGCGGCGGGCGAGCGCTCTGGGCGCTGCCCCTGTCGTTCCTGGCGCTGATGAGCGTCGGCGCCGGTCTCGGGATGGTGGGCGTGGCGCTGCCCTATGCCGAGACCGGAATCGCGCTCTCCATCGTGGTGTTCGGCCTCGCCGCGATCGTCGGCCTGCGGGCGCCGGTGGCCTTGCTCGCCAGCTTGGTCGGAGTGTTCGCGGTGTTCCACGGCTACGCCCACGGCACCGAGATGCCGGAGACCGCCTCGGGCTTGTCCTTCGGCTTCGGTTTCCTCGTCGCCACCGCGCTCCTGCACGGCGCCGGGATCGGCCTCGGCCTCGCGGCCGCACGGCTCGGCGCGACCCGGGCCGCTCCGGCGCTTGGCGCCGCGGTCGCGGCGGCCGGCCTCGCGCTGCTGGCGTTGCCGGCCTGAACCTCGGCATCCTCGACCCGATCCGGTTACAGCCGCGCGCGGCGGTCGCAATGCCACAGGCCGGTCGGGGCTGACGGCGGCCCCGCGAGTCCCAGGTCACGCTCGCCGCGCACGTCTCCGCGGCGAGAGGACCCCCACATGGCAAGACTTCCGACACTCGCCCTGGCGAGCCTGCTGGCGCTCGTCGCACACGCACAGGCCGCCGCGCCGCCCGAGCGCCTGCGTGGCACGATTGAGGCCGTCGAGGGCGGCGGCTTCACCCTCAAGACGCTGGACGGCAAGAGCGAACGCGTGAGCCTGGCGCCGGACGCCAAGGTCTCCTGGGTTGTCCCGGCCCAGCTCGACCAGATCAAGGACGGCGTGTTCATCGGCACCGCCACCAAGGGTGAGCCCCCGGTGGCCCTGGAAGTGGTGCTGTTCCCCGAATCGATGCGGGGCACCGGCGAGGGCCATTACGACTGGGACGTGATCCCCGATCGCACCGGCGGCTCTGCCGTGAAGAGCACCATGACCAACGGCACCGTGAAGGCCGCCGCATCGTCGACCGCACCGGACGCCCCGCGGGTGAAAAGTGCGATGACCAACGGCACCGTGAAGGCGAGCGGCAGCGGCGCGGAGCGCACCCTCACGGTCGATTACGGCAACGGCCAGTCGATCCAGATCCTGGTGCCGCCGCAGGCTCCGGTGGTCACCTTCGAGGCCGCCGATGCTGGCGCGATCACCGCCGGCGCCAAGGCGTTCGTGGTCGCCGCGCGCGGTGAGGACGGCAAGGTTACGGCCCGCCGCGTCGCGGTCGGCAAGGACGGTCTGACGCCACCGATGTGAGCCGGGGCCGGACGCATCGCCCCGGAGCGGGGTGCCCGGTGCCCGGACGGCACGGAACGCGTGATTCTCGGATCGCCCCGACCCGTCCGGCCGGTCGGGGCGATACCGGCCGTGCCCGGTTCGACAGCACCGCTGCCGCCCCGGCAAGCATATCATTACATCCGGCAAGCTGTTGCCGGCTAAGGCGTTCTGATATTGTTGCCGGGCGGCAACATCGCACAGGAACCAATTTATCCGAGCCGAATTCTGATTGCTCGCCGAAACCCGTTCGCACATGGTGATCGTGCACGGGGGCATCGCAAAGCGAGAGCCCGCAGGAGCCTGCCACCTAAGACGCAGGCCAAACCTACAAGACGTGCGGCAAGATCCGGAAAACCGGGCATGTCCGCATCATTGGGTCTCGAAGCTTTGGAGATGTCTATGAAGCTCTTGAAGAGCTCACTACTCGGTTCCGCCGCCGCGTTCGCCGCGATTGGAGCCGCACACGCCGCCGACCTCCCGGTCAAGAAGGCGGTCCCGATCGAGTACGTCCGCGTCTGCTCGGCCTACGGCGCCGGCTTCTTCTACATCCCCGGCACCGATACCTGCATCCGCATCTCGGGCCGTGCCCGCGGCGAGGTGGGCTTCCAGACCAACGAGAGCCGCGCTCAGAACCAGACGGGCGATGTGTCCCTGTTCCGCAGCTTGCTGCGCATCAACATGGATGCCCGGACGCAGACGGATTACGGCACCCTCCGCGCGTTCATTCGTCTCGAGGCCGCGAGCCGTACCGGTGCCTTCTCGACCTCCGGAACGCAGCAGCGCATCGCCAACGCCTTCCCGGCGCTCGGCCAGGATCAATTCAGCCGCGCTCAGCAATACGTCAACGTCGACAAGGCGTTCATCCAGTTCGCCGGCCTGACCGCCGGTCGCGCGTCCTCGTTCTTCGACTTCTACGCCCACGATTTTGAGTTCTTCGGCGGTACGGCCGGCTCGGACGTCTCTTCCACGAACCTCCTCGCCTACACCGCGACTGTCGGGAACGGCTTCTCCGCGACGATCTCGCTTGAGGATCCGAACTTCCGCAAGAACACAGTCTACAGCGCTGCTGTGGGAGGCGCAGCCGCCGCAGTGGGTACCTCGTCTGCTCAGGTCTTCACGCTCGCAAACGCCCTCTCCCCGCTGATCCTCGCCACGGATGCCGCCGGCAATGCCACGTCGGTCGCCTTCCAGGACGTGATCGAACGGTCGCGCATGCCCGACTTCGTCGGTGCTCTGCGCTACGATGCCGCGTTCGGTTCGGCGCAGCTCTCCGCCGCTGTCAAGGACGTGAATATCGGCAGCTCGTCGTTCAATTCCTTCCTCGGCACCGCTCAGGCCAACCCGGTCGCGGCGTTTGCCGCCCGCGGCATCCGCGGCGGTCCCACGACCACGGAAGGGTTCGCTGTTCAGGGCGGCCTGAAGATCAACCTGCCCTTCATCGCTCCGGGCGACTCGTTTTATCTTCAGGGCGCCTACGGCCAGGGCGCGAACGTCTACACCGGCGTGACCGCCTACTCGGGCACTTACGCCAGCAGCGTGACGCCGACCAACGGTGGTCCGTTCGCCCAGTATCTGGCGGATGCGAGCCTCAATCCGCTGACCGGCAAGCTTCAGCTGGCGGAAAGCTTGAGCGTGGTCGGGTCGTTCCTGCACTACTGGACGCCTGCCCTGCGGTCGGCGCTCTTCGCGAGCTACAGCCAAACCAACTTCGGTCGGGGCGCCCGCGCCGCGGAGAGCCTGACTGCGGGCTTGGTCGGCGGTGCCGCGGGCTCGGCGTCCTTCATCACCAACCCGGGCCTTTTCGCTCTGAGCCCGGTGCTGCGCGACAACTATCAGATCCTCGCGGGCGCCAGCTTGATCTGGTCGCCGGTGAAGGACCTCGATATCGGTGTTGAGGGTAACTACATCAACACCGGCATGCAGTCGGGTCGCGTCATCGACCAATCGAAGACCATCGGTGTCACCAGCGCGAACTTCAATACGCTTCTGGCGGCCGGCGCGATCAAGACCGTCAACAATTACGACGCCGCGCAGGTCCGCTTCCGCGTCCAGCGCGACTTCTGATCCTCTGGTCGGCGCCGGGACATGGTCCCGGCGCCGGTTCCCGTGCTCCCACGGATCTCAAGGCCCAGCCCCCCGGCTGGGCCTTTTTCGTTGTCGAGCGGCCCACAGGTATGGGATGCCGCCGCTGCCGTTCATTCCTGACGCGCCGCTATCGACGCCGGTGACGGTCCCCCAGGGCCCCACCCCGATCGCGCAACCGCGCAGGCCCAGCGAGAACCTTGAGACAGGGCCGGTATGAACCGCCGACGCCATCGGCGTACGACCCGCCTTTCCCGTCCGCTTCGCGCCGTGCCGCCTCCGTAACCGGCCTCCAGCAGCGTCGCCTGCAAAAGCCGTCCACCGGCATTCGGGCTAACGGCACGACCCTGAAGGCTCTCGCGTCGCCGCGAGGCTGAGGCCGAATCGGGTAAGCGCCCCGGTGCTGCCGGTGAGGCTCTGCCGATGCCCAGCCGTGCCCGCCACCGCCGAACGGCCGATTCGATCGCGCCCCCGGCTGACGCCTGATCGGTCGCTGCACCCATCGCACGGGCGAGCGGCCGCGGCGTCGGCCCCGCGCACCGCCCGAATCAGCGCGCCGTCTCGCTCGAATCGTAGCCAGCTTCGATGCGATGGAGGCCGACGCGCCGGTCTCCGTGATCGCGGCGTCCAGACCATCAGGCGCCGAACGCGGCCGGTTCCGTCGTGGCCGACGGCGCTCGTGCGGCGGCGCGGCGGGTCCTCGTATCGCACCCGACCGTTTTGGCACCCCCGCCACGTGCGAGCGAAGTCTAGCTTATCGCCCGCGGATATATGTCACCAAGAACTGTGAATAAATATCTGATCGTTTCATAGTATAAATGCCAATTAACCACCCAATAATCTTACAAATATTCGCAAAACGTGGCCATTACGCAACAACGCAAAGCAATAATTGCTAAGATATGAAATATATGTTGCCTGGAAACGGTCAAATCCATCATGTGGACCCTCATAGAGGAATCTCAAACGCGAGATATCTCTAAATATGCCACTTAAAGCGCAGATCGAAACAAAAAGTACGCTGCGATGACCGGATAATCCGGGATCGTTGGTGTTATCGGGTCTCGAAGTTTTGGAGATATCTATGAAGCTCTTGAAGAGCGTGCTGCTCGGCTCAGCCGCTGCCTTCGCAGCGGTCGGAGCAGCCCATGCCGCCGACCTGCCGGTCAAGAAGGCGGCGCCGATCGAGTACGTCCGCGTCTGCTCCGCCTTCGGCGCTGGCTTCTTCTACATCCCCGGCACCGACACCTGCCTGCGCGTCTCGGGCCGCGCCCGGTTCGAGGGCGGCTACATGGCTAGCAACTCGCGCCAGGGTTCCGGCAACGGCGACACGTCGGGCTACCAGGGCCGGCTGCGGTTCAACATGGATGCCCGCACCCAGACCGCCTACGGCACCCTGCGCGCCTTCGTGCGCCTCGATGCCGGCAGCCGCACCGGCTATTCCGGCATCGGCACCTCCGGCACCCAGGCGCGCATCGGGCAGGCCTACAATGCCACGGGCGTCGATGAGGTCGGCCGCGCGCAGCAGTTCGTGAACGTCGACAAGGCGTTCATCCAGTTCGCCGGCCTGACCGCCGGTCGCGCGTCCTCGTTCTTCGACTTCTACGCCCACGATTTCGAGATCACGGCCGCTACCGCCGGCTCGGACAACGCTTCCACCAACCTGCTCGCCTACACGGCGACCGCCGGCAACGGCCTGTCGGCGACCCTGTCGATCGAAGACCCGGTCTTCCGCCGGACGCCGATCTTCGCGCCGCCAGGGCCTGCGAATCCGGTCAGCCCCGTCTTCGTCGGCTACACCAAGGGCGCACCGTCGAGCTTCGCCAACATCGACAGCATCCAGCGCGAGCGCCTGCCCGACTTCGTCGGCGTCCTGCGCCTCGACCAGGCCTGGGGCTCGGCTCAGATCTCGGCTGCCGCGCATGAGCTGAACGTCGGTAACATCGTTCTTGGTGCACCCACCGGAAGCGGCACCGGCATCAATCTCGCGCACACCAACAGCGTCCAGGCCTGGGCGGTGCAGGGCGGCCTGAAGATCAACGCGCCGTTCGTCGCGCCGGGCGACGCGCTCTACCTGCAGGGCGCCTACGCCGATGGAGCGCAGCTCTATACCGGTTACTCCGCGTTCAGCGGTTCGTACCAGCAGACTGCGGCCACGATCCAGGGTCAAAAGTTCGTCCAATACTTCTCGGACGCGACAATCAACCCGTTCACCGGCCAGCTGCAGACCTCGCAGACCTTTTCCGCGGTGGCGTCGTACCTGCACTACTGGTCGCCGGAATGGCGCTCGGCCTTCTTCGGCTCCTACGGCGAGCAGAGCTTCTCCCGCAGCGCGCGCCTCGCCCAAGGCGCGGCCTTCAACGTCGCGAGTACGCTCGGCGGCGGCAACGCCTTCAGCACCAATGCCGTCGGCGTGCCGGGCACGCGGTTCTATCAGTTGAGCCAGGCCCTGCGCGACACCTACCAGTTCGTCGCGGGTGCAAGCCTGATCTGGTCCCCGGTGAAGGACCTCGATATCGGCGTGGAGGGCTACTACACGCAGATTGGCCTGAAGAGCGGTCGGGCGATCGATCTCGACAAGACCCCGGGCGCGTACAACGCGATCGCCCAGATCAACAACGGCAGCTTCGTTCCGCGCACCGCGACGCAGGACTCGATCTCGCAGGTTCGCTTCCGCGTCCAGCGCGACTTCTGATCCGACACATCGGTGCCGGGGCTTCCGTCCCGGCCCCCTTCCTCGTGCATCTCGACTCCCCAGGCCCGGTTCCGCGCCGGGCCTTTTTCGTCGCGAGCGTCCTCCCGCTGGCCGGTCGCCCTCGATCGCTCGCCGTCGTCGGCCTCCGCGCGAAAGAATACTCTGCAACGCGCAGAATAGACTGAGAAAATGTGCGGAACGATCCTCAAATATTGAGGCTGTTGATGAAACGATTGCAGCACTCTCTGCGCGGCTCAGCCGCCGCCTTCGCCGCGATCGGAGCCGCGCACGCCGCCGACCTTCCGGACAAGACGGCAGCGCCGATCGCGTACGTCCGCGTCTGCTCAGCCTTCGGTGCCGGGTTCTTCTACATCCCCGGCACCGATACCTGCCTCCGCATCTCGGGCCGGGCCCGGTTCGAGGGCGGCTACATCACCGCCTATACCCGCCAGGCCGGCACCAACAGCGGCGACACCTCGGGCTATCGAGGGTTGCTGCGCTTCAATCTCGACGCCCGCACCCAGACCGCCTACGGCACCCTGCGTGCCTTCGTGCGCCTCGATGCCGGCAGCCGCGCCGGGGCTTCCGGCGTCGGCCGGTCCGGCACCCAGGAGCGCATCGGCCTGGCCTACGCCGCCACCGGCGTCGATCAGGTCGCGCGTGTCCAGCAAGTCGTGAACGTCGACAAGGCGTTCATCCAGTTCGCCGGCCTGACCGCCGGTCGCGCGTCGTCGTTCTTCGACTTCTACGCCCACGATTTCGAGATGTCGGGCAGCACCGCCGGTTCGGATGTCGGCTCCACCAACCTGCTCGCCTACACGGCGACCTTCGGTAACGGCCTGTCGGCGACCCTGTCGATCGAAGACCCCGTCTTCCGCCGGACGCCGATCTTCGCGCCGTCCGGGGGGGCCGCCCCGGTCAGCCCCGTCTTCGTCGGCTACACCAGGGGCGCACCGTCGAGCTTCGCCAACATCGACAGCATCCAGCGCGAGCGTCTGCCCGACTTCGTCGGCGCCCTGCGCCTCGATCAGGCCTGGGGCTCGGCTCAAGTGTCGGCCGCGACGCATGAGCTGAACGTCGGCACTATCGCGATCGGTACCGGTTCGACCGTCAGCGTCGCGCACACCAACAGCGTTCAGGGCTGGGCGGTGCAGGGCGGCCTGAAGATCAACGCGCCGTTCGTCACGCCGGGCGACGCCCTGTACCTGCAGGGCGCCTATGGCGACGGTGCGCAGTTCTACACGGGCTATTCTGCGTTCAGCGGTTCGGCTTCACCGAACGCGGCGACGATCCAGGGCCAGAAATTCAACCAGTACTTCTCGGACGCGACGATCAACCCGTTCACCGGCCAGCTGCAAACCTCGCAGAGCGTCACCGCAGTCGCGTCGTATCTGCATTACTGGTCGCCGGACTGGCGCTCGGCCGTCTTCGGCTCCTATGGCGCGCAGAGTTTTTCCCGGAGCGCCCGTCTCGCCCAGGGCGCGGCCTATGGTCTTGTGGGTTCGGGCGTCATCACCGGCAGCAACGCCGTCGGCGTGCCGGGCACCCGGTTCTACCAGCTCAGCCAGGCGCTGCGCGACACCTACGAGTTCGTCACCGGTGCGAGCCTGATCTGGTCCCCGGTCAAGGACCTCGATATCGGCGTCGAGGGTTACTACACGCAGATTGGCCTGAACCGTGGCCGGGCGATCGACCAGGACAAGAGCCCGACCGCCTACGCCAACGTCGCCGCCATCAACGCCGGCAGCTTCGTTCCGCGCACCGCGACGCAGGACTCGGTCTCGCAGATCCGTCTCCGCGTCCAGCGCGACTTCTGATCCGGGCGGGTCCACGCCGGGGCTTCGGTCCCGGTGCCGCACCCGTGCGCTTTTGCTCTCCAGGCCCGGCTCCGTGCCGGGCCCTTTTTCGTTGCGGGCGTCCTTGTCCGGACCGATCGCGACGGCTCCCGCCCCGATGGCCGCCCGGGCACCGCGACCCGGTAGGCGCCTGCGGGCGGCGGTGATCGAGGACCGTTGCGATTCGCTGGCGAGGATCGGCGCGGCTGCCTCCGTCGGGATGCCGGCTCGATCGGTGATCACCGCGGAGCGGAAGGCGCCGGCAGCCTGCCGGGAATGGCCGGTGCGCCATCCATTCGGCAGGGCGGCGGCGTCCCCCGTTGATCCGTCATGATCAGATTATCGGACGCAGCCAGCAGGCCTTGAAACAATAATGATGCGATCAATGATCTCATAAGTAACGATCAGCTTATGGATATTTAAAATGAGATCGAGCAAAAATTGGGCAAAACAACGTTGCAGATCGGCAACAAGATTCCGAATGCGAAGAAGAACGGCAGAATATCTGTTGCTCGCTAAAATTCTTGATCGCAGGATCATCGTCGAACGATGGATTGCGGGAACATGTTCCCGAATAAATCTTCTGAAAATGGGTTCATCGAATAAAATCCTGCGATAGTCAGGAAAAAAAGGGAAGCGTTGCGGTCGTCGGCTTCAAATAACTGGGGGTCTTGATGAGTTTATTGAAGCGTTCTTTGCTGGGATCTGCCGCCGCGCTGGCCGCGGCCGGAGCCGCCCACGCCGCCGACCTGCCGGTCAAGAAGGCGGCGCCGATCGAATACGTCCGCGTCTGCTCCGCCTTCGGCGCCGGCTTCTTCTACATCCCCGGCACCGATACCTGCCTCCGCATCTCCGGCCGCGCCCGGTTCGAGGGCGCCTACCAGACCTCATCCAGCCGCCAGCCGGGCGCCGCCGGTGACACGTCGGGCTATCGGGGATTGGCGCGCTTCAACCTGGATGCCCGCACCCAGACCGCCTACGGCACCCTGCGCGCCTTCGTGCGCCTCGATGCCGCCTCGCGCACGGGCGTCATCCATTCCGGCACCCAGCTGCGCATCGGCCAAGCTTACGGCGCCACCGGCGTCGACGAGGCCGGCCGCGCGCAGCAATACGTGAACGTCGACAAGGCGTTCATCCAGTTCGCCGGCCTGACCGCCGGTCGCGCAGCGTCGTTCTACGACTTCTACGCCCACGATTTCGAGTTCTACGGCGCCACGTCGGGCTCGGACAATTCGTCGACCAACCTGCTCGCCTACACGGGCACCTTCGGCAACGGCGTGTCGGCGACCCTGTCGATCGAAGACCCGGTCTTCACCCGCTCGCCGGTCTTCGCGCCGACCGGCCCTTCGGTCCCGGTCAGCCCCGTCTTCGTCGGCTACACCAACGGCCGGCCGTCCCGCTACGGCAACGTCGACAGCATCCAGCGCGAGCGTCTGCCCGACTTCGTCGGCGTCCTGCGCGTCGATCAGGCCTGGGGCTCCGCCCAGCTCTCGGCCGCCACGCACGAGATCAACGTCGGCAACCTGAGCACCGCGACGGCCGCGGGCGCGGGCGGCGTGCTCACCGGGATCCCGCACACCAACTCGGTCCAGGGCTGGGCCGTGCAGGGCGGCGTGAAGTTCAACCTTCCGTCGATTGCCCCGGGCGACACTCTCTATCTGCAAGGGGCCTACGCCAATGGCGCGCAGAGCTATGCCGGCTATTGCATGATCGCCGGCTGCTATCGGCAGTCCAACACGGGCTTCGATACCCAGAAGTTCGAACAGTACTTCGTCGACGCGTCGATCAACCCGTTCACCGGCCAGCTCCAGACCTCGACCAGCTTCTCGGCGGTGGCGTCGTACCTGCATTACTGGTCGCCGGAATGGCGCTCGGCCCTGTTCGGCTCCTACGGCGAGCAGGATTTCGCGGCCGGTGCCCGCCTGGCCCAGGGCGCGCTCTTCGGCCTGGTGAACCCGAACGGCGCCAACAGCTTCAGCACCAACGGCGTCGGCGTGCCCGAAACCCGGTTCTATCAGCTGAGCCAAGCCCTGCGTGACACCTACCAGTACGTGCTCGGCGGCAGCCTCATCTGGTCGCCGGTGGCCGATCTCGATATCGGCGTGGAGGGCTTCTACACCCAGGTCGGCGTGAAGAGCGGCCGGGTGATCGACCTCGACAAGGGCCCGGGGGCCTACGCCAACGTCGCAGCCATCAACAACGGCAGCTTCGTGCCGCGCACCGCGACGCAGGATTCGATGACGCAGGTCCGCTTCCGCGTCCAGCGCGACTTCTGATTCGACCGGCCGGCCCCGATCCCGGGGCCGGTCCCATGCATCGCGACGCGCAACGGCCCGGCATCGCGCCGGGCCGTTGCGCGTCGGGTATCCGCGTGCCGGGCTTGACAAGCCGGCTGAGTCTTTGCGCCCAATACAGGTTGCAGGCTTTGTTCCGCGGTTCGCGTTGCCGCCCCGGGCGGGCACTGATACGCCGGACCCGACTTTATCTCCGCCGACCGCGCGGCCCAGGTCGCGACCGTCGGGGCGATCGGGGCCGCGCGGCGAAGGCCGGAACGGCCCGCGCGTGGTCGCAAGTCCGGAGGAAGCCGATGACCAGTACCGCCTCGACCAGCCCCGTCCCGGCTCCGGCCGAAAGCCCGGTGGTTGAGCGCCGCGCGGGCCGGTTCTGGCCGGAGAGCTGGTGGCGCCTGGTCGACATGAAGATCGGCATCATCCCGCTGCCGCTCTACGTCATCCTGGCGATCCTGCTCGTGGTCTTGGTCCAGGAGGGCGAGGTCAAGCCGGACGGGCCGACCATGATCGCCGTCCTGGTGATGGGCGGCTTCACCTGCGCCGAGATCGGCAAGCGCATCCCGATCCTGCGCAACATCGGCGCGGGCGCGATCTTCGCGACCTTCATCCCGTCGGCGCTTGTCTATTACAAGTTGATCCCGCCGCAGATGGAGAAGGCGATCTTCGATTTCACGAAGTTCACCAACTTCCTATATATCTACATCGCCACGATTATCGTCGGCTCGATCCTCGGCATGGATCGGGATGTCCTGGTCAAGGGCTTCCTCAAGATCTTCGCCCCGCTCGCGGTCGGCTCGGTGGCGGCCGCCATCGTCGGCACCCTGGTCGGCACGGCCCTGGGGCTCGGCCCCTACAAGACCTTCTTCTTCATCGTCGTGCCGATCATGGCCGGCGGCGTCGGCGAGGGCGCGATCCCGCTCTCGATCGGCTACGCGGCGGTCCTGGGCCAGCAGCAGGGCGTCGTGTTCGCCCAGGTGCTGCCGCCGGTGATGCTGGGCTCGCTCACCGCGATCATCTTCGCCGGCACCCTCAACTATGTCGGCAAGCGCTATCCCCACCTCACCGGCGAGGGCCGGCTTCAGCCCGGCGCCGAGGGCATGGAATCGAGCGACGCGCAGGCCCGCTCCGAGGCCGCCCGCGGCCAGATCGACGCCGCAACGATCGGCGCGGCCGGGCTCACGGCCATCACGCTCTACCTGCTCGGGGTCATCGCCCACCACCTCGTCGGCCTGCCGGCGCCGGTGGCGATGCTGTTCCTGGCGGTGTTCGCCAAGCTCGGCAGTGCGGTGTCGCCCCATCTCCAGGCCGGCGGGTTCGTGGTCTACAAGTTCGTGCAGGTCTCGATGACCTACCCGCTGCTCTTCGCCATCGGCGCGGCGCTGACGCCCTGGAACGAGCTGGTCGCCGCCTTCACGCTGGTGAACCTGATCACCATCGTGGCGACCGTGACCACGCTGATGGTCACCGGCTTCTTCGTCGGCCGCGCGCTCGGGATGTACCCGATCGAGACCGCGATCGTGAACGCCTGCCACAGCGGCCAGGGTGGCACCGGCGACGTGGCGATCCTCACGGCGGCCAACCGCATGGCGCTGATGCCGTTCGCCCAGATCGCCACCCGGATCGGCGGCGCGCTGACCGTGACCGGGACGATCCTCGCGATGAAATGGATCGGCGTATGAATCGAGACCCGGGAGCGTTGCGTCATGGCCGGTGATCCGGGCGCCGTCGAGGCGACCCTGCAATCCAGGATTGGGGCGATCCTCCGCGCGACGAGCGGCAACTTCCTGGAGATGTTCGATTTCTTCCTGTTCGGGTTCTACGCCAGCGCCATCGCGCGGGCGTTCTTCCCGTCAAGCAACGAGACCACCGAGCTGCTCCTGACCTTCGGGACCTTCTGGCTCGGCGCCCTGATGCGGCCCCTCGGGGCGATCGTGCTCGGCGCCTATATCGACCGGATCGGGCGCCGGAAGGGCCTGATCGTCACCCTGGCGATCATGGCGAGCGGCACGGTGCTGATCGCCTTCTGCCCGAGCTACGGGACCATCGGCATCGCCGCGCCCCTAATCGTGCTGGCCGGGCGCCTGCTGCAGGGCTTTTCCGCCGGCGTCGAGATCGGCGGCGTCTCGATCTACCTGTTCGAGATCGCCACCCCCGGACGCAAAGGCTTCTACACGTCGTTCCAGTCGGCGAGCCAGCAGGTGGCGATCCTGTTCGCGGCCGTGATCGGCTACGGGCTCAACGCCACCCTGACCAAGCAGCAGATCGGCGATTTCGGCTGGCGTATCCCGTTCTTCATCGGCTGCCTGATCGTGCCGTTCATCTTCTTCATCCGGCGCTCCCTGCAGGAGACCCAGGATTTCGCCCGGCGGACCCATCATCCGAGCACGCGCGAGATCCTCGCCACGGTGGCCGCCAACTGGCGGATCGTGCTGCTCGGCATGATGCTCTCGACCATGACCACGGTGACCTTCTACATGATCACCGTCTACACCCCGACCTTCGGCAAGACCGTCCTCAAGCTCACCGAGACCGACAGCCTCGTCGTCACCCTGTGCGTGGCGATCACCAACTTCATCTGGCTGCCCGTGGGCGGCGCGCTCTCGGACGCGATCGGGCGCAAGCCGGTGCTGCTCACCATCTCGATCCTGTCGCTGCTGACCACCTATCCGGCCCTGCACTGGCTGGTGGTCGACCCGACCTTCGCCAAGATGCTCGGCGTCGAGCTGTGGCTCTCCTTCTTCTTCGGCGTCTACAACGGCGCGATGATCGTCGCGCTGTCGGAGGTCGTGCCGAAGCATGTCCGCGCCAGCGGCTTCTCCCTGGCCTACAGCCTCGCCACGGCTCTGTTCGGCACCGCCACCCCGATGGTCTCGACCTACCTGATCGACCAGACCGGCGACCGGGCGGCGCCGAGCTACTGGCTGATGGCGGCCGCCGCCTGCGGTATCATCGCGACGCTCAGCCTGTTCCGGGGCGGCCCCCGGGAGGCGCGGGTTCCGGCCCACGCCTGAGCGGCTGTCCCTCGATCCACGCTGGGGAGGGCTGGTGCAGCCACGAAGCGACCTGTGTTTCCGGATGGGTCGCGGGTCCCCTCTCCCGTGCGGGAGGGGGACAGGGTGAGGGGACAGGTTTGTCCGGAGAGGGCGCATCGCTCACCCCAACCCGCTCCCGCACGGGAGAGGGGGCCTGTCGCGGCTCGAAGACGCTAAAATCTCACAGCCTCTTGAGAGGGAGCCTACACCCCCTGCCAGATCCGGATCCGCGCCTTGAAGGCGGCGCGGATATGGGCGCGGGCCGCCGCCTCGGCCCGGTCGCCGTCATGGGCGCGGATCGCCGCGATGATCGCGGCATGCTCGTCGAGGGACTCGCCGGCCCGTTCCGGTGCCGAGAGGGTCGTCGAGCCGGGCAGCAGCACCAGCGACAGGCGCATCGTCTCCAGGGTGCCCTGCAGGAAGCGGTTGCGCGCCGCCGCGTGGATCTGCCGGTGGAACAGCCGGTTGTTGCGTGCCAGCGCCGCCGCGTCGCCGGTCAGGGTCCGGTCGCGGGCGATCATCTCCTCGAGGATCTCGGTCTCCACCGCGCTGGCATGGATCGCGGCGAGCCGGGCCGCCGTGCCCTCCAGCACCTCCCGCATGTCGTAGAGCTCGCTGACCTGCCCGTAATCGAGCTGGGCCACGCTGGCGCCCCGGTGCGGCTCGTGCGCGACGAGACCCTGCGCCTCCAGGCGACCGAGAGCCTCGCGCACCGGCGTGCGGCTGATCGCGAACCGCTCGGCCAGCTCCGCCTCGCGCAGGCGGCTGCCGGGGGCGAGTTCGCCCTCCTCGATCGCCCGCAGCAGCCGCTCATAGGCGGCGGCCCCGTTGGAGCGCTCCGACTCGCTCGCCTTCATGCCCGGCTCTCCTCGGCCGGGGCCATAGCGTGAAACGCCGCTGCCCGGAACACTTGCCGCCAATTGCATGCGAGCGTATACAATCAGGAAGGCAGTTCGAGCGGTGGAGGCGGGGATGCAGGAGCGGCGCGCGGGATCCTGGGACGTCGTGGTGGTCGGCTCCGGCAACGCCGCCATGAGCGCCGGCCTCGCCGCCCTGGAGCGCGGCGCCTCGGTACTGATGATCGAGAAGGCCGAGCCGGATCTCGCCGGCGGCAACACTGCCTACACGGCCGGCGCCATGCGGTTCGTCTACCAGGGCAACGACGACCTCCTGCCGCTGCTGGCCGACCCGAATGATCCGCGCCTGCCCCGCACCGATTTCGGCGCCTACACCGCGGCGACCTTCGAATCCGACCTGCTCGGCTTCAACGACGGCCGGCCGCTCTCGCGCGAGCAGCGCATCCTGATCGACGAGAGCGGCGCGGCCCTGCGCTGGCTCTCGACCCAGGGGGTGAAGTTCGAGCCGATCTATGCCCGGCAATCCTTCGAGAAGGACGGGCGCTTCGTGTTCTGGGGCGGCCTGACGCTGGCCACCCACGACGAGGGTTTCGGGCTCGCCCGGGCCGAGCTGGAGGCGTTCACGAAGGCCGGCGGCGAAATCCGCTACGGCTGCCCGGCCACCGGGCTGATCGTCGACGCGGACTGCGTCGTCGGCGTGGAGACCCCCCAGGGCGCGTTCCGGGCCAAGGCCGTGATCCTGGCCTGCGGCGGCTTCGAATCGAACCCGGAGTTGCGCACGCGCTTCATCGGCGCGGGCTGGGACAAGGCCCGGGTCCGCGGCACCCCGCACAATCGCGGCGACGGGCTGGAAATGGCGCTCGCGCTCGGCGCCAAGCCGCACGGCTTCTACGGCGGCTGCCACGCCACGCCGATGGATCTGCACACCCCCGATTACGGCAACCTCGGCCTGCCCCACGGCGAGCGCAAGCACTACCGCAAGATCTGCTATTTTCTAGGACTCATGCTGAATGCCGACGGGCAGCGGTTCGTCGACGAGGGCAAGAACTTTCGCAATTATACCTACGCCCAGTTCGGCCGCTCGATCATGGAGCAGCCCGGCCATGTCGCCTGGCAGATTTTCGACGCCAAGGTCGATCACCTGCTCTACAGCGAGTACCGGTTCCATGACGCCCATTTCGTCGAGGCCGACACCCTCGACGGGCTGCTCGACAAGCTCGACGGCATCGACCAGGCGGCGGCCAAGCGGACCATCACGGATTTCAACGAAGCCGTGGACGAGGCCGTGCCGTTCGACCCCACCGTGAAGGACGGTCGCGGCACGCAGGGGCTCGCCCTGCCGAAGTCGAACTGGGCGCAGGCGATCGAGACCGGGCCGTTCAAGGCCTACCCGGTCACCGGTGGCATCACCTTCACGTATGGCGGCGTCGAGGTCGGGGAGGGCGGCGGCGTTAAGCGCGAGGACGGCAGCGAGATCCCCGGGCTCTACGCCTGCGGCGAGATGGTCGGCGGCGTGTTCTTCAACGGCTATCCCGGCGGCTCGGGGCTGACCTCCGGCGTCGTGTTCGGGCGGCGAGCCGGCTACGGTGCTGCCGCGGCGGCCGTGCGGGCGGCATAGGCGTCCGCCGCCCACCGTCATTGCGAGCGCAGCGAAGCAACCTACGGCAACGCTAGAGCTGTTCCCGGTCGCGTTGCGACGGGGAACGGCTCTAAGTCTTTGATGTAACGCGCTCGCTTCCGCCGAACCGGTATCCACTTCGGCGGCGAGCGCTCTAAGTCCGGGGATCGCGCGCCGCTTTGGGTTGCTTCGCTGCGCTCGCAATGACAGCGCGCGTTCGCCATCGTCGCAAACACCTGTCCCCATCGAACGCGCCCGCGTAAAAGACGCCCCATGTCAGAGCGGCAGGCGGTCTTCACCATCACCCGGGGCGTCCCGTTCCTGCCGACGTTGGCCGAGGCGCTGCTGTCGGGCCGGCTGGTCGGGCCGGTGGCGGAGGATCCGCTGGCGCTGGCTTCGGTCACCATCTACCTGCCGACCCGGCGCGCCGCGCGGGCGCTGGGCGCGATCCTGGCCGACCGGCTCGGCCAGCGGGCGCATGAGCGGGGCGCCCCCGGCTACGCGGCCCTGCTGCCCCGGATGATCCCGCTGGGCGAGGCCGACGAGGCGGAACTCGACCTCGCCTCCGAGCCGCTGCTCGACGACAACGATCCGCTCAGCACGCCGATGCCGCAACTGGAGCGTCGGCTGATCCTCGCGCGCCTGGTTCAGGCCTGGGCGAAGTCGGTCGACCGCACCCTGCTGCCCCTCGATGCAGAGGTGCCGTTCCTGGTGCCGTCCTCGCCCGCCGACGCGGTCGGGCTCGCGGGCGATCTCGAACGGCTGATGGATGCGCTCACCGTCGAGGGCCTGCCCTGGTCGGAGATCGGCGCCGCCGTGGAGGCCGAGTACTCGCGCTATTTCGGCCTGACCCTGGATTTCGTGAAGATCGCCGCCGAGAACTGGCCAAAGCTCCTGGCCGAGCGCGGCCTGTCCGACCCGGTCGCCCGCGCCCGCGGCCTCGTGCTGGCCGAGGGCCAGCGCCTGTCGCGGACGGCACCGACGGATCCCGTGATCGTCGCCGGCTCGCTGGGCTCCGTGCCAGCCACCGCGCGGCTGATCGCGGCCGTCGCGAGGCTGCCCCGAGGGGCCGTGGTACTGCCCGGGCTCGACCTCGACCTCGACGAATCCGGCTGGTCCGGCATCGACACCGGCGAGGGGTTTTCCCGGGTGATCGCCCACGGGCATCCCCAGGCGGTGCTGCACCGGCTGCTCGGGCCGGACAATCTCGCCTTGTCGCGGGCGGAGGTCGCCGCCTTGGGCGATCCCGATGCCGGACGGGCGGCCCGGGCCGCTTTGCTGTCGCAGGCCCTGCGCCCGGCCGACACCACCGACGCCTGGGCCGATCTCGACCCGGCCGGGCGGGACGGTATCGCCGAGGCCGGCCTCGCCGGGCTGGCCCTGGCCGAGGCCGCCGACGAGCGGGAGGAGGCCCTGGTCGCGGCGCTGGCCCTGCGCGAGACCCTTCAGGTGCCCGGCGCCACCGCGGCGTTGATCACGCCGGATCGCGCGCTCGCCGGCCGGGTCGCCGTGGAGCTCCTGCGCTGGGGCATCGTCGCCGAGGATTCGGCCGGGCTGGCGCTCGCCGGAAGCCCGGCGGGTCGGCTCGCCCGGCTCACCGCGGAGCTGGCCGCCGACCTCGCCCGCAATCAGGCCGACGCGATCCCGGCCCGGCTGATCGCGCTGCTGTCGCACCCGATGGTCCGCCTCGGCCTGCCCCGGTCCGACGTGGTGCGCGGCGCGGCCGCCCTGGAGATCGGGCTGCTGCGCGGCCCCGTCCCGGCTCCGGGGGTTTCCGGGCTGCGGACGGCGCTCGCCGCCGAGCGGGTCGGGCCGCTGGAGCGCCGCCCCCGGGCCAAGCGTCGGCTGAAGGATATCGACTGGGACCTTGCGGAAGATCTGCTCGCCCGGCTGGAGCAGGTTTTTTCCGAGTTCCCGGGCCCCGATGGTACGGGCGAATGCGATCTCGTCGCTACCGCTGCCCGGCACCGCGCCGCCTGCGATGGTCTGCTCGCCGGCCCGGAGGACGCCCCGGAGGAGGAAGCGGACGGCTCCCTGTCCTGTCTCGACGCCCTGTTCGACGATCTGGAGATGGCCGAGCCCGGCCTGATGCCGGGCCAGTTCACCGATTACGCGACCTTCTTCACGTCGCTCGCCCGGGAGCGCCTGGTCGGCTGCTCCGGCGAGACGCCGCATCCGCGGCTGCGCATCCTCGGCCTGCTGGAGGCGCGGCTGCTCTCGGTAGACCGGGTGTTGCTCGGCGGCCTCGACGAGGGCGTCTGGCCGGTGCGGACCCTGACCGACGCCTTCCTCAACCGGCCGATGCGCGAGCGAGTCGGCCTCAACCCGCCCGAGCGGCGCATCGGCCAGATGGCGCACGACTTCGTGCAGGCGCTCGGCTGCCGCGACGCGGTGATCACCCGGGCGCTCAAGCGCGACGGCTCGCCCACCGTGCCGTCGCGCCTGATCCAGCGGCTGCGCGCGCTCGCCGGCGATACCCGCTGGGACGCGGTGCTGGCGGCCGGACGGCGTTTCACGGGCCTTTCCGCCCACCTCGACACCGCCCCGCCCGAGAAGCGCCTGAAGCGCCCGGCGCCGAAGCCGGACCCGGCCCTGTTCCCGCGCTCGCTCAGCGTCACCGAGATCGAGACGCTGGTGCGCGACCCCTACAGCATCTTCGCCCGCCACGTGCTCGGGCTCGATCCCCTGGAACCGCTGGCGGCGGTGCCGAGCGTCGCCACCCGCGGCTCCCTGGTGCACGACATCTTCGCGGCGTTCGCCCAAGCCCATCCGGAGGGCCTGCCGCGGCGGCCCGGGGAAGCCCTCTCCGCCATCGCCATCAACGCGTTCGGTGACATCGCCGACACCTATCCGAACCTCTACGCCGAATGGTGGCCGCGCTACGAGCGCATGGCCGCCGCCTATCTCGAATGGGAAGCGCAGCGCCGGCCGGCCCTGCGCCGCATCCACCCGGAGGTGTCCGGGCGCTGGGTGATCCCCCTGGGCCGCGAGAGCTTCACCCTGCGCGCCCGGGCCGATCGGATCGAGCTGCGCCCGGACGGCGGCGCCTGCATCGTCGATTACAAGACCGGCACCCCGCCCTCGGCGAAGATGATCTTTTCGGGGTTCTCGCCGCAGCTCACCCTCGAGGCGGCGATGCTGATGCACGGGGCCTTCGACGGTCTGCCACCCGTAAAGACGACGCCGGACCTGCTCTACGTCCACGCGTCGGGCGGCCGGAAGCCGTTCGTCCCGGCTCCGGTGAAGCCGCCCCGCGGCGAGGAGCGCAGCGTCGACGCGATCGTCGCCGAGCACGCCGCGCGGCTTCGGGGGCTGATCGCCCGCTTCCTCACCGGCGAGGCCGCCTACACGGCCCGGCCCTACCCGCAATATGCCAGCCAGTATGGCGCCTACGACCACCTGGCGCGGGTGCTGGAATGGTCGCTGGGCGGGGAGGAGGGTGGGGAGTAGCGGCGTTCTTGCCGACACCGATCCATCCCACCCGCGCCCCTCATCCTGAGCCGCCGAAGCGCAGCGGAGGCCTCGAATGAGCCCTCCAGCCGGCCTCGTGATCTCTGGAGCCCTCCTTCGAGGGCGCCGCTGTGCGACGCCACCTCGGGATGAGGGGGGAACGGTTGGGGGTGGGGAGGGGCCCGTCCCCAAGTCTCAAAAAAACGCCTGCAGCCCAGTTTGCGCCCGTCCCAAGATCAGCGCGTGGACGTCGTGGGTGCCCTCGTAGGTGTTGACCGTCTCGAGGTTCTGGGCGTGGCGCATCACGTGGTATTCGCCCATGATGCCGTTGCCGCCGTGCATGTCGCGGGCGGTGCGGGCGATGTCGAGCGCCTTGCCGCAATTGTTGCGCTTGATCAGCGAGATCATCTCGGGCGCCATCTTGCCCTCGTCCATCAGCCGCCCGACCCGCAGCGAGGCCTGGAGGCCCAGCGTGATCTCGGTCTGCATGTCGGCGAGCTTTTTCTGGACCAACTGCGTTTGGGCCAGCGGCCGGCCGAACTGCTTGCGCTCCAGGGTGTAGTTGCGCGCCCGGTGCCAGCAATCCTCGGCCGCGCCCATGGCCCCCCAGGAGATGCCGTAGCGCGCCCGGTTGAGGCAGCCGAACGGACCCTTCAGCCCCGAGACGTTGGGGAGCAGCGAATCCTCGCCGACCTCGACGCCCTCCATGACGATCTCGCCGGTGGTGGAGGCGCGCAAGGACAGCTTGCCCTTCAACGTCGGGGCGGAGAGGCCCGTCATGCCCTTCTCGAGGATGAAGCCGCGGATCGCGCCCTCGTGCGCGTCGGACTTCGCCCAGACCACGAACACATCCGCGAAGGGAGCGTTCGAGATCCACATCTTGGCGCCCGAGATCCGGTAACCGCCGTCGATCTTCTCCGCCTTGGTCTTCATCCCGGCGGGATCGGAGCCGGCATCGGGCTCGGTCAGACCGAAGCAGCCGATCCATTCGCCCGAGGCGAGCTTCGGCAGGAATTTCTGGCGCTGCGCCTCCGAGCCGTAGGCGTGGATCGGGTACATCACCAGCGAGGATTGCACGCTCATCATCGAGCGGTAACCGGAATCCACCGCCTCGACCGCCCGCGCCACCAGCCCGTAGGCGACGTAGGAGGCGCCGGCGCAGCCGTATTCCTCGGGCAGGGTCACGCCGAGCAGGCCGAGCTCGCCCATCTTCCGGAACAGGCCCGGGTCGGATTTCTCGGTGGCGTAGGCCTCGACGATGCCGGGCAGCAACTGCTCCTGGGCGAAGCTCTGGGCGACGTCGCGGATCGCCCGCTCGTCCTCGGTGAGCTGGTCCTCCAGCAGGAACGGGTCCTCCCAGACGAAGCGGGACGAGGCCGGGGCCGACGGGGAGGCGCTGCCCGGGGGGCGCATCGGAGCGTTCATGGGATTTCCTCGCCTGCAGGGTGTGGCGGGCTTCGGCCCCGCGCTTGAACTTACCCTAGACCGGCTTGTGTCCTCGTCCAACGCGCCCGGTGACGCCGGGGCCGCGGCGTCACGCCCGGCCGAGCAGCATCAGCCAGCCAAGGGTGGTCAGGGGCGCCAGCAGGGTCGAGACCAGCACGGAGGCCGCGACCATGCCGGTCTCGGTCCGGTAGCGCACCGCCAGCAGGTAGGCGTTGATCCCCACCGGCATGGCGGCGAACAGGGTGGCGACGCCGGCGTAGGCGGTCGGCATCGCGAAGACGTGGAAGGCCAGAATCCAGACCGCCAGCGGGTGCAGCAGGTTCTTCAGGCCCGCGATCACCAGCGCGCCCTTGAGGTCGAACAGCACCCGGTAGCGCTTGAGCCCGGCGCCCAGCGCCACCAGCGCGCAGGTCGAGGCGGTGCCGGCAAAGGCGTCGATCAGGGCTTTGGGGATCCCGGTCGGGGTGATGCCGGTGCTCTTCATCGCCATGCCGATGAGGAGCGCCACGAAGATCGGGTTCTTCAGCAGCACCAGGGCGAGGCCGCGGATCCGGGCCAGGACCGGCAGGCCGGAATCGGATTCGATCAGAAAGGTGGCGCAGCCCATCATCAGCGGCAGGTGGACCGCGAGCAGCATGAACAGCGGGAAGGCGCCGTCCTCGCCGTAGGCCTGGAGGATCATCGGCACGCCGACGAACACGGTGTTCGATTGGCTGGCCGCGAAGCCGTGCAGGATCGCCCCGCGCCGCTCGATCCCGGCGCGCCGCCGGGCGATCAGCGTGCCGACGAACCAGGACAGGCCGGCGCCGCCGAAATACGCCGCCCAGTAGGTCCAGGCGACCTCGCCGCTCATTCCCGGCCGGGTCAGCGTGGCGATGATCAGGGCCGGCACCGCGACCGCGAACACGTATTCCGACAGGCCGTCGCTGACCTTGTCGGAGAGCAGCCCCGCGAGCGCCGCTCCCCAGCCGATCAGGACGATCCCGAAGATCGGGGCGATGATGGCGAGGGCGTTCACGAATTCGGCGGGGCTGGGGTTAAAATCGGAGCGTGCAGGTGCATAGCATGGTGCCGCGAGCGTTTGCGCAGACTCGCGGAGCATCCGGGGCATGCCACGAGACAGTGAATCCGAGATTCATCGGGCTGCCGCGGGCGGCTACGCCGGACAGGCGGCCGCCTACGTCACGGGCCGGCCCGATTATCCCGAGGGCGTGACGGATTGGCTCGCCGCGGATCTGGGTCTCCGATTGGGTCGGTCCGTGCTCGATCTCGGATCGGGTACCGGCAAGTTCCTACCCTACTTGAAGGCCACCGGAGCGATGACCGTGGCGGTAGAGCCGGTCGCGGCGATGCGGTCGCAACTCGCGGTCCAATATCCCGGCATGATCGTGCATGCCGGGACCGCGGAGGCCATCCCGCTGGACTCGGGCAGCCTCGACGCGGTCGTCTGCGCGCAGTCTTTCCACTGGTTCGCCAATGCCGGTGCGCTTGCCGAGATCGCTCGGGTCCTGCGCCCCGGCGGCCGGCTCGGTCTGATCTGGAATGTCCGCGACGAATCGGTGCCCTGGGTCGCCGCCCTGTCGCGGATCACGGATCCCCACGAGGGTGGCGCGCCGCGCTACCGCACCGGTGCATGGCGAAATCTGTTCCCCGCTTCCGGCTTCGGCCCCCTGCAAGAACGCCGCTGGCCGCATGCACATCACGGGGCGCCGGAAGCGGTGATCGTCGACCGTACCCTCACGGTGAGCTTTATTGCCGCCCTGCCGGATACGGAACGCGCCAGCGTCGCCGCAGCGGTACGCGCGCTGGTAGCCGACACAACCGAACTCGCCGGAAAAGATGTCGTCGCGTTTCCTTACGTGACGGCGGCGTTCAGTTGCGTGCGGTTCTGACGCCGGGTGGCGTTCTTGCCGGCTACTTGTTCTCCAGAACCTCGATCGGATCCGTGCGCTGGCTGGCCGGCGGTTCCTTGGTGAGGCTGGCTCCGCCTTCCCGCTGCATCTTGACGGCCTTGGGCGAGCCCGGGCCGCCAACCGCCGTACCGCCCTGGCCGGACTGGGTCGGCACGGCGCCGGAGGCCAGTTCCAGGCAGGTCACCATCTCGACATAGGACGGGTATCCGCCGGCCTTGAACTGGCTCTCGCACTGGCGCTTGGCCGCCGAGGTGTAGCTGCCCCAGTGGCTCTCGGCCTCGCGCTTGGCCTCCCGCTCGGACCGCAGGCAGCCGTCGTAATTGGCCTGGTCGCTGATCGAGGTGTTGGCGACCTGCGCCGACTTGCAGGTCGTCTCCACATCGAGATTCGGAACGGCGTCGGCCCGGGCGGATCCGGAGGCGAGGGCCAGGGCGAGGAGCGCGAGCGTCCCGGAGACGCGAGCGCGGGATTTGGCTGTCCGGTGGGCGGTCATGGACGGAAGGCTCGCAGTCGAGGGCGGTATTCGCCGGCACAACGCGCAAGGACGGCCTTCGGCACCACGCGCGCACCAATCAATCGCCGTGCGCGCCGCGCAGCGCCTGGTCGAGGTCGCGGTACAGGTCCTCGGTATCCTCGATTCCGGTGGACAGGCGCAGCAGGTCCGGCGGGCAGGGGCTGCCCGGGCCCTCCACCGAGGCCCGGTGCTCGATCAGGCTCTCGACGCCGCCGAGCGACGTCGCCCGCTTCCACAGCCGCACCCGCGCCGCGGTGGCGATCGCCCCGGCCTCGCCGCCCGCCACCCGGATCGACAGCATGAAGCCGAAGCCGTCCTGCATCTGCCGGCGCGCCACCGCGTGCCCGGGATCGTTCGGCAAGCCCGGATAGAGCACGCGGCTCACATGCGAGTGCCCGCTCAGGCGCTCCGCCAGCCGCAGGGCGCCGGCCGATTGCGCCGCCGCCCGCAGGTGCAGGGTGCGGAGCGAGCGCATCAGCAGATAGGCCTCGAACGGCCCCAAAATCCCGCCGCTGCCGGCGCGGATGCCCCGGATCCGCTCCCAGAACGCGTCCGCCTTCGCGCCGGCCAGCACGCCGGCCACCACGTCGGAATGGCCGTTCAGAATCTTGGTGCCGGAATGCATCACGATGTCGGCGCCGAGTTCCAGCGGACGGGTATGCACCGGCGACGCTGCCGTGGAATCGACCGCCAGCCGCGCCCCGGCCGCGTAGGCGATTCCGGCGGCGGCCGCGATGTCGGTCACGGTCCAGAGCGGGTTGCCGGGAGTCTCGATCCAGACGAGCTTGGTCCGGCCGGGCTCGATCGCCGCGCGCAGGGCGTCGGCGTCGTCGGTCTCGACGAAGGTCAGGGTCAGGCCGCGGCGGGGCGCCTCCTCGCGCAGCCAGCGCTTGAGCGCCCAGTACATGACCGTGCCGGCGACGACGTGGTCGCCCGGCTCCAGAGCGCCGAACACGGCAGTGGCCGCCGCCATGCCGGAGCCGAACAGCAGGGCGCCGGCCTCGGCACCCTCCAGCATCGCCAGGACGCTTTCCGCCTCGCGCACCGTGGCGTTGTCGGGCCGGGCGTAGCAGTAGCCCGAGGAATAGCCGTTGTCGGGATCGCGGATGAAGGTGGTGGAGACGTGCAGCGGCATCACCACCGCGCGGGTCTCGGGCTCGATCCGGCCCATGGCCTGCGCGGCGAGGCTGCGTCGCGAGAAGCCTCCCGGCGTGCCGGTATCCGTATCCCGTTGCGGCGCGTTAGGCTCTGACATCTGGCGATTCCGGCGGATGGAAACAGGCGCGTGCCACGGCGCCTGAGCCCCTGCAACCTGCGCCTTGACCCCGCCCATCCCCAAAAACCGGCACCCGCCGTTCGGGATGCGGCTTGAGCGGAGAACGAACGACGATGCTGGCCGCGACACAAGTCCCCGAAGGTTCGGCCCTGCCGCGCTGGCTGCGGCTCGCCGCCGCGATCGTGCCGGTGGCGGTCACCGCGGCGATCGGCTCGGCCGCGACCCAGGCCGAGATCCCGGGCTGGTACGCCGGCCTGGCCAAGCCGTCCTTCAATCCGCCGGACTGGGTCTTTCCCGTGGCCTGGACCCTGCTCTACACGATGATCGCCGTGGCGCTGTGGCGGTTGCTTGGCGCGATGCCCCGCACCGGGCCGAGCCGGGACGGCTGGTGGCTGGCACTCGCCGCCTTCCTGGTCCAGATCGTGCTCAACGCCGCCTGGACGCCGGTGTTCTTCACCGCCCACGCGATCGGCTCCGGGCTGATCGTGGTGGCGATGCTGCTGGTCATGGTGCTGTGGACGATCCGCCTGTCCTGGCGGTTCGACCGGATCGCGGCCTGGCTGCTGGTGCCCTATGCCGCCTGGGTCGCCTTCGCGACGCTGCTCAACGCCGCGATCCTGCGGTTGAATTGAGCGGGGCGGAGCCGCTCAGTGCAGGCTCTTGGTCAGCGCGACGATCGCGCCGACGACCACGATCGTCTGGAAGCCGATTGCCGAGAGCACCCACTTCAAAATTTCGTACTTCGTGTCGGCGATCTCGGTTCTGAGATCCGAGCGCACGAGGGCAATCTCCGACTTGAGATCCGATCTCAAAAGGGCGGAGTCCGCATTCAGATCGGACCGAACCAACGCGGTGTCCGTACCGAGTTCGGATTTCAGAAGGCCGAGTTCCGTTTTGAGATCGACCTTCGTCACCAGCGTCGACAGATCGGCTTCGTGGGCGTCGCGCAGGACACCGGTCATGGCTTCTGCCTGGACGTCCGAAAAACCGGCCGCCTGAAGCTTCCGTGCGATTGCCAGCGTGTCGAGGGAGACGAGGCTCACGGGATCTTTGATAGCACGCAGGGCATGCGTTTGCAGCGATTCGCTGTCTGTCAGCTCTCGCCGCTCGTCGTCTCGTCGCCCGCCGGCTTGCCGTCGTCCCGGGCGCGGTGGAGCATGAAGATCGCCAGCACCATCGTGAGGATCAGCCCGGCCAGCACGCCGAGCTCGATCATCGAGGCGGTGAACAGCGCCTGCTTCTCCTGGGACCAGTCCTTGGCGTGGGTGATCTCCGAGGATTGCAGGGTGATCACCAGCACCCGCCGGATCGAGGCGATCAGGCCGACGATCAGGAACGGCTCGCAGGTCAGCTTGCCCGACCGCATCGAGACCCGCACCGTGTGCAGGATCTCGATCAGCATCAGCAGGAACAGCAGCCGGTCGATCACCTCCAGGATCTTCTCGGCGCCGCCGAGCGCCCGCAGCGCGTCCCAGGTCAGCCCGGCGGCGTCGATCAGCGCGACGAAGGCCGTGACCGCCAGGAGGGCGCCGAGCGCCGCGTAGATCGTGTGCTCGGTGTGCAGGAAGATCCCGCTGGCGATCCGCGTCAGCGGCCCCTGCTGTTCGTCGTCCCTGTCGGACATCGCGCTAAGTCCCCCGGTAAAACAGTGACAACAGGCTAAGGCCTCACGCCGGGCGCGCCTATGACCAGGTTAGAGCCTCGCCCCGGCAGACGATACCTGTCTTTCTGGGCGATGCTTCAGTGGAAGAACGGCAGCGCGTGCGGCGCAAGGTAGCCGAACCCGAGCAACGCCGCGCCGGCGAGTCCCAGAAAGCCGCCGGCGAAGACCAGGATGGCGATGCCGGTGATCACCTCGGCCGAGGCCAGCACGATGCCGATCTGGAAGGCCGCCGAGGCCAGTTCGTAATGGTGGTAGCGCAGCAGCGACAGGTCGCGGCGCTCCTCGGAGGCCCGGGCCTTCGCGGTCAGCTCCTTGCGGCCCTCGCCGGTGGCGGGCTCGGATTCCCAGCGCGCCAGGGTCTTGGCCCACTCGGCGCGCTTGGCCGCGATGGCGTCCTGGTTCGGGCCGGGCGGCACCAGGGCCAGCGCCTCGTCGGCGGTCTTGAGCACCGTCGAGCGGATCGTGCGCGCCTGGAAATAGGCCCATTGGTTGGCGGCCTCGACGTTCGAGCCGATCGACTCCGTCTGGGCCGCCTTGCCCAGGGTCTCGCTGAAGGCGAGGAACAAAGCCAGGATCGAGATCAGCAGCGCCACGCGCTTGTTCGAGCCCTCGACAGCCCCGTGACCACCCGACATCGTTTTTCGATTCCCCGTTGATTCGTCGGCGGGAGTCACAGCCCATCGCGGGGCCGTGCGCAATGCGGCGGCGCCTGCTGAAAAACCTATTCCGCGGCGATCCGCGGCGGCAGCGCCCGGCCGTCATTGGCCGGATGACGCGCCTCGCTGAAGCCCGGCTCGTCCTGCGGGTCGTCGCGCTCGCCGACGAAGCGGCCGAACAGCCGCCCGAGCAGGCGCGAGAGGTCGTCCATCAGCACGAAGATCGCCGGCACGAACACCAGCGACAGCACGGTCGAGACGAGCAGGCCGCCGATCACCGCCACCGCCATCGGGGCGCGGAACTCGCCGCCGATGCCGAACGCCAGCGCGGACGGCACCATGCCGGCGGCCATGGCGATGGTGGTCATCACGATCGGGCGGGCGCGCTTGCGGCCGGCATCGACGATGGCGGTGGTGCGGTCGACTCCGGCGCGGATCTGCTCGACGGCGAAGTCGACCAGCATGATCGCGTTCTTGGTCACCACGCCCATCAGCATCAGGATGCCGATCACCACCGGCATCGAGATCGGCATGTGGCAGATCAGCAGGGCCAGGATCGCGCCGCCGATCGAGAGCGGCAGCGAGAACAGGATGGTGAGCGGCTGGAGGAAGTTGCCGAACAGCAGGATCAGCACGCCGAACACCATCATCAGGCCGGCGCCCATGGCCAGCGCGAAGCCCTCGAACACCTCGCCCATCACCTCGGCGTCGCCGGTCTGGCTGATCGTCACGCCCGGCGGCAGGTTCTTGGCGGTGGGCAGATTCATCACCTGCTTGATCAACTCGCCGAGGGCGTCGGTGCCCTGCATGTCGCCCTCGATGGCGACGCGCACCGAGCGGTCGTAGCGGTCGATGCCCGTGGGGCCCTGGCCGAGGCTGATATCGGCCACCGTCGCCAGCGGGACGGCGGCGCCGCCCTTCACCGGGACCTTCAGGGTCTCGAGTTCGGAGAGCCGGCCGCGCAGGCTTTCGGGCAACTGCACCCGGATCGGCACCTGCCGGTCGGTGGCGTTGAACTTGGCCAGATTCATGCCGATGTCGCCGATCGTCCCGACCCGGACGGTCTCGGCGATCGTGTCGGTGGAGACGCCGAGATCGGCCGCGACCCCGGGCTTGGGGCGGATGCGGATCTCGGTCCGGTCCAGCGGCGCCGTCGACATGACGTTGACGAGGTGCGGGATCTCGGCCGCCTCGCGCTGGAGCTTGGCCGCCACGTCGGCCACCACGGCCTTGTCGGGGCCGGCGATAATCAGCGCCATGTCGCGCTGGCCGCTCTCGCGCAGGGCCCAGAACCGGATGTCGGGCTCCTCGCGCAGGATCGCGGCGACCTCCGCGTCGACCTGCTTCTGGGTGCGCGCGCGGGTGTTCTTCGGCGTGAGGTTGATGGTCAGCGTCGCGAGCCGCACCTCCTTCTTGCCGGGCAATTGCCGGCCGCCGTCGACGAACACGCTCTTCACCTCGGGCAGCGCCCGGATCTTCTGCTCGATCGCGTCGCTGAGCTTCACGGTATCCGGCAGCCGGGCGCCCGGGGGCAGCTCCAGCACGAACAGGGTGCGCGCCTGGTCCTCCGCCGGCAGGAAGCCCGCGGGCAGCAGGCCCGTGGAGGCGATCGAGGCGGCAAAGCACGCGATGCCGAGGATCAGCGTGATGAACTTGTGCCGGACCGACCACGCGACCAGCCGCGTGTAGCCGCGCATCACGAACCCGTCCCGGGTGTGGTCGGGGCCGTGGTCGCGCAGGAAATAGGCCGCGAGCAGCGGCGTGATCAGCCGCGCCACCAGCAGCGACATGAACACGGCGGCCGCGATGGTCAGGCCGAACTGCTTGAAATACTGGCCGGCGATGCCGCCCATGAACGAGACCGGCGAGAAGATCGCCATGATCGTCGCCGTGATGGCGATGACCGCGAGCCCGATCTCGTCGGCGGCCTCCAGCGAGGCGCGGTAGGGCGATTTGCCCATCCGCATGTGCCGGACGATGTTCTCGATCTCCACGATCGCGTCGTCCACCAGGATGCCGGTGACGAGCGTGATCGCCAGCAGGCTCACGGCGTTGAGCGAGAAGCCCAAAACGCTCATCACCCAGAAGGTCGGCAGCACCGAGAGCGGCAGCGCCACGGCGGCGATCAGCGTCGCGCGCCAGTCGCGCAGGAACAGCAGCACAACGACGACCGCGAGCGCCGCGCCCTCGATCAGGCCCATCATGGCCGAGTGGTAATTGCCGATCGTGTTGACGACGCTGGTGTCGATCAGGTCGAAGCGCACGTCCGGATTGGCCGCGTGGAGCGCCGCGATCTTCTTGGCGACCCCCACCGAGACGTCGGCGTCGCTGGCGCCGCTCGCCCGGGAGACCGCGAAGGCCACCACCGGCTCGCCGTTGAAGCGCGCGAAGGTGCGCGGCTCCTCGGCGGTGTCCGACAGGGTCGCCAGCTCGTCGAGCCGGACCTTGCGGTTGCCCGGCACCACGATCGAGGTCTGGGCCAGGGTGTCGAGGCTCGCCGAGGCGGCGAGAGCCCGGATCGACTGCTCCTGGCCGCCGACCTCGCCGCGTCCGCCGGCCATGTCGGCGGAGGTCAGGCGCAATTGCCGGTTCACGTCCGCGGCGGTGATGCCGAGCGCCAGCAAGCGGTCGGGCTTCAGGGTGACGCGGATTTCCCGGGCGACGCCGCCCAGGCGCTCGACGCCGCCGACGCCCTTCACGCTCTGCAGGCCCCGGGCGACCACGTCGTCCACGAACCACGACAGGTCCTCGGGCGTCATCGCTGGCGCGGAGGCGCCGTAGATCATGATCGGCAGCCCGGCGATCTCGACCCGGGAGACGATCGGCTCGTCGATGGTGCGCGGCAGGTTCTGACGGATCTTGGCGATGGCGTCCTTGACGTCGTTGGTCGCCCGATCCTGGTTCACCTCCAGACGGAACTCGATCGTCGTGGTCGAGATGCCCTCGGTGATGGTCGACAGGATGTGCTTGACGCCCTTCACCCCGGCGATCGAATCCTCGACCCACTTGGTGACCTGGGTCTGCAACTCGGCCGGTGCCGCGCCCGACTGGGTGATCGTCACCGAGACGATCGGGATGTCGATGTTCGGAAACCGGGTGATCGGCAGGGCGCGGAAGCTCACCAGCCCGAGGATCATCAGGACCAGGAACAACACCACCGAGGGCAGCGGCTTCCGGATCGCCCAGGCGGAGACGTTGAGGCGCATGGCTTTGTCCTACCGCGGGGCCGCGTCGGCCATGGGCGGGCTCGCGGGGGCGCTCATGAGCGTGCTCGCGGGCGCGGCGACGGCCCGCACGCGGTCGCCGTCGCGCAGGAAGCTGCCGGCCCGGGCCACGACGCTCTCGCCGGCCGCGACCCCCGAGCGGAGTTCCGTATAGCCCTCGGACGAGAGCCCCGATGTGACGGGGCGCGCCTCGACCCGCCCGTCCTTGGCGACCAGCACGCTGGCCCGACCGTCCGCCGCGTAGAGCAGGCTGGAGACCGGGACCGCGATGCCCTCCCGGCGCGCCACCTCGACGGTGCCGCGGGCGAAGGCGCCGATGCGCAGGGCCGGATCGTCGGTGAGGCGGATGCGGACCTTGCCGAGCCGGGTCGCCCGGTCGACCTCCGGGTAGACGCGGCGGACCTTGCCGCGCAGCTGGCGGCCGTCGTCGAGATCGAGGATCGCCGGGTCACCGACCGCGATGCGGGCGAGCGACGTCTCCGGCACCTCGCCCTCCAGCTCGATCTCGCCGCGGGCGATCAGCCGGAACAGCGGTTCCCCGGCGGACGTGACCGAGGCGCCGACCCGGGCGGTGCGGCGGTTGACGATGCCGGCCTCGGGGGCGCGGATGTCGGTGCGGGCGCGGCGCAGGGCGATCTCGGACCCGGCCGCCCGCGCGGTGGCGAGGTCGGCCTGGGCCGATTGCAGGCCGCCCTTGGCGGCGGCCAGACGGCCTTCGGCGCCCTGCGCCGCCGAGACGCGCTGCTCCAGCACGGCCGCGGTGGCGTTGCCGGTCTTGGCGAGCGACTGGGCGCGCTCCAGCGATTGCTTGGCCTCGACGTTGGCGGCCTCGGCCTGGACGATCTGGCTCCTGGCCTGGACGATGGCCGCCTCGGCCCGGGCGATGGCCGCGACGTTCGAGGCTTCCTGGGTGACGATCATCTCCTGGGACAGGCGCGCGAGCACCTGGCCCTTGGTCACGCGATCGCCCTCCTCGACCAGCAATTCGGTGATGCGGACGCCCTCGATCTCCGGGGCGACCAGGATCTCGTCCCGGGGGACCAGCGTGCCGGTGACCACGGCGCGCTCCACGATCTCGCGGCGCTCGGCCGGGACGACCGTGACGGCCGGCGCGATGGCGGCGGCATCGGGAACCGCGGCGGTCTCGACGGCGCGGGCCGGTCCCGCGGCCAGGATCGCCAACCCGCACAGGAGGCTGAGAGCGGACGCGCGCCCGGACAAGATCTGCAAAACGGAGGCCTCGCTGGCGGCTGTGTACGGGTCCAGCCCCTCCCTCGCTGGGCAGGTCGGCGTTTTCATGGCGCGGGCACCCTCGCTGACGCCAGCATAGCGGCTCGACACGGTTCCGTCCCCGGACCCTGGGCCGCAGGTCGGGCATCGATGAAAACAGCCCCGTTTTAGGCTCTTCGACCTGCAACCGTCTGTCCAAGACGCCGTTATGAGAATGATGGTCTTCGCGCCACCGGGGAACGGTCAATGAGCATCTTTCAGATCAAGCAGGTGAAGAGCGGTGCCGTCCTCTGGACCGGCGCGGCCGACGACGAGCAGACGGCTCTCGACGCCATGGCCCGCGAGGCCGGGTATCGCGACTTCTCGGCCCTGCCGGACACGATCCGCGCCAGCGGGCTCGAAGCAGCCAAGCTGAACCTGATTTCTTAAGACAATCTTCGCCATCGCGAAGAGACCGGTCGGCGTCCGTCTTCGATGACGGGCGCCTTTTTTCATGCAGGTTTGGCGAGGATCAGCGCGCGATCTGAAGGCCCTTGAGGGCATCGTTCAGCCAGCGCCAGACCGTGCGGTCGACGGCGATGGGAAAGTCCTTGCCCAGGGCGCCCAGAAGCTCGCGGTATCGGCCGACACGCCCGGCATTCCGCTCGTATTGCGCGATATGCCAATCCCGGAATGCGTTGTCGGGTGTTCGTCCGAGGGCGCGGGCCGAGTCCGCGAGCCAGGCGCGCGCGATGGCCTGGGCCTCGGGGCCCTGCGGTGACAGATCCCGCGCGGCTGCGTCGGCCGCCTGCTCGTAGGCCCTGCGGGAAGCCGTCTGATAGACCTCGGGATCCAGCGCGTCCGTCCAGAACGCCTTGGTCGCCTCCTGCACCTCGCGGACGAAACTCGGATCCGCCAGCAGGCGCGAGAGTTCGTCCCAGGCGGCGATCTGTACCGGGGTGGGGTTCTCCGGCAGTTCCGGCACGCTCAAGGCCAGGACCTGCCGCCGCCACGGCCCGTCGAGCGCCGTGCCCGACGCGATGGCGTCGACGAATTGCTCGGCCAGGGCCTTCATCTGCTGATTGCTCAGGTTGCTCATGGTCCAAATCCTCCTCAGATCATCATCGGCAGGGTTTGGGAGGCGAAGCGTGACACGAAGGATCGCGGCCACGCGGTGCTTGGCTGCGATCTCGGCTTCGAGGATCTCCAGGCGGGTCCGCAGCACGTCGTGCAGCGACAGGCGACGCGCCAGCAACCGCCCGATCGTGTCGAGCCCGACCCCGGCCTCGCGCAGCGCGTGGATGAGGTCGAGCTTGGCGATGTCCGCGTCGGTGTAGATCCTGTAGTTCGACGCAGAGCGCAGGGTCGGCGGCAGCAGGCCCTTGTCCGAGTAGAACCGGATCCGCCGCACCGGTTGCCCGGAGAGGCGCGCCAGATCACCGATCGTGTACGTCTTCGCTCCCATGGCGACTCGATTACGGGTTCCACCGCGTGGAGGGTCAAGGCCGGTTTGCGCGGCTCCGGATCGGAGGGCGCGGCGCCGGAAGATTGTCGGCCCTCTCCGTCATCGCGAGCGCAGCGAAGCAACCGAGCGACCCACTATGGTCTGGGATCGCCCGCCACTCTGGGTCGCTTCGCTGCGCTCGCGATGACGGGGTGAGATGATCGACGGAGCGATGTCTTTGGAAACGGCCGCGGCTCAGGTGCGTCCGATCTGCCGAACCAGCCCCTCGATCGCCGCCGCGCAATCCTGGACCGCGCTCGGCCTGTGCAGGCTGCCGATGACCGAAGGGTCGAGGGCCAGTCCGGCGCGCACCAGCCCGGGCCAGGCCTCGGCGCTGGGCCAGCCCGGATGCACGACCGCGGCTCCGAGCTTTCGCAACGCCTCGGCCTTCTCGGTCTGCTCGCCGTAGGCCCGTTCCTCGGGCAGGCACAGGAACCGCTTGGCTTGGCCCGCGGCGAGCGCCATCAGCCCGTCGCCGCCGCCGCCGACCAGCAGGGCCGCCCGGGCGACCCGCGCCTCGACATCGTCGACCCACCCGTGCAGGTGCAGGTTATTCGGGACTGCGCCGGTGCCCGAGACGGGGCCGAGGACGTGCCAGGATCGCGCGGGCACGGCGCGGGCCGCCGTGGTGAGCTCCGCCAGGTCGCCCCCCGCGCCGCCGCGGCCGAACACCACGAGAATCTCGTCGCTCGCCGCCGCGGCAATCTGCGCCGGGGCGCCCAGGAAGCCCGCATACAGCGTCTTGGCCCGGACCCAGTCCGGCACGCCGGCACCGTCGAGGGCTTCGGGGAACGGCGCGAGCAGCCGCGTCGCGCTGCGGAAAGCCTCGCAATGCGGCCGGTCGGTCCGGGTCCCGGCGAGGCGCACCACCAGGGTCGGGACCGACAGCAGCCGCGCCAGCAGGGCGATCTCCACCGACACGTCGACCACGATCAGCGCCGGGTCGGTCCGCCCGATCCATTCGGCGATGCGCGCCATCCGGGCGCGCACGCCGGGATGGTTCAGGGGGGCGTAGTGCAGCGCCTCCGGCCGCTCCGCCTCGCCGTCCCGCCCGTCGAACGCCGATCCACCGAGGGGCCGGTCGTCGGGCAGGTCGAGCACGTCGAGGCCGCTCGTATCGAACTCCGCCAGGGTGCCGATCAGCGTGCACGGCCGGGGCAGGGCGGCCGCGACCGCGCGGGCGCGCTGGAGATGGCCGGCGCCCTGGTGGTGGACGTACCAGCCGATTCCGCGGGTCACGCCGCCGCCCGCAGGGACAGGGCGAGGGCGTCGAGCTCGGCGAGCGCCCGGTCGAGGGGGCATTCCCGGGCCGGCGGAGCGCGCGATTCGAGGAGGCGGTCGGCACGCTCCACGAAGGCGATGTCGTTGGGGCAATCGCCCAGGGCGGCCAGCTCCCCGGCACCGAGCCCGAGCCGCGCGCAGGCCTCGGCCCGGGCCGGTCCGGCGAGGGCGAACGCCCGGCGCAGGGCGGCCCGGCGCAGGACCAGGGCCTGCCAATGGGCGGCCTCGGGGAGCAGGTAGGGCTCGCCGGCCAGCACCCGGGCGCGGCGGGCCATCTCGGTGGCCATGCCGCCGGAGACCCGGCCCTGGTGGCGGGCCGAGACCATCACGCGCACGTCCGGGCTGTGGCGCAGGCGGGCGCCGCGCGCGCACAGCAGACCGACCAGGGCGTTGTCCTCGCCGCAGGGCAGGGGCGGCAGCCCACCGACCGCACGATAGAGCGCCACCGGGACGGCGAAACTCGCGCCGGTATGGTCGCCGTGGCGCGGGGCCGGGTCGTGCGGCGGCGGGTCGAGGATGTCCTCCAGGCGTCGCACGCCTTCCCAGTAGCGCTCGATCCGCGCGTGCAGGTCGGCGAGCCGCGGATCGGCGGCGCCGTCGTCGTCGATCTCCAGGCGGCCGCCGACCACGTCCGCGCCGCGCAGAGCCGCCAGGTTCGCAGCGATCCAATCGGCCGGCAGGCGGGCGTCGGCGTCGGTGGTGAGCAGGATCCCGTCCGGGCCGGCCTCGGCGTCGAGCCAGTCGGCGCCCGCGTCCAGCGCCATGCGCCGGGCGGTGCCGACATGGGCCTCGGCGCCCGTCAGCGCGGCCTCGATCACCCGCAGCCTGACGCTCGCGAGCGCGCCCGACTCTTCCAGGGCGCGGATCGCCGGCACGGTGCCGTCGGTGCAGTTGTTGGCCAGCACCACCACCCGCAGTGGTGCCTCGGCCGAAAAGCCCTCCTGCCGGGCCAGGGAGGCGAGCAGCAGCGGCAGCCGCTCCGCCTCGTTGCGCGCGGGGATGCAGACGACGCAGGGCCGGACGACCGGGGCTGCGGTAGCGAGGGTCATGGCGGTTCTTCCCAACCTCATCGTCGCGAACGCATGACGCGGCGCATGTCCTTTTTTCGCAAAGGTGCGGTCCCCGCAGATACGAGGGGCCCACGTTCGCAGGCCGGGCGCGTCCCTAAGCTTCCGTAGGCGGTATGATGCCTCCACGCCGCTTCGTTCAGGCCGCGACAAGCCCCATCTCCCGCACGGGAGAGGGGACCCGCGCCTTGTCCCGAAAGGTGTAAAGCCACTCGCCCTGCCGGGAGAGCGGTCCGCACTGCTTTCGTTTAGGCCCGTCCCCCGGCCACCCGCAGCGTCGGCCGTGCCCGCTCGGCGCAGCGCGCCATCACGGCATCGTAGGTTTCGAGGTAGCGCTCGGTCATGGCGGCGGCATCGTAGAGCGCCTCGGCCCGGTCGTGGCAGGCCCGGCGCGACAAGTCGGCGGCCTCGCGGATCGCCTTCGCGAGATCCTGCGAATCGTCCGGCCGGGCGAGGCGGCCGCACTGGGCGTCGAGGATGTCGGGCATCGCGCCCCGGCGGAAGGCGGCCACCGGCGTGCCGCAGGCCAGCGCCTCCGCGACCACGAGGCCGAAGGGCTCCTCCCAGCGCGGCGAGACGATCGCCACCCGGGCGCGGCCGAGATGGTGCGCGAGGTCCCGGTGCGAGAGATGGCCGAGATGGGTCAGGTCCGGCCCGAGCCGCGGGGCGATCTCGGCCGCCCAGTAGCCGGGATTGAGCTTCGGACCCGCGAAGTGCAGCGGCAATCCGGCCGCGCGGGCGGCGTCGATGGCGAGGTGCAGCCCCTTCTCGGGCACGATCCGGCCCGACCAGAACGCGAAGGGCGGAGCGTCGGGCATGTCGGAATACGCGAAGGTCGAGAGGTCGACGCCGTTATCGACCACCTGCGCGCCGGGCACGAGCGCGCTCCATTCCTGGGCGAGCGAGGGTGACACCGCCAGGAAACCCATGTCGGGATCGGCCTGGACCACTCCGGCGACCAGGGCGTCGAAGGGCGGCGTGTGCAGCACCGTCACCCAGGGCAGGCCGAGCCGGGCGCTCTGCTGCAGCGGCAGGGCGTGCAGGGAGTTGTTGTGCACGAGGTCGAAGCCGCCGGCCGCGACCATCTCCATCATCCGCCGGTAGGCGTCGTACTCGGCCGCGTCGATCGCCTCCTCGCGCTCCGGGTCGGCCAGGGCGTCCCCGGTCGGCTCGCACAGCATCACCGGATCGAGCGCCGGGTCGGAGCCGCGGCTGGCGAACAGGGTCACATCGTGCCCGTGCCGCTTCAACGCCACGGTGAGGAGATGGGTGTGCATCTCCAGACCGCCGGCATAGGGCTGGCCGATCGGGTACTTCAGATGTGCCAGGACAGCGATCTTCACGCGCGCACCGAATCCGGTTGTGTGGGGATCTTTGCCGGCCGCGGCGAACCGAGAGGATTTCTGTCCGCAGCGAGCCTGGCGGGTATCATGCCGATCTTGTCTTCATCAAGCGTTGCGTCATCGACGCCGGGAGCGAGGATGAACGCGGCGCGTTCCCACCTCCTTAAAGGCCGTGGTCTGAACCGATGATGATCGAGACGCCAGGTCGAGCATTCAGCCAGGTGCGCCATCCGGCCTGGGTGCGCCTGACCCACTGGACCGGCGCTTCGGCGACGCTGGCGCTGATGATCAGCGGCACCGCGATCCTGTTGGCTTTGCCGAAACTGTTTTGGGGTGAGACCGGAGCCAATAACGCACCGGCGTGGATCACCCTGCCGCTGCCGGTAAATCTTGAGCAGACCGGCTGGGCGCGCAACCTTCATTTCCTGGCCGCCTGGATCTTCGTCCTGAACGGCGCCGCCTACCTGGCGCTGGCCCTGCTGCGCGGGCACCTGCGGCGGCGGCTGCTGCCGGAGCCGGCGGAGATCCGGCCGCGGGCGCTGGCGGGCGAGATCCGGTCGCATCTGCGCCTGCGCGGCGGGGCGCCGCCCACCGGCCGCTACAACGCGCTGCAGAAGATCGCCTATCTCGTGGTCCTGATCGGGCTGGCGCCGCTGATGCTGCTCACCGGCCTGACCCTGTCGCCCGGAATCACCGCCGCCTGGCCGGAGCTGTTCACGCTGTTCGGCGGCCGGCAATCGGCCCGGACGATCCATTTCCTGGCGGCCTTCGGGATGGTCGGCTTCCTCGCCATCCATGTCTGGCAGGTGCTGGCCAACCGGCCGGTGGCACTGATGCGCGGCATGATCCTCGGGCGGCCCGGCAACGCGGAGGAGACCCGATGAGCGCGCTGACCCGACGCCGTCTGGTCCTGGGGACCGCGGGGTTCGGCGCGGCCGGCCTCCTCGGCGGCTGCGAGCCCGGCGCGCCGCTTCTGCGCCCCAACGCCTACGGGCTGAGCGACTGGCTGACCTTCGCCGGGCAGCGCCTGCTGCTGGCGCGCCAGCCGCTGGCCCGGGAATTCGGGCCCGAGGCGATCTCGGCGGTGTTCCCGACGATCAACACCACCGATCCGGACGATCCGGCCTATCGCCGCTCGAAGGCGCTGGGCTTCTCGGATTGGCGCCTGCCGGTGACCGGCCTCGTCGAGCGGCCGGGGGCGTTCTCGCTGGCCGAGCTGAAGGCGATGCCGGCGCGCACGCAGATTACGCTCCATGCCTGCGAGCAGGGCTGGTCCGCGATCGGCCAGTGGACCGGAGTCCCGCTCGCCCAGGTGCTCGCCGCCGCCGGGATGCGCAGGGAGGCGCGCTACGTCGTGATCCGCACCGTCGACGGCTGGTGGGACAGCTACGACCTGTTCGACGCCCTGCATCCGCAGACGATCCTCGCCTACGGCATGAACGGCGCCGACCTGCCGGTGGCCCATGGCGCGCCCGTGCGCCTGCGGGTGGAGCGCCAGCTCGGCTACAAGTCGCTCAAATACCTCGCCAGCATCGAGGCCGTGGACCGGGTCGACGGCGTCGGCCACGGCCGCGGCAGCATGGTCGCGGGCCTCGGATTCAGCTGGTACGCTGGCATCTGAGCCGCCCACCATGCGGTCGGAAGAGGCGGCGATGGAACTGACGATCGGGCTGAGCACCTTCGCGGTCGGCGCCGCGGCGCTGGCGGTGATCACGCTGGCGGCTGGCGTGAAGATGATCCCGCAGGGCTACGTCTACACGGTGGAGCGATTCGGCCGCTACGCCCGGACCCTCGAATCCGGCCTCGGCCTGATCGTCCCGTTCGTCGACCGCATCGGCCGGCGGGTGAACGTGATGGAGCAGGTCATCGACGTCCCGAGCCAGCAGGCGTTCACCCGCGACAATGCCGGCGTGACCATCGACGCGGTGGTGTTCTACCAAGTGCTCGACGCGGCGCGGGCCTCCTACGAGGTCTCGAACCTCGATCTCGCCATGACCACCCTGACCATGACCAACATCCGCACCGTGGTCGGCGCTATGGATCTCGACCAGCTGCTCGCCCACCGGGACGAGATCAACGAGCGCCTGCTGCGGGTGCTGGACGCGGCGGCCGCGCCCTGGGGCGTGAAGATCAACCGCATCGAGATCAAGGATATCGTGCCGCCCGCCGACCTCGCCGGCGCCATGGCCCGGCAGATGAAGGCCGAGCGCGAGAAGCGCGCGTCGATCCTGGAGGCGGAGGGCCAGCGGGCCGCCGACATCCTGCGCGCGGAGGGGCGCAAGCAATCGGCGATCCTGGAGGCGGAGGGCCGCCGCGAGGCCGCGTTCCGCGACGCCGAGGCCCGCGAGCGCTCCGCCGAGGCCGAGGCGGCGGCGACCGGGATGGTCAGCCGGGCGATCGCCGAGGGCGACATCGCGGCGGCCAATTTTTTGGTGGCGGAAAAATATGTCGACGCGGTGCGGGCGCTCGCCACCGCGCCGAACCAGCGCGTCGTGGTGGTGCCGATCGAGGCTGCGGCGCTGGCCGGCACGCTCGGCGGCATCGGCGAGCTCACCCGCGCGGTCTTCGGCGAGGCGAACCCGCCCCGGCGCGCGGGCACGCCGCCCAACGTCGCCGCCCCGCGGAGCTGATCCCCGTGGCCGATGCGCTGGGAATCCTCGCGGCCCTCGGCCCGGCCTGGAGCTGGGTGATCGCCGGTCTGGTCCTGGCGGGCGCCGAGATCGCGGTGCCGGGGGTGTTCCTGATCTGGCTCGGCCTGGCGGCGCTGGCGACCGGCCTCGCGGCCGCGCTGATCCCGATGCCCTGGCAGGGCCGGACCCTGCTGTTTGCAGCCCTCGCCGTCCTCCTGGTCGGGATCGCCATCCGCCTGTCCGGCCGGGCCGGCCATCGCGACGCCACCCTCAACCGCGCCGACCGCGGCCTGATCGGCCGCGAGGCCGTGCTCGCCGAGCCGGTCGTCCGGGGCACCGGCCGCATCCGCTTCGACGACACGCTCTGGCGGATCGAGGGGCCGGATCTGCCGGCGGGAAGCCGGGTGCGGGTGGTCGCGCTCTCGGGAACGGTGCTGCGGGTGGAGGAGATTTGAGACCCCGGAACTCGCCGATGCCGCCTGTCGAGGGCGGTTCCTGGGTCGGGGCTCTCGGATCCTTCGCGGGCTGACGGTGCCGCGGGCGGATCTGCGTTGCGGCGTGGTGCGACCGTTTATCGTCCGTGGGAGCGAACGCCTTCGAGCATCAGGACAAACCGGCTCGGCCGTCCGTCTCGCCAGCAGTGAGGAGAGTCTTCTCACTTCACTGTGACCACCGTCCTACGCAACAATCCCCATCCGCGCTGATTGGGCGAGGGACTGCGACGCCTGGGCGTGCGAGTCCTCCCTGTTCCAACGAGACATCAATGACGCCTCAATTCTGGCTGTGGCTGGGTTTCGCCGGCATGGCCGCCGGCGCCGCCGTGATCCTGTTCATGGCGAAGCGACGGACCCCCGCCGAAGAAGCGGACGGGATCATCCATGGCATCGTGCCGATCATCGCGGCCTGCTCCTACTTCGCCATGGCGACGGGGCAGGGGAGTCTGGTCCTCCCCGCCGGTCCCGATGCGGCGGACGCCATGCGGCAGTTCTACTTCGCGCGCTACATCGACTGGACCTTCACCACGCCCCTGCTGCTGCTCGGCCTCTCGCGGACCGCGATGCATTCCGGCATGCGCCGGCCGGCCGTCGTCTGGGGGCTGATCGGGTCCGACCTGATCATGATCGTGACGGCTCTGGCCTTCGGCCTGTCCAACGTCGCCGCGGTGAAGTGGACGTGGTTCGCCATATCCTGCGGCGCGTTCGTCGCCGTGTTCTATGGGATCTTCGTGCAGCTGCGTGAGGAGAATGCCGGCGAGCGTGCCGACGTGCGGAAGGCCTTCCTGCGCAATGCCGTGTTCCTGACCGGCGTCTGGTGTGCCTACCCGGTGGTGCTGCTCATCGGCCAGGACGGCCTCGGCTTCCTGTCGCCGACCATCGCCCTGGCGGTGATCGCGATCTTGGATCTCACCGCCAAGGTCGTCTACGGCATCATGGCCACGATGGAGACGACCCGGGCCGTCGATCGCGACCTTGCGGAGAACCCAAAATCCGTCCCGCTGCGCCGGGCGGCCTGACGCGGATGGCGGCTCATTCGTCCATCCTCTCAAGTAGGGAGCCTGTCCGAGCGAGCCGCCACCCCGTTCCTGCATCGGAGACGGCATTGCTGCGGCTGGCCGGTGCGCTGGTCGCCGTCGGCCTCGTCGCCACCGTGCTCCTGCCGCGGGAGACCGCTTGGCTGGTGGCGCTTTCGGTCGTGATCGTCCTCGGGGTTCCCCACGGCGCCCTGGACGGGGCCGTGGCGGCGCCTCTGTTGCGCCCCCGCTACGGACGTATGTGGTTCGGCGTGTTCGCCGTGCCGTATCTTGGTCTTTCGGCCCTGGTGCTCCTGGCCTGGCAGGCGGCGCCCCTCACCACCCTGGCGGGCTTCCTGGCGCTGTCGGTGCTGCACTTCGGTGAGGAGGATGCCGGCCCAGGCCGCCACGTCGAGGCCGTCGTCCGCGGTGGCCTCCCGATCGCCCTGCCGGCCCTGCTGCGGCCTGAGGAGACGGCGGGGCTTTTCGCGGTGGTGACGCGGGTGCCGATGCCGCAGCTTCCCGTGTGGTGGGCGGCCGCGGCCTGGGTCTGGGTCGCCGTTGCGGCGGCCTGGTTGCTGATAAGGCCGCGGCGGGCGGCCGTGCGCATCGAGATGGCGCTTCTCGCACTCGCCTTCTGGTCGCTGCCGCCGCTGACCGCCTTCACCCTGTACTTCGTCGGCCTTCATGGCCCCCGCCATGTCCGGGCTCTGATCCGGGATCCGTCGAGAGCGCCCGGTGTCGATACGATCCGGCGGGCGGTTCATGCGGCGCTGCCGGTCTTCGGGCTGACCCTTCTGCTCGGAGCGGCTCTCTGGCCCCTCTACGCACCCGGCGCTCCCGATGCACCGGCCCACCTTCTGACCCTGACGCTTCAGATGCTGTCGGCCCTCACCGTGCCCCACCTCCTGCTCGACCGTATCGCGACCCGGTATCCCGCTGAGGCGCCGTAGCAATCGGGGCTAGGCGGCGTCCGCCGCGCGCCTACCCGAACGCCCCGACCTCGTGTTGGATCATGCCCGAGATCTCCCGCACTTGGTCGAACAGCCGGCGGATCGGTTGGAACAGGTTGGCGTGCTCGGACTCGTAGGTACCGACATCTCGCGGTCCGGCCGGCTCGCCGAAGTTGAGGCCGAGCGTCGGGTCCGGGGTGATGGGAAAGATCGCGTCGAGGAGCTTCAGGCAGCCGTCGATGTCGAGGCGCAGGAAGCGTTCCAGCAACTGCTCGCGGGAGATCCCCGCCTGCGGGCGGAAGCCCGGGATGTGCACGGCCAGGAACCAGATCCGGTGGATCAGCGCCAGGCGCAGGGCGTGCAGCAGGGTCAGCCGGGCCGACATGCCGGGCAGGTCGGGGGCGGCGGTGGTGAGGGCCAGCCAGTCGCGGGTCAGGCGGCCGAACAGGCCGCGCAGCGACGCCGCGAGGTCGAGGCGTTCCAGGGCGCCGGCGATCACCACCAGCTCCTCCCGGCGAAAGTCCTTCTGCGTCCGCCGGGCGCGCTCCAGCCACACGGCCGGGTCGAGGGTGTCGATATAGGCGCGCAACACGTCGAGATCGCCCGCCGCTGCCGCGTGCTGCACAAGCCGGAACGCCCGGGAGAAGCGCACCGAATCCCGGCGCATGTCGCGGAACAGGTCGGGGCCGCGCTGGGCGGCCCGGCCGATCCCGTGGAGGGAATTCGCCAGAAAGCCGAGCTGGTGCAGGATCGCGTTGTTGGGGATCGCCCGCATCTGGGTCGGATGGGTGATGCGGGCGGGGCCGCCATTGTCGGATTGGCGTGCCACCGGGCGCGAGCCGGTGCGGTCGATCAGGCTCGGGCCGAAGGTGCCGAGCAGGGCGGCGTAGCCGGCATCGTCGACCAGCGCCTCCATGTCCTGCCGGGCCGCGGTGAAGAATTCCAGGGCGAAGTCCGGCTCCGAATAGATCGGGTCGTCCTTGGCGTCGCCGCCCGCCGCGATGTCGTTGAGGGCGTAGTCCGAAAAGCTGTCGTCCTCGGCGATGTCCAGGGCGTAGACGTGCTCGGCGATGCGGGCGACGCTGGCCTGGGCCAGGGCCTCGGTGCCGTAGAGCAGGTAGCCGTCGGTCCCCTGGAAGCTCGATTCGAGCCGCACCTTCAGGCCGGCCTTGCGGGCGCGGTCGCGGGCATCCTCGGGGGCCAGGTAGGCGAGGCGGTCGCGCAGCGAGGTCGGGTGGGCGCCCCGGCCGATCGATTCGCCGTGGGTGTCGAAGATCGCGAGCTCGACATCGGCCAGCCCGTTCTGGACCAGCATCTCGGTGATGCGCAGGCGCAGCCGCTCGATCCAGAAGGTCGCGGCGAGCTGGCCGACATAGCGCCCCGAATCCGAGTAGCCGAACTGCACGGTGAGCCGGCCGATCCGCTTGAGGTACTGGCGCCAGTGCGGGTTGCGCAGGGCGTCGTCGAGCACCCGGATGCCCTGCTCCAGGGCGCTCGCGGTCTCGAACAGCGGCGTGATCTCGAGCTTGTCGGCGATGCCGTAATGGCGCGCCAGCCACAGGGCGGCGAGCAGGGTGTAGCCGGTCTCGGTCTCGGCGATCAGGAAGCGCACCGGATGGGTGCCGTCCACGTGCTTGAGGATCTGGGCGATGGTCATCATCAGCCGGGCGGCCGAGGCCCGCTCGGCGGCGAGCGCCCCGAAATCCACCGCCACCGGGCGGACGTCGTTGAGGAGCGCGTGGATCGTCGCGAGATGCGAGCGGCGCTGGGCCGAGTCGGTCGGCTCGCCCTCCAGGTCGATCACCCGGCGCACGGCGTTGTGGATCTGGCTGGCGTTCAGCCGGAAATGCGGCAGCGCGTTCGACAGGCCGTGGGTGGCCACGCCGGAGCGCAGGATCGCGATCGCCCGCTTGTCGGACTCGTCGGCGGTCTCGAGCGCGGCGGTGAGGCCGGCCACCAGGGCGCCGGCATCGGTCTGGGCGCGCTCGCGCTCGATGATCAGCGCCAGGGCGAAGCGGTGGACCGATTCAAGCGACGGCTGGTCGCCGAGCCGGGGCGCCACCGCGAGCTGGCGGTTGACCGCGGCGAGCGCGCCCTCGGCGAGCGCCCGGACCTCCCGGCAGGCGGGGCTGTCGGGCAGGTCGCGCATCACCCGGTCGAACTGCATGCGCTTGGAGATCAGCCGGTAGCGCAGGGTGTCCCACCAGCCGATATCGGTTCGCCCGTCGGTGTCGCAGCCGACCCAGCTGGCGATGGCGAAGGGGCGGGGGGTCAGCGCGGTCCAGTCGTCCGGCCAGCGGGCGCGGGCGGCGTCGAGCAGGGCGCCGTTGAACGCGTCCAGCGCCAGCCGGCCGTTATTGGCCGCCGCGCAGGCCTGCTCGAACTCGACATCCAGGGTGATCGGCGCGTCCGGCCGGGTGGAGAGGGCGGCCGCCCGGGCGATCAGGTCGGCGCGGGCTGCCGTATCGGGCAGGCTCGCGGCCTGAGCGAGCAGGGTCGCCACGGCCTTGGGCATGCCGAAGGTCGGGTGCGCGGTGAACACCACCGCGAAGGCGGTGCGGTGGATGAAGGCCGCGAAGGCCTCGATGCCCTCCGGCCCGTCCGGGGCCGCGGCCACCAGGCGGGCGGGAATGGCGGATTGCGGGTCGGACGGTCCGGCGTCGAGCCCGACATAGCCGCGCAGCCGCTCGGCCCGGGCCGCCAGCGCGGCGGCGCGCAGCCGCGTGAACAGGCCGTCGAGGTCGCCCGCGGAAATCTCGTTGCGGTCGAACCGGCGGGTGATCGCCAGGGTCACGGCCAGCACGGGGTTGCGGAACGGGTCCTCCCGGGCCTGCTCCCGGGCGCTCTCGATCAGGCCCAGGAGATGGCTCTCCAGTTCCTCGGGCTCGCGGCTCGGCTGGTGCTGCATGGAATGTCCCGGCTCCGGCTGGCCCGCGTCTACCCGGCCCGACGCCATACGCAAGTGGTGTTCCACGGGGGCCGCCGAACCGGTCCGACCCCGCCCGCAGCCGTCGTTCCGCTCGCGACGGGGTGACGACGGGCCTTCGGGCGGGTTAGAGCTTCCCGCCTGATGGAGCGTCTGCTGTTCATCCTGGCTCTAGTGGCTTTCGTCGTCGCCGGACTTGCGGTTGCCGCAATGACGGCCCGGGGCCGGCGCGAACCCCTCCGCATGGGCTCCGAGCTCGACGCCGAGGACGAGGACCTGGTCATCGGCTCGGTGGGCCCGCGGATCAGCCCGATCGACCGCACGGCGCAGGACCTCGCCCCGCGTTTGGTCGAGCCGCATGTGCTCGACCTGGAAGCGATCGAATTGCAACCGATCAAAGCCCTGGATAGGACCGGCCGGATCGAGCCGCCGCGGCGCGATCCGCCGGAGTCGGACCGATGAGGCTGTATCCTGGGGCGGCCGGCCTGCTGCTCGCCCTCCTGCTCGCCCCCTTGCCGATCGGCCCGTCGGCGCCGCGCGCCGCGCCGAGCCCGGCCCCGCCCCAGGCTGCGGCCCCGGGGCCGCCGCCGCCCGCCCCGCCCGAATCCGCACCGGCCCCTGATTCGACCCCGGCTGCCGCGCCGCCGGTCGCGCAGCCTTGTGGGGCCCGGGCGGCGCGCTACGAGGGCGGCAAGGGGTTCGCGATGGTGGTCACCCGGGCCGGGCAGGTGAAGACGACGAACCCGCTCCGGCCGCTGACCCCGGAGGTGAACGAGGTCCTGCAGGTGGTGATCGGCGGCAAGGTCGCCACCGCCTACGGTCCCGACTTCGCCACCCTGCGGCGGGGCACGGCCCCGGCGGCGATCGAGGCGATGCTCGGCGGCCCGATCCATTGGCAGCCGGACCTGCCGGTTCTGGCGGACCCGATCAGCATCGTCACCGAGGAGGGGTCGACCCTGGCGCAGCTCACGTTCCGCGCCTGCGAGGACCCTCCCGCCGTCAAGGCGGCGCCGAAGCCCCAGGCCAAGAAGAAGGCCCCGGCCAAGCGCCCGGCGCCGAAGGCGGCCGAGAAGGCGCCCCCGGGCTTCTCCATGCCCCAGGGCGCGATCGCCGAGTAGGCAGCGCAAGGCCTTGGCGCGGCAAACGCGGGTGGCATGCATCCCAGGTCCGGCAAGCGGTGCCGGACATGGCACGGGTTCCCCCTCCCGCACGGGAGAGGGGGCGTGTCGCGGTCTCCGGCCTACGGGAAACCTACTTCTGCTTGGCGATGACCTTGTCCTTGATCCCGTCATAGACGTTCTGCGGGATGATTTTCTTGGAGACCAGGTCGTCCTTGCCGCGATAGGGCCGGCCCTTGATGATCGCCGCAGAGCGGGCGGCGCCGATGCCCGGCAGGGCGTCGAGCTCGGCGGCGCTGGCGCTGTTGAGGTCGATCAAGGCGCCCTTGGCGGCGTTCGGCGGCCCGGCCACCGGCGCGCTCGGGGCCATCGGCTTGGCCGGGGCGGTGGGCGTCGCGGGGCTCGAGGTCTGAGGAGACTGCGCCCAGGCGGGCGCCGCCGCGAGGCTCGACAGCAGGGCGAGGATGGCGAACGTCTTTTTGGAGGAAGCCATGGCGTTTCTCCCGAGGGGCCGGCCCGCTGCGCGGCGCCGTCTCACCAGATGTGGGTCCGGCGACTTGAACCCGGGCTTAACGGTTGTGCCGCCGCACCTCTAGCCAGGGGCGGCCGCCGACGCTATAAGCGCGCCCTCATCCGTATCCCGCGGTGTGCGAGGCGATCCTCGATCGAGGAGCCGCCCGCGCGCCGCTTTGCCCGCGGCGTCACGAAGGATTTCTGTCATGGCCGTTCCGAAGCGAAAGACCTCCCCCTCCCGTCGCGGCATGCGCCGCTCGGCCGACGCCCTCAAGGCGCCGACCTATGTCGAGGACAAGGATTCGGGCGAGCTGCGCCGTCCCCACCACATCGACCTGAAGACCGGCATGTATCGCGGCCGCCAGGTGCTCAAGGTAAAGTCCGCCGAGGCGTAAGCTTCGGATTCGGTTCGAGACCTGGGAAATCCTAGTCTCGACCTCATCCTGGGGTGCGCTTGCGAAGCGGGCGCCTCGAAGGATCCTTCTGGAATCCGCGACGATCCCTGGATCCGTCGTTCGAAGCCCGCTGACGCGGCGACTTCAGGATGCGGGGAAGCGTCGGGATAAGCCGCTCGCTTGCTTCCCTCACACCGTCATTGCGAGCGCAGCGAAGCAACCTAGGGCCGGCGCGCGATCTCCGGACGTGGCGGTTCACTGGGTTGCTTCGCTGCGCTCGCAATGACAGCGCGAATAATCAAATAACCATCACGCCAGCCGCCGAGCGGTCTCCGCATAGCGCGCCGCGGCCGCTTTCGTGCGTTCCAGCCGCGACGGCCTCAGGGTCGGGTCGGTGGCGACCAGCAGGTGCGTGACGAAGCCCGCCGAGGCGCGGCCCCCCTCGAATCGGTCCGTCGCCACGATCGAGGCGCGCGCCTCGCGCCGTCCCCCATCCAGAACCACCAGCGCCCGGACCGGCGGGATCGCCTCGGTCGACCCGACCGGCCCGGCGGCGGCGCCCGCGGATCGCGCGGGCCTGCTCCAGGTTGCACCGGTCCGGCCGACTGTCCCGATCCGCGCCATTGCGACACCCTCCGCACGTTTCCGTGCCCGTGTTGCAAACGTGGGACCGCCGTTAAGGGTTCGTCAACTTATCGAAAACGCGTAGAGACGCCCGCCATGATTGGTTTTGGCACAACCAATGTCACTTTTTGGCGAGGGCCTCGAGCCGCTGCTGCATCTCCAGCATCTGGCGCTTGAGGTCGTCGAGCTCGCCGCCGGCATAGGCGGCGGGGGCGGTCGGCGGGGCAGGGGGCTGCGCCCCGGCGACGGGCGGCGCGAAGCCCGTGAACATCTTCATGGCGTCGCCGAAGAAGTTCATGTTGGTGCGCACCGACTGCTCGATCGCGTTCTGGAACGCGGCCGGCCCGAAGCTGTGGGCGAATTTCTCGCGCAGGCCGTCCTGGTCCTTGGCGAAGTTCGCCATCGAGAATTCCAGGAAGCTCGGCACCATGGTGCGCATGCTGTCGCCGTAGAAACGGATCAGCTGGCGCAGGAACGCCACGGGCAGCAGGTTCTCGGCGCCGGCCTTGTTCTCCTGCTCGAAGATGATCTGCGTCAGCACCGACCGGGTGATGTCGTCGCCTGCCCGCGCGTCGTAGACGACGAAATCCTCGCCGTTCTGGACCATCGTGGCGAGGTCCTCCAGGGTCACGTAAGTCGAGGTGCCGGTGTGATACAGGCGCCGGTTCGCGTATTTCTTGATGACGGTCTGGGTCGCCTTGACGGTATCCGCCATCGGGAACGGCCTTTCTGGACTCGGGACTCTAAGGGGCGTCGCAGGCACGCGCGACGCGTCCCGGCGGGGATCGTCTTCGCGCCCGCAGCACGAACCTTAAAGCCTTCCACGGGCGCAGAAAACAGCAAACTGCACCTCTTCAACGCAGAATAATGCCGGGTCTGGGCTTCGGCACAGGCCATTTCAGTCTCGATGGCGCGTCATCCGAGCGTTTTCAGGCTCGAAGGTCGATCCTTGACTTCGCCCACCTCAAGCCCTTCATCGCGAGACCGGCTTTCAGAGCGCGCCCGGATCGAGGAAGGCGCGCCGGCTTGTAAGAGGAGAACGTTCACATGGCAGGCAGCGAAGAGATCGTCATCGTCGGGGCCGCACGCACGGCGGTCGGCGCGTTCGGCGGCGCCTTCGGGGCGGTCCCCGCCCACGAGCTCGGCGCCACCGCGATCAAGGCCGCGCTGGAGCGCGCCAAGGTCTCTCCCGAGGATGTCGACGAGGTGATCTTCGGCCAGGTGCTCACCGCGGGCGCCGGCCAGAACCCCGCCCGGCAGGCGGCGATCAAGGCCGGCATCCCCGAGAAGGCCACCGCCTGGGGCCTCAACCAGGTCTGCGGCTCGGGGCTCCGCACGGTGGCCATCGGCATGCAGCAGATCGCCAACGGCGACGCCACGGTGATCGTGGCCGGCGGCCAGGAATCGATGTCGCTCTCGCCCCACGCCCAGTACCTGCGCGGCGGCCAGAAGATGGGCGACATCAAGCTCGTCGACACGATGATCAAGGACGGGCTCTGGGACGCCTTCAACGGCTACCACATGGGCCAGACCGCCGAGAACGTGGCCCAGGCCTTCCAGCTCACCCGCGAGCAGCAGGACCAATTCGCGACCCGCTCGCAGAACAAGGCCGAGGCCGCCCGCAAGGAAGGCCGGTTCAAGGACGAGATCGTGCCCGTCACGATCCCGGGCAAGAAGGGCGACACGATCGTCGACACCGACGAGTACATCCGCGACGGTTCCACCGTCGAGGCGATGGCCAAGCTGAAGCCGGCCTTCTCCAAGGAGGGCACGGTCACGGCCGCCAACGCCTCGGGCCTCAACGACGGCGCCGCGGCCCTCGTGCTGATGTCGGCTTCCGAGGCCGAGCGGCGCGGGCTGACGCCGCTCGCTACGATCAAGTCCTGGGCGACCGCGGGCGTCGACCCGAAGGTGATGGGCACCGGCCCGATCCCGGCCTCCCGCAAGGCCCTGGAGAAGGCCGGCTGGAAGCCCTCCGACCTCGACCTGATCGAGGCCAACGAGGCCTTCGCCGCCCAGGCGCTGGCGGTGAACAAGGACATGGGCTGGGACGACGCCAAGGTGAACGTCAACGGCGGCGCCATCGCCATCGGCCACCCGATCGGTGCCTCGGGCGCCCGCGTCCTCGTCACCCTGCTGCACGAGATGAAGCGGCGCGACGCCAAGAAGGGCCTCGCCACGCTCTGCATCGGCGGCGGCATGGGCGTCGCGATGTGCATCGAGCGGTCGTGATCGTTTTGTAATGGCCGACCGGTCGACAAGTTGGACTTAAGGCCGAACTCAGAAAAAATCGCGTGCGGACGCCATCCGCACGCGGCATCAGGTGATGCAAACAGGAGGAAACAACAATGGCTCAAGGACGCGTCGCTCTCGTCACAGGCGGCACGCGCGGTATCGGTGCCGCGATCTCGAAGGGCTTGCAGGCCAAGGGCTACCGGGTCGCGGCGAATTATGCCGGCAACGACGAGGCAGCCCAGGCCTTCAAGGCCGAGACCGGCATCCCGGTCTTCAAGTTCGACGTGGGTGATTACGAGAGCTGCCAGGCCGGCATCGCGACGATCGAGGCCGAACTCGGCCCGGTCGAGGTGCTGGTCAACAACGCCGGCATCACCCGCGACGGCGCCTTCCACAAGATGGACTTCGCCAAGTGGCAGGCGGTCATCAAGACCAACCTGGACTCGGTGTTCACCTGCACCCGGCCGGTGATCGAGGGCATGCGCAGCCGCGGCTTCGGCCGGATCATCATCATCTCGTCGATCAACGGCCAGAAGGGCCAGGCCGGCCAGACCAACTACTCGGCCGCCAAGGCCGGCGTGATCGGCTTCGCCAAGGCGCTGGCCCAGGAGAGCGCCTCCAAGGGCATCACGGTCAACGTGATCGCACCGGGCTACATCGCCACCGACATGGTGATGGCGGTGGCCGAGGACATCCGCAACAAGATCATCGCCACGATCCCGACCGGCCGCCTCGGCAAGTCGGAAGAGATCGCCCACGCGGTGGAATACCTGGCGAGCGACGAGGCCGGCTTCATCAATGGCTCGACGCTGACGGTGAACGGCGGCCAGCATTTCGTCTGATTCTTTTTTGGGCGACAGGGCGCGTCCGGTTCCGCCGGGGCGCCAAGATCATCAACGACGCCGCGTTGCCCTGCCGGGCCACGCGGCGTTTTTTTGTTCGCGGCTCCGGTTAAATCGCACCTTCGATCGGCGAGGCACGGCCGGCAGGACAAACCGCCCTGTCATTCCGGGGTGCCGCAGGCGAGCCCGGAACCCAGAGCCGCCGACGGTGCAAGGTCATCATGGACCTGAGTTTCCGGATTCCGGGTTCCGCTGCGCGGCCCCGGAATAACAAGGTGGCTGCTTGCAAGACGCTCGGAATTTAGAGCGCTCTCCGCCGAAGTGGACACCGGTTCGGCGTGAGAGAGCGCGGCTAGACATTAGAGCCGTTCCCTGTCGCAACGCGATCGGGAACGGCTCTAGCGTGACCGCGATAAATGTTGTCCGCACCGATTATGGTTCGAACTGATAATCGTGGTGTATTTGTCAAATTTGCGCTGGTGGGCGGAACGAAATCCACGCGATCCTGACGAATTCCTTTTCACACCGTAGGTTCCGTCACGTTGCGTGCGGATCTGTGCATTGCGGGAACGGATGCGTGAAATCGCACAGGTGCTCCGGAGCACGAACAATTTGAGCCGTCCCGGATAGGACTCGTTTCAGCCGGACGTGGTTGTTCGCGCCAGCAGAAACGAAGGCCCCAACACGATGAACACCACATTCACCACGCGCCGTATCGGTGGAACTCTTGTCGCCGACAGGACCGACACGGCGCGTGAAGTCTCTATGCTCGCCAAGCTCTGTCTCGCTGCGTCCTGTGCCCTCGGACTCGCTGCCTGCGTCACCCCGCAGGAGCGGCACGCCATGGATAACGGCCAGTGCACCGAATTCGGCTTCGAGCCCGGTACCGATGCCTTTGCCCAGTGCATGATGGACCTGCACCAGCAGCGCGCGATCACCCAGGCCAACCGGGATCTGTACTGGCAGTCGCGACTCGCCGAGCAGACCCGCCGCCGGGACGCGCAGCAGGACCTCTACAAGCAGATCAGCCTGCAGCGCAGCGGCGACGCCCGCTTCCCCGTCTGCGGTGCCGCGTCTGATGGCGGCCTGGACCGCCGGACCATGACCTGGTTCGGCCCGAACTGCCGCGCCCGCTGATCCGGATCCGGAGAGCCCCCATGTCCGATGTCATCACCCGCGGCCCGAAGAATCCGAGCCGGCTCATCTTCGTCGCCACCGCCCTGGTCGGCGGTGCCACCGGGATCGGTACCGGCAACTTCGAGTTGTTCGCCCTGGCCGTCCTCGGCTGCGCGCTTGTGCTGTGCCTGAGCTACGCGCTGATCCGGCGGTGGCTCGGCTGGGCGCCGCTGAAGGGCGACGACCTGTTCGAGATGGTGCGGCTGCTGTCGCCGAGCTGACCCGCGTAGTCTTCGCGGGCCACGCGCATGAATCCCGACGGGGCCGGCCGAGTTCTTCGCGCTCTGGCCGGTCGAGCCCTGCAATCCTTCGCCGAAATCCACGTCCCCGAGACCGTCATGACCCTCGCCCTGATCCTCGCCTCCATCCTCCTGGTCAATGTGCTGATGGCCGGCCTGTTCTCGCTCGTCGCCCTCTGGGCCGACTGAGCTACGGCGCGCCGACGCAATTGGCGTAGAACGTCGTGGTCGCCGGCCAGTCGGAGAACACGCCGAGCACGCCGACCTGGCCGTGCAGCACGTCGAGCAACCGCAGGATGTCGCCATCCCCGGTCACCACCGGTTTTATCGAATGATAGTAGTAGCCGCCGCCCTCTTTCAGCGGCCCCGACCGCTCCAGCGACCAGGCGATCAGGCCGAGCCCGGCCTTCTTCGCCTCCCGCGCATAGGTCGACGGCTCGATGGCGCCGTCAGGACCGGGCCGGACCAGCATCCACAGGGGCGGCGCCAGGATCCTCACACCCTTGGCGGCGAGCTCCGCCATGCCGGGCCTCCAGGTCTCGGGCTTCTCCGGGTCGAAGCCCTTGGTAGTCTCGTCGCGGTCGTCGAGGAAGATCGCCTGGCGGCCGAAATCCGGGTCCTTCTCCAGCCAGTACAAAATATCCCGCAGCTGGAAGCTCTGCGGATAGACGTCTGAGGCCGGGATCCCGGCCTGCTTGTACTCGTCGATCAGCTGCTGGGCGTATTGGTCCTGGGTATAGCTGCCCTCGAACGGCATCGGAACTTGCGGCGCCTTCAGCTCCGGGGTGAACTTGCGCCCCATCCCCTTCAGCAGGCCGATGTACTCCTTGTGGGACATCAGCGTGCCGGTGGTGGCGTAGAGGTCGGTGCGCCAGCGCGGCGTCGCGTTCATGTAGGCGGCGAGATTGGTTGCATCCGGGTCGGCCGCGTCCATCTTGCCGTTGAGCGACTTGAACTCGTCGAGCGTCAGGTCGCTGGTGCAGCACTTCGCCGAGGCCTTGCGGCCGGTGGCCGGGTCGGCCGGCTCGAAGCCCTTGGTGCACTTGGCCGCCAGGTTCGGCCGGGCCAGGATGTCGGTGGTCGTGTGGAGGTCGCACTGGCTGTGCCGGCAGACCAGCTGGCGGTCCTTGGTGAAGGCGACGTCGCACTCGATGATCCCGGCGCCCATCCGGTAGGCGGCGAGCAGCCCTTCCCGTGTATGCTCCGGGAACATCAGCGGCGCCCCGCGGTGCGAGATCGAGAAGGTTTTCGGCGTGTAGGGACGGTCGATCCCGCAGGCGGCGAGCCGCTCCTTCAGCGGGCCGGGCTTCAGCTGGTCGACCAGGTAGAACGGACGCGGCCCGATCTGGGCGGCCTCTCCGGCCAGGACCGGGCCTCCCGCCAGGAGCAGCCCGAGGACGGCCAGGGTCGCGCGCATCGACAGATCTCCCGCTTCGAGCCGCCGGTAGAGCGCGACCGTGACAGAGGCGTGACTCCGGTCTCGCCGACTCATCCGATCCCATGCTAGCTGCGCGCCATGAGCCTGACCGCGTCATCCGAGGGCCGCGACCTCTCGCGCTCTTCCGCCACCCTCGCGGGCTTCGGGGCGATCCTGCTGTGGTCGCTGCTCGCCCTGTTCACGGCGGCCTCCGGGACGATACCGCCCTTCCAGCTCGCCGCCATGACCTTCTGGGTCGGCGGCCTGTGCGGCTGTGTCGCCTGGATCGCCCGACCGGCCCGGGCCCGGGCGCTGCTCCAGCCCTGGCCGGTCTGGCTGCTCGGGGTCGGGGGGCTGTTCGGCTACCACGCCCTCTATTTCAGCGCCCTGCGCCTGGCGCCGCCGGCCGAGGCCGGGCTGATCAATTATCTCTGGCCGCTGCTGATCGTCCTGTTCTCCGCGCGGCTGCCGGGCTCGGGCGGCCTGCGCGCCGGGCATCTCGCCGGGGCGGCTCTCGGGCTCGCCGGCGTCGCCGCCCTGTTCGTCGGCCGGGGCAATCTCGATTTCGCCGCCGGCGCGCTGCCCGGCTACGCGGCTTCCCTGGCGGCCGCCTTCGTGTGGGCCGGCTACTCGGTGCTGTCGGCCCGGGTCGGAGAGGTGCCGACCGACGCGGTCGCAGGGTTCTGCCTCGTCACGGCGGCCCTGAGCCTCGCCTGCCACCTCGCCTTCGAGACGACAATCTGGCCCGCGGACGCGACGCAATGGGGGGCGGTGCTGCTGCTGGGGATCGGGCCGGTGGGCGCCGCGTTCTATCTCTGGGATATCGGCTGCAAGCGCGGCGACGTCCGCCTGCTCGGCGTCACCGCCTACGCGGCGCCGGTTCTGTCGACGCTGATCCTGGTGGCAACCGGCTATGCCAGCCCCGGTCCGGCGCTCGCGCTGGCCTGCCTGCTGATCGTGGCCGGCGCGCTGACAGCGGTTCGGGCTTCCCGGGCAGCGCCGGTGCGCGGCTGATCCGGCCTCGATCCGGATTCATGGTGGGAAAGATATGCCGATGGATGACCCGTCACGGTCGGACAGGCCGGACCTGCTCCTCGCGGTCGATCTGGCGCCATCCGCGCGCGATCAGCTGAGCGCGATTTGCACCGTCCATCAGGCCGTCACCGCGGAGGCGCGCACGGCGCTGACTGAGCGGATCGGCAGCCGCATCCGGGCTATCGTGACGAACGGTACCACCGCGATCCCGGCTTCCCTGATCGCGGCGCTGCCGAACCTCGGGATCATCTGCGCGCAGGGCGCGGGCTACGAGGGCGTCGACTGCGACGCGGCCGGCGCGCGCGGGATCGTCATCACGCATGGCCCCGGGGTCAATGCCGACTGCGTGGCAGACCACGCCCTCGCCCTGCTCCTGGCCGCGCTGCGCGACGTACCGCGCTTCGATGCGGCCGTGCGCGCCGGACAATGGCGAGAGGGCGGGACCGCGCGGCCGAGCGCGTATGGCAAGCGCGCAGGTATTCTGGGTCTCGGCGGGATCGGGCGACGGATCGCGAATCGGTGCGCCGGCTTCGATATGGAGATCCGCTACCACAGCCGCCGTGCGGTGCCGGATGTGGCTTGGACCTACATGCCGAGCGTCGAGGACCTGTGCGCCTGGGCCGATGTCCTGTTCGTGGCGCTGCCGGGCGGCGCTGCGACCCGCCATTCCGTCGGCCGCTCGGCCATCGCGGCACTTGGGCCGGCGGGCTTCCTCGTCAATGTCGGACGTGGAACCGTCGTGGACACCGCGGCCCTGGTGGAAGCCCTGGGTACCGGTCAGCTCGCGGGGGCCGGGCTCGATGTGATCGAAGGCGAGCCCGACGTGCCGGCCGCCTTGCGGGCTCTGCCCAATGTCGTGCTCACGCCGCACATCGCCGGCCGCTCGCCGGAGGCGATGGCCGCGGCGATCGATCAGGTCGTCGGCAACCTCACCGCCTTCTTCGCGGGCACGCCCGTTCTGTCTCCGATCCCGGCGCCGACCTGACCGAGCCGGCGCCGCGGGCATTACCTCCGCGGCGTCGGCCGCCAGTCGGGCGGTGCCATCTCGAAGCCCGCGAAGTCGAAGCCCGGCGAGACCGTGCAGCCGACCAGCGTCCAGGCGCCGAGGCTGGTGGCGGTCTGCCAATGGCCGGCCGGCACCACACATTGCGGGCGCTGCCCGGCAGCGAGATCCGGCCCGAGATGCTGGGCGGTGGCGTCGTAGCCGTTCGGGCTGGTGGTGATCACCAGCGGCGCGCCGGCATGCCAGTGCCAGATCTCGGCGGCGTCGACCCGGTGCCAGGCCGAGGCCTCGCCGACATCCAGCAGAAAATAGATCGCGGTGCCGACCGAGCGGCCGTCGACCATGCGCGGATCGCGAAAGGTCTCGCGGTAATGGCCGCCCTCCGGATGGGGCTTCAGCCCCAGGGTCGCGATCACCTCGGCTGCCGTCATCATCCGCTTCTCCCCATGCTGCGTCGGCGGCTTGCCGGCACGTGGCGCCAATGGTACCGGCGCACCAGCCTCAAGGTCCCAAAAAAGATGCCGAGCCCGATCGTACGCCTCCACCGCGGCGACCTGCCCGCCGATTACGCTGCGGGACGGGCGGTGGCCATCGACACCGAAACGCTGGGCCTCAACCCGCACCGGGACCGGCTCTGCGTGGTGCAGATCTCCACCGGCGACGGCACGGCGGACGTGGTCCAGATCCCCCAGGACGGCCCGGAGCCGGTCGTGCTCAAGCGCGTCCTGGCCGATCCCGACGTGCTCAAGATCTTTCACTTCGCGCGGTTCGACGTGGCGGTGCTGTTCAAGGCGTTCGGGGTGATGCCGGGGCCGGTCTACTGCACCAAGATCGCCTCGAAGCTCGCCCGCACCTACACCGACCGTCACGGGCTCAAGGACGTGGTCCGCGAGCTCGTCGGCGTCGACCTGTCGAAGCAGCAGCAATCCTCCGACTGGGGCGCCGAGACCCTGACGCAGGCCCAGCAGGATTACGCGGCCTCCGACGTGCTCCACCTCCACGCCGCCCGGGAGCGGCTCGACGCCATGCTGGCCCGGGAGGGCCGCACCGACGTTGCCGGCGCCTGCTTCGCCTTCTTGCCCACCCGCGCCCGCCTCGACCTCGACGGCTGGCCGGAGACGGACATCTTCGCGCATACGTGAACGATGGTGCGGGCTTCCTGTGCAGAATGAGCCGTTTCGGCAACCGCACGGCGACGGACCCCTGCTAGGTTGCGCCTGCCGAGGCTCGCGGGTCCCGGCCAAGCCCTCCTCGCCGGTCAGCCCCCCGATCAGGCCGGCAAGGAGGGCTCGTCCTCAGGTCAGCGTGCGCAGCCCGGAGGGCGTCGCGATCCGGGCGGTGTAGCGCGAGGTCGGGCCGGGCTCGATCCGCGGTGGGTCGGTCAGGCCGAGGTCCGCATGGAGCGCGGCCACCGCCTCCGCCTCCGGATCGGTCAGCCAGAAATCTTGGAGCCGCGCCCCGAGATCCGGCATCGTCCCGGCCGGGTGCGGACGGTCGCCCCAATCCATCACGCAGGGCGCGGCGCCGTCCGCCGGCCAGGTCCCGTCCGGGCGCAGGCCGAAGCGCCACGACAGCGTGCCCCGGGTCATCGTCGCCGCCGCGCCGAGCAGATCGGGATGGGCCGCGAGCAGGGTGTCGAGATCATCGGTCCGGGCGACGAAGCCGCGCAGCCGCCGCCCGGCCTCCCAATCCGCCCGCACCCGCGCAGCGTCGCCGAGGCCGAACCAGCGGGCGCGGGCCGGTGGGGCTGCCTCGGGATCGACGGCGATCACTTCGAGGAACGTCGATGCGCCGAGGCGCAGCAGTTGGTTGCGGGTGCCCATTTCGGGATGGCGCCCGCCTTCCGGCATGTCGAGGCCGAGGCAGTCGCAGACATGGGCCACGCCCTCCGCGAGGTCGGGGGCCACGACGACGAGGTGGTCGAGGGTGAGCATCCGTGTATCCGCCGCATTGAACGATCGAGATCGCAACGCGACAGACAATGAATTCCGGGGCTGCGGCAAGCGGCCCCAACTTCTACCGTACCCACCTCGTAAACGGCGTTCGCCGCCTCAGTACTCCTCTGCTGGTTCCCGGGCCGGACGTTACAGTATATCCCGCACCCGTTCGAGGAAGGCTCTCAGTTCGGCACCGTCGTAGAACACGACATCGGCCGAAGACGACCACCACAATTTTCGCAACTCCTCATTCGAGACGTTGTCATTGGTGATCGAGCCAAGATATGATCGCAGACGTGCGCGCTTCGAATTGTCTGAAAATGGAGATAGAGCAAAAGTAATAATTTCCTCCTCGGTTGCAATATCTTCCATCAGGTCCTGATAGAATTGGCGAGTGAATTCATCGAACTCTGGGGAAGTCAATTTAATCTCCCTCGGTTTGGGGGTGTGCCGTTCGAACTCTAAATCCGCGCGATAAAGTTGGTTCATGTATTATGAGTGCGCCTACACAAGTTGTATTTCGCAAATATAACACGTCATCATTTGTGCTGTAAGCCTCCCTGCCAGTTTTATATCCAAATTATTTGGTAATAAATGCATCTTTAATAGTTCCTGATGCAACAAGATCAACGATCGATTTGTTTGCTTGTATGGTTTGATTTACGAGATCGTTCGCCGACTCAATCGATGAGAAACTTCCGTTCCGTTTTAACCCCCCGTGCGCAAGGGGAGTGCTCCATTGCGATTTACGGATTCGCTCCAATAATTCATCGTCAGTCTTTCCGACGTGTCGACTTACTGTATGTCCTCCACGTCCCTGTTCGGCCATGAGATCAACTTTGTATCGCTGATCATCTTCATTGCCTACGAGGATAAGATGCGCGTCGTCGTCCGCTCCCAGACCTACGGGACGATCCTCATCTGTCCATTGTCCGCCGTCTGGACGTCCAGCAGGTACCCGCGGCTGACCGGGATTGTAGGCTTTGACAATGAGTTGGAGTCGAAAAAGCTTCAGCTCAACCTTAATAGCCGCGAGGTTCCACCGCGTCCGCTGAACAGCAATATCATCAGAAAGCATAGAGCACCCCGCCAGCTGCGGGCGCTCATATTAGGCAAATTATCTTATTTGTCACGAAAGTTCGCTTTTTGTTCCATGACGGACTCGGCGCTTGTTAAGCGGCATCCTGTCACGTCAAATCGTGTAGGGGGCCGGGCTTCACGCCCGGCCCCCTCTCACATCACAGCGAGTAGTACTGCACGAACTCGATCGGGTGCGGGGTCATCTCGTAGCGCAGCACCTCGGTCATCTTCAGCTCGATGAACGAGTCGATCTGGTCGTCCGTGAACACGCCGCCTTCCTTGAGGAAGGTGCGGTCCTTGTCGAGGCTGGTGAGCGCCTCGCGGAGCGAACCGCACACGGTCGGGATCTGCTTCAGCTCCTTCGGCGGCAGCTCGTAGAGATCCTTGTCCATGGCCGGGCCCGGATCGATCTTGTTGCGGATGCCGTCAAGGCCGGCCATCAGCAAGGCCGAGAAGGCCAGATAGGGGTTGGCCATCGGGTCGGGGAAGCGGACCTCGACGCGCTTGGCGTTCGGGCTCTTGGTCCACGGGATCCGGCAGGAGGCCGAGCGGTTGCGCGCCGAGTAGGCGAGCAGCACCGGCGCCTCGTAGCCCGGAACCAGCCGCTTGTAGGAATTGGTCGACGGGTTGGTGAAGGCGTTGAGCGCCTTGGCGTGCCGGATGATGCCGCCGATGTACCAGAGGCATTCCTGGCTGAGGCCGGCATACTTGTCGCCGGCGAAGACCGGCTTGCCGTCCTTCCAGATCGACTGGTGGACGTGCATGCCCGAACCGTTGTCGCCGAAGACGGGCTTCGGCATGAACGTCGCCGACTTGCCGTAGCTCTGGGCGACGTTGTGAATGCAGTACTTGTAGATCTGCATGTGGTCGGCGAGCTTGGTCAGCACGTCGAACTTCATGCCGAGCTCGTGCTGGGCCGAGGCCACCTCGTGGTGGTGCTTCTCGACCTTCACGCCCATGGACTGCATCGCAGCCAGCATCTCGCCGCGCATGTCCTGGGCCGAATCCTGCGGCGGGACCGGGAAGTAGCCGCCCTTGGTCTGGACCCGGTGGCCGAGGTTGCCGCCCTCGTAATCGGTGAAGCCGTTCGACGGCAACTCGGTGGAGTCGAGCTCGAAGCCGGTGCGGTAGGGGTCGGCGGCGAACTTCACGTCGTCGAACACGAAGAACTCGGCCTCGGGGCCGACATAGATCGTGTCGCCAATCCCGGTCTGCTGGAGGTAGGCCTCGGCGCGCTTGGCGGTGCCGCGGGGATCGCGGGAATAGGGCTCGCCGGTGGCGGGCTCGAGCACGTCGCAGACGATCGACAGGGTCGAGGCGGAGAAGAACGGGTCGAGGCAGGCGGTGGACGGATCCGGCATCAGCAGCATGTCGGACTCGTTGATCGCCTTCCAGCCGGCGATCGACGAGCCGTCGAACATCGTGCCCTCGGCGAAGATCTCGTCGTCGATGAGGGAGACGTCGAACGTGACGTGCTGCCACTTGCCGCGCGGGTCGGTGAACCGGAAGTCCACGTAGCGTACGTCGTTGTCCCGGATATTCTTCAGAACGTCGGCCGCAGTCGTCATCGTGGGCATCCTCCAGGAAAGGCGTTGGGGATTCTCGCGCGGGGCGGCCACCATTGCGTCGGGCCGCACCGGCCGCGCCGCTTGATATCCGTCGCACGCGCGCCTTGCCACCCGCGCGCAGGCGGAATCGGCGCCTAAGCGGGACGTTTGGTCCCGATTGCGGGGTGCTCTCGGTTCCGTGATCGCGCGCTGGCCGTCAATCGGCTGGTTGGGGCGGGGATCCGGGACGGTCTGGCATGCTCCATGCAAAAGCGGCAGCGGCCGTCGAAACGGCGGCAAGCCGTTCGCGTCGCCCGGGAATTGACCGGGCCGCGCATCGACAACGGACGAGAGAACCGGAATGACGAAATATAAGCTCGAGTATATATGGCTCGACGGGTATACGCCGGTCCCGAATCTGCGCGGCAAGACGCAGATCAAGGAATTCGATAGCTTCCCGACCCTCGACCAACTGCCGATGTGGGGCTTCGACGGCTCATCCACGAAGCAGGCCGAGGGCGGCAGCTCCGATTGCATGCTCAAGCCCGTGCGCCACTTCCCCGACCCGGCCCGCAAGAACGGCGTCCTGGTCCTGTGCGAAGTGATGATGCCGGACGGCAAGACCCCGCACGAGTCGAACAAGCGCGCGACCATCCTGGACGATGCCGGCGCCTGGTTCGGCTTCGAGCAGGAATACTTCCTCTACAAGGACGGACGGCCCCTCGGCTTCCCGACCTCGGGCTACCCGGCCCCGCAGGGCCCCTACTACACCGGCGTCGGCTATTCCAACGTCGGCGACGTCGCCCGCAAGATCGTCGAGGAGCACCTCGACCTCTGCCTCGACGCCGGCATCAATCACGAGGGCATCAACGCCGAGGTGGCCAAGGGCCAGTGGGAATTCCAGATCTTCGGCAAGGGCTCCAAAAAGGCCGCCGACGAGATGTGGATGGCCCGCTACCTGCTGCAGCGGCTGTGCGAGTCCTACGGCATCGACGTCGAGTACCATTGCAAGCCGCTCGGCGACACCGACTGGAACGGCTCGGGCATGCACTGCAACTTCTCGACCGCCTTCATGCGCGAGCATGGCGGCAAGGATTACTTCGAGAAGCTCATGGACGCGTTCAAGAACGCCCGTGAGGATCACATCGCCGTCTACGGCCCGGACAACCACATGCGGCTGACCGGCAAGCACGAGACCGCCTCAATCCACGAATTCTCGTACGGCATCGCCGACCGCGGCGCCTCGATCCGGGTGCCGCACTCCTTCGCCAATAGCGGCTACAAGGGGTATCTGGAGGATCGCCGTCCGAATTCGCAGGGCGACCCCTACCAGATCGCCTCGCAGGTGCTGAAGACGATCTCTTCGGTGCCGACCGAGGCCGCCGTCGCCGCCTGAAGCATCTCGCTTCCGGCACTTCAGACATCCGGAGCCGGGCCCTCGCGCCCGGCTTCGTCGTCTTCAGGTGCGGCGGGGGCGATCGTCGTCGCGGATTGCGGCCTCGTGGTACCAGGCGCCGCCGAAACTCGGCATCGGCGCCGGCTTCGCCTTCTCGGCTGCCCGCAACGTCGGTCTGGCGCGCCGGAACGCCGACAATTCATAGATCTTGGCGGTCTCACGCCCGTCGGTACCGGCCATCACAAGGTCCTCCTGGTGGGAACAAAGCGGCCGTTCCGGCCGTCCGTTCCCCGGAGCATGTGGTGCTACCGACGCAGCACTCCATGGCCCGGCGCACAGATGCCGGACATTCGTGCAGCGTGAATTCTTAGGCAGATCAGGAAAACGCCGGGTTTTCACGCGAGAAGTCCGGACGTGATTGCAACTAAGACCCGTGCCTCATGGGCCCATGAATGCGCGGATCATCCCTCACAGCCCGATCGATTGCGCGATTGCAATCCAAAGACGATGGCGCGAACTCCCCTAAGATCCGCACTGTCATCGCGAGCGAAGCAAAACGACATAGGGATTTCGCCCCAGTCCGACGTTGCCCGCTGCCTGAGTCTGCTTCGCTGCACTCGCAAAGACGGTGAAGGCCGCTCCGAGGCGATAGATGCGCCCACATCCCCAGCTGCCGAACAGCAGCGAGGATAGGAACGGCCCATCAAAAATCGGTCAGATCGCGTCCGTGCCGGTCTCGCCCGTGCGGATGCGGATCGCTTCCTCGATGGTCGAGACGAAGATCTTGCCGTCGCCGATGCGGCCGGTCTGGGCCGACTTGCGGATCGCCTCGACGGCGCCCTCGACCAGCGCATCCGACAGCACGATCTCGAGCTTCACTTTAGGCAGGAAATCGACCACGTATTCGGCGCCGCGATAGAGCTCGGTATGGCCCTTCTGACGGCCGAACCCCTTCGCCTCGATGACGGTGATGCCCTGGAGGCCGACCTCCTGGAGCGCCTCCTTCACCTCGTCGAGCTTGAAAGGCTTGATGATCGCTTCGATCTTCTTCATGCCGCTCGGGCCTGCGCTACGCTGCCGGATATTTCTAACATCGTCGGTAAGACTCCGCCACGTCGTTTTCGCGACCGGCGCCACGTTAGTGCCCATTCGGAGCGCAGGCTACGCACATCCTTCGGGCTTTCGATGAATTTGTGGCGCATTTTTAATCAACTGTGTTCGGCGCACGGGCAGACCTGGAGATGCGCATGCGAGTGCTGACTGTGGCGGCGATGCGCCGGGTCGATACCACGGCCATCGAGGGCGGTATTCCCGGGCTCCAACTGATGGAGGCTGCCGGTGCCGCGGTGGCCGAGCGCGCCGCGGCTCGGCTTCCCGGAGGTGGCCGGGCCATTGTGCTGTGCGGACCCGGCAACAACGGCGGCGACGGCTTCGTGGCCGCGCGGCTCCTGGCGGCGCGCGGCTACGGCGTCGCGCTGTGCCTGCTCGGTGACCGCGCCGCGCTCGCGGGCGATGCCGACCGTGCGGCGCAGGCCTGGACCGGTCCGGTCCAGCAGGCCGCGGCAGACGCACTTCCGTCCGGGGATCTCATCATCGACGCCCTGTTCGGGGCCGGTCTGTCCCGCGATCTCGACGGCGCTGCCCGCGCCCTGGTCGAGGCCGTGAATGCCTCCGGCATCCCGGTGCTCGCCGTCGATGTGCCGAGCGGTGTCGACGGTGATACCGGCGCCGCGCGCGGCGCCGCGATCCAGGCCGTGGAGACCGTGACCTTCGTGGCGTTCAAGCCGGGGCACCTGCTCCAGCCCGGCCGGAGCCTGTGCGGGCACCGGCACCTCGCCGATATCGGGGCGGGCCAGGCGGCTTTGGAGGTCGGCCTCGCCGCCGCTATGCCGCCCCTCTTTCGGAACGGACCGGATCTCTGGGCGCAAACCTTTCCCCGGCTGACCGCCGAGAGCCACAAATATACCCGCGGTCACGCCCTGGTTCTCTCAGGGCCCGCCACCAAGACCGGCGCGGCCCGGCTCGCGGCCCGGGGCGCATTGCGGGTCGGCGCCGGCCTCGTCACGCTCGCATCGCCCGACGCGGCGCTGGCGGAGAACGCCGCCCAGCTCACCGCGATCATGCTGCGCGCCTGCGAGACCGCGGACGACCTCGACGATCTGCTCACCGACGAGCGCCTCAACGTCGTCCTGGCCGGGCCGGGCCTCGGCACCGGCGAGCCGACCCGCGAGCGCGTCGCCGTGGCGGCTGCCGCCGGCCGCAGTCTCGTCCTCGATGCCGACGCGCTCACGAGTTTTGCCGGACAGGCGCCGCTGCTGGCCGCCCATCTCGCCGACGGTGACGCGCAGGCCGTGCTCACCCCCCACGAGGGCGAGTTCGCGCGGCTGTTCAGCGGGACGGACGCCACCGCCGAGGGGGCCGACAAGGTCGCCCGCACCCTCGCCGCCGCCGCACTCACCGGCGCGGTCGTGGTCCTGAAGGGGTCCGACACCGTGATCGCGAGCCCGGACGGGCGCGCGGCGATCAACGACCACGGAAGCCCCTATCTCGGCACCGCCGGCTCGGGCGACGTGCTCGGCGGCCTGATCGCCGGGCTGCTGGCGCAGGGCATGCCGCCCTTCGAGGCGGCGGCCGCCGGCGTCTGGCTCCACGGCGATGCCGGCCTCCGCCATGGGCCGGGCCTGATCGCCGAGGACATCCCGGAACTGATGCCCGCCGTGCTCGGGGATCTCGCCGAAGCCGGGATCAGGTGACCTCGAACAATGTCCACAGGCCGGTATCGAACCGCTCCAGCACCGTGGCACTGATCAGCCAGCGCCCCGGATTGTCGGCCAGGAAGCCGATGCGGGCGGTCCGGCCTTCCAGCAGCTGGAACGTGTCGAGCCAGTAGGGCTCCCAGCCATCGTCCAGGGGGTGCAGCAGGCGGAAGCAGTGGCCGTGCAGGTGCAGCGCCTGCGGGAAAGCGGTCTCGTTGCGCAGGGCCAGCACCACGACCTGACCGCGCTTCACCGTGAAGATCGGCTGCAGGCCTGTGGTCGCGCTGGTGCCGTTCACCGCCCAGATCTTCTGGGGATCGCCGGTATAGACCGGCTCGGGCGCCGGCTTGTCCTTCGACGCGTCCTTCCCGGCGGCCTTCGGCACGAAGGCGCCGCCGGTGATCACCACGTCCCGCCGCAGGGCGTTCTGGAGCTTGATCTCGGCGGGCAGGCGCTTGTTCTCGCCGATCGGGCCGATCGGCAGCCGCTTGTCGGCGATCGGAGCGCCCTTCGTGGTGACGGTCGCCAGGGTCAGGCCCTGGCCGACGAGCGCGATGATCGAGCAGGTGGCGCCTTCCTGCTCGGGCAGGTCGACCATCAGGTCGTAGCGGGTGCCCGGGGGGAACGGCAGGGTCGCCCGCAGGGGCTCGAACGTGTCGGTCGGCTGCCCGTCCACCGCCGCCACGTAGACCTTCACGCCCTCGAACCGGAGCCGCGTCCCGCGGGCGTTGCAGGCATTGCCGAGGCGCAGGCGGACCCGAGCCCCGGGCCGCGCCTCGAACGTGTCCGGCACCGGCTTGCCGTTGACCGTCACGAGATTGCCGAGGCGCCCATTCGTGGCGGCGAAGAGCGGCTGGCCGAACGGCATCAGGCTGGCATCGTCCTCCAGCCGCCAATCCTGCATCACCAGGCCGACATCCGCGTCGACCAGGGGCGGGCTCGCCTCCTCGACGATCAGCATACCGGCCAGGCCCCGACCGGACGGCTCGCTCGCCCCGCCGACCACGAGGGGGCGGATCAGGTAGGTCCCGGCATCCGGGGGCGTGAACTGGTACAGGAAGTCGGCCCCCGGCTGGATCGGCGCCTGGGTGACACCGCCGACGCCGTCCATCGCGTTGACGTTGCGCACCCCATGCCAGTGCAGCGACAGCGGTTTGTCGGTGCGGTTCTCGATCCTGAGCCGGACCGGCTGGCCGAGCTTGATCCGCACCAGAGGCGGCACGGTCTTGCCGTCGAAGCACCAGACCGGGGTCTCGGCTGCCGGCTCGGGCCGCAGCCGGGTCCTGGCGGGGGCGGCCGGCAGGGCGGGAGCCGGGGCTTCCGGGATCGCCGGGTTCGGCAACGTCGGCGCTTTCTCGGGTACCACGCCCTGCGCCCACCCCGTCTCCGGCATCAGCCCGAACGCGGCCGCCGCGGCGAGCAGGGTCCGGCGCGACGGCGTGACGGCGCGCGGATCGGTCGGCGGCACGGGGCGGGATGAGGTCATGGGATCTCGACGGCGGCACGCGAAAGGCCTGGGTAGATAGCCGCGTGCCCAGGCGTGCGCCACCGCCGCCACGGGAGGTCAAGTTTTTTGCTGCGTGCCGTGCAGCCCATGCTATAGGGCGCGCTTCCGGCGGCCGGCGACGCGCCGGGTGTCGGCGCGCGCGGGCGTGGCGGAACTGGTAGACGCGCTGGATTTAGGTTCCAGTGTCGCAAGACGTGGGGGTTCGAGCCCCTCCGCCCGCACCAGGACGCTTCCAGATGGCGCGGCTCCGCTCGGGGCCGCCTCATCCCCGTATCCGACACCGTCGTATCCCGGACCGCGCGACCAAGCCGTATGACGCCGGCCCGGCCGGCGACCACAAGGTCTTTTGAAGAGCGACGACGACGATGCAGGTGACCGAGATCAACGCCCAGGGTCTGAAGCGCGAGTTTCAGGTGCTGCTGGCCGCCCACGAACTCGAGGAGCGCCTGACGACCGAGCTCTCGGGCATGAAGGACAAGGTCCAGCTCAAGGGCTTCCGCCCCGGCAAGGTCCCAGTCGCCCATCTGCGCAAGGTCTACGGCCGCTCGGTCATGGCCGAGGTGGTGCAGAACGCCGTCAACGAGGCCAACCGCAAGATCGTGGCCGACAACGACCTCAAGCTCGCCCTGGAGCCGCAGGTCGAATTCCCGACCGACCAGGCCGAGATCGAGAAGGCGCTGGACGCCAAGGCCGACCTCGCCTTCAAGGTCGCCCTCGAGGTGATGCCGAGCTTTGAGCTGGCGGACCTCTCCGATGTCAGCCTCAAGAAGCTCGTGGCCAAGCCCGAGGACTCCGAGGTCGACGAGGCGCTGCAGCGCATGGCCGGCCAGAGCCGGCCGTTCACCGAGCGGGACGAGGGCGCCGAGGCCCAGGACGGCGACCGCGTCACCATCGATTTCGTCGGCCGCATCGACGGCGAGGAATTCGAGGGCGGCAAGGGTGAGGGGATCGACCTGGAGCTCGGCTCGGGCTCGTTCATCCCGGGCTTCGAGGAGCAGCTCGTCGGCGCCAAGGTCGGCGACAAGCGCGTCGTGAAGGCGACCTTCCCGGAGGCCTACGGCGCCGAGCACCTCGCCGGCAAGGACGCCGCGTTCGACGTGACCGTCACCAAGATCCAGGCCCCGGGCGAGGCCAAGATCGACGACGAGTTCGCCAAGTCGCTCGGCATGGACTCCCTGGAGAAGCTGCGCGAGGCGATCGCCAAGGCGATCGGCGGCGACTTCGAGGCGGCTTCGCGCCGCAAGCTCAAGAAGGAGCTTCTCGACGCGCTCGACGGTAAGTACGCGTTCGAGCTGCCGCCCTCCCTGGTCGCGCAGGAATTCGCCAGCGTCTGGGCGCAGGTGGAGCAGGACCTCAAGGCACGCGGCAAGAGCTTCGCGGACGAGGACACCACCGAGGAGAAGGCTCAGGCCGACTACCGGAAGATCGCCGAGCGTCGCGTTCGCCTCGGTCTCGTGCTTGCGCAGGTCGGCGAGAGCGCCGATATCAAGGTTTCGGACGAGGAGGTGAACCAGGCCCTCATCGCTCGGGTCCGGCAGTTCCCGGGCCAGGAGCAGCAGGTGTGGGACTTCTACCGCAAGAACCCGCAGGCGCTCGCCGAGCTTCGGGCGCCGCTGTTCGAGGAGAAGGTGGTTGACCACGTCCTCGGTCAAGTCAAACTCGTCGAGGAGCCGGTCTCGAAAGAGACGCTTTTCGCCGATGAGGATGACGACGATACGACCGGCGAGAAGCCGGCAGACAAGGCCGAGGCCAAGGACGAGTCCAAGACCGAGGCAAAGGCCGACTGAGCCCCGCACTGTCCCAGGACGGCGGGCATAGGGTTAGGCGATGGTTAAGCATCGCCGGTGTTCGCTGACATGCCCGGGCTGCCCTGATTCGCGGCAGCCCCGGGCCTCACTCTGGGCAGGACGAGATGAGAGATCCGATCGACGTCTACAACAACGCGCTCGTGCCGATGGTCGTCGAGCAGTCGAGCCGCGGCGAGCGTGCTTTCGACATCTACTCCCGCCTGTTGCGCGAGCGCATCATCTTCCTCACCGGTCCGGTGGAGGATTACGGTGCCTCGCTGATCGTGGCGCAGCTGCTGTTCCTCGAGGCCGAGAACCCCAAGAAGGAAATTTCCTTCTATATCAATTCCCCTGGTGGCGTCGTCACCTCGGGTCTGTCGATCTACGACACGATGCAGTTCATCCGCTGCCCGGTGACGACCCTCTGCGTCGGCCAGGCCGCCTCGATGGGCTCCCTGCTGCTCACGGCCGGCGAGCCCGGGCACCGCTTCGCTCTGCCGAACGCCCGGATCATGGTCCACCAGCCCTCGGGCGGCTTCCAGGGGCAGGCCACCGACATCCTGATCCATGCCCGCGAGATCGAGGCGCTGAAGCGGCGCCTGAACGAGATCTACGTGAAGCATACCGGCCGTGACTACGCAGCCATTGAGAACGCGCTGGAGCGCGACAATTTCATGACCGCGGATGCGGCCAAGGAGTTCGGTCTCATCGACGAGGTCATCCAGAAGCGCCCCGAGCCCGCCGCTGCTTGAGGGTTGCGTCGCCTGACCGCCGTGGCGTGGCCTTGATCCCGCCGCGGCAGCGTGTTTGCATCCGATGACAGGGCCCATCGGTCAAAGACGCGCAGCATACTGTTTCTTTAAGCGGGCCCCCTTACGTTGAAACGATGCGCGTGCGCCCTTAGCCGGCTGCGAACGCGACGAATCGGAGACCGATATGAGCAAGACTGGCGGCAACGACTCCAAGAGCACGCTGTATTGCTCGTTCTGCGGCAAGAGCCAGCACGAGGTCCGCAAGCTGATCGCCGGCCCGACCGTGTTCATCTGCGACGAGTGCGTCGAGCTGTGCATGGATATCATCCGCGAGGAGTCGAAATCCTCGCTGGTGAAGAGCCGCGACGGGGTGCCGACCCCGAAGGAGATCCGGCGGGTCCTCGACGATTACGTCATCGGCCAGGACTTCGCCAAGAAGGTCCTCTCGGTCGCGGTGCACAACCACTACAAGCGGCTCGCGCACGCGACGAAGCACAACGACGTCGAGCTGGCCAAGTCCAACATCATGCTGATCGGGCCGACCGGCTCGGGCAAGACCCTGCTCGCGCAGACGCTGGCCCGGATCCTCGACGTTCCGTTCACCATGGCGGACGCCACGACCCTGACCGAGGCCGGCTATGTCGGCGAGGATGTGGAGAACATCATCCTCAAGCTGCTCCAGGCCTCCGACTACAACGTCGAGCGGGCGCAGCGCGGCATCGTCTACATCGACGAGATCGACAAGATCTCGCGCAAGTCCGACAACCCGTCGATCACCCGCGACGTGTCGGGCGAGGGTGTGCAGCAGGCGCTCCTGAAGATCATGGAGGGCACGGTCGCCTCGGTGCCGCCGCAGGGCGGCCGCAAGCACCCGCAGCAGGAGTTCCTGCAGGTCGACACCACCAACATCCTGTTCATCTGCGGCGGCGCCTTCGCGGGGCTGGAGCGGATCATCTCCCAGCGCGGCAAGGGCACGTCGATCGGCTTCGGCGCGAGCGTGCAGGCCCCGGACGACCGCCGCACCGGCGAGATCTTCCGCTCGGTGGAGCCGGAGGACTTGCTGAAGTTCGGCCTCATCCCCGAGTTCGTCGGCCGCCTGCCGGTGCTTGCGACGCTCGAGGATCTCGACGAGGCGGCGCTGAAGAAGATCCTACAGGAGCCGAAGAACGCCCTGGTGAAGCAGTACCAGCGGCTGTTCGAGATGGAGAACGTCGATCTGACGTTCCAGGACGATGCGCTGTCGCTGGTCGCCCGCAAGGCGATCGAGCGCAAGACCGGCGCCCGTGGCCTGCGGTCGATCCTGGAGACGATCCTGCTCGACACGATGTACGATCTGCCGGGCCTCGAATCCGTGGAGCAGGTCGTGATCGGTCCGGAAGTGGTCGAGGGCAAGTCGCGCCCGCTCTACATCCACGGCGACCGCAACAAGGAAGCGCCCGCCAGCGTGAGCGCGTAAGCGCTTGGTAGGGTTGCATTAAGCGCCCGGCTCCGGCCGGGCGCGCTGCGGGGAACATCTTGAAAACGCTGCCCCCCGCAGCCACCTCAGGCTCATCGCGGTGGCCGCTCGCTCCTTCGAGGAACGGTCCGCGTCGCCAGCCGCAAAGTTCACGACCATCCCGACCCTCGCGGCCCGGTCGGCCCCTGGCAGTCGGTTCGCCCCATCGCCGGGGGGACCGAAGCCGGGCGTCCCTGAGAGGAAGTCCCCCATGACACAGTCGAAATCGCGCCAGCCGGTCGTCCCGGGCTCGACGGGTTCCTACGCCGTTCTCCCCCTGCGCGACATCGTCGTCTTCCCGCACATGATCGTGCCCCTGTTCGTCGGCCGCGAGAAGTCGATCCGCGCCCTCGAAGAAGCCGTGCGCACCGATCGCCACATCCTGCTCGCCACCCAGATCAATGCGGGCGACGACGATCCGGCCACCGATGCGATCTACAAGATCGGCACCCTCGCCTCCGTGCTGCAGCTGCTGAAGCTGCCCGACGGCACCGTGAAGGTGCTGGTCGAGGGCATCGGCCGCGCCAAGGTGACGGGCTTCACCCGCTCCGACGAGTATTACGAGGCCACCGCCGAGGCTCTGCACGACGAGCTTGGCGACCGCGTCGAGGCCGAGGCGCTCGCGCGCTCGGTGCTCTCGGAGTTCGAGAACTACGTCAAGCTCAACAAAAAGATCTCCCCGGAGGTCGTCTCGGCCGTGACCCAGATCGACGAGCCGTCCAAGCTCGCCGATACGATCGGCTCGCACCTGCTGGTCAAGATCTCCGACAAGCAGGGCATCCTGGAGACGCCTACGGTGGCGCAGCGCCTGGAGCGCGTGCTGTCGTTGATGGAGAGCGAGATCTCCGTGCTGCAGGTGGAGAAGCGCATCCGGACCCGCGTCAAGCGGCAGATGGAGAAGACCCAGCGCGAGTACTACCTCAACGAGCAGATGAAGGCGATCCAGAAGGAGCTGGGCGATTCCGAGGATGGCCGCGACGAGCTGGCCGAGCTCGAAGAGAAGATCGAGAAGACCAAGTTCACCAAGGAGGCCCGCGACAAGGCCACCGCCGAGCTGAAGAAGCTCCGCCAGATGTCGCCGATGTCCGCCGAGGCGACGGTGGTGCGCAACTATCTGGACTGGATGCTCGGCATCCCGTGGGGCAAGCGCTCGAAGATCAAGAAGGATCTGCTCGGCGCCCAAGTCCTGCTGGACAACGACCATTTCGGCCTGGACAAGGTCAAGGAGCGGATCGTCGAATACCTCGCCGTGCAGCAGCGCGCGAACAAGCTCACCGGCCCGATCCTGTGCCTCGTCGGCCCCCCCGGCGTCGGCAAGACCTCGCTGGGCAAGTCCATCGCCAAGGCGACGGGTCGCGAGTTCGTGCGCATGTCGCTCGGCGGCGTGCGGGACGAGGCCGAGATCCGCGGTCACCGTCGGACCTATATCGGCTCGATGCCCGGCAAGATCGTCCAGTCGATGCGCAAGGCCAAGACCTCGAACCCGCTCATCCTGCTCGACGAGATCGACAAGATGGGCATGGATTTCCGCGGCGATCCGTCCGCGGCGCTCCTTGAGGTTCTGGATCCGGAGCAGAACGCCACCTTCAACGACCATTACCTGGAGGTGGATTACGACCTCTCGAACGTGATGTTCGTGACCACGGCCAACACCCTCAACATCCCCGGCCCGCTGATGGATCGGATGGAGGTGATCCGCATCGCCGGGTACACCGAGGAGGAGAAGGTCGAGATCGCGCGCAAGCACCTGATCCCGAACGCCCTGAAGAAGCACGGCCTCGGGACGCACGAGTGGTCGATCGACGACGACGGGTTGATGATGCTGGTCCGCCGCTACACGCGGGAAGCCGGCGTCCGCAACCTGGAGCGCGAGCTGTCCAACCTGATCCGCAAGGCGGTGAAGGAGATCCTGATCACCAAGACCAAGTCGGTCGCGGTGAATGTGGATACCCTTCCGGTCTTCCTCGGCCCGCCGAAGTTCCGCTACGGCGAGATCGACGCAGACGATCAGGTCGGCGTGGTCACGGGTCTGGCCTGGACCGAGGTCGGCGGCGAGTTGCTGACGATCGAGGGTGTCATGATGCCCGGCAAGGGCAAGATGACGGTGACGGGCAACCTGAAGGACGTGATGAAGGAGTCGATCTCGGCGGCCGCCTCCTACGTGCGCTCGCGGGCGATCGATTTCGGGATCGAGCCGCCGCTGTTCGAGCGTCGCGACATCCACGTCCACGTTCCGGAAGGGGCGACCCCGAAGGACGGTCCGTCCGCCGGCATCGCCATGGCCACCGCGATCGTCTCGACGCTGACCGGCATCGCGGTGCGCCGCGACATCGCGATGACCGGCGAGGTGACGCTCCGCGGCCGGGTGCTGCCGATCGGCGGTCTCAAGGAGAAGTTGCTCGCGGCGCTGCGCGGCGGCATCAAGACAGTGCTGATCCCCGAGGAGAACGCCAAGGACATCGCCGAGGTGCCCGACAGCGTGAAGAACGGGCTGGAGATCATCCCGGTCTCCCGCATGGATCAGGTGCTGGAGAAGGCCCTGGTGCGCGTGCCGGTCGCCATCGAGTGGGAGGAGCCGCTGCCCGTGGCCAAACCCGCCCGGACGGACGAGGACGGCGCGGCGTTCATCGCTCACTGACCGACCTGTGACGTGACGACATCGGCCTCCGGAGCCTGGCTCCGGGGGCTTTTTTGTGGGGAGAGCCCGGCGATGCGCATCCTGCTGATCAACCCCAACACCAGCCAGGCCGTGACCGATCTCGTGGCCGCCCATGTGCGCCGCCAGATCGGCGACCGGGCCGAGCTGCGGGCGGTGACCGGCCGCTTCGGCGCCCGCTACATCGCGAGCCGGGCGGCTTCGGCCATCGCCGGCCATGCCGCCCTCGACGCCCTGGCGGAACACAGGGATGGGTGCGACGCGGTCTACCTCGCTTGCTTCGGCGATCCCGGCCTCCTCGCCCTGCGGGAATTGTCGCCGGTCCCGGTGGTCGGCATGGCCGAGGCCGCTTGCCGCGAGGCCGCCGCCGGCCGATTCGGCATCGTCACCGGCGGCGCGGCCTGGAAGCCGATGCTCGAGGAATTCGTCGGCACGCTCGGCCTATCCGATCACCTCGCCGCGATCACCACGGTCGCCCCGAGTGGCGGTGAGATCGCGCGGGAGCCGGATCGCGCCCTCGCCGCCCTGGCTCAGGCCTGCCGGGACTGCCACGAAGCCGGCGCGGCCACCGTGATCCTCGGCGGCGCCGGCCTCGCAGGCCTCGCCCAGCGCCTCGCCCCGCAGGTCTCGTGCAAGCTGATCTGCTCGGTGGAAGCCGGCACCCGTGCGGTCCTGGCCGCCGCGGCGGCACCCCCGGCACCGACACCCGGCCCGACCCCGGTGGAAAGTATCGGCCTGGCGCCGGGGCTCGCAAGCCGGCTCGCCGCCTCCTGACCACGCCCCCTTGCCTCGCACCGACCCCATGCCGTAACGATCGGCCGCCGGGCGGTTAGCTCAGTTGGTAGAGCGTCTCCTTTACACGGAGAGGGTCGGCGGTTCGAGCCCGTCACCGCCCACCAGGGAACGGCAATCCTTTGACCGATCTTGCACCCGGCCGACGCCGGGAGCGTTTCGCGGCGGCTCTCGTTGATAGGGCCAGCTTGAAGCAGGCTGGAATTATCCCGGTAGAGGCCCCGCTGCGTCCGACACCGCGCGGCGATACGCTCCCGGTGTCATCCCGAGGGTCCGGCGCATATGGCGCGTGAGATGGGCTTGGTCTGCGAAACCGTATTCCTGCGCGGCAGCGGCGATGGTCTGGCCCGATGCGAGCTGCGTCCGCGCGCGCGCCAAGCGCCGCTCCATCAGGTAGCGGTGCGGCGTCACGCCGAGCGCCTTGCGGAAGGCCAGCACGAGGAAGCCGACCGAGAGGTCCAGTTCGGCCGCCAGTCGGCGATGCATATGCTCTCGTGCATGTGCCGGTCGAGATAGCGATCGACCGCCGCGAGGCGCCTGTCCGTGAGCCAGTCGTGGCTCGGATCTCGACCTCGGAAGAACCAGTCCAGCAGGCAGGCGCAGAGGTGGTCCACCGCCGCCGCACACCCAACGGTGTCGCCGGTCAGCACGGCGAGCCGGATCCGGTACGCGACCGCGACGGCGTCCGCGCCGAACACGTTGGTCACCGGGCGTTGCCCGGCATCGGCATGCCCGATCCGTTCGGGAGGGACGGCCTGGATCACCAGATACTCGCCGCCGCGATCGGACTGGGAATAGACCGGGCAGCCGGGCGGGATCCAGGCGAGACTGTTGATCCGCCGCCGGAACGGTCGCCGGCGCCCGGTGTCGATCGCGTCGATCCCGTGCTGCCCCTCGAACGCAAATCCGAGCGTCGCGGCGACACAGGTTGTGTCGACCACGTAGGCCGCACCGGGCCAGAGTTCCACCCTCGTCCCCGCGACTGCCAGATTGGCGATCTGGGAATGGGCATGCATTCCGTTCAAGACACCCCCAGCGCCCTGCGGGCATTATCGCGCCGACCGAATGAGTCGGCAAGCGAGCGATGAGGCGATGCTGTTCTCCTACGAAGACCTGAAAGCGGCCTGTGGCCGTGTGCATGCCGACATGCGCGCGACGCCCCTGCACCATTGGCCCCAGCTATCCGAGGCGACCGGCGCACAGGTCTGGATCAAGCACGAGAACCACGCACCCACCGGGGCGTTCAAGGTGCGCGGCGGCATCACGTTCATCGATTGGCTGCGGCGCACCCATCCGGGATGCGCCGGCATCGTGACCGCGACGCGCGGCAACCATGGCCAAAGCCAGGCGCGCGCGGCCGTCGCGGCCGGATTGGCCGCAGTCATCTATGTCCCGCACGGCAACGCGCCGGAGAAGAACGACGCCATGCGCGCCTACGGGGCCGACCTGCGCGTCTTCGGCACCGATTTCGACGAGGCCCGCGAGGAAGCGATGCGGGTTGCCGCCCGCGAAGGCCTGTTCCCTGTGCCGCCATTCCACCGCGAACTGGTGCGCGGCGTGGCAACCTACGGCGTCGAGATGTTCGAGGCGAAGCCGGATCTCGAGACCGTCTATGTTCCGATCGGGTGCGGCTCGGGCATCTGCGGCGTGATCGCCGCGCGCGATGCCCTCGGGCTCGGGACGCGGATCGTCGGGGTGGTGTCCGACCAAGCGCAAGGCGCGCTGCTGTCGGTCCGGGCCGGCAGGCCGGTGGCGACCGCCAGTCCGCGGACCTTCGCGGACGGCTTGGCGGTGCGTGTGCCCGTGCCGGAAGCCCTCGCCCTCTACGCCAGGGGCGCGGACGATATCGTGGCGGTCTCGGACCGCGCGATCGCCGAGGCCGTGCGGGTTCTCTATCGCTGCACCCACAACGTCGCGGAAGGCGCGGGTGCGGCCGCGCTGGCGGGATTGCTCAAGGAGCGGGACAGGAACCTCGGCCGAAGCGTCGGCGTGGTTCTCTCCGGCGGCAACCTCGACACCGGCGACTTGGCGGCGATCCTCGCCGGAGCCACGCCAGGCTTGCCGGGTCGCGCGGAGCCGGGACCCGGCGGGCAATGAACCTCACGCACCGGACCGCAGCCGCACTGTCCGCACCGCCCGCACGATCGTGTCGGCGTGGAACTGTTGGACCATGTGGCCGGCGCCGGGCAGCAGCTCGAAGGTCGCCCCTGGGATCATCCGGCTGGCGGGGAGCCCGTGCATCAGCGTGTTCACCACGAGGTCGGCGCTGCCGCACAGGATATGCGTGGGAACGTCGAGCGTCCGGTAGCGCATCGCGCTGCGCGTGAGCCCTGGCCACAGCCGGCCGGCATCCTCGCCTTCGGCGGTGATCTGCGCGGCGCGGCCGGCCAGCGCGAACGGAAAGTTACGGCGAAAGCGCTGCGGCATCGCCTGGGGCAGGAACATCGCGTTCCAGAGCAGCAGCAGCAGGGCCGGATCGCTCGATGCGTGCAGGATCCGGGTCAGGAGATCGCCGCCGAAGGGCAATGCCCGCGGCCCGAACAGCAGGTGCTCCAGGCGCAATTCCGGGAAGCAGACTGGCGCCAGGGCGACGATTCCGGCGATCTCGTCCGGGTAGAGCATCCTGTAGGCCAGGGCGACCGCGCCGCCGAACGAGTGCCCGAGAATCACCGGACGCTTCAAATCCAAGCGCTGGACGGCGTCCCGGATGCGCGCGGCCTGATCCCAGATGTCGGCGCCGCGTCCCCGCGGTCGCAGGCTGAACCCGTGGCCGGGGCGGTCGACGGCGACCACCCGGAAATGCTGGGCCAGGGCCGGCACCGGCCCGAGCCATTGGTCCTCCAGGCACATCAGCGTGCCGTGGATCGCCACGAGGTCGGGGCCCGCCCCCGTCTCGGCATACGCGATGGTCCGGTCGTCGGGCAGGTGGACGAACCGGCGCGGAACGATGCGGGGATCGGCCTGCTCATCCCGCGTCGGCTGGGCCGGCCCCGGGAGGGAGCGCGCGGCGAGGGCCAATTACAGGCGCTTCCTGCGGGCCGGAGCGGTCCCGATCAGCGCCAGGACCGCCACCGCGCCGACCCCGAGCAGACCCGCCGCCGTGGCCAAAGGGTGAAGGCTCGCCCGGGTGTAGGCACTGGTGCGCATGACGTAGACGGGCGGGTCGCCGCGCGTGGCGCCGGCAGAGACCGGCGCGTGCAGGGCGCCGGCCGGGTCGCGGGGCGGGATGCCGCGCTTCTGCATCGCGATGATCGCCGGGGCCAGGTAATCGTAGGCGCCCGGGGCGAATTGCTTGCCGGCGACGAAGGCCTTGCCGGCGCCCCCGACGAAGATGTCGCGCTGCGGGTGCACGGCCGCGTGCAGGATCGCGTTGGCGACCTCCGCGGGCGGGTAGATCGGCGGCGGCAGGCTCGGCTCGCGGTCCATGTAGTTGCGCGCCCGCTGCGGCAGCGGCGTGTCGATCGAGGCCGGCTTGACCAGGGTCACCGAGATCGGCGCATCCTCGACCATCAGTTCCATGCGGAGGGCGTCGGTGAAGCCTTTCACGGCGTGCTTCGAGGCCGCGTACATGCCCTGGAACGGGAAGGCGAGGTCGGAGGCGATGCTGCCGACATTGATCAGCGCGCCGCCCTGCTCGTGCAGGTGCTCCACGGCGACCAGGGACCCATAGATCGTGCCCCAGAGATTGGTCTGGATCAGCCGTTGATGGTCCGCGTCGCTGATCTCGCGCAGGCGGCCGTAGATCGAGGCGCCCGCGACGTTGACCCAGGTGTCGAAGCCGCCGAACGTCGCGATCGCCCGGTCGGCGATTGTCTGGACTTCCGCGCGATTGCCGACATCGGCGACCACGTGAAGCGCCTTGCCGCCGACCCCCTCGATCTCGGCCTGGATCCGCGCCAGGGCCTCACCGCTGCGGGCGGCCAGCACGACCCGGGCGCCGCGCTCCGCCGCCATCCGGGCCGTCGCGAGGCCGATCCCGGACGACGCGCCGGTGATCACCACGACCTGCTCGCTCAGCGGCTTGTGCTTCATCGGTCTTCCCCGTCCGCGTTCACGCTGAGGGGTAGTCGCCCGACGGGCGGCCTGGTTCCGGACCGGCCGGGGGTGATCGGGTCGCAGGCGCTTCGGCCGGCCGTCGCGAGAGTGCGCGACAGAGCATCGACGCGCAGTCTGCCAGGCCCGAGGGCATGACCGACCGGCCGCCCGACTGCCGATCCTGCGGGGATCGCATGACGTACCGGGCTGGTCCTGCGCGCGGGCGTCGTTATCTCTCAGCGGCACATGACACGCTCCGCAGCACCCGGCCCGACCCCTGATGCCGCCGCACAGGCCCCGCGACGGATCCCCTCCGTCGAGCGTCTCGTCGGCGGGGCCCCGGATGACATCCTCGCCGCTTATGGGCGCACGGCCTTCACCGAAGCGGTGCGGGCCATCCTCGCCGGGATCCGCGCGGCGGGCGGCCCGGTGCCGGACGAGGCGGCGATCCGATCCGCGGCGGCCGAATGGCTCGCCGCCGAGCGGCGGCCGTCTCTGCGGCCGGTCTTCAACCTCACCGGCACGGTGCTGCACACCAATCTCGGCCGGGCGCTGCTGCCGCGCTCGGCCGCCGAGGCGGTGGCCGCCGTGATGGTCCAGGCGAGCAACCTCGAATTCGATCTCGCCACCGGCGCCAGGGGCGAGCGCGACGACCACGTCGAGGCCCTGATCTGCCGCCTGACCGGGGCCGAGGCCGCCGTGGTGGTCAACAACAACGCCGCCGCGGTCCTGCTGGTGCTGAACGCGCTCGCCATGCGCAAGGAAGTCGTCGTCTCGCGCGGCGAGCTCGTGGAGATCGGCGGCTCGTTCCGGGTGCCCGACGTGATGGCCCGGGCCGGCTGCCGCCTGCGCGAGGTCGGCACCACCAACCGGACCCATCTGCGCGACTTCGCCGAGGTGCTCGGCCCGCGCACCGGCCTGGTCATGAAGGTGCATCCGAGCAACTACGCGATCACCGGCTTCACCGCGGAGGCGGAGCCGCTGGCGCTCCACGCCCTCTGCCGGGAGCACGGCGTGCCCCTGGCGGAGGATCTCGGCAGCGGCAGCCTCGTCGACCTCGCCGCTTACGGCCTGCCCCCCGAGCCGACCGTCCGGGCCGCCCTGGCGCGGGCCGATGTCGTGACGTTCAGCGGCGACAAGCTGCTCGGTGCGGTCCAGTGCGGGATCGTGGCCGGTCGCAAGGACCTGATCGCCCGGGTGCGCAAGAACCCGCTGAAGCGGGCCCTGCGCGTCGACAAGATGACCTACGCGGCCCTGGAGGCGGTGCTGCGCCTCTACCTCCACCCGGAGCGGCTGCCCGAGGAACTGCCGACCCTGCGCCTGCTCACCCGCACGCGTGCAGCGATCGACGTGCAGGCCCGCGCCATCGCGCAGGCCGTCGCCGCGCGGTTGTCCGGGTGGGCCACGGTCTCGGTGACGGAGTGCATCAGCCAGATCGGCTCCGGAGCACTGCCGGTGGAGACCCTGCCCAGCGCCGCCCTGGTGCTGACTCCGGAGGGGGAGGGCGGGCGCCGCGGCGCCGGGGGCCGCTGCAAGCGCCTCGCCGAACGCCTGCGCGGCCTGCCGGTGCCGGTGATCGGCCGCATCAGCGGCGATGCCATCATGCTCGACCTTCGTACGCTGGAGGACGAATCCGGGTTCTTGAACAGCCTGTCGAACTTGTCATCGCCAGGCGACGGAGCGCCCGGGCGCCGGGGTTGTTGAGAAAGGGCTGGTCGCGCAGGCGTTTGCGCGCGTGGTGAGCATGTTATGCTAGGATGACCAACCCGCGGTCGCGGTGCGAGACAAGCGGCACTCGGACCGCGATGGGCGAGACACATGTCGTATACAGTGGACACGGTCGAGACGGAGCATGTGACGGATCCGCTCCTGCTCGATAACCAGCTTTGCTACGCGCTCTATGCTGCCGCGCATCGGATGACCAAGTCTTACCGGCCGCTTCTGGAGCGTCTCGGCCTGACCTACCCGCAATATCTGGTCCTGCTGGTGCTGTGGGAGCAGGACGGCGTGACGGTCTCGGAGATCGGCCGGCGCTTGCGGCTCGATTCCGGCACGCTCACGCCGGTGCTGAAGCGCCTGGAGAGCGCGGGTTTTCTGGTCCGGACCCGGCGCCAGTCCGACGAGCGCGAGGTCGAGATCGCGCTGACCCAGCAGGGCGCTGCTCTGCGCTCGGAGGCCGTGACGGTGCGCGAGAGCGTGATGTGCCAGCTCGAACTCAGCGAGCCGGAGATCCAGGCCCTGCGCAAGGATCTCGGAATCCTGATCGAGCGGCTGAACGGCAACGGGACCGACTGACGGTTTTCACCGGCGCAGGCGGTTGCCCAGCACGAAGCCGTAGAGACCCATCAGGATGATGCCGACCGCGCCCTCCAGGCCGACCAGCAGGTTGGTGACCCGCCCGGTCGGCTTGAGGCCGATCTCCGGCGGGTTGGCGGTCATCATGTTGAGCGCGCTGTAGCTCATCAGGTCGAGCGGGTTGTAGGTCGGCCCCGCCTCCGGGCCCTCCAGCACGATCAGGCCGCCGGTGAGCCCGTAGAGCCCGGCGAACACCACGATCAGGAGCGCGAAGGCCCGGGCGATGCGCGACAGGCTCTCGCCGTAATCGCACAGCCACTCGACGAAGCGGTCGGCGGTCCAGCGGTAGCCGTGGCGCAGGATCCCGGCCCCGTCGCGCTCGACCCAGGCCTCGCGGGCCTGCCGCCCGGCATGGAAGCGGCCCATCCGGCGGCCGCGCTTGTAGGCCCAGCTCGCCGCATCGTGGCTTCCGATGCTCTTCCAGTTCTGCTCCAGGGCGAGGTAGCTCGCCTGCGCCAGCTCATAGGATCCCGCGACCTCCTCGCCGACGGCGCCGCCGAGCTGCTCGACGCTCATCCGGGTGCCGTTGAGCCAGGCGCCGGCGAAGCGGGCATGCCGCAACCGGCAGGTGGCGAGGTTGAGCCGGACGAGGTCGGTGTCCGAGAGGTCGGCGCCGGACAGGTCGGCGCCGTCGAGCTTCGCCCCGGTGAACTTGGCGCCGCGCAGGCGCGAGCCCGCCAGCGACGCCTTGGTCAGGCTGGCGCCCTCGAAATCGGCATGGGTCAGGTTGGCGTCGGCGAGCTTGGCCTCGTCGAGACGCGCGTCGCGGAACACGGTATCGTCCGCGTCGGCGCCGGAGAAATCCGCGCCCCAGAGGTCGGCTTCGGCGAAGTTCGCCCCGTCCAGAAGTGCGCCCGACAGGTCCGCGAAGCGCATCGCGGCCTGCCCGAAGCGCGCATCCTCCAGCATGGCCGCGGCGAACTTGACCTGACCCGCGACGATGCCGGTGAAATCCGCGCCCGACATGTCCGCCTCGGACAGGTCGGCCTCCTCCAGGATCGCGGCGACGAACCGGGTCGAGCGCCCGACCGCCCCGGTGAGGCTCGCCCGGCGCAGATTCGCCCCGGACAGGTCGGCCTCTTCCATCCGGGCGCGGGACAGGTCCGCCCCCGAGAGCGGAAGGCCGCCGGATTCGGCATCGGCCAGCGCCACCGTGACGAGGGCCGTGCCGCTGGCGTCCACATGCGCGAGGTCGAGGCCCGGCTCGCAGACGGGCGTGCCGGCTGCGATCAGGTCCAAGAGTCCGCGCAGGCGCGGCTCCACGTCTCGGGGTGTGACCTGATCCATCCTGGCTCTTTGCCGGAGAGAACGGCGGCGCGCCAGATCCCTCTGCTCAGGTCGAGGCCGTTACCCGCACGGAGATGGCCTTGGCGGCCGGCGTCTTCGACTGCTCGTCGTGATGCCAGAGCGGCAGCAGGACGTTCAGCTCCGGGTAGTAGCCGCCACAATTCCCCTGCGGGATGTCGTAGGCGATCACCCGCAGGCCGCCGACCCGCCGCGCGACCTGATCGCCGGCCACCGCCTCGACATCGACCGAGCCGCCATCCTTGAGCCCCAGCCGGGTGATGTCCGCCCGGTTCATGAACAGGATCTCGCGCGTGCCCTTCACCCCGCGGAAGCGGTCGTCGTAGCCGTAGACCGTGGTGTTGAACTGGTCGTTCGACCGCAGGGTGATCAGGTCGAGCACCTCCGGGCCGCGCGCCGGCAGGTCGGGATCGGCCTCCAACCACTCGGGCACGGAAAAGTTCGCCTTGCCGGTGTCGGTCTCCCACTTCCGGTCGCGGGCGCCGAGCGGCTTTGTGATCCCGCCGGGCCGGAACATCTGCCCGTTCAGGTCGTGGAACACCTTCGGGTAGGTCGCCTCGATCGCGTCGCGCACCCGGGCGTAATCGGCGACCCAGGCATCCCAGTCGACCCGCGGGTTGTGCGGAAGCGCCGCCTTGGCGATCTCGGCCACGATCCAGGGCTCGGAGCGCACCTCGGGGCCGACCGGATCGGTCACGCCCCGGGAGCCGTGGAACCGCGCGGTGGAATCCTCCATCGAGACCGCCTGCGGGCCGCTAGCCTGCTGATCGATCTCGATCCGGCCGAGACACGGCAGGATGTAGGCGACAGTCCCGTTGACCAGATGGGAGCGGTTGAGCTTGGTCGAGATCTGCACGGTCAGACGCTGGCCGCGCCAGGCCGGCTCCATCCGTCCGGTATCGGGGATCGCGCGCAGGAAATTACCGCCGAGGCTGACGAACGCGCGGACGCTCCCGTCCAGGATGCCCTCGCAGGTCTCGACCGTGTTCAGGCCCTTCTCCCGCGGCGGCTCGAAGCCGTAGAGTTCCTTGAGCTTGTCGAGGGGCGCCAGTTCCGGCTTCTCGGTGATGCCGACCGTGCGCTGGCCCTGGACGTTCGAATGGCCGCGCACCGGGCAGATCCCGGCGCCGGGCTTGCCGATATTGCCGCGCAGCAGCAGGAGGTTCACCAGCATCCGCACGGTCTCGGTGCCCTTGCGGTGCTGGGTCAGGCCCATCCCGTAGATGCCGATCACCGCCTTGGCGCGGGCGTAGGTCGCGGCGGCCGCTTCGAGGGCCGGGCGGGTGAGGCCGGAGCGCCGCTCGATCGCCGCCCAATCCGCGCGATCGCAGAACGCCACGAAATCCTCGAAGCCGTGAGTGTGTTCGGCGATGAAGGCGTGGTCGAGGATGGCGGGGCGGCCGGAAGCCTTGGCCTCCCGGTCCATGGCGAGCAGGATCTTGCACAGGCCGGTGAGCGCCGCGAGGTCGCCGCCGGCCTTCACCTGGTGGTACTGCGTCGAGATCTTGGTCGCCGAGCGCGTCAGCATCTCCACCGGCGATTGCGGGTTGGTGAAGCGTTCGAGCCCGCGCTCGCGCAGCGGGTTGAAGGTGATGATCTGCGCGCCCCGGCGCCGCGCCTCCTGGAGCGGATGGAGCATCCGCGGTGCGTTCGAGCCGACATTTTGGCCGAAGAAGAAGATCAGGTCGGTGGTCTCGAAATCCTCCAGCAGCACCGTGCCGACCGGCGCGCCGATCGATTGCGGCAGCGCCACCGAGGTCGGCTCGTGGCACATGTTCGAGGAATCCGGCAGGTTGTTGTTGCCGTAGAGGCGCGCGAGAAGCGCCCACATGTAGCTCGTCTCCAGCGAGGCCCGGCCGGAGGCGTAGAACACCGTCGATTTCGGGTCAGCTTCGCGCAGGGCCTTCAGCTCCCGCCCGATCTCGGCGAACGCCTCGGCCCAGCAGACAGGCCGGTACCGGTCGGTCTCGGGATCGTAGCGCATGGGATGGGTGAGGCGGCCCTGCTCCTCAAGCGCGTAGTCGCTCCAGCCGAGCAGCTCGGTGACGGTGTGGGCGGCGAAGAAGTCCGGGGTCGCCCGCCGGCGGGTCTGTTCCCAGGCGGTGGCCTTGGCGCCGTTCTCGCAATACTCGAAGGCGAGCGGCTTGGCCGGCTTCGCCCAGGCGCACGAGACGCACATGAACCCGTCCGGCTTGTTCTGCTTCAGCAGCATCGCCGAGCCGGTGACCGGGACGCCCTCGCGAGTCAGGATCTCGACCAGCGAGCGGGCCGAGCCCCAGCCGCCCGCCGGGCTGTCATAGGGTTCGATCCGCACGTCGCCGGTGTTCTGCTCGGTCATGCCGTCCTCCTCCCGGCACAAACATGACCGGACCACGGGGAACGCACGAGGATGCGGGTCGGATCACGGGCGCGTCACCGCGGCGCCCCGAGGGGCGGCCCTCAGGAGACGGCGGCGAGCTTGTCGGCCATGGACTGCTGCTTGTCCCGGCGGGTCGAGAAGATCAGCGTGAAGAAGGTCCGCTCGACGCCGAGCTCGGCGAGCCGGGCCTCGCAGCGTTCGGCCAGGGCGCAGACCTCCGACAGTTCGGCGTCGATGTTGGTGCCGTTGGGATGCATCGTCGCGGTCAGGCCGCTCGCCTCGATGATCGCCTTGATCTCGCGCACGTAGGGCGAGACCGACGGGCCGACGCCCATCGGGACGATGCACAGATCGGCGGATACCTTCATGGCGATGCTTCCCAAGGAGCCCGGGCGCGCCGGATCCGGCAGGGCGCGGGACTCGAACTGGATGGAGGACGCCTGACCGGGCGGGCGATGCGGCGCTTGACCGAGCTGCTCTGGCGCAGGCGTGGAGCGGGTACCGGGAATCGAACCCGGGTATTCAGCTTGGAAGGCTGCTGCTCTACCATTGAGCTACACCCGCGCGGCCGGAGCGTTAGCACGCCGCCTGGCCCGTGAGAAGACGGTCTCAGGCCAGTCCCAGTGCGGCCCGCGCTTCGGCCGGGCTGGCGACGCGGCGGCCGTGGCGGCGGACCGCGTCGGCGGCGAGGCCGACCAGCTCGGCGTTGCTCGCCGCCAGCCGGTCCTTCGTCACCCGGATGTTGTCCTCCAGGCCGGTGCGGACCGCGTCGGCGCCGCGGGCGAGCGCCCAGTCCATCACGATGGCCTGGTTGCGGCCGATCCCGGCGGCGGTCCAGGTCGCCTCGGGCAGGATCCGCAGCGTCTCGGCGAGCAGAATGTCGAGCAGGTGCTCCTCGGCCGGCATCGCATTCTGGACGCCCATCACGAACTGCACGTGCGGGCGCGCGTCGATCAGGCCCGCCTCGATCAGCCGCTTCGCCCCGTGCAGGTGCGACAGGTCGAAGATCTCGATCTCGGGCCGCACGCCATACTGCTTCATCTGGCCCGCGAGGTCGGTCACGAGGCCGGCACCGTTCTCGTACACGATGGTCGGGAAGTTCACCGAGCCGGTGGAGAGCGAGGCCATGTCGGGCCGGTGCTTGAGCGAAAGCCCCCGAGCGGCGGGATCGCGTCCGCGCCCGCCGGTCGAGAACTGCACGATCATCCCGGGACAGTGCTTGCGCAGCCCCTCCTGCACGGCGGCGAATTTTTCGGGGTCCGAGGAGGGGGATTCGTCGTCGTTGCGCACGTGGATATGGGCGAGCGTCGCGCCGGCCTCGAAGGCTTGCTGCGTCGATTCGATCTGCTCGGCCACGGTGACCGGCACGGCCGGATTGTCTTTTTTGCGCGGCACCGAGCCGGTGATCGCCACCGCGATCACCACGGGCGCCTCGCTTCGGGATCCTGCCATCGCGTATCCTCCCTCACATTCCACCTTGCAGGCCCCCGGGATAGCGCCGCGCGCAGCGGAACTGAACCGCTCGGGCGGGGCGGGCGGGGCGTGAAGCGGGACATCTCGGCGCCGGTGACAGGCCGGGCTTGTGTCGAACCGCAGCTTGCCGCACCTCTCGGGCGGCGAGGAACGCGATGATCGACACTGTCCTGGTCCTGAACGGGCCGAACCTGAACCTGCTCGGCAAGCGGCAGCCGGAAATCTACGGGCGCGAGACGCTCGCCGATGTCGAGGCTTTGTGCCGCGAGACCGCCGCCGGCTTCGGGCTCAATGTGGATTTCCGCCAGAGCAATGCCGAGCATGCGCTGATCGACGCGATCCACGCCTTCCGGGTCGAATCCGCCGGCATCGTGATCAATGCCGGCGCCTACACCCACACCTCCGTGGCGATCCTCGACGCGCTCAACACCTGCGAGGTGCCGGTGATCGAGTGCCACATCTCGAACGTCCACCGGCGCGAGGCGTTTCGCCATCATTCCTACGTCTCGCTGGCCGCGACCGCGGTGCTGGCCGGCTTCGGCACGCACGGGTACGCCCTGGCGATCCGGCATCTGGCGGAGCTTCGGGCCAGGGCCGGCGCGGCCTGAGCGGCGGATAGCGACCGCTTCAGGGTTGACGCTGGCGGAGACACGGCGGAGGAGACCGGTCAGGCCTTCCCTATCCTCGCGCACTCTGGACCGTTCCCCGGCGGAGAGTGCCCCCAGCGGAGCGCGCACGCCGCATGACCAGCCCCTTCCTGCCCCTCGACCGGGCCGTCATCGCCCGCGAGGCGGCCAAGATGTTCCTCGAGATCGGGGCCGTCCTCTTCTACAAGGACGAGCCGTTCAAGTTCACCTCCGGCTGGGCCAGCCCGGTCTACACCGACAGCCGCAAGATCATCTCGTATCCACGCCTGCGCGCGACGCTGATGGATTTCGCCACCGCCACGATCGTGCGCGAGATCGGCTACGAGCAGCTGACCCACATCGCGGGCGGCGAGACCGCCGGCATCCCGTTCGCCGCCTGGATCGCCGACCGGCTGATGCTGCCGATGCAGTACATCCGCAAGAAGCCCAAGGGCTTCGGCCGCAACGCCCAGATCGAGGGCGAGATCGTCGAGGGCGCCCGGACGCTGCTGGTCGAGGATCTGGCCACGGACGGGCGCAGCAAGGTCAATTTCGTCAAGGCGCTGCGCGACGCCGGCGCCCAGGTCGATCACTGCTTCGTGCTGTTCTACTACGACATCTTCCCGGACAGCGCGGCGCTGATGCAGGAGATCGGCATCAAGCTCCACGCCCTCACCACGTGGCGGGACGTGCTGGCGGTGGCCAAGGAGATGGGCACCTTCGACCCGAAGACGCTGGCCGAAGTCGAAAGCTTCCTCGACGCGCCGGCCGCGTGGTCCGCGGCCCATGGCGGCATCTCGTCCTTCGGTCAGGGCTGAGGAGTATTCCGCGATGGGCGTTGCCGACCTGTTCCCCACCGAGCGCCAGGCGTCGAAGCCGGTCGACCGGATCACGATCCGCCGGCCGGACGACTGGCACATCCACCTGCGCGACGGCGCGATGCTGAAGGCGGTGCTGCCCTACACGGCGGCGCAGTTCGCCCGGGGCATCATCATGCCGAACCTGGTGCCGCCGGTGACCACGGTGGCGGCCGCCCGCGCCTATCGCGAGCGGATCCTGGCCGCGCTGCCGGAGGGCGTCGACTTCACGCCGCTGATGACCTGCTACCTGCGGGACGATACCGATCCGGACGAGATCGAGCGCGGGTTTGCGGAAAACGTCTGGATCGCAGCCAAGCTCTACCCGGCCGGTGCGACGACGAACTCCCACGCCGGCGTCACCGACCTGATCGGGATCGCGCCCGTTCTGGAGCGGATGGAGCGGATCGGCATGCCGCTGCTGATCCACGGCGAGGCGACCGACCCGGCGATCGACATCTTCGACCGCGAGGCCGCCTTCATGGAGGGCAGCCTGATCCCGCTGCTCGCCCGGCACCAGGGCCTCAAGGTCACCGTCGAGCACGCCACCACGGCCGAGATCCTCGACGTGGTGCGGGAGAACCGAACCCGCGTGGCGGCGACGATCACGCCCCACCACCTCGTCATCAACCGCACCCACATCTTCCAGGGCGGCCTGCGCCCGCACCTCTACTGCCTGCCGGTGGCCAAGCGCGAGCGTCACCGCCTGGCCCTGCGTGCGGCCGCGACCTCGGGCGAGGCCTGCTTCTTCCTCGGCACCGACACCGCCCCGCATGTCCGCGGCGCCAAGGAGGCCTCCTGCGGCTGCGCCGGCGTGTTCTGCGGCCCGACCGCGCTGCAGACCTACGTGCAGGTCTTCGACGAGGAGGGCGCGCTCGACCGGTTCGAGGCCTTCGCGTCGCTCAACGGCGCGCGGTTCCATGGCCTGGAGCCGAATGCTGCGACCGTGACGTTGGAGCGCCGGGACAGCCGCGTCGCCGAGGCGGTGGCCGTGGAGGACACGGCCGTGGTGGTGTTCCGGGGGGATGAGACGCTGCCGTGGGCGGTGACTCCGTAGGCAGGGAAAACGGGCTGCGTTGACCGCACTCAGGGCCGCCGGTTTTGTTTCAGAGGCGCTGCCAAGCCGAGAAAGACGAGGATCGCTCGGTTCATCTGCAACATGTCCTCGTCGTCGAGCCGTCCGATAAGGCCGCCCATCTTGGTCTTCGGAACTGTCGTGATCTTGTCGACCATAAGGCACGATGGCGTGCGCAATCCGTTTCGCTCGGACGGCTGGATCGGAATCCGAAAAAGCGGCGCGTCCTGCGTGTTCGACGTGAAAGCACAGATCGTGATGGAATCCGTCGCATCGAAGCTATCGTCCTGGATGATGACGGTCGGGCGCGGTTTCCCAGCGTAGGTTCTTCCACCCGAAACGGTCCAGATTTCCCCGCGTCTCATTCGTCATTCAAGGCGGAGACGGCATCGATGAAAGTCTGATCTTCACCGTCTCCGGCATTATCGGCAATCGCGAGCGATTGGCGGTGCGCCTCGGCCTTGAAAGCCAGTGTCCTGACGTCAGGAACCCAGATCTGGATGGGTCTCAGCCCCTCAGCGCGGAGTCGCGCACGATAATTGCGCACCTTGATGCGTGTGGATGCGGAGTTTGAGAGAATCGGCACGACTCGCGCGCTCCCTGGAGGTGACATGTAACCTACGCGAAAACTGACGGTTTTCCAACGCGCAGACATTATGTAAGCCAACTACCGATCTGGAGACCTGACCATGCAGGATGAGCGACAGGACGGCATCACCGCGCTCGGCGCCGTGGATCTCGCGGCGGCCATCCGCGGCCGGATCGTCTCCTGCGCCGAGGTGATGCGCGCCTATCTCGAGCGGATCCACCGGCTGAATCCGCGTTACAACGCCATCGTGGCGCTCCAGGACGACGCGACGCTTCTCCACGAAGCCGAGGTGCGGGACGCCGCGCTCGCCCGTGGCGAAGCGGTCGGGCCGCTGCACGGCTTCCCGCTCGCGGTGAAGGATCTCGATGCGGTGCGCGGGCTGCCGTTCACGCAAGGATCGCCGATCTTCGCGGACCGGATCGCGCAAACCGACACGATCATGGTTGCCCGGCTGCGCGCCGCCGGGGCGATCTTCATCGGCAAGACCAACATCCCCGAATTCGGGCTGGGTTCGCACAGCTTCAACCCGGTCTACGGCGCCACCGGCAACGCCTACGATCCGGAGAAGAGCGCCGGCGGATCGAGCGGCGGTGCGGCGGTGGCGGTGGCCCTGAAGCTGCAGCCGGTGGCCGATGGCAGCGATTTCGGCGGCTCGCTGCGCAACCCGCCGGCCTTCAACAACTGTTACGGCCTGCGCCCGAGCTGGGGCCGGATCCCGGTCGAGACCAAGGACGTGTTCAGCCCCAGCCTGTCGGTGCTCGGCGCGGTCGGGCGCAGCCCGGCCGATATCGGCCTGATGCTCTCGGTCCAGGCGGGCTACGATCCGCGCTGCCCGAACACGATCCGCCAGGACCCGTCGGCCTTCGCCGCCCCCCTGGCCCGGGATTTCCGCGGGACCCGGATCGCCTGGCTCGGGGATTTCGACGGCCAGATCCCGTTCGATCCCGGCGTGCTCGAACTCGGCCGCGCCGCGCTCGCCACCTTCGCGGAGATCGGCTGCGTGGTCGAGGAGGCCGCGCCCCGGTTCGACATGGAGCAGCTCTGGCGCGACTTCCTGACCCTGCGGGCCCTGATGGTCGCGCCGGTGCTCCGGCCGCTCTACGACGTGCCCGCCCACCGGGCGCAGATGAAGCCCGAGGCAATCTGGGAGGCCGAGCGCGGCCTCGAACTCACCGTCGACCGGCTCACCGCCGCCCTGGAGAATCGCAGCCGCTGGTACGAGACCCTGCGCCGCTTCATGGACAACTACGATTACCTGGTCATGCCGAGCGCGCAGGTCCTCCCGTTCGACAAGGGCCTGCGCTGGCCCGAACAGGTCGGCGGCCGCCCGATGGATACCTACCACCGGTGGATGCAGATTGTGGTCCCGGTGACCATGTCCGGCCTGCCGGCCCTCGATGTCCCGGCGGGCTTCGGGGAGGCCGGCCTGCCGACCGGCATCCAGATCGTCGCCCGCAACCACGGCGAACTCGCCTGTCTTCAGCTCGGCGCCGCCTACGACGCCGCGAGCAACTGGGTCCGCCGCCGGCCGCCGCCCCTGCACTGAGCGCGCCCGTTCCTCGAAGAACGCGTTGACCGGCCCTCGGGGCTCCGGTATGAGGCTCTACACTTCACGCGCGAATGGCCTGAATCCGATCCCGGATTCGTCGAGCGCCGCGGAGCAGGCTCGGATATCCGATGAACGCGGTTCTTATTGTAGCGGAAGCGTCACCGACGGGGCGGCCCTAGATCAGGGCTGCAATCCGAGCGGTGGCGCATGCAGGGTCCCTCGGGGCCCTTTTTTATTGCCCGCTGCCCGGTGACGCATCACGACCAACGAGATCCACGCGTTCGAGAGACCGACGGCGACAGTACTTTCGAGCGAGGCGGAGGCCGCCTCGCGTGACGAAGGTGCAGGACGATAGGAACCGGTCCGTCCGGCGGCACACGACCGCCGCCGACGATCCGGGGAGCGGAGGAGGAGAGCATGGGCGGCGAGGTCATGACCGGGGCCGAAATGGTCATCCGGGCATTCCAGGATCAGGGCGTGGACACGCTGTTCGGCTATCCGGGCGGTGCCGTACTTCCGATCTACGACGCCCTGTTCCACCAGAATGCGGTGAAGCACATCCTCGTGCGCCACGAGCAGGGCGCGGTCCACGCGGCCGAGGGCTATGCGCGCTCGTCCGGCAAGGTCGGCTGCGTCCTGGTCACCTCCGGGCCGGGTGCCACCAACATCGTCACTGGCCTCACCGACGCGCTGCTCGACTCGATCCCGCTGGTCTGCATCACCGGGCAGGTGCCGACGCATCTGATCGGCACCGACGCCTTCCAGGAATGCGACACGGTCGGCATCACGCGCCACTGCACGAAGCACAATTACCTGGTCAAATCGATCGAGGACCTGCCGCGGATCCTGCACGAGGCGTTCTACGTCGCGGCCAACGGCCGGCCCGGCCCGGTCGTGGTCGACCTGCCCAAGGACATCCAGTTCGCCTCCGGCCTCTACGAGCGCCCGGAGATCGCGAGCCACAAGACCTACCGCCCTGCGGTGAAGGGCGACGGCGACCGGATCCGCGCCGCGGTCGAGCTGATGGCGACCGCCCGCCGGCCGGTCTTCTACACCGGCGGCGGCGTGATCAATTCCGGCCCGGAGGCCTCGCGACTCCTGCGCGAGCTGGTCGCCGAGACCGGCTTCCCGGTCACCTCGACCCTGATGGGGCTCGGCGCCTATCCGGGCACGGATGCGAAGTTCCTGGGCATGCTCGGCATGCACGGGACCTACGAGGCCAACCTGGCGATGCACGAGTGCGACGTCATGATCTGCGTCGGCGCCCGGTTCGACGACCGGATCACCGGCCGGCTCGACGCGTTCTCGCCGTTCTCCAAGAAGATCCACATCGACGTCGACGCCTCCTCGATCAATAAGGTGGTCAAGGTCGATGTCGGGATCGTGGGCGATTGCGCCTCGGTGCTGGCCGACATGCTGGAGGCGTGGCGCGCCCTGCCGTCGCGGCCCGAGAAGTCCAACCTCGACCCGTGGTTCCAGAAGATCGGCGCCTGGAAGGCCCGCGACTGCCTCGCCTACTGGCCGTCGGGGACGATCATCAAGCCGCAATACGCCGTGCAGCGCCTCTACGAGGCCTGCAAGGACCGCGAGACCTACATCACCACGGAGGTCGGCCAGCACCAGATGTGGGCGGCGCAGTACTTCAAGTACGACGAGCCGAACCGCTGGATGACGTCGGGCGGCCTCGGCACGATGGGCTACGGCCTGCCGGCGGCGATCGGCACGCAGCTCGCCCACCCCAAGGGGCTGGTGATCGACATCGCCGGCGAGGCCTCGATCCTGATGAACATGCAGGAGCTCTCGACGGCGGTTCAGTACCGGCTGCCGGTCAAGGTGTTCATCCTGAACAACGAGTACATGGGCATGGTCCGGCAGTGGCAAGAGCTGCTGCACGGCTCGCGCTACTCGCAGAGCTATTCCGAGAGCCTGCCGGACTTCGTGAAGCTCGCGGAGGCCTACGGCGCCAAGGGCATGCGCTGCGAGAAGCCGGGCGACCTCGACGGCGCCATCGCGGAGATGCTCGCCTATGATGGGCCGGTTCTGTTCGACTGCATCGTCGACAAGACCGAGAACTGCTTCCCGATGATCCCCTCGGGCAAGGCGCATAACGAGATGCTCCTGTCCGATTACCTCGGCGAGACCGGCGTCGAGCTCGGCGACGTGATCTCCGAGGAAGGCAAGATGCTGGTGTAGGTTGCTGGGTGGCGGCCCTTCGGGGCCGCTGCCCGCCGCATGGGCGGCGGCGCGCAGTCGCGCTTGCCTCGCGCAAGGCGCGCTCGGATTGCCGCCACGAGCAGGACTGGACGAGGACGAAGCCGGCGATGAACGCGATGAACACCCACTATCCCGATGCCGTCCGCGTCGAGCCGGTGAACCGGCACACGCTCGCCGTGATCGTGGACAACGAGCCCGGCGTGCTCGCCCGCATCTCCGGGATGTTCTCCGGCCGGGGCTACAACATCGAGAGCCTGACCGTCTCCGAGACCGAGGAGGCGCGCCACATCTCGCGCATCACCATCGTGACCACCGGTACGAACGCCGTGATCGAGCAGATCAAGGCGCAGCTCGACCGGCTGGTGCCGGTCCACCGGGTCGTGGACCTGACGCTCCAGGGCAACGCGCTCGAGCGCGAGATCTGCCTGGTGAAGGTCAAGGGCGAGGGCGAGCACCGCAGCGAGGCCCTGCGACTCGCCGCCGCCTTCGGCGCCAAGACGCTGGACGCCACCCTCAATTCCTTCGTGTTCGAGCTGACCGGCGCCACCGAGGAGATCGACCGGTTCGTGCGCCTGATGAGCGTGATCGGGCTGGTGGAGATCTGCCGCACCGGCATCAGCGCCATGGGGCGCGGATCGGAGCCGCTGTAGGAAGTGGCCGATTGAGCTATAATGTCCGGAGAGTGGGAGAAGCTCTCATGGAAGCCAAGCTCACGCGCGCTGGCGATGAATTCGTGATCCGGATCCCTGCGGGCGAAGGCGATCGCCACGGTCTGGCGGACGGCCAGACCGTCGAAATCCTGCCGCGGCGGCGAAAAGAGACGCTGCAGGACATGATCGCCGAGATGGATCGGCTCGGGCCGGCCTACCGTCCCCCCATCGTGGATTGGGGACCGGACGTCGGCGCTGAGATCATCCATGACGACTGGACGTGACGTCCGCGACCTCCCGGAAGCTGGGGATCTCGTCTGGGTCGATCTCCGGCCGACCCTAGGGCGTGAACAATCCGGCGTTCGACCCGCGCTCGTTCTGACGAGCCGCGATTTCCATGCGCGGAGCGCAACCGCCATCGTCTGCCCCGTGACGCGCAACATCGACCCCTGGCCGACGAAAGTCATCCTCCCGCAGGGGCTCGCGATCTCCGGTGCGATCCTGACCGACCAGATCCGGAACGTCGATCGCGCGGCACGCGGCTTTCGCCGCATCGACGGTGTTCCGGTCGAAACCCTCGATGCCGTCCTCCAGAAGCTCGCGAACCTCCTCGGGTTCAACCCGCCTTCCTGAAACAAGGATACGGATCCTTTGGCACGCACCCTCTACTACGCCCCCGGCGCCTGCTCGCTCGCCGCCCACATCATCCTGGAGGAATCCGGGCTGCCGTTCGAGGGCGTCAGGCTCAACCTCGCGGCGGGGGACCAGCGCGCTCCGGAATATCTCGCGATCAACGAGCGCGGCCGGGTGCCGGCCCTGGTCGAGGACGGCTGGGTCCTGACCGAATGCGCCGCGATCCTGCGCCACGTCGCCCGCACCGTGCCCGAGAAGGGCTTCTGGCCAACCGACCTGCGCGAGCAGGCCAGGGCCGACGAGTGGCTCGGCTGGCTGGCCGCCAACCACCACGTCGCCTACGCGCATGTGCGCCGGCCCGAGCGCTACACGGCGGACGAGGACGCCTTCCCCGGCATCCGCGACAAGGCCGCCGACACCTACGGCGATCTCTGCACCATGACCGAGGTGCATCTCTCGAACGGCGGCTGGGCGGTCGGGGACCGGTACGGCGTGGTCGATGCCTACCTGATGGTGTTCTGGGTCTGGGCCTCGGGCGCGTCGCTGCGCTTCGACATGGCCGAGCGCTTCCCGGCCTGGCACGCCCATGCCCGCCGGGTCGCCGAGCGGCCGGCGGTGCAGGCGGTGTTCGCCCGCGAGGGGCTGACGCTGCCGGCCTGAGCGGATCGCGACGGGCCCTTGCGGCGCCCGGCGAATCGCTCTATCGAGCGTACCGTACGGTACGGTACTGGAAACGATGCGGTCGAGCCTCGCAGCACGGCAGGAGACGACGGAGGCGGGCGCCGCTGCGCCGGAGCCGCCATCCATGCGCCAGCAGGCGGTGCTCGATGCCGTCCTCGCCCTCATGGTCGAGGGGGGCGAGCAGCTGACCATGGACGCCGTGGCCCGCCGGGCGAGCTGCTCCAAGGAGACGCTGTACAAGTGGTATGGCGACCGCGACGGCCTGCTCACCGCGACGGTGCAGTGGCAGGCCTCCCGGGTTCATGCCGGCCGCGAAACGGTACAGGCCCTCGACGGGACCACCCTGCGGGAGCATCTGCAGGACTTCGCGGTCTCGTGGCTGACGGTGATCACCAGCCGCACCTCGGTGGCGCTGAACCGGATCGCCGTGGCCCATGCCGGCTCGCGCAAGAGCAATCTCGGCGGCATCGTGCTCGCGAACGGCCGGTTCGCCATCGGCGAGCGGGTCAAGCCGGTGCTGGAGGCAGGGCGCGCGGCCGGGCTGCTCGCCTTCGCCGACAGCGAGGCGGCCTTCCGGACCTTCTTCGGCCTTGTCGGCCGGGATATTCAGATCCGACTCCTGCTCGGCGAGGCGCTCGACCTCGATGCGGACGAGATCCGGCGCGATGCGGGCCGCGCCGTAGACCAGTTCCTGGCCCTGTACGGCCAGGCGAACGCCTAACCCAACCCGAAACCAACACCTGAAGAGGAGACTGACATGCGGGTTTATTACGATCGCGACGCCGACCTGAACCTGATCAAGGGCAAGAAGGTCGCCATCGTCGGCTACGGCAGCCAGGGCCATGCCCACGCGCTCAACCTGCGCGATTCCGGCGTGAAGGACATCGTCATCGCGCTCCGCGAGGGCTCCGCCACCGCCAAGAAGGCCGAGCACGAGGGCTTCAAGGTCCTGTCGGTGGCCGAGGCCGCCAAGTGGGCCGACGTGGTGATGATGCTCACCCCGGACGAGTTGCAGGGCGACATCTACCGGGAGTCGCTGGAGACGAACATGAAGGAGGGCGCCGCCCTCCTGTTCGCCCACGGCCTCAACGTCCACTTCAACCTGATCGAGCCGCGCAAGGATCTCGACGTCCTGATGGTCGCCCCGAAGGGCCCCGGCCACACCGTGCGCTCCGAGTACCTGCGCGGCGGCGGCGTGCCGACCCTGATCGCCATCGCCCAGGACGCCTCAGGCAACGCCCACGATCTCGGCCTGTCCTACGCCTCGGCCAATGGCGGCGGCCGCGCCGGCATCATCGAGACGACCTTCAAGGAAGAGTGCGAGACCGACCTGTTCGGCGAGCAGGCCGTGCTCTGCGGCGGCCTGGTCGAGCTGATCAAGGCCGGCTTCGAGACCCTGGTCGAGGCGGGCTACGCCCCCGAGATGGCCTATTTCGAGTGCCTGCACGAGGTGAAGCTGATCGTCGACCTCATCTACGAGGGCGGCATCGCCAACATGAACTACTCGATCTCCAATACGGCCGAGTACGGCGAGTACGTCACCGGCCCGCGCATCGTCACCCCCGAGACCAAGGCCGAGATGAAGCGCGTGCTCAACGACATCCAGTCGGGCACCTTCACCCGCAACTGGATGCTGGAGAACAAGGTCAACCAGACCTCGTTCAAGGCGACCCGCGCCAAGCTCGCCACCCACCCGATCGAGGAAGTCGGCACCAAGCTCCGCGCCATGATGCCGTGGATCTCCGAGAAGGCGCTGGTCGACAAGACCCGCAACTGATTCTTTCGATCTTGCGGCTGAGCTTTGCTCGGCCGTGTGGTGGGGAAGGGGCCGGTCACGCGAAAGCGAGGCCGGCCTTTTCTATTGCCGGTTGCCGACCTCGGGCATTCCCGGCGATACAGGCCGCAGCGGTCCCGCCTGCACGAGGACCGGCAAGTGGAGAGGACACGCATGGCATCGCTCTATTCCGACGCGCACCGGGCGCTGCAGACGGAGTTCGGCACCACCAAGCTCGCGGTGCGCCTCGACGAGGACTGGGTCCACGAGCGCATCCAGCCGGAGGAGGGCGCCTTCATCGGCTCCCGCGACATGTTCTTCCTGTCGACCGTCGACCCGGACGGCATGCCGACGGTCTCCTACAAGGGCGGCCCCACCGGCTTCGTGAAGGTGCTCGACGAGAACACCCTGGTGTTCCCGGGCTTCGACGGCAACGGCATGTTCTACTCGATGGGCAATATCGCGGGTCAGGCCAAGGTCGGCCTGCTGTTCATCGACTTCGAGACACCGCACCGGATCCGGGTGCAGGGCCACGCGACGCTGCTGCGCGACGACGCCCTCATGGCGGAATACACCGAGGCCAAGTACCTGGTGAAGGTCGCTGTGAAGAAGATCTGGGTCAACTGCCCGCGCTACATCCACAAGTACCAGAAGCTCGAGCAAAACAAGTACGTCCCGACCCCCGGCCGCGAGACCCCGCTCGCCTCCTGGAAGCGCCTCGACCTCGCCGGCGACGTGATCAGCGACGCCGACAAGGCCCGGGTCGCCCGCGAAGGCAAGCTGGAAGTGGCCGAATACGAGGCCTTGGTCGCCCGCGGCGAGGCCTGAGCCGCGCCCGCCTACGGGGCCTTGGCCATGATGAACACCCGCGGAAAGGCGAGCAGGCGCCGTCCGTCGCTGCGGCGCGGGTAGCCGGTGTCGATCGCGGCCTCGTAGGCGGCCAGGAACCCGGCCGTCTGGTCGGGGTTCAGCGGATCCAGGAATGGGCGCAGCCCAGTGGCGGTGACCCAGGCCACGATGGCGGCGGCATCCTGCATCGGGTGATGATAGGCGGTGCGCCAGACATCGACCGCGGCGGCCAGCGGCGCCAGCAGGTCGTAATAGCCGCCCGGATCCAGCATCCGCCCGAGACGCCCGGCCACAGCCGGATCGCCGATCGCTCCGGCCCAGGGGCCGGACGCGGCGACCTCTCGCATCAGGCGGTGCGAGGGTTCGGCGAGGTTGTCGGGCATCTGCACGGCGAGCACGCCGCCCGACGCGAGCAGTCCGAACAGCCGCGGCAGCAGAGTCGCGTGGTCGGGCAGCCATTGCAGGACCGCGTTGGCGTAGATCAGGTCCGGCGCCCGTTCCGGAACCCAGGTCGCGGCGTCGGCCTGTGCGAAAGCGAGACCGGGCAGGCGGGCTCGCGCGCTCTCCAGCATGGCCGGGGAGGTGTCGAGGCCGATCACCGCCGCGTCGGGGTACCGCGCCGCGATCAGCGCGGTGGAGTTGCCGGGGCCGCAGCCGAGATCGTAGACCAATCGTGGCGCGTCGAGGCTAACGCGGGCGAGCAGTTCGGCGGCCGGGCGCGTCCGCTCGTCCTCGAAGCGGGTGTAGAGGGTGGGGTTCCAGTCGGCCATGGCACCCTCCTAGAGATAGCTCTCAGCAGCCGAGCTGGTCGGCCAGATCGGCCAGATCCCGTGCCGCGTAGGTGACCGGCACCGTCGGCCCGGTCTCGCCGCCGGCCGGTCCGTGCTCGTGCGGCCGGGCGATGTGGGCGGTGGACAGGCCGTGGCTCGCCGCAGCCGCGAGGTCGTTCGAGTGGGCGGCGACCATCAGGGTTTCTTCCGCAGTGAAGCCGAAGGCCGCCACCGCGTCGTGGTAGAGCGCGGGCTTCGGCTTGTAGTCGCGGGAATAGCCGGCACCCAGGATCGCGTCGAAGATGAAGCCGTTGCGCCGGGCGAGGTCCGCCATCAGCCGGACAGGGCCGTTGGAGTTGGGCGCGAGGAGATGCCGCGCCCGCAGCCGGCGCATCGCCTCCGGAACCTCCGGCCAGGCGTCGAGCCGGTGCCAAGCCTGGACCAGCTCCCGCCGCACGTCCTCCGGCACGCCTGCGATGCCGAACTGCGCCAGCACGTCGGGCAGCGATTCCGCCTGAAGCGTGTCGAGATCGACGTAGGGCCGTGCGCCGGAGCGGACGGTCTCCATCGAGGGGTTGTAGCGGCCGCGCCAGGTATCAGCGAAAGACTCTGCGTCCGCGAAGGCGCCGGCATCCGGCGCCGGCGCGTAGGGGGCGAGCAGGCGCGCGGCCTCGCGGGCCACCCCGGAGCGCCAATCGACGAGCGTCCCGAAGACGTCGAAGACGAGAGCCCGGATCGTCACCGCACCGCCTGCAGGTTCGGGCTGCGGCGCACGAAGCCGACGATGTCCTTGACCGCGTCCAGCGTCTGGGCCGCGATCGTCTCGGCCCGCACGGCGCCGTCGGCCAGCACGGCGTCGATATGGCCGGGATCGGCGGTCAGCCGGCGCATCTCCCCGGCGATCGGCGCGAGGTTCGTCACGGCGAGGTCCGCCAGCGCCGGCTTGAAGGTTGAGAACTGCGCCCCGCCGAAATCGCGCAGCACCGCCTCGCGGGTGATGCCGGCGAGCGCCGCGTAGATCCCGACGAGGTTATCCGCCTCCGGCCGCTCCTTGAGCCCCGCGAGCTCGGAGGGCAGCGGCTCCGAGTCGGTCTTCGCCCGCCGGATCTTCTGGGCGATGGTGTCGGCCTCGTCGGTGAGGTTGATGCGGGCGTTGTCGGAGGGATCCGACTTCGACATTTTTTTGGACCCGTCCCGAAGCGACATGACCCGGGCCGCCGGGCCGCCGATCAGCGGCTCGGTCAGCGGGAAGAACGCCTCGCCGTGGCCGTGCGCCGCGATCGAGCCCGAGAAGTCGGTGTTGAACTTCTGGGCGATGTCCCGGGTGAGTTCGAGGTGCTGCTTCTGGTCCTCGCCCACGGGGACGTGGGTGGCCCGGTAGGCCAGGATGTCGGCCGCCATCAGCACCGGGTAATCGTAGAGCCCGATCGAGGCGTTCTCCCGGTCCTTGCCGGCCTTCTCCTTGAACTGGGTCATGCGGTTCAGCCAGCCCAGCCGCGCGACGCAGTTGAACACCCAGGCGAGCTCGGCGTGCTGGGACACCTGGCTCTGGTTGAACACGATCGCACGCTTGGGATCGATGCCGGCGGCCAGGAACGCGGCCGTGACCTCGCGGATCTGGCCGCGCAGGGCCTCCGGGTCCTGCCAGACGGTGATCGCGTGCAGGTCGACCACGCAGTACAGACACTGCGCGTCGCGCTCCTGCATCTCCACGAAGCGCTTCACCGCCCCGAGGTAATTGCCCAGATGCAGGTTGCCGGTGGGCTGGACGCCCGAGAAGACCAATTCGGTGAACGCGGCCATCGGCGCCGATCCTGAGCAGTACATAGCCGGGGCTGCGTGCCTGCCGGGCGCGGGGTTACTCGCACCCGTGGCCGGGACCGGTCAAGGATGCCCTTACGGCTCCCGCGCACCCGCGGCCGCGCTCGGGCAGAGATCGACCAGGACACAGCGGCCGCAGGCGGGGCGGCGATGATGGCAGACCTGCTGGCCGTGCAGCATCAGGATCTCGTGATTGTCGTAGAGGTCCTGCGCGCTCCAATCGGCCGGCAGCTGCGCCCGCAGGATCGCGTGCGAGGGCCCGACATCGATCCGGGCTCCGATCAGGCCGAGGCGCTGGGCGACCCGGTGGTGGTGGCTGTCCACCGGCAGGGCCGGCATCCGCAGGGTCGAGAAGGAGAGCACCGCCGCGCTGGTCTTGGGGCCGATCCCGGGAATCGCCTCCAGCCACGCCCGGGCCGCCGCGACGTCCATGGCGCCCAGGAAGGCCAGGTCGAGGCTGCCGCAGCGCTCGCGCACGGCGAGGAGCACCTCGCGGATGCGCGGCGCCTTCAGCTCCGGCCAGGTCACGCCGGCGATCGCCGCCTGGATCTCCGGCACCGCCGCATCGATCACCGCCTCCCAATCCGGGAAGCGGGCGCGCAGGGCCTTGAAGGCCCGGCCGGACTCGGCGTTGCGGGTCCGGTGCGAGAGCAGCGACGAGACCAGCTCGCTCAGCGGATCGAGGCTGTGGAAGTACGGGATCGGGCAGGCATAGACCGGGGAGAGCCGGGCGTGGACGGCCAGCGCCTTGTCGTTGATCGCCGGATCGGCCGGTGACGGGGCGGCCCGGCGGCGCGACGGCGGTGCGGACGTGGTCGGGAACAGGGAGGTCGGCATGCAAGGCGAATCCGCGAGCCGCCGCCGCTGTTCCGGGCGGCCGAAGACAGCGGCGATCTGTCCATCCCTGCGGAGCGGAGCTTGCTCCGGCGGTGGTTACTTCACCAGGGCAAAAATGTTCACGTCGAGATTGTCGTCGGTGCCGTCCTTGAGGTCGGTGGCGTACTCTTCGACGAAGCGGTCCTGCACGACGATGTCCTTGGCGTCGAGATAGGCCGTCAGGGTCTCGTAGGTGCCGTCGATCGACTCGTAGGATCCCTTGTGGGCGAACCGCAGCGCCTTGCCCGACGGGGTCGTGCCGAAGCGCAGGCCATCGGCTTCCGCGGGCGCCGGGTTCGGGGCGGCGGCCACCGGGATCATCGCCTCGAACTCGAAGCCGTCATCGTCGGTGCGGGTGAACACCGCCAGCGGCCGGCCCGCGGGCGCGATGCCGAGCTTGCCGAGATCCGCCTCGATCCGGGCGAAGGCCTGCGTCAGGTTGACGATTGCCTCCTCCCACTTGGTCTTGCCCGTGATGATCGCGGCGGGCTTGGCCGGCAGCGTCACCTCGTCGACGTCGCCGGGCTCGCCGGGCTTCTCGATGAGCGTCGGGCGCCCGGGCGTGCCGACGGCGGCCTGGCCGGCGGGGGGCGGGGTGATCGCCTGCTCGGGCGCCGGGGCCGCGCTCCGGGTCGGGTCGGCCACCGGGTTGGGGGCCGTGGTGGTCGGCAGCGGGCTGGTCTGGGCCGGAGCCGGCGCGGTGGAGGGGGGCGGTGCCGGCTGCTGCTGCGCGGCCAGGGGACCACCTGCGGCGAGCACCAGGGCGGTGGAGAGGGCGACGAGGGAACGAAGGCGGATCACGGGTGGCGCTCCGGTCGGGTCCCGGCGGATCGTCGCGTGGGCTCCCACCGGCTAACCTAATGGCGATCCGGCCGGGCCGCGAGGGCACCGCTGACGAGAGGCGCGGGTGCGGCGCATCTGCCACGCCGCCGGCCCCCCTCGCGTCCGGCGGGCGGGTTTGCCATATAGCTTGCCGATCCCCTCAACCCCTCTGGCTGCATGAGCGCACTCGCCCATAGACGCTTCCTGAAGATGCACGGCGCCGGCAACGCGATCGTGGTGCTGGACCTGCGCGGCTCGGCGGCCAGGGTGCGGCCGGAGGAGGCCCGGGCGATCGCGCAGGATCCCGGCTCGCGCTTCGATCAGCTCATGGTGCTGCACGATCCCGTGAGCCCCGGCACCGACGCGTTCATGCGGATCTACAACACCGACGGCTCGGAAGCCGGAGCCTGCGGCAACGGCACCCGCTGCGTCGCCTACGCGATGCTCGACGACCCGGCCATGGCCCGGCCCGCCGAAGGCGGCCGCCTGGTCCTGGAGACGAGCGCCGGGCGGGTCGGCGTGCGCCGGATCTCGGAGCGCGCCTTCACGGTCGATATGGGCCGGCCAAGACTCGCCTGGGACGAGATCCCCCTGTCCGAGCCGTTCCCCGACACGCGGCGGATCGAACTGCAGATCGGCCCGATCGACGAACCGATCCTGCACTCGCCGGGGGCCGTGAACATGGGCAACCCGCACGCGGTGTTCTTCGTGGACCGGGATCCCGCTTCCTACGATCTCGCCCGGATCGGGCCGATGCTGGAGAACCATCCGCTGTTCCCGGAGCGGGCCAACATCTCGATCGCGCAGGTGACCGACCGTGAGGCGATCACCCTGCGGGTCTGGGAGCGCGGCGCCGGGCTGACGCTCGCCTGCGGCACCGCCGCCTGCGCCACCGTGGTGGCGGCCTCGCGCCTGCGGATGATCGGCCGCCAGGCCAACGTCCGGCTGCCCGGGGGCGAGCTGTTCGTGGAATGGCGTGCCGACGACCATGTCCTGATGACCGGCCCGGTCGCGCTCGTCGCCGAAGGCACGCTGGCGCCGGAGCTGTTCGCCGGCGCCGCCTGATGGCCGTCGAGACCCTCACCTTCGGGTGCCGCCTCAACACGGTCGAGTCGGAGGCCCTGCGCGTCCACGCGGCGGCGGACGGGCGCGACCGGGTGGTGGTGAATACCTGCGCGGTGACCCAGGAAGCCGGCCGCCAGGCCCGCAAGGCGATCCGCCGGATCGCCCGGGAGCGGCCCGGCACCGAGATCGTGGTCACCGGCTGCGGCGCCGAGGTCGAGACCGAGGCCTACGCGGCCATGCCCGAGGTGGCGCGCCTCGTCGGCAACGCCGAGAAGCTGAGCGCCGCGGGCTGGTCACCCGCCGGCACCGGCCCGGGGGCCGTGATGGAGGCCCGCACCGTCGCGCCGACGCGGATCGATTCCGTCGCGGGCCACACGCGGGCGTTCGTGCCGGTGCAGAACGGCTGCGACCATCGCTGCACCTTCTGCATCATCCCGTTCGGCCGCGGCACCTCGCGCTCGGTGCCGGTCGCCGATGTCATCGCGCAGGTCGAGACGATCGTGGCCCATGGCGGCCGCGAGGTGGTGCTCACGGGCGTCGACCTCACGGCCTATGGCCGCGACCTGCCCGAGCCGCCGCTCGCCCTCGGGGGCCTGGTGCGGGCGATCCTGCGGGGCGTGCCGGATCTCGCGCGCCTGCGCATCTCCTCGATCGACTCGGTGGAGGCGGACGACGCGCTGCTGGCGGCTCTGGCCGAGGAAGAGCGGCTGATGCCGCATCTGCACCTGTCCCTCCAGGCCGGCGACGACCTGATCCTCAAGCGGATGAAGCGCCGTCACAGCCGCGCCGACGCGATCCGCTTCTGCGAGACGGTCCGAGCCTTGCGCCCGGACGTGGTGTTCGGCGCCGACCTGATCGCCGGCTTCCCCACCGAGACCGAGGACCAGTTCTCCCGCTCCCTCGACCTCGTGGCCGAATGCGGGCTGACGCATCTGCACGTGTTCCCGTACTCCTCCCGCCCCGGAACCCCTGCCGCGCGTATGCCCCCGGTGGCACAAGATTCGATCCGCGACCGCGCCGTCCGCCTGCGCGCGGCCGGCGCCGACGCCCTGCACCGGCACCTCGACGCGCAGGTCGGACGCAGGCTGACGGTCCTGGCGGAGCGGGGCGGTACCGGCCGAAGCGCGGATTTCACCCCCGTGCGGCTGGCCGGGGAGCCCGAGGCGGGGACGTTTCACGCTGTTGGAATCGCGGGGCATGACGGAACGCGGCTGATCGCTGCGTGAGATTCCTCCCGCGGCGGCATTCCCACCCGCACCGTCATTGCGAGCGCAGCGAAGCAACCTAGGGATCCGCAACGTACTGAAGGCGCACGCTGCCCTGGGTTGCTTCGCTGCGCTCGCAATGACAGCGTCGCTCCCTAAACGCCCATCCCCGCAACAGCGTCCGCGATATGCGACGGCGGCGGCGCCTCGACGGTGATCGCCTCTCGCTTCGGGTAGAGCGGGATCGTCAGCGTCCGCGCGTGCAGATGAAGATGCCCGCCCCGCGGCCCGCTGCCGTAGATCGAGTCTCCCAAAATCGGCCAGCCGGAGGCGGCGCAGTGGACCCGGAGCTGGTGGGTGCGGCCGGTGACCGGCTTCAGCTCCAGCCAGGTCCGGCCGCCGGCCCGGCCGAGCACCCGCCAATGGGTCAGGGCCGGGTCGCCCGCCGGGTCGGCCTTCATCCACCAGGAGCGCGGATCATCGGAGCGGCGGGCCAGCGGCAGGTCGATCCGGCCGGATTCCGCGTCGGGGCCGCCCTCGACCACCGCCCAGTAGGTCTTGTCCACGGCGCTGCCGGAGAACAGCTTGCCGAGCCGGGCCAGGGCCTTGGCGTGGCGCCCCAGCGCCAGGCAGCCGGAGGTGTCGCGGTCGAGCCGGTGCGCGGCCTCGGGGCGGCGCGGCAGGCCGAACCGCAGGCCGTCGAGATGGTCGGTCAGGGTCTCGCCGCCGCGCGGGCCGGGATGGACCGGCAGGCCGGGCGGCTTGTCGATGACGAGCAGCAGGGCATCGCGGTAGAGGAGGCGGGCACCTATGTCGAAGGTGAGTGACATCCGGTTGGGCTAGTGGCTCAAGGCTGGGTGGGCAAGGTGGGGCGAGGACGCGATTTCATGGCGAGCGAGGACAAGCCCGGCTGGTTCGGGCGCCTGTTCGGGCGCAAGGGCACGGGCGACGGGACGGCGGACGAGACGGAGCTGCCCGCCGAGGCGCCGGCTTCGCCCTCCGAGGGCCAGCCGGACTACGCCACCGGGGCGGAGGACGTCGCCCATATCCCGCTGCCGCCCCAGGAATCCGAGCCCCCGGTCGCCGACGTGGTCGAGGGCGCGGACCTCCAGCCGATCGCGGGCGAACCCGAGCACCCGCCCGCCGGCACGGCCGGGGACGACCCCGCGCACGGTGCCGACCCGGTCGAAACCGGCGACGTGAACCGGGAGCCGGTAATCGCGCCGATGCCCGACATCCAGCCGGTCGATTCCGCCGCCGCGCTCGCCCACGATGCCGGCGCCGGTCCCGGTCGGGAGCCGGAGGCCAAGGGCTGGTGGACCCGGCTCACCTCCGGGATGAAGCGGACCTCGTCGGCCCTGTCCGACCGGGTGACCGGCCTGTTCACCAAGCGCAAGCTCGACGCCACCACCCTGGAGGATCTGGAGGACGCCCTGATCCAGGCCGATTTCGGCCTGGAGACCGCGACGCGGGTCTCCGACGCCGTCGGCAAGGGCCGCTACGAGAAGGGGATCTCGCCCGACGAGGTCCGGGCGATCCTGGCCACCGAGGTCGAGCGGGCGCTGGAGCCCGTGGCGCTGCCCCTCGTGATCGACGCGACGAAGAAGCCGTTCGTGATCCTCACGGTCGGGGTCAACGGCGCCGGCAAGACGACGACCTTGGGCAAGCTCGCCTCGAAGCTGCGCGCGGAGGGCCGCACCGTGATGCTGGCGGCCGGCGACACGTTCCGGGCGGCGGCGGTGGAGCAGCTCAAGGTCTGGGGCGCGCGCACCGGCACCCCGGTGGTGAGCGGCGGCGAGGGGGCGGACGCGGCCGGGCTCGCCTTCGACGCCCTGAAGCAGGCGGGGGCCGCCGGGACGGACGTGCTGCTGATCGACACTGCCGGCCGGCTCCAGAACAAGGCCGGGCTGATGGCCGAGCTGGAGAAGATCGTGCGCGTGCTGCGCAAGCAGGACCCAGAGGCGCCGCACGCGACGCTCCTCGTCCTCGACGCGACGGTCGGCCAGAACGCGATCTCGCAGGTGGAGCTGTTCTCCCAGGCCGCACCGGTCTCCGGTCTCGTGATGACCAAGCTCGACGGCACCGCCCGGGGCGGCATCCTGGTGGCGCTGGCGGCCAAGTTCGGCCTGCCGGTGCATTTCATCGGCGTCGGCGAGGGGGTGGAGGATCTGGAGCCGTTCGCGGCCCGGGATTTCGCCCGGGCGATCGCGGGGCTGGAAAAAGATTAGGCAGCGATACGAAGCACGTCGGTCCGGGCGAAGTCCTCGCCCTTGAACAGCAGCGGCGCGTTCAGCGTCCGGGCCAGCGCGTAGGCGAAGCAATCGCCGAAATTCAGACCGGCCGGGTGCCGGCCCTTGCCGTACCGAGCGAACGCGTCGGCGGCGACCTGCGCAAGAGCGTGGTCTACGGGGACGACGGAGATCGTTTCGTGGAGGAGCCAATCATCGAGGGCTGCACGACCTGTCGTTTTCTTGCTGCTCACCATGGCGCATTCGAGATAGGTCGCGGCCGCCATGACGCGCTTCGAATAGAGCCGAATCGCCTGACTATGAAACGTCGCGTCCGCCTCTCCGAGCAGGATCGCTATGAAGATCGACGTGTCGATGACCGCCGTAGCGCTCATACTGGCAGACCGTTCTCGTCGTAGGCGAGGATTTGCTCGATCGGCCGCGGATCGATTTCTGCCGCGGCTTTCCAGCGCTCGTGCAGCAACCGCCCCGACGCGATCGCGGCGGCGCGGTCGCGCTCCCGATCCGCGTCCACCCGCGCCCGCTCCCGCCGGAGCAGCTCCAGCAGCAGGTCCGGCGCGGCGCGGTGGGTGGTCGCCGTGAGGTCGGCGAGCAGCGCCTCGACCTCGGCGTTGTCGATCGTGATGGACATCGTCAGCCCCGCGCTCCACACAGCCCCGAAACCGCCAACTTGGCCTCCAGCCTAGCGCGAGTGCCGCATCCGAGCCAACTGACACGCATGCAGATCGAATCCGTTCCTCCCCGCCGCCACCTGCCGCCGCTCGTGAAGCTGGCGCTGGAACTCGGGCCGCTCGTCATCTTCTTCCTGGGCAACGCCTATTCGGAAAAGTTCGGCGTCGCGCCCGAGCAGAAGCTGTTCGTGGCGACGGGCGTGTTCATCGCGGCGACCGTGGTGGCGCTGGCGGTTCACTTCGTGCTGGTGCGGCGCCTGCCGATCATGCCGCTCGTCTCCGGCGTGGTCGTGGTGGTGTTCGGCGGGCTGACGCTGGCGCTGCAGGACAAGACCTTCATCATGGTCAAGCCGACCATCGTGAATGCGCTGTTCGGCACCGTGCTGCTCGGCGGCCTCGTCTTCGGGCGCTCGCTGCTGTCTGTTGTGCTCGATTCGATGTTCAGCCTCACCGAGGAGGGCTGGCGCAAGCTCACCTTCCGCTGGGGTCTTTTCTTCTTCGTTCTGGCGGCCCTGAACGAGGTGGTGTGGCGGACCCAGACCGAGGATTTCTGGGTCAACTTCAAGGTATTCGGCATCATGCCGCTCACCGTGCTGTTCGCCCTGGCGCAGACGCCGCTGCTGACCCGCTACGAGCGCAAGGAGACGCAGCCCGGCGCGTGAGGGATTGGATCGCGCATCATCGTGTTCCGAAAGCCGGCGGCCAGCTTTCGGGACGATGCTTCAGCGCGCGTCGGCCACTTTGCCCGCGGCCCGGATCCGCGCCAGCACGCTGGCAAAATTGTCCGGCGTGAGGATGCCGACGAGCTTGTCGCGGATCACGCCGTCCGGCCCGATCACGAAGGTCTCGGGCACGCCGTAGACGCCAAAATCGATCGCCGCGCGGCCGTCGGCGTCGGCTCCGACGGCGCTGAACGGCACCCCGTGCCGGGCCAGGAAGCGCTGGCCGGCCGCCGGGTTCGGCTCCTTGTAGTCGATGCCGACCAGCCGGATGCCGGGCTCCCGGGCGAGCCGCATCAGCATCGGGTGCTCGACCTGGCAGGGCGCGCACCACGAGGCGAACACGTTGATCACCGTGATCTGGCCCTTCAGGTCGGCGCTGGACAGGCCCGGCACCGGGGCGTCCCCGGCCGTGAGCCCCGGCACCGCCGGCAGGCTGAAGCTCGGCACCGGCTTGCCGATCATCGCCGATGGCAGGGCGGCCGGGTCGGCGCCCGAGCGCAGGCGCAGGAACAGCACGGCGGCCAGGGCCGCAAACGCCAGCACCGGGACGATCAGCAGCAGCGAGCGGCGGACCGGGGGCGGCCGGTCCAGGGTCTCGTCGCCGCTCACCGCCGATCCTCCCCGAAACCCTTGAGCGCGCGCAGCTGCGCCCGCCGATCGCGGATGGCGTTGCCGATCAGGCCGGCCATGACCAGGGCCGTGAACGCGTAGGCGGCGATGATGAAGCCGCCGTGAGACCCGAGATCCATCGAAAAAATCCTAGACCGGTTGCCCGACCGGCATCCCGGCGGGCTTCGGGGTGAGGCGCGGCTGGGTCCGGTCCAGGCGCTCGGCCTCGCGGATCGTCAGCGTCCGCACCCGGCGGCGCATGATCTCGGTGCGCATGGCGTAGAGGTGGAGCGTGGTCCCGCCCAGCGTCGCGGCGGCGATCATGATCAGCAGCGGGTAGAGCATCGACGGGTCGATGGTCGAGCCGCCCATGCGCAGGATCGAGGCCGGCTGGTGCAGGGTCGACCACCAGTTCACCGAGAACTTGATGATCGGCAGGTTCACCGCGCCGACCAGCGTCAGGATCGCCACGGCCCGGGCGGCGCGGTTCGGCTCCTCGAGGGTGCGCCACAGGGCGATGATGCCGCAATAGATCAGCAGCAGGATCAGCATCGAGGTCAGGCGCGCGTCCCAGACCCAGTAGGTCCCCCACATCGGCTTGCCCCAGAGCGAGCCGGTGACCAGGCAGATCAGCGTGAACGCCGCCCCGATCGGCGCGGCGGCGCGCTGGGCGACGTCCGCCAGGGGATGGCGCCAGACCAGGGTGCCGATCGCCGACAGGCTCATGGCGCCGTAGAAGAACACCCCGAGCCAGGCCGCCGGGACGTGGATGTACATGATCCGCACCGTCTCGCCCTGCTGGTAGTCGGGCGGCACGACGAAGAACGTCAGGTAGAGTCCCAGGCCGACTAGGCCCACCGACAGGGCGGCGAGCCATGGCACCAGGGCGCCGGACCAGCGCATGAAGTGGCTCGGGTTCGACAGGCGGGTCCAGAGGGAAGGCGTCATCGCGGCTCGGTCTCGGACAGCGTCGAGGCGGTCCGGTCTCGGTCGCGTCGTCGCGTCCGTAAATCCGGCCCCCACCTTTTCCGGACGAGCTTTAACGCAGGGTGCGGTGCAGCAACAATGCGTCCCTTCCCCGCCGATACTGCATCGGCGTGCACAGCATCCGCCGGCGGAAGGCGGTGCGGAACGCGGTCTCGGATTCGTAGCCGACTGAATACGCGATCTCGGCGACGCGCGCGTCGGAGCGCCGCAGCAGGTCGGCGGCGCGCTGCATCCGCCAGCCCGCGAGATACTCGAGGGGTGGCCGGCCGACCACCGCGCGGAATTTCTCCGCGAAGGTCGTGCGCGACATGCCGGCGCGGGCGGCCAGCTCCGCCAGCGTCCAGCGCCGCGCCGGCTCGGCGTGCAGGGCGCCGAGCGCCCGGGCCAGCCGCGGATCGGCCAGCGCCCCGAGCCAGCCGGCCGGGCGCTCGGAGGCGAGCCAGAGCCGCAGCACCTGCAGCAGCATGATCTGCGCGAGATGGTCGGCCATCAGGGCGCTGCCGGGCGTGCCCTGGCGCAGCTCGACGGCCAGCTGCTCCAGCGCCCAGCGCAGGATCGCGGCCTGGTTCGAGGCGTCCCGGATCGGCACGATCGCCGGCAGCGCGTCGAACAGCAGCCCGGCCGCATCGCCCGCGAACAGGAAGCGCCCGCCGATCAGGAAGAAGGCGCCGCCGCCGTTGCAGATCGCGACGTTGTCCGCCGCGCGGTCGTAGATCGTGGCGGACTCGGTCGCCGGGTGCCTCAGGTCGGTGGCAAGGCGGAACGGCCGCCCCCGGGTCAGCAGGAAGCAGTCGCCGGCCGCGATCCGGACCGGCTCGGCCGCGCCCTCGACCGCCACCCAGCAGGCGCCCCGCACCACTGCGTTGAACTTGATCCCGTCATGGGCGGGGAAGCGGATCGCCCACTCGCCTCCTGCATCGAGCCCGGCGCTGAGCACGCTCCTGGGCCTCAGCAGCGACAGCACATCGGAGAGCGGATCCATGGCGACAGCCGGACGCCCGCACAGGAATCGCGGACGCTGCAGCATGGAGCGTCCGGCACGCCGGGTCGATCATCGTGACGACACGGCGGCGCGTCTTCGCCGCCCCGGAGCAAGACCATGATCGATCACCAGACACCGCTCGGATCGGGCTTCGGCGCCCGCAGCACCACCTCCGAGGTCCTGGCCGGGCGCGAGCTGACCGGAAGATTCGCGATCGTCACCGGCGGCCATTCGGGCCTCGGCCTGGAAACCACCCGAGCGCTCGCGAAAGCGGGCGCCGAAATCCTCGTCGCCGCCCGCAACTCGGACGCCGCCTGGATGGCGACCCGCGACATCCCCGGGGTCACGGTCGACGCTATCGACCTCTCGGACCTCACCAGTGTCCGGCGCTTCGCCCAGCGCGTCCTGGCCGCCGGTAGGCATATCGACTGGTTGATCAACAATGCTGGCCTCATGGCCTGCCCAGAGAGCCGGGTCGGGCCGGGCTGGGAGGTGCAGTTCGCCACCAACCATCTCGGCCATTTCGCCCTGACCAACCGCCTCCTGCCGCTGCTCGACGGGGGCGCCCGGGTGATCGCCGTATCCTCGGCCGGGCATCACCTGTCACCGATCCGCTGGGACGATCTCCATTTCGCGTCCGGTTACGACAAGTGGCGCGCCTACGGCCAGTCAAAAACCGCCAACGCCCTGTTCGCGGTCCATCTCGACCGGCTCGGCCGGGACCGGGGCATCTGCGCCTTCTCGCTGCATCCGGGAAAGATCTTCACACCGCTTCAGCGCCACCTGACGCAGGCCGAGATGATCGCGGAGGGCTGGCTCGACGCGCACGGCGCGGCCGCGGACCCGACCTTCAAGAGCCCGGCCCAGGGCGCGGCCACCCAGGTCTGGGCGGCGACGTCGCCGCGGCTCGACGGACTCGGCGGCCTCTATTGCGAGGATTGCGATGCCGCCGTGCGCGCGGAGGCGGCGGCCCAGCCGTTCGTCGGCGTCAAGGAATACGCGGTGGATCCCGGGGAGGCCGAGCGGTTGTGGGCGTTGTCGATCGAGCTGACCGGGACCGGGTTTTCTGGGCGGGACGGTCGTCCCGCCGCGTGATCAGGCGCCGCATGGCGCGGTCCGGGACACGCCGAGGCCGGGCATCGCCCGCTGCGCTCCGGTGTGAATCAATCGACTTGGCCCTGACGCCGTCCGAGCGGGGTGGGATTGCGACTGTCGGCTTTGTGTGCACCAGCGTGACAAGTCAGACCCGAGACCCGGCCCGAACGGCCCAAGGACGCACGGCGGTTTCAAGCGGGTCCGAAGTTTGCCGCAGCGAAGTCGAGGAATGACCGGAGCTTGGGCGTGATGCGGCGATCTGGTGCATAGAGGATGTGGAGCGGGCGTTCCGAACGCCATTCCGGAAGGATGCGCACCAACCGGCCCGCCACAACGTCGTCGGCCAGCAACTCCTCGACGTGAAGGATGATGCCCAGCCCGGCCAGGGCCGCCTGCCGCAGGGCTTCGCCGCTGTTGGCCGAGAATCGCGAGACGATCGGCACGACCGCTTCACCGCCGCCGCTGCAGAAGGTCCAACGCTCTTCGAGGGCCGAACCGGCAAAGCCGAGGCAGGCGTGCCGCACGAGATCCCCGGGATGTTCCGGCCGGGTATGGCGCAAAGTAGGTTGGCGATGCGCAAGCGATCAGTCGCAGCGGATTCAGGCCCCGGGCGATCAGGGCGCTGTCGTGCAGCGATCCCGCGCGAAACACGCAGTCGTAACCCTCATCGACCAAGTCAACGATACGGTCGCTGAGCGTGAGGCGCACGGTCACCTCCGGGTTGTCAGCCATATAGGCGGGAAGCAGCGGTGCGAGGCTATGCGCGCCGAAGGCATAGGGCGCGTTGACGCGCAGCTCGCCTCTCGGCCGTGCCCGGCTCTCTGCCGCCAACGCCTCCGCCGCCTCCAGTTCCGCCAGCACGATCCGTGTCCGTTCAAGGAAGTTCCGACCGGCATCGGTCAGGCTCTGCCGCCGGGTCGTCCGGTTGAGAAGCTGCACGCCCAGGTACTCTTCCAGCTGCCGGATATGCTTGCCAACCATTGCGGCTGAGATGCCGGCGGCATGGGCCGCCGCCGCGAACGAGCCTGCGTCCGCAACCGCGGCGAAGACCTCCATGCTGGCTAGGCGATCCATAATTCCTGACTGATGGTTTCGAGTGTCGCAATCAGACGTCGATTTATCACGGAAACGAGGAGGCCCATACATCCACCGACGCCGACGCGGTCGGCGACGGATGAGGAGAGCAGCCATGACCATCGCCGTCATCGGAACCGGCAACATGGGCAGCGGCTTCGCCAAGCTGCTTGCCGGCGCGAGCGAAAAGGTTGTCATCGGTGCCCGCGACGCGGCGAAGGCGTCGCAGCTCGCGCAGGAGATCGGTGGAGGGACCGAAGGCGGCGGGATCGCCGCAGCGGGCCGCCTCGCCGACGTGATCCTCGTGGCTGTCTGGTATCAGCACTTCGCGGAGACGATCCGCGCGGCGGGCGACCTGTCGGGCAAGGTCATCATCGACATCTCGAATCCCGTCACCGAGGACTTCAAGGGCCTTCGGCTCGGTCACACCACGTCGGCCGCCGAGGCGCTGCAAAAGCTTGCGCCGCAGGCCAAGGTGGTGAAGGCGTTCAACACGATCTTCGCGCAGCTCCTCCCGACCGAGGCCCGCACCGGTGTGCCGGTGCAGGTGTTCGTGGCCGCTGACGACGAGCCTGCGAAAGCGGTCGTGTCCAGCCTCGCGACCAGGACCGGCTTCCAAGCCGTCGATAGCGGTCCGCTCTCGAATGCCCGGTTCCTGGAGCCGGTCGGCGCGCTCAACATCCACTTCGGGTTCTTCCTGGGCCAGGGCACCGGCGTCGCGCCGGCTTGGGTCAAGGCCGCCTAGCGCGCTCGCCGCCGAAGTGGAAACCGATTCGGCGGCGAGCGAGCGCGTTACATCAAGGACTTAGAGCCGTTCCCCGTCGCGGCGCGTCCGGGAACGGCTCTGAGCCACTGCCCGTACCCCGAACGCCTGGTCGGCGCCCGCCTCGGGCGCTGGGATCGGCATGTCCGCGGAGCGTTGCTCCCCCAATTCAGAAAGCGTGTCCGTCATGAGCCGTATCGTTCGCTTCCATGAGATCGGTGGTCCCGAGGTTCTCAAGATCGAGGACGTCGCGGTACGCGCCCCCAAAGAGGGCGAGGTCCAGATCAGGACCAAGGCCCTCGGCCTGAACCGGGCGGAGGTCATGTTCCGCACCGGCCAGTACGTGACCGACCCGAAGTTCCCGGAGATCAACGGCTACGAGGCCGCCGGCATCATCGAGAAGGTTGGCCCCGGCGTCGAAGGCCTCGCGATCGGTGACAAGGTCAGCGTCGTGCCCTGCTTCTTCCTCGGCCAGTATGGTCTGCACGGCGAACTTGTGAACGCGCCTGCCTTCGGCGTGGTGAAGCACCCCGACAACCTGTCGTGGGAGGAGGCCGCCGCGACCTGGATGATGTTCGTCACCGCCTACGGCGCGCTGGTGGACATCGCCACGGTGCAGAAGGGTGACGTGGTGCTGATCCGGGCCGCCTCGTCCAGCGTCGGCTTGGCCGCCATCCAGATCGTCAACATGCTCGGCGGCGTCTCTATCGCCCTGACACGCGGTAGCTCGAAGCGCGACACCTTGCTCGCCGCGGGTGCGCAGCATGTCATCGCCACGTCGGAGCAGGACCTCGTCGCGGAGGTGAGGAGGATCACCGACGGCAAGGGCGCGCGCATGGCCTTCGACCCGGTGGGCGGCCCCGAGGTGCCGAAGATCCTCGACGCATTGGTGCACCGGGGCATCTTCTTCCAGTATGGCGCGCTTGACTTCAGTGACGTGCAGATCCCGGTGCTGGCGCTCCTCGGAAATGAGCTGACGATCCGGGGCTACCAGCTCATGGAAATCACCCAGGACCTGCCGCGGCTGGAGAAGGCGAAAGCATTCATTCTGGACGGGCTGGCCTCCGGTGACCTGAAGCCGGTCATCGGCAAGACCTTCAAGCTCGATGAAATCGTGGAGGCTCACCGCTTCATGGAGAGCAACGAACAGGTCGGAAAGATCGTCGTCACGGTCTGACGGGTCGCCGTCAGAGCGTCGGCCCCCTCGGCTCCGCTTCGGCGGGGCCGTCTTGACGTCAAAGCATGTCGGATTTCGAGAACCGCCTGCCCGGGCCGCTACGACTGAGTGGGCTCGCAAGCCGAATGGCCGGGTGAGCAGGGAAGCGGAAATGGGCGGGATGCCCGGAAACGGACCTTCGACCTTACGCCCATCGCGGTCGTTCAAGAAGCCTTCGTCCATTTTCGTGACGTGTTGCCGCTCTCCCCGGCGACGCGGCGTCCTGGCCCGGCCGCTGATGCGGTTGGTCGCCGCCGCAGGTCCGGTGAAGCGTCCGCCCTCAGGTGTTCGAGGCTCTGAGATCGCGCGGCGCGGTTCCGAAGCGCCGACGAAAGGCGGTGCTGAAGCCCGACGCATTGGTGAAGCCGCACCGGAGCATGATGGTCGCGATGCTGTCGCCGGCATGGGCAGGGGCCGACAACTGGCGATGCGCCCGGTCGAGGCGTGCGTCGCGGATCGCCGCCGCGACGCCCTCGCCGTCGGCGAAGGCGGCGTAGAGACGGCTGCGGGAGACGCACAATGCCCGGTACAGGGCGTCGGGACCGAATCCCGGATCGTGTAGGCGGCGTTCGATATGCACCGCAGCCAGTGACCGTAGCGCGTCGGCTGTGACGTCGCCCGTGGGCGCGCCCACCAAACTCCGGAGCAGGTGGAGGGTGCCCTCGACCGCGATGCCGGCCTCGGCCTCCGTCATGCCCGGCACCAAGGCCGCGTAGGACCGCAGATAGGTCGCGAACAGCGCATTGAGGGGGCCGTGGCCGATCAGACGGCCGGCATAGGCTTCCGGCTCGCCGACATGGGCCCTGAAGGCGGCGCGCGTCGCGCTAAGCCGGATCTCCTCGTAATCCTCGTAGGCCCCGATCAGGAACGGGCGTCCGGAGTCGGTGATGCTGATGTCGCCGGGAGCCATCCGCCCGCCGCGGGTCCCTTGTTCGAAGTACTGGGTACCGCGCAGGACCAGGGTGATCGTGACGGTGTCGCGCCCGTCTTGGCGGACATGGCGCGCCGAGCGCTCGACATCGACCCGCGGGCCCTCGGTGTGCAGCAACGTGCTGTGGGCCGTGACGGCGACGAGGCGACTGGCAGCGAACGACTGCCGTTCCTCGGCCCCGGCGGTAGAGACGCCGGACATGGCCAGAGCCGTGTCGCGCCAGAACTCGTACGCTCGTTTCGACTCGACCTCGGCCGTGCTCTGCCTCAGCGTTTTGACGCGGGGGCGCTCGGTCAATCTATACTCCCTGGTTCAGACACTTGCAGATCGAGACTCGCTCGATCTGCAAGGTATGTCTGTTCGTAAATTGGCAAGACTTCAAATCAGTATTTTTCGTATGTGTATGCACCGCGTGCTGGGTCGGGATCCGATGCAGGTCGATGGTCGAATAAGCACCTGTAATGGGATGTGGCAGAGGCAAGGCCAGCTCTGGTGGGACGTCTGTCTCGAAGCAGGCGTACTCCTTACGGCCAGGATAAGTCACAGAGCTGGGTCAAGTTGCCCGCAAGCGGACCTTCTGAACTTCAGAGACGGGTCGAGGCTGCGTGAAAACTCGAATGCCATCAGCGATCGCAGTAGGATTTCCGCTTAAGATCTCTGAGCATTGGCGACACAAGCCGTGCATCCCCACTGGAAAGGCCAGCGGGCGGGTTCCAACGGCTGACGCGGAGAGGATTATTCCACGCCTCCGCAATATCTCTGCGTTTCGACACAGCCTCGGTCGCAAGCAGACATTTTTAAGCCGATCCACCGCTGTCCCGAGTTTGCTTCACTGCGCGAGCAACCCGTCAGCCTTCCCACCCACGCCTTCGGCATAAGGGGTTTGGGTTGGAGGGTGGGGTGATCGGGCTCGGACCCGTCGCCGTTCTGAGCCGTGAAGCCAAATCCGGACCGACCGCGTCATCACTGCCCCCCGCCTCAAACCGATCCCCGATCCGACCCGCGACCGAGCCCTCTCAGGGCGCCCGTGACACCCCCGCGCGCACTGACGCAGCCCCCTCCAATCGCCGCGGGCAGCCAGCCCCGACCCTTGCGCAAGCCTCTACGATGCCGCATATACGATGAAACAAAACGTGAACAAAGAGCGTCGCCGTCGAAAGCTGTGGATGACGCGGCCTTCTCCCACCGGAACGAGCCCCGCATGCGAACCGCCGACAAGCAGATCGCCGACATCCTGGTGCGCTACGGGGAGCCCTTCGGGGGCAACGTCTGGCGCGTGCAGGGTACCGCCGTGATCTACCACAAGACCCTGGAGCGCATCGCCGCGCAGGCCGGGATCGTGTTCGAGCCGCCGACCTTGATCCGGGCCGAGCGCGACGAGGCCGTGCTGCTGGTCACCGGGCGCCTGCCTGGGGTCAAGGCCGGCACCAAGCCGGCCGCCGATCGGGTCGAGTGGTCGATGGGCGAGGCGCTGGTGAACGTGAACTACCGCGTCTCGGGCAAGCAGGCGGCCTACGTCTACGCCATGGCCGAGAAGCGGGGGAAGGACCGCGTCATCCTCAAGCTGATCGAGCTGCACGGCCTGGTCTATTCGGAGGAGGAAGCCGACGAATTCCGCGCCCACCTGCCCCCCGTCCGGGCGGTGGACGAGGATTTCGAGGAGGCCCAGCCCTTCGACGAGGTCACAGAGGCCGAGGGCGACCTCAAGCGGCGGATCGATGCGACCGCGACCATCAACGCCGTCACCGACCTGATGCTCGACGGCGCCACCCAGGCGATCCTGGCGGCGATGCCGCCCGGCACCCGCGACGAGGTCCGCGATTACGCCAAGGCCCGCCTCGTGGCGCTGGGCTGGCCCAAGCGCGCCGGTCGCCGCAGCGCCGCCTGATCCGCACACCATCCCCCCAACCGCAGGAGACCGCCATGCATCGCGCGCCGCGCCACCGGACCCTGAAGGCCCGCCGGGACCATCGCCGGGGCTGGACCATCGAGACCCTGTCGTACAGCCCGACCCGGATCGTCCGCCTGGGCGCGGAGAAAGTCGCGATCCTGTTCCCGCCGGTGGAGCCGGGGGCCGAGTGGCAGCTCTACCCGCATCCCGATACGTTCCCAGGGCTCAACTTCGACGGACTGCCCGAGCCGCTGCGCCCGGAATTTCTGGGGTTCTCGGACCTGCCCGCCGTCGAGCGGTTCTTGGGGATCCGAGACGTGACGCCGACGGCGCTCGCGGCCTGATCAGGCCGGCGGCCAGGGGGCGCCCCGGTGGAGCGCCTCGGCCTCCGGGGTGAAGGTTCTCGGATCTGGCCCGTGCAGCACCAGGGGCGGCAGCAGGCTGGTCGCCGCCCGGCTCCCCCGTGTGGCCGCGATCAGCACCCGGATCGCCGGAGTTTCGGCCCGGGCATGGACCGGACGGATCGCGATCCCACCGTAGCGGCCCCTCAGCGCCTCGAGGCAGACCGGGAGGGCGTCGGCCCGGTGGATCAGCCCGAGCCGGCCGCCCGGCCGCAGGATCGCCGTGCAGGTGCGGATCCATAGGTCCAGGCCGCCCTCCGGAAAGGCATGCGCCGTCGCCTTTCCGGGATGCGGCGACGGTCGGTGGCTGCCTTCGGTGAAGAACGGCGGGTTGGTCAGGACCAGATCGAACCCGTCCGGCAGCAGTCCGGCGGCGCGGCGCTCCGCCGCGGGGGCCAGCACGTCGGCCTCGATCACCGTCGCGTCGATGCCGTTGAGGGCGGCATTGGCCCGGGCCAGCTCGGCCAGCGCCGGATCACGCTCCACCAGGGTCGGGCGGGTTCCGGGATGGAGCGCCGCGCAGGCCAGGCCGACCGCGCCGGTGCCGGCGCCGACATCGCACAGCCGCTCCCCCGGCATCGGCGCCAGCAGCCGGGCGAGCAGGACCGCGTCGGTCCCGGCCCGGTGCGCCCCCCGGGGCGGCTGGTGCAGGCGCAGGATCCCGCCCAGGAACGCGTCCGGCTCGGCCCTCACGGGTCGCGCAACTCATGGGCGAGGCCGGCATCCTTCAGCAACCGGCGGGCCTGGGGCGCCCAATCGTCCGGCACCATCAGGCGCTGGCCGAACGCCCCGATCGAGCCCTCCATCACGCTCATGTGGCTGTCGGCCACCAGGACCGGGATCTCGGCCGCTTCGAGCACCGAGCGGGCGAACCCGATCAGCACCGGATCATTCGCGGAAATCAGGACGTTCATCGCAATTCTTCGCGGGATCGCGCAGCGGCCGGCGCATTCGTCGCGTTCGCTGCGCGTTCCCCGCGCGCCATATCCCGAGTGCGCCGATGTTGCGGCGCCGCGAGGCGCGTGCGAAGGGATCGCCCGCGCCCTGCGGGGGAACCGGACTGGAGGTTGCGGATCTTGGGTATGGCCCTCTCCATCGAGAATCCGAAGCCCGAGACCGAGGCGGGGCTGAACGACATCGTGGCGCTGGTGGCGGACGGCATGGCGCGGGTCAACACCACGATCCTGTCGCGCACCGGCTCCGACGTGGCGATGATCCCGGAGGTGGCCAACCACCTGATCGCCTCCGGCGGCAAGCGCCTGCGCCCGATCCTGACGCTCGCCTGCGCGAAGCTCTGCGGCTACGTCGGCGACGGCGACGTGAAGCTCGCCGCCAGCGTCGAGTTCATGCACACCGCGACCCTGCTGCACGACGACGTGGTCGACGAGAGCGACATGCGCCGCGGCCGCGTCGCTGCCCGGATCAAGTGGGGCAACGAGGCCTCGGTGCTGGTGGGCGACTTCCTGCTCGGCCAGGCCTTCCGGATGATGGTCGAGGTCGGCTCCCTGCGGGCGCTCGACATCCTGTCCGCCGCCGCCACGGTGATCGCCGAGGGCGAGGTGATGCAGCTCACCAACGCCAAGAACCTGGAGACCAACGAGGCCGCCTATCTCGCGGTGATCCGCGGCAAGACGGCGGAGTTGTTCGCCTCCGCCTGCGAGGTCGGGCCAGTGCTCGCCGGACGGCCGGAGGCCGAGCAAGCGGCCGCCCGCGCCTACGGGATGAATCTCGGCATCGCCTTCCAGCTGATCGACGACGTGCTCGATTACGGCGGCACCTCGGCCGAGCTCGGCAAGAACGTCGGCGACGATTTTCGCGAGGGCAAGATCACCCTGCCGATCGTGCTGGCTCACCGCAAGGCCAGCGAGGGCGAGCGCGGCTTCTGGCGCCGGACGCTGCAGCAGGGCGAGATCGGCGCGGACGACCTCGGCACTGCCCTCGACCTGCTCCAGCGCCACGGCGCCCTGGAGGAGACGGTGGCCCGCGCCCACCATTACGGTGCCCAGGCCCGCGCCGCCCTCGATATCTTCCCGGACGGGCCAGTGAAGGCCGCGCTCAACGGCGCGGTGGAGTTCTGCGTCGCCCGGGCGCGCTGAGGCCGCCTTACGGATCGCGGGTCGACAACCACCAATCGCCACCGTTGTACCAGCAGGTCGCATCGGGCGGTTCGCCGAAGCGCAGCGACCGGACCGTGAAGAGCGGCTCCCGCGCGAAAGCCTCCAGCAATGCGCCTCCGTCGTCCTCCGGCAGGCCCTGGAGAGGGATGAAGCTCGCCCTGGAGACGAACCGGGCCAGCCAGGCCGCGTCAGCTCCCGGCCGGCGGATCAGCAGCATGCCTCCCCGGCGGTTGGCGGACTGGAGCGGGAACAGCAATCGGCCCTCCGGCCGCAGGGCGTCGAGCCAAGCCCGGGCCGGGCGCGGCGCCCCGGCATTGACGTAGATCGCGTCGGCCTCGGGCAAGCCACCCGTCGCGCCGGAGCGCGCCTCCACCCTCGCCCAGGGCCAAGGCGCCAAGTTGCGCGCTGCCCGCTCGGCGAGGCAGGGATCGATCTCGAAACCGTGGACATGGCCGTCCGGCCCGACGAGATGGGCGAGGAGCGCGGTATAATATCCGCTGCCGGTCCCAACCTGAAGGACCGTCTCTCCGCGCTGCGGCGCCAGCGCGTCGAGACAGAAAGCGTGGAGGCTCGGCTGCCCGATGTTGATGCCGCGGCCTGCGTCGAGGGCGACCAGCACGTCCTGATACAGGAAGGCAGGATCGTCGTCGGGCGTCGTGACGTAGTGCGGGCCGTCGTCTCGGAACCGCCAGATATTAGCCGCTAGGATCGACCAAGGCCCCGGCCCGGCGAATGGCTCCCGCGCAATCGCCGCGAAGGCCGCTTCGATCCGCGGATCGGACGCCACGTTCTGGTTCGAGACCAGGGACGCGTAGAACCCGCGGAGCTTGGCGCTGCGCGCCGTCGAACCGTCCCGATTCACCATCTCGGCACCCCCTCAGACTACAAACCACCAGCGCCGGGATGCGTCAAGACGCCGCAGGATTGAGCGCTTCCGCCAGAGCCGGCGCCAGCCCGTGCAACTCCTCCAGATGTGCGGCGGTCAACGCCCGCAGCAACGCCTCGGCCCGGGGCGTGAGCGCGAGTTCGCTGCGCCGACGATCTTCCGCGGCGCGTGCCTTGGTCAGCAGGCCGCCCTCGACCATCCGGGCGACCAACTCGGCCGCGCTATGCGGGGCGATCAGGAGCTGTTCGGCGAGCAGGCCGACCGTCGGCGGCGCGCGCCCGACATGCCCGGCGAGCGCCAGGAGCGCCTGATGCTGCTGGGGTGGGATGCCCGCCCGCGCCGCCGCCGCTTCGCTGAAGGCCAGGAAGCGCCGCAGCCGGTACCGAAACTCGGCGAGCGCGGCGTACTGCGCCTGCGACAGCGGCTCGGTCTGAGGCTCCTCGGAGTCCACGCTGATCTCCTCGATGTCGATCCCGAGCGTGTGGCTCTGCATCATGCCGATGCATAGGGGCTCCCCGGCCACATCGTACCCAGCCCCGATCCTGACGTGCTTGAACGTATCGTATCACGATATAATTAGGCACGGAACGAGGGAGGATTGTATGGACGGCGGGCAGGGGTTCGAGCGCGGCAACGACAGGCCGTTGCGGAGGACGCTCGGCGATTTCAGTGCGGACCGGCGGGTGCTGATGCTGGCCGGGCTGGCGGTGATCACCGGCACGGCCGCCTCCGGAACCGCCTGGATCCTGCTCGCGCTGATCGGTCTGGTGACGAATGCCGTTTGGTACGGCCGCTTCGACACCGCCCTGACCTCGCTGGCCGGCGCAACGCCCGGGCCGTGGATGATCGCGATCCCGGTGATCGGCGCGCTGATCGTCGGCGTGATGGCCCGCTACGGTTCCGAAAAGATCCGCGGCCATGGCATCCCGGAGGCCATGGAGGCGATCCTGATCGGCGGCAGCCGAATGTCGCCCAAGGTGGCTCTCCTCAAGCCACTCTCCTCGGCGGTGGCGATCGGCACCGGCGGCCCGTTCGGCGCCGAGGGGCCGATCATCGTCACGGGCGGCGCGGTGGGCTCGCTGTTCGCGCAGTTCTTCCATCTCAGCGCGGGCGAGCGAAAGACCCTGCTGGTGGCCGGCGCCGCCGCCGGCATGACGGCGATCTTCGGGACGCCCGTGGCGGCCGTGTTGCTCGCCGTCGAGGTGCTGTTGTTCGAGTGGCGCCCGCGCAGCCTCGTGCCGGTGACGGTCGGGGCGGTGACGGCGGCCTGCTGGCGTCCCGCGCTGTTCGAGGCCGGGCCGCTCTTCCCCTTCACCGACAACCCGGCTCTGCCGTGGTGGGGACTGCCCGCTTGCGCCGTGCTCGGCATCGCCTGCGGGCTGATCTCGGGCGTGCTGACCCGGGCGCTTTACGCGTTGGAGGACGGGTTCGGCCGGCTGCCGATCCACTGGATGTGGTGGCCGGCTTTAGGCGCCCTCGTGGTCGGCCTCGGCGGTCTCGTGGAGCCCCGGGCGCTCGGCGTCGGCTACGACGTGATCCGCGACCTGCTCGCCGGGCACATGCTGGCCAGCACCGTGCTGACGATCCTCGTGGTGAAGGCGGCGATTTGGCTCGCGGCCCTGTCCTCGGGCACCTCCGGGGGCGTGCTCGCGCCTTTGCTGATCCTGGGCGGCGCGATCGGCTGGTTGATCGGTCTTGTCCTCCCGGGCGCGCACGGCTTCTGGGCGCTGCTCGGCATGGCGGCGATGCTCGGCGGAACCCTGCCGGCGCCGCTCACCGGGGTGGTGTTCGCCGTCGAGGTGACCGGCGACATCGGCGCCCTGGCGCCGCTGCTCGCCGCCACCATGGCGGCCTACGCGGTGACGGTGCTGCTGCTCAGGCGCTCGATCCTCACCGAGAAGATCGCTCGGCGCGGGCAGCACGTGACCCGGGAATACGGCATCGATCCCTACGACCTCGCCCGGGTCGAGGCGGTGATGACCCGCGAGGTCGCAGCCCTGGACGCGGACCTGCCGCTCGCCGAGGCACTCGCGGCGATCACCACCGGCGATCACCACACCTATCCGGTGGTCGATCGCGCCCGCCGGCCGGTGGGGCTGGTCACGCGCGACGACGCCCTCCGCTGGACGGTGGCGATGGGGGAGGGCGCCGGGGCCGACGGTACCCTCGCCGAACGCGTCTCGGATGCCGATCTCGCGGTCGTGCATCCGGGTGACGTGGTTTCGCACGCCCTCGACGTGATGCTCTCGGCCGGGCAGGGCCGCCTGCCGGTCACCGATCCGGAGTGCGGCGCGCTGGTCGGGCTCCTGACCCGCAAGGACCTGCTGCAGGTGCGCGCGACGACGGTCCGCGCGGAAGCCGAGCGCCGGGCGTATTTCCGCCGCGACCGAGCGCGTGCCGGTGCGATCGGCGGCTGACGGACGCTGTCCGTCCGTTCAGCGCAGGAAGGTCGGCGCCACCCACCAGCCCGGATGGGCGGCCCGCAGGGCGGCCGCGGCCCGGACGACGGCGCGCCGGTCGGTGAACAGCGCGAACACCGTGGCCCCCGAGCCCGACATCCGCGCCAGGCGGCAGCCGGCCTGGCCCCGCAGGGCCGCCAGGGTCTCGCCGATCACCGGGGCGACCGTGAGCGCCGGAGCCTCCAGGTCGTTCCGGGCCGGGGAGAGCGCCGCCACGAGGGCGTCGGCGCCGAGTCCCTCGTCGATGTCGGGATGCGGGGCGCCGTCGAGCTTCTGCCCGACCGCGAGGCCCAAGGCCTTGAACACCGGAGCGGTCGGCACCGGCACCCCGGGATTTATCAGAACCGCCGGCAACGGCGCGAGCCCGAGCACCGGGCCGATCTCCTCCCCGGCGCCGCGCATCATCCGTGCCCGCGGGTCGAGGCAGACGGGCACGTCGGCCCCGGTCTCGCGGGCGGCGGCGACCATGGCCGGGTGATCGAGCGGCAGGTCGTTGAGGCACGCGAGCAACCGCAAGGCCGCGGCGGCGTCCGACGAGCCGCCGCCGATCCCGGCGGCGACCGGCAGGCGTTTGACGAGGTGAAAGCCCCCCAGCCGCAGGGATGGCATCCGCGCCGCTAGCCCGCGGGCGGCGCGCAGGACCAGGTTGTCCGCGGTCGGGCCGGCCGGCCCGGCGGTCGGGCCGCTGACGGCGAGGCCGAGTGGGGCGCCGGGATCGAGGGTCAGGCGGTCGGCGGTGCCCGCGAAGGCGACCAAGCTCTCCAGCTCATGGTAGCCGTCACCGGCGCGCCGCCCGAGGACGTGCAGCGTCAGGTTGACTTTGGCGGGAGCGCGGTCGGCGAGCAGGGGCACGGGATCTCGAACAGGTCGATCGTGGACGGGCCTGACGCTCTACAGGCTCAAGCCTGCGAACAACAGATCACCCCCAATCCCCATGCGCCCGGTACGGCAGGCTGTCGCCGACGCGGATCGCGGTCAGATCCTCGTCGAGCTCCACCAGCCCGTCGCTGGCCGAGAGGCCGGACAGGGCGCCTCCCGGTACCGGCATCGCCTCCGGCGTCCCGTCGGCGCCGGCCCGGAGACGGACCCGCAGGTACTCGCGCCGGCCCGGGCGCTTTTCCTGAGCGAAGCCGCTGCGCACCGTCGGTGCCGGCATCTCTTGGCGCGTGCCCGACAGGTGCAGCACCAGGGGACGGAGGATGGCCAGGGCGGTCACGTAGGCGGCGGCCGGGTTGCCCGGCAAACCCGCGAACGGTGTGCCCGCCACGGTGCCTAGGGCCACCGGCCGGCCAGGCTTGATCGCCAGCCTCCAGAAGGTCAGCCCACCGGATGCCTCGACGGCGGCGCGGACGTGGTCCTCCTCGCCCACCGAGACGCCCCCCGAGGTAAGGATCAAGTCGTGATCGGCAGCCGCGGCTTCGAGGCGTTGCCGCAGGGGGCTGGGCGCGTCGCGCAGGATGCCGAGGTCGACGGGTTCGGCGCCGAACCTGCGCAGCAGGGCGGCCAGCATCGGACGGTTGGCGTCGTGGATGCCGGCGGGCGGCAGGGGCTGGCCGGACGGGGTCAGTTCGTCGCCAGTGGAGAACAAGGCCACTCTGAGGGGCACACGCAGGCGCAACTCGGGCAGCCCGAGGGCTGCGGCGAGCGCGAGGTGGCGTGGCCCAAGCCTCGTGCCGGCTGGGATCGCGCGGCTGCCGCGGCGCACATCCTCGCCGGACCGGCGGCGATTGGCCCCCGGGGCGAGGCCGGCCGGCAGGATCACGGCCTCACCGTCGATCCGCACATCCTCCTGCATCGCCACCGTGTCGGTGCCCGGCGGCATCGGTGCCCCGGTGAAGATCCGCACCGCGAAGCCCGGCCCGGGATCGGCCGGCGCGTAACCGGCCGGGACGCGGCCGCTGAGCGGCAGGCGCGTCTCACTCGTCGGGGCGAGATCGCCGGCCCGGACCGCGTAACCGTCGACGGCCGAATTATCGAACGGCGGCAGCGCGATCGGGGCGATCAGATCCTCCGCCAGCACGCGACCGTCGGCCCGGTCGACCGCGACCGATTCGATCCCCGACAGAACCGGCAGCCGCGCGCGCAGCAGCGCCACCGCCTCGGCGACCCGCATCGGCGCGGGCGCCACATCGAAGCAGTCGCGGCTCAGGCGTCCCATCGGGACGCGATGACGGTCTTGGACAAGGAGGGGGTCGGCACGGGTGCCTCGCGGGGCTGTGGCCTGCCGGCTTGCGGCATCGGGGCTGAGCGATCAAGCCCGGACCGTGGCGGCTCGGCATGGGATCCTCTACGCTCGTCACCATCATGCCGAGCACCGAAGCGATTCCCTGCCATCGACACCTGTTCGAGGTACCGGCGGAGGTCGCATACCTCGATGCCGCAGCCTGGTCGCCGCTGCCCCGCGCCGTCCGCGCGGCCGGCGAGGCCGGTATCCTGGTGAAAAGCCAACCCTGGACCTTTCCCCGGACGGCGATCCCGGCGCTCGCCGAGCGGACCCGCGCGGCCGCCGCGCGCCTGATCGGCGCGGGCGCCGACGATGTCGCGATCGTGGGCTCGGTGAGTCAAGCCATGGCGATCGCGGCGCGCAACCTCGTCCCCGTGCCGGGCGGACGTCTGCTGCGGGTGGAAGACGAGTTCCCGTCCCTGCGCTACGCCTTCGACCGGCTGGCGGCCGCCCACGATCTCGCGGTGGAGGAGGTTGCCCGGCCGCCGGACGGCGATTGGACCGCCGCCCTGCTGGAGGCCATCCGGCGGCCGGGCGCGCCGCCTATCGCCATCGCGACCCTGACGCCCCTGCACTGGACCGATGGCGGCCTGATCGACCTCGACCGGCTCGCGCAGGCGGTGCATGAGACGGGCGCTGCCCTGGTGATCGACGCGACGCAGGCCGTTGGCGCGATGCCGGTGGACGTGGGCCGCTGGCGACCCGATTTCCTCGCCTTCCCCACCTACAAATGGGCACTCGGACCCTACGGGGTCGCGTTCCTGTACACCGCGGCCCATCGGCAGGACGGGGCGCCGATTGAGGAGCATGCCGGGAATCGCTCATCGGCGGTTGGAGCCCGGCGCTACGACCGGGGCGAATTGAACGATCCCGTTTCCTTGTCCATGGCGGCGACCGGCCTGGAACTGGTCGCCGAATGGGGCGTCCCTGCAGTCGCGGCCCGGTTGTGCGAGCTTACCGAAGGCCTAGCCGCAGGCGTCGCGGAACTCGGGCTCGTCCTCGCACCGCGCCCTCTGCGGGCAGGCCACATCCTCGGGGCACGCGCACCCGGCGGCTTGCCCGAAAACCTGGTGGATCGCCTGCGGGCGGCAAACGTCTTCGTGAGCGAGCGGTCGGGATCACTGCGTCTGAGCCCGCATGTCTGGGCCGATCAGGACGATGTCGCGCGCTGTCTCGCCGCACTCGCGCGCGTGCTCGGCCCCAGCGCCGGAAACCGAACGGAAGCGCGCGGGTGATAGTTTCCGTGTGTCCGTCGGGCGAATGCGGATGCCGCGCCGGGCGCCACGCCTAGATCATCGGGTCGAAGCGCGGCCGTCGTCCCAGGAAGGATGCCGCCCACACGATCATGCCGAGACCCATGCCGCGATCCGGTGAAACAATTCCCATGCCGGCCCGTGGCCGCGGCCTGCGCCTCGCAGCGATGATGCGTGCCGGCTTGTCCGGACGCTTCGCCGTAATCCTGTCCGGCGAGCTGATCCAGAGCCTGTTCCACTTCGCGCTGAACATCCTGCTGGTGCGCGAACTCGGGGCGCACGATTACGGGCTGTTCGCGATCGTGTTCACGGTCGGCGCGGTCGGCATCACCTATATCCGCGCCCTGGTCGCGGTGCCCGCGACGCTCCACCTCGCCCGGAGCCTCGGCCGGCCGGCGGCGCTCGGCTACGACGTGATGTTCGGCTCCGGCGCGGCCCTGGTCTCCGTGCTGATGGCCCTCGCCACCAGCGTGGCGCTCGTGCCGGTGATCGGCCTCGGCGCGCTCGCGGCCGGGGCGTTCGTGGGCCTTTACGGCTTCCGCAGCTATCTCCGGATCGTGCTGCTGGCCCGCGGACGGCCGCGGATCGCGGGCCTGAGCGATCTCGTCTACGCGGCCTGCGGTGCCGTGTTCGTCTGGCGCGGGTTGAGCGGCGAGGGCACGGCTCTGCTCGACCGGGCCTTCCTGGCGATCGCCCTGGCACACGCCATCGCCATCGTGGTGGCCTACGGGGCGCTGCGCCAGCGATTGCGGGTCTCGCTCCATGCCCGGGCGCGGGCGCGCTACCGGGCGATCTGGCGGACCCTGGCCTGGTCGCTCGCCGGCGTCACCAGCCTCACCGTGCAGGGCCAGGGCCTGACGCTCCTGTTCGCCCTGCTGGCCGGGCCGGCCGCCTACGCGCCGATCGCCGCGACTTTGGTGCTGTACGCGCCGCTGCGCATCCCCACGAGCGCGCTGATGAACATGGTCCTGCCGGAGATCAGCGGCCTGCTGGCCGCCGGGCAGGTCCCGGCTGCCCGGCGGCTCGTGATGCGCCACGTTCTGCTGATCGGCTGCGCCTGTCTCGTCTACGGATTGGTGATGGCCGCGACCCTGCCGCTGATCGAGCAGGTGCTGTTCAAAGGGCGCTTCGCGGGCGAGGCCATGGGCTGGATCGGGCTCGGCGTCTGGGCGGTCGTGACCGTGTCGCTGCTCTACGCGATCCCGCGCGCCTATCTCGAAGCCTCCGCCGCCTTCCGGACGATCACGGCCGGGGCGGTGGCGAGCGCCGCCCTGGGCTTCGCCCTGATGGTGCCGCTTCTTCTGATGCTGCCGCCGGCCACCGCGCTGCTCGGGCTTCTGGCTTCGGAGATCGCGACGCTCGTTTGGTCGGTGACGGCGTTTCGGCGTTCGGCGGGAACCCCGCGCATCGCTGGGACTGCGGCTCCGGAATTGTCCTAGGACGGCTGCTCAGCGCCTTCGTCGAAAGGCCACCCCCAGAAACGGCTCATCCTTTCAGGCCGCGGCCTCGGCGACCGGCGCCTGCGTCATCTTGGGCTTGCCGAAGCGCTGCTTCAGGGCATGCCCGGTACGATCGACCAGATGAGCCGCCGCGCCCTGTGGGGTGCGCCCGCCCATCATCGAAGCGAGGGTCAGGCTCTCGGTGCCGAAGCGGCCCTTGAACCCTTCGTCCCCACACAGGAAATCCACCGTGTGCAGCCCGCGGTCGATCGACCACATGATGTAGTCCATCATCAGCACCATCCCGGGCGAGCCGCGCTCGAAGGCCGGATCGTAGGTGGTGACGAAGGCCATCATCGTGCCGGCCTGGACGAAGTTGATCGAGACGGCGACGAGGGCGCCGCCGCATTCGAGCACGAAGGCGTGCAGCAAACCGGTCTCGGCCAGAACCTGGACCATCGCGGGCAACGCCTGCGAGCCCTCGTCGTAGAACGCTGTCGACGGCAGGTTGTGGGTCGCGAGCCAGGCCCGCTTGAACTGGGTGAGCTTGTCCAGCACCGGCCCGAGCGGCTCCTCGGGGCCGAGCAGCCGGAAGGTCAGCGGGCCGTGCTCGCCCATGGATTTCTGGCCGCGGCGATAGTTCTGGCGGGTCTTCTTCGATTGCGCGTCGAACCAGGCCCGCCCGGTCGGCCAGGGGCCGCGCACCCGCCAGTTCGCCTCGTCGCGGTGGTTGAGCCGCAGCCGGACGCCGCCTGCGGCCGGGGCGAGCAGGGCCCGCGCGGCGGCGTCGGGCAGGAGCCGGTTGAGATAGGCGAGATCGAAGCCGCCGGCCCGGCTGGCCTGCTGCCACATCCGGCGCACGAGCTCGGCATTCCAGCGGTCGGACAGCACGGCGTCGCCGAAGTCGGAGCAATCCTTGGCGGCCCATTCGAGCACGCGGAAACCCTTGCGGCGTACGGTGGCCAGCGGCAGCACGCCGACCAGCAGGTCGCCGCGCCAGGCGAGCACGATCGCCAGCGCCCGGCGCTCGCGGTCGGGGACGCTGGCCCACCAGGCCGAGACCCAGGCATGGCTCTGGAACACCAGGGCGCCGCTGCGGGCCCACAGCTCGGTCCAGGCCGGTCCGACAGCTTCCAGCCGCTCGGCGGTGCGGACGATCTCGAAGCGTTCAGGAGACATGGTCAGGCGCCCGAGCGAGGCTAGGCGGGGATCCCGCGCAGGCGGCGCACCCGCCGGGCGATCCGCCGGCCCATCTTCTTGAGAGGCAGCACGTAGAGCCCCGAGAGGGATTGATAATCGGCGACGTCCCGGTCGACGAGGCCGAACGTGAAGTCCTCGTTCGGATTCGGCACGTGCAGGGTGCCGAACAGGCTGTCCCAGAACGAGAACAGCAGCCCGAAATTCTTGTCGTAGTGCTGCGGCGCCGTCGAGTGGTGGAGCTGATGCCAGTGCGGGCAGAGGATGATCGCGTTGAGCCGACCGAACGAGATCTTGAAATGGGTGTGGCGCACGAAGTCCATCATCAGGATGTTGCGCATGATGTAGACGTTGATTCCGAACACCGTCAGCTCCACCGGGTTCAGGGCGATCAGGCTCCAGGTCCCGAAGCAGATCCCGGGGATCACCCCGTCCCAAGCGCGATTCATCAGCTCGTCGAGGGGGTGGACCCGGTCCTTGGTGATGCCGACCATCACCTCGGCGGAGTGGTGGACCTTGTGGAGCTCCCACAGGAACGGGTAGCGGTGCTGGGCCGTGTGGTAGAGGTAGTAGGACAGGTCGTAGGCCAGCAGCATGGTGAGGGTGAACAGCACCACGGTCACCGGCCCGGGCTCTCCGAAGACCGGCTGGTCGATTCCGAGAATCGCGCCCAGCACCCGGTTGGTCGCGTAGCCCACCGCCACCACGAAGGTGACCCCGGCCGGGATCAGCAGGAACGGCATGACCGCCTTGCGGGTAATGTAGAACAGCAGGTCGGCCCGGGCGGAGGGGTGGGTCATCACCTCGTGCGGCAGCGCGAACTCGAAGAACTCGGCGAACGAGTAGCGCTCGGCGGTGCGCAGGTAGGCGATCAGGGCGCAGCCGAACGCGGTCGCGAACAACAGTCCGGCCGCGATCAGGTTCGCGGCCGAGACCTTGTCGATGATCTGCGTGATGAACTGGACGACATCCATGACGTGGCGTTCCCTTCGCCGGTCCGGCCCGCATGCCGGCAGGAGACCGCCGGACTATCCCTCAGACGCCCGACGCACGCAGCGAGCGAGACGTCCCGTTTCGAGCTGCGGCTTCGATAGACCTGCCGAACCATCAGCGTCTTGCACGGCGAACACTATCGTCGATCGGTACTTACCGAATTTGACAGCACAGGTCATTGTCCACCGAAGATCGGCCGCGGAGGGATTCCGGTATCGGGGCCGCCGATCGGCAAAGACCTGACGCGCGCCGGTCACGCCGTCGGGCGCGCGGTCCGTTCCGCCGGCACCGCCGCGTCGGTGTTGCGAGGCCCACGTAGGGTCGCCCGCACCATGGCGTCGATTCCTTCGGCCGCCGAGGCCTCCGAGAACAGGGTCTCGTAACGCGCCCGGGCCGCCGCGCCGAAGCCGCTCCAGCTGGCTGGATCCGTGGCGATGCGCGCGAGCAATGCGGCGATCGGCTCCGGTCCGCCGGGGGGCACGATCCAGCCGGTCTTGCCGTCGGCCACCACCTCGGGGAGGCCGCCGATATCCGTGACCAGCGGCGGCACGCCGTAGGACATCGCCTCGATCGCGACCCGGCCGAGCGATTCCGGACGCTGCGACGGCATCGTCACCACGTCGGCCCACCGATAGAGTTCGGACGGGTCGTCCACGAATGGCTGGAGCGTGACCTGCTTCGCCAGGCCGGTCTCGGCGATGCGCGCAGCCAGCGCTTCTTCGCGCGCGGCGTCCTCGAAGGCGCTGCCGACGATCTTGAGCTCGATCCGGCTGCGAACCGCCTCGGGCAGGGAGGCCAACGCCTCAACCAGCACGTCCTGGCCCTTGATTCGGCTGATTCGGCCGAGCATCAGCACCCGCAGGGGGCGCGTACCGTCGTAAGCCCGCCCGTTCGGCTCGGCCGGTCCGGCGATGCCGTTATAGACCACGCGCGCCGTGGCCTGCGCGGGCAGGGCGTAGGCTCGCTCGGTGGCGCGCGAGTTGAACACCACGTTGGCGCCGCTCCAGCGGATCAGCCCGCGCAGGACCTTCAGCACGGCGCCTTCCGGGATCTCGTGGACGTGTACGATGCTGCGCCCCGGCAGCAGACGCGCAGCCAGCAGGTAATCCGCCACCACGGTGGTGTTGATGTAGACGAGGTCGCTGTCCCGGAGGCGTCGCAGCGCCCGGGCCACCGCGAAGGGCAGCGCCATCATCCCCAGCGTGGCGAGCCGGGCGAGGTTCTTGCGCCGCAGGATCCACAGGGGCTCGATCACGATGGCGCTGGCATAGGGCTCCAGCGCGGCGACGATCGGGCCGCGCCGAGGCAGGACCACGTCGATCCGCGCTGTCGGATGGGCGGCCCGGATGGTGCGCACCGTCTCGATGAAGCAGCGATCCGACCCGTAGAGCTCGAAGCCCTGGTGCACGCAGGTGATGCGATTGACGAGCCCGCTTCCGGGCGCACGCGCGAAGGCGAACGTGCCCCTCGCCCCGGCGGCTCCCGGTTCGGCGGTGAATGCATCACGCTGCAGGGTCTGCGCGGTCTCCGGCCCAAAAGCGAACGGATGCGATGCCCCACGGGCGCCGACTGAGCTAGAAGGTGTCGCGAGTATCGAGCTATCTACCATAAGATGAATACTTATCAGTCTACAACAACCGTGAGTTGTATCGCCTGTTTAGGCGACCGTTATTCCTGTCTCCGTACAATATGAGCCGCTAACAAGAAAGGAAGAGCCGTGCCCGTCGACGCGCCCACACTACTTATTCTTGGGACACGCGGGATTCCGGCCGCCCATGGCGGCTTCGAGACTTTCGCCGAACGACTCGCGCTGTATCTCGCCGGTCGCGGCTGGCGGGTCGGCGTGTATTGTCAGCAGGAGGTCGAGCGGGTGCGGACCCGGGTCTCGACCCGATCTTGGAACGGCATCGACCTGATCACCGTGGAGGTCGCGCTCCGCGGTCCGGCCGCGACCCTCGCCTTCGACGCAGTCTGCGCGCACGACGCGGCGGCGCGGGGCGGCGTCTGCCTGGTGCTCGGCTACAACGGCGCGGCGTTCCTGCCCTACCTCCGGGCGCGCGGCGCCAAGATCCTGACCAACATGGACGGGATTGAGTGGCGCCGGCCGAAATGGCCGCTGCCGGTGCGGGCGTTCTTCTACCTGAGCGAGTGGATCGCGGCGTGGTCGTCGCAGCGGCTGGTCGCCGACCATCCGGCCATCGCCGACCACCTCGCCCGGCGTCGCCCGCGCAGCGCCATCGCGACGATTCCCTACGGGGGCGATCCGCCGCCGGCGGATCTGGGGCCGCCGCCCCTCGGGCTCACGCCGGGCCGTTACCTGGTCTCGATCGCCCGCATCGAGCCCGACAACAACATTCTGACCCTCGTCGAGGCGTTCTCACGCAAGCCGCGGGGCATGCGGCTCGTGGTGCTCGGAACGTTGAAGGCCGGCAACGCCTATCACCGCGCGGTCGAGGACGCCGCCGGGCTGGAGGTGCTGATGCCGGGGGCGATCTACGAGCCGGACCTCGTCCAGAGCCTGCGCGTCCACGCGCGCGCCTATCTCCACGGCCACACGGTCGGCGGCACCAATCCGTCGCTGGTGGAGGCTTTGTGGGCCGGCAACGCCGTGATCGCCCACGACAACCCGTTCAACCGCGGCACGGCCGGCGACGGCCAGTTCTACTTCACCGACGGCGACAGCTGCGCTGCCGCGATCGAGTGTGTGATCGCCGACGACGACGCGGTGATTGCCGCTGGTGAGGCGGCGCGCGCGCAGGCCGAGCGTTTTCGCTGGGACGATATTTTGGCCGCCTACGAAGACGAACTGCGTGTGGTCGGCGGCTACCCACGGCTGCCGCGCCCGCGATCCGGCGTGGAAGCGAGCCCCGTCCGGGCGACGGCCGGGATCGACGGGTGAGGGCGAACCGGCGGGAGATCCTGGCCGGCGGGCTCGCTGTCGCGGGTGCCGGCGCGCTCCCGGCCGCGTCCGGCCCCGAGCCGCTTCCGCTGCGCCGTGGCATCGCCCTGTGGCCGTGGTTCTCGCTCACCACCGAGTTGCCGGCCCCGCGCACCGATTATGCGTGGCCGCCGTTCCAGGCCGACCGCCCCGTGCCGACCCGGGACGACCTGCGTCGCCTGGCCGGACTCGGCTTCGACTTCACACGGCTGCCCCTGGATCCCGGACCGTTCGTGGCCTTCACGGGCGCCCGCCGGGCCGAGCTTCTCGGAACCCTCTCGGCCGCGATCGACGCCGTGCTGGCGACCGGGATGCGCGTCCTCGTCAACGTCCAGGCAAACGCCGCCACACACCACTACACGCCGGACGCCTTCTACGGCTCCGATCAGGCGCCGCTCTATCCGGCCTATCGAGACCTGATCGCCGAGCTGGCCCGGCTCTGCACCCGGAAGGGCAGCGGCCGGGTGGCGCTGGAGCCGGTCAACGAGCCGCCGCAGGCCTGCGGGGCCGGCGCCTGGAACCGGGTCCAGGCAGGGCTCCTCACCGCCGCCCGGGCGGCTGCGCCGGACCTGACCCTGGTGGCGACCGGCGCCTGCGGCAGCCTCGTCTCCGGGCTGACCAGCCTCGACCCGGCGACCCTCACCCGGTTCGCGCCGCTGCTCTACACCTTCCACTTCTACGAGCCGTACCTGTTCTCCCACCAAGGCGCGACCTGGCTCACCGAGGAGCCGTTCTACCGCTGGCTGAACGCCGTTCCCTGGCCGGGCAATCCGGCCCGTATGCCGGAGACCCTCGGGGCGATCCGCGCCCGCATGATGGCCGACACCAAAATCCCGCGGGTCGAGAAGGCCCGGGACCTCACGGTGATCGAGGCGAAGCTGCGCGATTATTTCGCGGCCGAGCCGGGTCCGGCCTATCTGATGAAGGAATTGGCCCCGGTCTCGGCCTGGGCCGACCTCTACGGGATCCCGCCCCGGAACGTGCTGATGGGCGAGTTCGGGGCATTGCGCACCGATGCCCGCTACACCGCCTCCCGGGCCGCCGACCGCGCGGCCTATCTCGGCGACGTGCGGCGCGCGGCGGAACATGCGGGTTTCGGCTGGTCGTTCTGGAACCTGTTCGACGGGCTCGGCCTGATGGACGACGCTCACGTCATCGACCCGGCGCTGGTGGCTGCGCTCGGGCTTGGAGCGCGGCCCTGAACGGCCCTCAGCCCCGCTTCTGTGGATCACCGGGCGGAAACAGAACGATCAGCATCAGCGCGAACTTCGCGAGCATCGTAGTCTTCCCGGCCAACCCCTCGAAGGTGTTGACCAGGATGACGAAGGTGAGGATCGGCAGCAAGACGCCGCGCCGGCAGTTTCGGGCGATCTCGCCGAGATAGAGCCCCACCGCCACGACCAGCAGCGTCGTCACCAGGATGCCGTGGTAGAGCACGTCGGAGATGATCGAGTTCTCGATGCCCCATTCCAGGCCGTAGATCCGCCGCAGGGTGCTCACCTGCAGGAGGTCGGGGGCGAGCAGCAATTGCCGGAACGGAATCGCGTCGAAGATCGCCAGCATGTCGACCCGGGCCTGGGCGCTGCCGCCGTCGGAGACGAACCGGCTGAGCAGCGTATCGAAGAAGCCCACCGCCGCGAGCACCGCGACCATCACCGGCAGTGCCGTCAGCACGAAGCAGGCGCAGGCCGCCCCGATCAGCGGGATCCGGTTGCTCCGCAGGGTCCGGTTGAGGGCGACCAGCCCGACCATCCCGCCGAGCGCCAGAGTCGTCACCGTGGCCGAGCGGCCGCCGAACGTGACGAGCGCCACGAGCTGCACGGCGATCATGCCGGCCCGGAGCGCTGGGCTCAGCCGGCTGCCGCCGTTCGCCAGCGCCAGGATGTAGCAGGCGGTCAGCGTCGCGTTGACCAGCGGGTGGCCCTGGAGCGCGGCCGAGCGCGTGTCGGTCTCGAACGCCATGCCGTCGAAGCGGAACGGGAAGAAGCGCTGGCCGCTGGCGAACTCGAACAGGCCGAGCAGGGCGTTGGCCAGCATCATCAGGTGGAAGACGGTCTCGACCCGCCGCAGGGTCGCGGCGTCGCGCTCCATGAGCAGGATCGGGATCAGCCCGGCCAGCACGAAGGTGTCGATCGAGCCGGCCAGCCCCGTGCCGCCGCGGGCCGCGATCAGCACGAGGAGCAGCACGCCGCAGGTGGCGAGCAGCACGCAGGCCGGCCGGCGGTTGAGCGCCTGCGCCACCGGGATCACCGGGTTGCCGGCGCGCAGCATTGTCCAGCCGACCAGCACGACCGCCATGTAAGTCGCCGGATGGATCTTCGAGGGCGCTGAGCCGCTGATCCCGTCGTAGTTGAGGCCGAGCGCCCAGAGCAGGCCGCCCGACACGCCGACTAGCACCACGGTCAGCACCACGAAGGCCAGCGACTCCATCCGGGCCAGGCCGGCGCCGGGCCGCGTCCGCGCCGCCTGCCGGTGCGCGAAACCCGCCGGACGCGCCGTGCTCACGCGCTGCGCCGGTCGAGCAGCAGGGAACCCGAGACCGGCCGGCCCAGGGCCTCGGAGGTGTCGACGAGGTCGATCAGGTCGCGCTGGCGGGTGGCGCCGTTGCAGACGACGAGCAGCAGCCGGTCGGCCGCCGCGGCGATCGGGCCGAGCCGCAGGTTTTCCGACAGGACACCGCCATCGACGATCACCAACTCGAACCGGCCCTTCACGCCCGCCAGGAAGCGCTCGATATGGGCCGGCACGAGCGCGTCGCGGATCGGCTTCTGGGTGTCGCCGAGCCCGATCCTCCGGGCGCCCGTCTTCGGATCGACCTGCGTCACCGCGTTGAGGCTCTGCTCGCCGCGCAGGACGTCGAGGAGGCCGGCCGTGCCGGCGCCGTCGGCGCGCAGGTCCGCATCGATCAGCAGCACCCGGTCGCCGCGTGCCACCGCCACCGAGGCGAGCAACGCGATCACCGCCCGGCGCTCGGACGCCTCGGCCTCGCCGGAGGTGACCAGCAGCGCCAGCGATCGGCTGCGGGTGCCCGCGTCGCTGGCGAGGTGGTCCAGGGTGAAGCGCGCGGCCGCGGTGCTGGCCCCGCCCGGCTGCAGCCCCGGGATCACCGCGACCACGGGGGCGTTCGAGAGCCGCTCCAGCTGGCGCGGCGACAGCACTGTCGGTTCCAGGTATTCCCGGGTCAGCGCGAGGCCGGCGCCCAGCCCGAGGCCGCCCGCCAGGGCGGCGGCGACCAGGATCAGCCGCGGCGGCCAGCTTGCATCCTGCGGCGGCCGGGCCGAGGTGATGATGCGGGCGTTCGAGCTGTCGATGGCCGACTGCTCCTTGATCTCGCGAGTGCGGACCAGGAACGTGTTGTAGACGGTGCGGGCCGCCTCGACCTCCCGCTCCAGCTCGCGCAACTGGACGGAGGATTGCGCAGTCACTGCCGATTGCCGCTGCAGCTTCTCCAGATCGGCGGCGATCGACTTCTCGTTGGCCAGGGCGCGCTGGTACTCGGTCTCGGCCGCGCCGGCGATGCGGTTCAATTCGGCGTCGATCAGCCGCCGGACGTCCTGCATCTGCGTGCGCACGGCGGCGATGTAGGGATGGCGCTCGCCGAGATTGGTACGCAGATCCGCCTCCTTGGCGGCAAGCTCGGCATACTGGCCGCGAAGCCGGTCGACCGCTGACGACTGGACCGCCTCCGGCATCGCCCCGGAGCCAATCGCCTGGCCGCGCGCATCCTTGACGCCCTGCAGGCGCGCTTTCGCTTCGGCGGTGCGGCCGCGGGCGGCCACGAGCCTGGCGTTCGAATCCGTGAGCTGCTGCTCGTTCACGAGCCGGCCGCTCGACGCGATCAGGCCGTTGCGCGCCTTGTAATCCTCGAGCTTCTTGTCGGCGGCGTTGACCGCGTTGCGCAACTCGTCGAGGCGTCCGCGCAGGTCGCCCGAGGCGCGCTTGGCGGCGTCGGAGCGAGCCTCGGTCTGGTCGGCGAGATAGGCGTTGGCGATGGCGTTGACGATCCTGGCCGACAGGTCCGGATCCACCGTGGTGACCACCACGTCGATCACGAACACCTTGTCGGCGCGCTTGACCGCGAGCTTGCGCCGCAGCTGGTCGAGGGCCCGGCCGCGTGGATCCACCGGCCGTTCGGGCTTGGGGCCGAGCACCATCTCCCGCAGCGACGCGACGGTGCGGGAGATCAGGCCGTCTTGGGCGACTCCGAATCCCGGCTCGCTGTCCAGGTGCGCCTGGGTCACGGCCCGGCCCAGCACCGCGTCCGATTCGATCACCTTCACCTGACTCTCGACCTGGGCGATGCCGCCATCCGGCGAGAGGGCGCCGGGATTGACGTCGTTCAGCACCACCTGCCGGTCGCGCGGGTCGATCAGGATCTGCGCGGTCGCGGTGTAGAGGGATGGGGTGATCAGGGCATAGGCCAGGACCAGCAGGCCGAGCACCAGGGCGGTACCCAGCACGGTGCGCTTGCGCCGCCACAGGATGCGCCACAGGTCGCCGAACTCGGCGGTGGTCTCGGGCCTGGTCGGGCCCGGCCGCTCGGGTTGTGCCGTATGGACCGGCGCGAGCCAGGTCGCCACGGCAATGTTACGGTCGATCTGTGCCACGATCGGTCACCATCGTCTCGAACTCGGTCGATCCCTCGCGGGCTCCATCTCCCACTGCAAGAGCCGCGCAGACTGCTGACAATCCCTCAAGACTGCCGAGGGTCGTCGGCGCAAGCACCGATTACTCGGCGTCTGGTAAACGCACTCCGACAAACCCGGCTGCCTATAGGGTTATCGTTCCCGTTACGGTTTGGGAATTAGATCGGATCTGCGGCCGTTATCCGGCGGATCGTCGCGCTGGGTGAGGGGCCTCATCATGCATGTGAGAGTTCGTCTGGACGGCGCCGAACCGCGCCGCTGGCAGATTGCCCTGTTGCAGCGAATCGCCGACATCCCCGGCATCCGCGCCGTAAGCATCGACGCCGCACAGGTTCCGGACGGATGGCCCGATACCGTCGAGCTGCTGTTCCGGCTGGAGGCGCTGATCCACGGCCTGCCGCGCCTCGGCTCGGAACGCCTGCCGCCGATCGCCCTCGACCCATGGCGGCGCCCCGACGCGAAGCCGGATCTGGTGCTCGACCTGTGCGGCGATCTCCCGGCCGGCCCGGCACTCTGGCAACTCGCCTATGACGGGCGGCGCGGTGACGACGCTCTTCTGGCGAGCCTGCTGGCCGGGGTGGTCCCCCGGCTGACGCTCATCGAGGCGGGAAACATCGTGGCCGAGGGCCGGCTCGGCACCGATCGGCCCGGCATCCTGCTGGCAAGCGTCGACGACGCGCTCGCCCGGACGGTGACGCTGGTCGCGGCCACCATGAGACGCCGCGCCGTGGGAATCCGGGGATCGCTCTCGGCCGCGCCCGTGCCGCCTTCCGAGCCCGAGCGGAGTCTGTCGGGCGCCGAACTCGGCACCCGAGCCGCCCGGATGCTGGCCGGGGCCGTGGTGCACCGCCTGTACCATCTCTGCTACCGCGCCCCGCATTGGCGCTGCGGCTGGCGCCGCCTCGACGGGCCGGACCTGATCGACCTCGGGCGCCATCCCGAGACCGGCTGGAACGCCCTGCCGGATGACGGCCATCGCTTCTACGCCGACCCGTTCCCGCTTACTCATGCCGGCGGCACGCACGTTTTCGTCGAGGAATTTCCGCACGCCACGGGTAAGGCGATCATCTCGGCCGTCCGGTTCGGCCCGGACGGTCCCGAGGGTCCGCCGGTTCCGGTGCTGGAGGAGCCTTATCACCTGTCCTACCCGTTCGTGTTCGCGCGCGACGGCGAGGCCTGGATGGTGCCGGAGAGCTCCGCGTCGGGCACCGTCGATCTCTACCGCGCGACCCGCTACCCCGGGGGCTGGGTGAAGGAGGCGACGCTGCTCTCGGGCGTGGTCGCCAGCGATGCGACGCTGATCGAGCATGCCGGCCGCTGGTGGATCTTCGCGACCGTGCGCGACGCCGTCCCAAACGCGCCCGCAGGTTCGGGCTCCTACCACGACGCGCTCTGCCTCTGGTCCGCCCCGGATTTCCGCGGGCCCTACACGCCGCATCCGGCCAATCCGGTGCTGATCGATCCCGCGACCGCGCGGCCCGCCGGGCGCATCGTCGAACGCGGCGGCCGCCTGATCCGCCCGGTCCAGGATTGTGCACAGGGCTACGGCCGCGCTCTGGGGCTGGCCCGAATTGACCGCCTCGACCCGGAGGGCTTCGCCCAGACCCTGATCGGCCGCATCGAGGCCGGCCCGGCCTGGTCTGGCAGCCGACTTCACACCTTGAACACGGGCGGCGGCATCGAGTGCATCGACGGCTCGGCCCGGGCAGCCCGGATCCGGATCCCGGGCCGCGCCTGACCGCTTCAACGGGCACCCGCGCCCCAAACCGCCGACCGGCGGCGCTTTCAGCCGCCAAGACGGTATCCGGTCGGCGGATCCGTATCCCTATCGTGGATAACGCAACTTATACGTGCTTTAATTCGGAGTGATTAATTGCATAGATTGCATTCTGGTTTGAGAATGTCTGATCTCGCGGGCGTTCGATGCATCGGAGTGGCTGTTTCATGACTGTGAGCGCGATGATCCGGCCCGAAACGCCCGCACGGCGCGACTTGATTGCCAAGCTCTCCCGGATCGCCTCCGTCGTCGGCGTTCCGGTCGACGCATTCTTCGTCGACCCAGCCTCGATGCATCAGGCCGGGCTGATCGAGCTGATCCAGCTCTGGGACGCGGCCCCGACCGAAACCGTGCGGGCCGAGATCCTGGCCGGCACCCGCGCGGTCGTCGCCGGCGCGGCCGACCGGTCGCGCTGAGCGCGTTGCACCGAACCGAGGCCGCCCGGCCGATCGCGGCCCGTCGATATTTCGATCCCCCCGGCCCTGGCGGGAGCCCCCCGAGATCGCTACATTGCGGAGGCGGGGCTGCAGAGTTCGTCAGGAGCACTTTCCCCGGGGCCTTATCGACTCCCTCGGGAGCTGTCCCTGGCCTCGTCCCTGGACTTGGCCAACACGGCGCCCACCTACTCTGTAGGTTTCCCGGGATCGATCCTCCAACGGCTCACGTGGCTCCGCACTCTCCTTCTCCTGAAGCCGGCCCTGCCAAGACCGATACGGCGCTCAAGGCCGAGCTGCGCAGCGCGGCGCTGGCCGTCCGCGACGCGCTTGAGCCCTCCGCCCGACGTGACGCCTCCGCTCTGATCGCGCAGGCGCTCCTCGCCCTTCCGGAGCTTGCCGAGGCCCGGCTGGTCGGCGCGTTCTGGCCGATCCGCAGCGAGGTCGATCCGCGTCTCGCCGCCGAGGGGCTTCTCGCCCGCGGCCAGAGGGTCGCCCTGCCGCACGTCACCCCCGAAGGCCTGATCTTTCGCGAATGGCGGGCCGGGGACGCCCTCGTCGCCGGACGCTTCGGCCTGAGCGAGCCCAATCCGTCGCTGCCGCCGGTGGAGCCCGACGCCCTGATCGTGCCGCTTGCCGCCTTCGACGGGAGCGGCCAGCGCATCGGCTATGGCCGCGGCTACTACGACGGCGCGATCACGCGCCTCTCCCGCCTGTGGCCCGTCCTCACCGTCGGGGTCGGATTCTCGGTCCAACGGGTTGATCGCGTGCCGGCCGAGCCGCATGACCGGCCGCTCCAGTTCATGATCACCGAATTGGGCGTGACCCGGTTCGACAGGAAGTCCTGATCCATGCGGCTGCTCTTTCTCGGCGACGTCATCGGTCGTCCGGGCCGTACCGTCGTCTGCGAGCGCCTGCCCAAGCTGCGCGAGCGCTGGCGGCTCGACTGCGTCGTGGTCAACGGCGAGAATTCCGCCGGCGGTTTCGGCATCTCCGAGACGATCTGCGACGAGCTGATCCAGGCGGGTGCCGACGCGGTGACGCTCGGCAACCACAGCTTCGACCAGCGCGAGGCGCTGGTGTTCATCGCCCGCCAGCCCCGCTTGGTGCGGCCGGCGAACTACCCGCCCGGCACTCCCGGCCGTGGCGCCACCGTGGTGGAGACGCAGGGCGGCGCCCGGGTGCTGGTGGTCAACGTCATGGGCCGGGTCTTCCTCGACGCCATGGACGACCCGTTCACCGCGGTGGAGCGCGAACTCTCCGCCTGCCCCCTCGGGGCTGCCGCGGACGCCGTAATCGTGGATGTGCACGCCGAAGCCACCAGCGAGAAGCAGGCCTTCGGCCATTACCTCGACGGACGGGCGAGCCTCGTGGTCGGGACGCACACGCATACGCCCACGGCCGATCATCGGATCCTGCCCGGCGGCACCGCCTACATGTCGGATGCCGGCATGTGCGGCGATTACGATTCGGTCATCGGCATGCAGAAGGACGAGCCGATCCGCCGGATGATCCAGAAGACGCCGGGTTCCCGGTGGGAAGTGGCCGGCGGCGAGGCCACGCTCTGCGGCGTCGCGGTGGAAACCCAGGCGGACGGGCTGGCCGTCAAGGTCGCGGCGGTTCGCCTCGGGCCGAACCTCGAGGAAAGCCGGCCCCACTTCTGGGATTAGCGCGGCGGCCGAACGTCCGAGCCGGGAACGTCGGTGGACCGCCGCGATCAGGCGCTACGCCCAAAGGCCTGCTTGCGCCGCGCGGGAGCGCGCCTCGTGCGCCGGATCGGCTACGTGATCCGGTCCGGACCATCCGATCGCCACACAAGCGTGTCCGTGGCGAGACTTGATCGCGTGCAGGGCTGCCCCCACAGTGGCCGCGACGGATCCCGCCCGCCGGCGGCTTCATGGTGAGACCAGGCTAGAGCGACCGATGGCCGCCCGCGACGACAACGAGAACAACATACAGCCGCTGGCACGGCCCGGGATCTATCTCGGGCGGATGGTGATCTTCCTGATCCTGGCGGGCTTCCTGGCCTTCATCCTGTTCCGGCAGATCACCCCGGCCTTCCTGGCCAATCCGGGGCTCAACGGGCTGATCCTCGGGGTGCTGCTGATCGCGGTGCTGATCGCCTTCGGGCAGGTCATCCGGCTCTACCGCGAGGTCGGCTACGTCAACGCGGTGGCGAGCGGCGGCCAGGCCAAAAAGCCGCCGGCGCTGCTGGCGCCGATGGTGCCGATGATCGCCGCCCGGAAGACCGGGGCGCTCCTGCCGGGGACGTCCGGCTATCTCGATACGATCGCGGCGCGCCTCGACGAGGACCGCGAGATCCTGCGCTACATCGCCGGCATCCTGATCCTGCTCGGCCTGCTCGGAACGTTCTGGGGCCTGATCGACACCCTCTCCGCCGTGGGCGGGGTGATCAAGGGCATGCGCGGCGGCGGCGATGCCGGGGTGATGTTCGACGAACTGAAATCCGGCTTGGCCGTGCCGCTTTCCGGCATCGGGCTCGCCTTCTCGGCCTCGCTGTTCGGCCTCGCCTCCTCGCTGATCACCGGCTTCCTGGAATTGCAGGCCGGTCAGGCCCATGCCCGTTTCCACAACGAATTGCAGGATTGGCTGCTTTCCGGCCAGGCCGTGGCCGAGCCCGCGGCAGCGGGCGCCATCCGGCCGGCCGCGGGCTCACAGGACCTGAAGGAGGCGATCGAGCGGCTGACCGCGATCGTCTCCGAGGGCGGGGGCGGCCGGACCGCGACGCTCGCCATGACCAACCTCGCCGAGGGCATCCAGGGCCTCGTCCAGCACATGCGCGCGGAGCAGCAGATGATCCGCGACTGGGTCGAGGCCCAAGCGAGCCGCGAGCGTGAGCTGAAGCAGGTGCTCGATCGGCTCGGCCGGGAGCGGGTGTAGTGGCCTCGACCGCGGCCCGCGCCCGGCGCCCCCTCAACGTCTGGCCGGGCTATGTCGATGCGCTGGCGACGCTGCTGCTGGCGGTGGTGTTTCTGCTGACGGTGTTCGTGGTCGGGCAGTTCTTCCTGTCGCAGGAGCTGACCGGTCGGGACGCCACGCTGGTCAAGCTCAACCGCCAGATCGCCGATCTCACCGACCTGCTGGCCCTGGAGCGCTCGAACCGCCGCAGCCAGGAGGACGAGGTGCACAACCTCCGCACCACGCTCGCCGGGGTCGAGGCCGAACGGGACCAGGCCAAGTCCCAGGCCGAGGCGGCCACGGTCAGCCAAGGCGCCGCGGGCGCCCTCGACAAGCAGATCGAGGCCGAGCGCGGCGCCACCAAGCGGGCTTTGTCGCAGGTCGACCTGCTGAACGAGCAGATCAGCGCCATGCGCCGCCAGCTCGCGGCCCTGGAGGATGCGCTGGCGGCCTCGGAGACCCGCGACCGCGAATCGCAGGTGCGCATCGCCGAGCTCGGCAGCCGGCTGAACGTCGCCCTGGCCCAGAAGGTCCAGGAACTGGCCCGCTACCGCTCGGACTTCTTCGGGCGCCTGCGCCAGATCCTCGGCAACCGGCCCGACATCCGCGTGGTCGGCGACCGCTTCGTGCTGCAATCCGAGGTGCTGTTTCCCGGCGGCTCGGCGACGCTCAAGCCCGAGGCCGGGCCCGAACTCGACCGGATCGCCGGCGCCATCGCCGATCTCGCCAAGCAGATCCCGGCCGACCTCCCCTGGGTCCTGCGGGTCGACGGCCACACCGACGCCCGGCCGATCACCACCGCGCAATTCCCGTCGAACTGGGCGCTCTCGGCCGCCCGGGCCATCGCGGTGGTGCAGTACCTCGCCGGCAAGGGCATCCCGCCCCAACACCTGCTCGCCGGCGCCTTCGGCGAGTTCCAGCCCCTCGACACCGGCACCACCGAAGATGCCTACGCCAAGAACCGCCGGATCGAGATGAAGCTTACGGAGCGGTAGCGAGCGTAGCACTGTGGTCGCAGTGTTGAAGCGGCGGTGGTATTTTACGATTTAGGCTTATATTCGTTGTGTCGGATCAATGCTCATTCCATATCTGTAGGGAAATTATCTAATCGGTTTCGGATGGCAAGCAAAAGTCGGGCGAATGTGATCCGGTTTAGGCCGGTTTAACTTGGAATTAGCCATCTCCGCGCCTCATGCTTTCGAGGCGGGGATCGTGTCACGAATGTCCAAGCTTACCCTTTCCAGATGCGCGGGTCTCGTCGCGGTCTTCGGGGTCCTCGGCGGGTTGCTGGCTGTGGGTCCAAGCTGGGGCGTTCCGTCCGCCTCGGCACAGGCCGCGCTCGGGCCGGTCGCTCTCAACGGCCTCGTCGCATTGGCCTTCGCGGTGATCGGTGGCGGCTGGTTGCTGGCGCAGTCGCGGGTTCTGGTACGACAGGGTGTCGTGACCGCCGACACGCGCGGCCTCAGCCTCGACGAGGCCGGTACCGCGGTGATCCTGCTCGAGCGCCGCGAGGATGCCGATGCGATTGCGGCGGCGATGCAGATCTTCCAGGACGGGCTGATCGGCATGGGCGCGCGGAAGGTCCCGGCGCCCGCCGCTGATACGACCGGATCGCTCGCGGCCGTGGCGGCGCAGACGAGCCTCATGGCACTCCGGGCGACCATGGCGGCGACCCAGGGCGCCGCGGCCGGCGGCGGCTACAGGGCCGCCGCCGCTCGTGTGAGGGATCTGGCCGAGCAGGCGGCGCGGGCGTCGGAGGCGATCGCGGCGCAGGCCGATCGGGAAGCCGTCGTCGTCCGCAGCATCGCGGATCTGCGCGAGGACGTCCACGCGGCGTCGGTCTCGATCGCGGCGGTTGTCGATCCCAGAGAGGCGGCCCCGCCGCAGGCCGGCATCGAGCTTCCCTCCGCCAAACCGCGCCGCTTCAGCCGCAGCACCCGCGCGGCCTGAGACCGCTTTCGAAGCCGCGGGTGGCGTCTCAGGCCCCGCGCCCGGTCAGCGTGTCCTTGTAGGCGAAGATCCCGGGGGTGCCGCCGGTCATCAGGAACAGCACCGACGAACCCGCCGGGTAGAGCCCGGCACGCACATCGTGCAGCAGGCCCGCGAAGGCCTTGCCGCTGTAGACCGGGTCGAGTAGCTTGCCCTCGGTCCGCGCCATCAGCCGGACCGCCTCCAGCATGCCCTCCGTGGGGATGCCGTAGCCGGGGCCGCGATGGCGCCCTTCGAGGTTGATGTCCTGCGGCGATACGCGCCGCTCCGCACTGATCAGGGCCAGGGTGGCGTTGGCCTTCTCCAGCACCTCGGCCCGGGCGCGGTCTTCGTCCGCGAGCACCGCGAAGGATCTCGCCAGCACCGGGTCGCGGCCCATCGCGGCGAGGCCGGCCACGAGGCCCGCATGGGTGCCGGCGCTACCGTTGGCGGTGATGATCTGTGCGAAGGTGAGGCCCATCGCGTCCGCCTGCGCGAGGATCTCGGAGGCGGCATTGGCGTAGCCGAGGCAGCCGGTCGGGCTCGATCCGCCGGAGGGGAAGACGTAGGCGCGGCGGCCTTCCGCCTTCAGCTCGGCCGCCCGGGTCTCCGCGGCCGCCAGGGAATCGGCGTCGCCCGGCAGCTCGTGGACAAGGGCGCCAAAGACGTCGTCGAGCAGGCGGTTGCCGTTCCCGGTATAATCCGGGTCCTGGCGCGGCACGCTGCGGGTGAGGAACAGCTCGCAGGCCAGCCCCGCCTGCGCCGACGCCGCAGCGGTGAGCCTGGCATGGTTCGACTGGATCGCGCCCACGGTGATCGCCGTGTCGGCACCTTCGGCCCTGGCGGCGCCGAGCAGGTATTCGAGCTTGCGCAGCTTGTTGCCGCCGAGCCCGATCCCGGCGAGATCGTCCCGTTTCACGAAGATCCGCACGCCGTTGAGGGCCGCGCCGAGATGCCGCATCAGCCCGTCCAGGGGCTCGATCGGGGTCGGCAGCGCGAGGAACGGCAGGCGGGGGAAGCGGGCGAGATCGAGACGGGTCATCGCGGGTCTTTACACCGCGTTCTCGGTCCTGTCCCGGCCCCGGGCGACGGACAGGCGCCTTCCGTCCCCGAACCCTGCGAGGCCAAGTCCCAAAATTACTCGGCGGCGGGGATGCGCTCGCCGCGTGTCCGAAGGCCCTTGCCGCGGGCGGTCTCGTCAAGGGCGTCGGTGAATTGCAGGCTGGCGAGCTGGGCGTAGAGCGCGCCCTGGGCGAGCAGGCTCTCGTGGGTGCCGGTCTCGACGATGCGGCCGTCATCGAGGACCAGGATGCGGTCGGCGGCGCGGATCGTGGCGAGCCGGTGGGCGATCACCAGGGTCGTGCGCCCGCGCATCAGCGAGTCGAGGGCGGCCTGGACGGCGCGCTCGGATTCCGCGTCGAGCGCCGAGGTCGCCTCGTCGAGGAGCAGGATCGGCGAATCCTTGAGGATCGCCCGGGCGATGGCGATGCGCTGGCGCTGGCCGCCGGACAGGGTCACGCCGCGCTCCCCGACCTGGGTGTCGTAGCCCTGCGGCAGGGCCGCGATGAAACCATGCGCGTTGGCGAGCTCCGCTGCGCGCCGCACGTCGGCCTCGCCGGCCTCGGGGCGGCCGTAGCGGATGTTCTCGGAGACGGTCCCGGAGAACACCACCGGATCCTGCGGGACCAGGGCGATGCGGGAACGCAAGGATTCCGGATCGACCTGCGCGATGTCGGTCCCGTCGACCAGCACGCGGCCGCCCTGCGGATCGTAGAAGCGCAGGAGCAGCTGCAGCACCGTCGATTTGCCGGCGCCGGACGGCCCGACGATGGCGATGCGCTCGCCCGGGGCGGCCGCGAAAGTCAGCCCGTCGAGGGCGGCGTGGCCGGGGCGGGTCGGATAGGCGAAGCGCACCGCCTCGAAGTTGACGGCGCCGCGGGCCGGCTCGGGCAGGGGCAGGGCCGGGGAGGGCGTGCGGATCGCCGGCTCGGACGCCAGGATCTCGGTGAGCCGCTCGGCCGCGCCGGCCGACATGGCGAGGTCGCCGTAGACCTCGGAGAGCTGGCCCAGCGCGCCGGCGCCGAACACCGCGTAGAGCACGAATTGCGAGAGCTCGCCGCCGGTCATGGTGTGGTTGAGGACGCCCTGAGCGCCGTACCACATCACCCCGACCACCGAGGCGGAGATCAGGAAGATCGCCACGCCCGTGAGCAGGGCCCGGGCCCGGATCGAATCCCGGGCGGCGCCATAGGCCTCCTCGGAGGCGGCGGCGAACTTCGCGGCCGTGGTGCCCGAGCGCCCGAAGGCCTGCATGGTCCGCACGGCGCCCACCGCCTCGGCGGCGTAGGCCGAGGCATCCGCCAGCCGGTCCTGGGCCGCTCGGGAGCGCCGGCGCACGCCGCGGCCGGAGACGATCAGCGGGAACACGATCACCGGGATCGCGGCCAGCACCATCACGGAGAGCCGCGGGCTGGTGATCACCATCATGGCGGTGGCGCCCACGAACAGGAACAGGTTGCGCAGCAGGATCGAGATCGAGACGCCGAAGGCCGCCTTGATCTGCGTCGCGTCGGCGGTGAGCCGGGAGACGATCTCGCCGGATTGCGAGCGGTCGAAGAAAGCGGGATCGAGGATCGTCAGCCGGGCGAAGACGGCGCTGCGCAGATCCGCGACCACGCGCTCGCCCAGCGTGACCACGGTGTAGACCCGGGCCGCGCTCGACAGCGCGAAGGCGGCCACGACCCCGAGCAGGGCCAGGAAGTAGGCGTCGATCACGTTGGCGCCGTCGGCCGTGAAGCCGTGGTCGATCACCCGGCGCATGGCGATCGGCACCACCAGGGTCGACGCGGAGGCGAAGACGAGGGCGAGGATGCCGGCGACGATCCGCCCGCGGTAGCGCAGGGCGAAGGGCAGGAGCGGCCGGAGCGCGCTCAACGGTGCCTTCGGTCGGCCGGCCGCGGCCGCTTTGGTCTTACGGGCCATCACGCCTCACGCGTCTCTTCCCATCCGGTCCATGGCGCTTGTTCCCGGAGAGAGGCTGCGATATACGCCGCCCCTCATCCGATTGCGCGTGTTCAATGGCCGCGGGCCGCCACCACGGTCGGCTTGGACGTGCCGTTGCCACGAACCTACGGTTCGGTGCAACCGGTGACACCTTCCGCATTCCGGGCCGGGCGGCGCCTCCTGCGCTCCCCGCCGGCGTGCCAGAACAGGAACGACAGGTCATGGCGAAGGACGCGGCCGCAAAGGCCAAGGGGACCGAGCACCCCGACTACCACTTCATCAAGGTCGTGATGACGGACGGCACCGAGTACCGGACCCGTTCGACCTACGGCAAGGTGGGCGACACCCTCAACCTCGACATCGATCCGCTCACCCATCCGGCCTGGACCGGCGGCGAGCAGAAGATGCTCGATCGCGCCGGCCGCGTCTCGCGCTTCAACTCGCGGTTCGGCAACCTCGGCAAGCGCTGATCCCTCGCGGATCGCGCCGACGCGAATCGGAAACGGGCGGTCCCTCGCGGGGCCGCCCGTTTCCTTTTGTGGGCTCCGCACTTCGGCGCACGCGCCGGTGATTTTTCGGCGGAATTGCGTCGCAAATTTTTTGCCGACCTGACAATTTCTATCTCTAGCCTCGGCTGTCGAGTAAATTTTTCTTCTGTCGAGGCGGCTTCTGAGTTCTCGGCCCAAAAGAGTTGATCTACGCGGCCTCTTTTCCAGCCCAGCCAAGCTGTCGTATTGTCCGGTGCTGTCGATGATCCGGCCGGCAAACGCTCTTCAGCTATCGTGGTCTTAGGAAGATCTGGCGGCTGGTGTTGTTTCCCGCGGGATCGTCGTTCAGCAAGCGAATAACCAAAAACCATCTTATGCGCTCGAAGGCTGCGAGCGTCGTTTTCGGGGTCCTTGTCCATGAAACGCTGGCTGTTGTCCGCCCTCGCCATCCTGCTGACCTTCGCCGCTCCGGCCTTCGCCGGCGACAGGATCAAGGTCGGCATCTTCAGCGATTCCGAGGACGTCTGGGCGAAGGTGAAGGCCATCGCCGCCAAGGACGGGCTCGACCTCGACCTGGTCGTGTTCTCCGACTACCTGCTGCCGAACGCCGCCCTCGATGCCGGGGACCTTCAGGCCAACGCCTTCCAGCACAAGCCTTTCCTGGAGAACCAGATCCAGTCCAAGGGCTACAGGATCGTGCCCGTCGGCGACACGATCGTCTCGCCGATCGGCCTCTATTCCCGCAAGGTGAAGGCGATCGGAGACCTGAAGACCGGGGCGTCGATCGGCATCCCGAACGATCCGTCCAACGGCGGCCGGGCCCTGCTGCTGCTGCAGGCGCAGAAGCTGATCACGCTGAAGGACGGCGTCGGCATCCTGCCCTCCGTGCTCGACGTGACCGCCAATCCGAAAAAGCTTCAGTTCCGCGAAATCGACGCGGCCCAGCTGCCGCGCAGCCTCGACGATCTCGACGCTGCGGTGATCAACACGAACTACGCCGTCGAAGCCGGCCTGAAGCCGGGCAAGGATTCCATCGCGATCGAGTCGTCGGTCAACAATCCGTACAACAACTTCATCGCGGTGCGGGAGACGGACAAGAACGCCCCCTGGGTGCCCAAGCTCGTCCGCGCCTATCAGAACGACACGATCCGGGCCTACATCATTGAGAGGCGCCCCGGAGAATTGCCGGCCTTTTGAAGGCCTGCGCCGCGCGGGTCGAAGCTTCGTCCTCCGACCGCGCGGCTTCCCTCACCCCTCACGGAACCGGAACGCCATCCGCAGCAGCCCGTGCTGGGCCGCCACCGGGCTTTCCACCGGCATCGGTGTCGGCCGGTCGTCGGTGATTAGCGAATCCAGATGCAGGATGCGGGCGTGCAGGCGACGCGCCCGCAGGATCAGCTGCTGGAGCCGCACCGGCAGCAGGGAGAAGTCCGTCTGTTTCGGCGGCTCGGAGCTGCCGAGCTTGACCCGGTGCTTCTCCTGAAGCGCTTCCGCCGGGGTCATCTCGCCCTCGGCGACCGCGCGCTGCACCAGCAGCCAGGACGCGATCTGCATCAGCAGCGTGGTGAGGCGCATGCTCTCGGCGGCGTAGCTCAGCGTGGCGTCGCGCGAGACCAGGCGCGACTCGTCCCGGCCCTCGCCATCGAGGTAGGCCGCCGTTTCTTCGACGAGCAGCATGCCGTCGCGGAACAGCGTCTTGAACGCCTCGGAATTGACGTAGGTCTTGCCGAAATCGACCCAGTCCCGATCGTCCCGGAACGTGACATCGAAGCCGTTCATGCTGCTTCTCCTGTGCCGCCGACGGGCCAAGCCGTCCCGGACCGGGACATTCCGGCCATGGCTCCCGGGCGACGCAGCAATCCTAGCGCCGAACCGCGGCAGCATCAGGGTTAGATCTTTCTTAACCTTAACGAGCCGGCCGATGGTTAAGATATGGCGGCCGTCGTCGTGTGCAAGCAATCGAAAGGAGAACTGGACACAGGCGAATACGCGCTGCCTTCGGTCGGGCTTAGAATTGCCCCCGGCCAAGTCCATCGTGCGCTGAACGGCCGGGTTCTTGCGCGCGAAAGCCAGTTGCGCGGCCCCTCTCGAGACACGCGCAACGTGTGGATCCGGCGGATCTACGAGCCGGGCCCGGGGCTAATGCTGGTGCTGATGCTGGTGACCACCGCCCGGTGCGCTCGCGCCGACCGGCGCTACCGAGAACGTGACCGGCACGGTGCCGGCGCGCTGGAAGGTCAGCGTGCCGGACACGGTCTCGCCAGCCTTCGGAGCGCCGGAAAGACCCTCGAACATCAGGTGATAGCCGCCGGGCTTCAGCTCGACGGTCTCGCCCGGCTTGATCGTCAGGCCACTGGGAACCGGGGCCATCTTCATCACGCCGCCGTCCATCGACATGGAATGGATCTCGCCCGACTTGGCGAACGGCACCATGGCACCCGTCAGCGTGTCCGGGGCGGAGCCGGTGTTGACGATCGTCACGTAGCCGCCCGCGACCTTGGCGCCGTTCGGCGTGGCCCGCAGCCAGGGCGTCTCGATCGTGAGATCACCGGCCTTGACCGGGTCCGCCTGCGCCGCGCCGGCGAACAGGCCGAGGCCGAGAAGGGCCGCGCACAACATCTTCATCGGCATGCGTCCGTCCTGAATTCTTCTGCGTGGGCGAGGGACCTCAACGGCGTGACGCACGGGCCGGCGGATCCCGGTGCGGCCGGCCCGGCGGTGGCATCTCTGCCACACCGGCTGGCTGGTGACAGTCGTCGCCGTGCCGCACGCGAACGCGAAGTGCGTTGCCGCACGCCGATGCCACAATCCGGCCCCTTCGATAGGGAGTCTTAAGCCCATCCCGACACGGTGGCGACCGAGTAAACCCGCTCTCGCCATGATCTGACGAACTCCGGACAAGAGCCAGCGACTGATGCGCACCAAGGCAACAAACCGGTTCACCGCCATCCTGAGCGTCGCCGCGCTCGGCACGCTCGGCCTCGGCGCCGCCGAGGCCCGGGACCAGGGCAACTACGCCCAGGCCGAGTGGGCGCAGGACTACGCCTCGCCCGCCGGCATGCAGGTGCAGCGCGAGACCGTGCCGATCCTGTCGCCCCAGACCGTTTCGGCGACCGAGCAGATGCTCGAGCGCTACAAGGATATCGTCGCCCGCGGCGGCTGGCGGCAGGTCTCCGGCGCCGAGCGCCTGCGCGTCGGCGCGAAGGGCCCGGCGGTGGCCGCGGTGCGTCAGCGCCTGATCGTCACCGGCGATCTCGATCCCGCCGCCGGCGGCTCGGGCGTGTACGATTCCTACGTCGCGGCCGGCGTGAAGCGGTTCCAGGCCCGCCACGGCCTCAGCCAGACCGGCGCGATGAGCCTCGCAACCCAGCAGGCGATGAACGTCCCCGCCGAGGTGCGGCTGCATCAGCTCGAGATCAACGTGGTCCGTCTGCGCTCCTATGCCGGCGATCTCGGCCGGCGCTTCGTGATCATGAACATCCCGGCCGCCCTGGTGGAGACCGTGGAGAACGGCCAGGTCGTCACGCTGCACGCCGCCGGCGTCGGCAAGATCGACCGCCAGTCGCCGATCATGAACACCAAGGCGACGCAGATCAATTTCAACCCGACCTGGACGGTTCCGGCTTCCATCGTGAAGAAGGACCTGATCCCGAAGATGCAGAAGGACCCGAACTACCTCACCGACAACAAGATCCACATCCTGTCGGGCAACGGCGAGGTCTCGCCGCGCTCGATCAACTGGAATTCGGACGAGGGCACGCGCTTCACCTACCGGCAGGAATCGGGCGCCGACTTCAATTCGATGGGTATCGTCCGCATCAACATCCCGAACCCCTACGGCGTGTTCATGCACGACACGAACACCAAGGGCGTGTTCGGCGACGATTTCCGCTTCATCTCCTCGGGCTGCGTGCGCGTGCAGAACGTGCGCGAGTACATCACCTGGCTCCTGAAGGACACGCCCGGCTGGGGCCGCGAGCAGGTCGAGCAGGCGATCGAGAGCGGCAAGCGCGTCGACGCCAACATCGCCCAGCCCGTTCCGGTCTACTGGACCTACATCACCGCCTGGGCGACCCCGGACGGCCTCGTGCAGTTCCGCGACGACATCTACAAGCGCGACGGCGTGAACGTGCCCTCGACCATCGGGGGGCCGACCCCGGTCGCCAGCGCCGAGCCGCTGCCCCAGACCTTCGAGCCCGGCGACGAAGAGTAAGGCCGCCGCGCTTCGCGCCTGCGGTTTCCTACGAGGCCCGCACCCCACCCGGGGTGCGGGCCTCGCGCGTTTCGGGGGCAGATTTGTCATCGGGCGGTCAAACGCCTCTGCTTGGCCTTTGCCGCCGAGCAGGAGCCCCCGATGACGCGCGATTCGATCCCAGCCTCCGGACGCCTCACCCGCCGGGAGACCGTGGCCGGTGCCGCCGCCCTCTCCCTCTTGGCCGGCCGCGCCGGGGCGCAGGAATCGGGGGAAGCCACGGGCATCGTCTACGCCGCCGGTGCAGCGGGGGCCGACCGCGCGCCGCTGTCCGGCGTGCTGGTCTCCAACGGCCGCGAGGTCGCACGCACGGACGGACAGGGCCGCTACCGCCTGCCGCTGCCCGGGGACGGCGCGGTCTTCGTGATCAAGCCGCCGGGCTACGCCCTGCCGCGGGACGCCCACAACGTCCCCCGCCACTCCTACATCCACCAGCCCGGCGGCACGCCTGCCGATGTCGGCCTGCGCTACAAGGGCCTTCCGCCCACCGGCCCGCTGCCGGCCTCGATCGATTTCACCCTCACCCGGGTCGACGAGCCGGCGGATTTCGACGCGATCCTGTTCACCGACCCGCAGCCCGAGAGCCGGTTCGAGCTCGACCACGTGCGCGACACCGCGGTCGCCCGGGCGATGGCGATCCCGGCGGCCTTCGGCCTGACCACCGGCGACGTGCTGTTCGACGATCTCTCGCTCTACGGCCGCTCCAACCGCATCGTCGGGCGGATCGGGCTGCCCTGGTACAGCCTGCCGGGCAACCACGACCTGAACATGCAGGCCCCGGACGCGCGCTACAGCCGCGAGACCTGGAAGCGGGTGTTCGGTGCGCCGACCTACGCGTTCCGGCACGGGCGGGCGCTGTTCGTGATGCTCGACAACGTCGAATGGATGGGGCCGCCGGTGCCCGTGGGGGCCAACACCTATCGCGGCCATATCGGCGAGCGGACTCTGGCCTTCCTGAAGAACCTCCTGGCCGAGATCCCGCCCGACGACCTGATCGTGCTGGCGACCCACATCCCGCTCGTCACCGATACCGGCGACGATCCGCGCAGCGCGACGATCGACCGGGCGGCGCTCCTCGACGTGCTGGCGGGGCGCAATGTGCTGAGCCTGGCCGGGCACACCCACACCACCGAGCATCACTACCCGGCGGACGGGCACCACCACCACGTCATGACCGCCGTGTCGGGCTCGTGGTGGAGCGGGCCGGATACGCGCACCGGCATCCCCTCGGCCGACAGCCGTGACGGCACCCCGAACGGCTTCCACGTGCTGTCGATCCGCGGCACCGCCTACACCACCCGCTTCGTCCCGGCGCAGGGCGAGCCGGACGCGACCATGCGCATCGCCTTCGAGAGCGAGTTGCGCCCGGCAGCCCCCGAGGTCGTGCGGACGAGTCACCCGATGCAGGCGCTGCGGCCGCCGGTCCCGCAGGACGCGCTGGCCTCGACCAACCTCGTGGTCAACGTGTTCGACGGCGGCCCGCGCACGACCCTGACGGTCCGGATCGGCGACCGGGCGCCGGAGCCGATGGTTCGGACTCGGCGGCTCGACCCGTTCGTCACCGAACTCTATGCGCGCTATCCCGAGACCAAGAAGAGCTGGGTCCAGGCGACGCCCTCGACCCATATCTGGACCGCGCGTCTGCCCGACGATCTGGCGCCCGGCGCCCACCGGGTCTCCGTGGAGGGGACGGACGAGTACGGCCGCTCGATCCGGTCCTGCGCGGTGCTCGAAGTCACCGGCGACGGCGCGCGCGGCTGACGGTGATCGCCGTCAGCCGCGCGAATCCTTAGGCGGCGAGCTGACGGCTGCCGTGGCCGCCCTCCTGCACTTCCTCGACGATCTTGGCGCAGAAGGCGTCGAGGTCCTCGGGGCTCCGGCTGGTGACGATCCCCTGATCGGTCACCACCTCCTTGTCGTGCCAGCGGCCGCCGGCATTGATCACGTCGGTGCGGATCGAGGCGAACGAGGTCAGGTCGCGGCCCTTGGCCGCGCCGGCCTCGATCAGCAGCCAGGGCGCATGGCAGATCGCGGCCACGACCTTGCCGGAGGTCAGGAAGCTCTTGATCACGTCGAGGGCCTTCGGCTCGAGCCGGAGCTTGTCCGGGTTGATCTGGCCGCCCGGCAGGACCAGGGCGTCGTAGGCCGCGGGATCGACCCGGTCGAGATCGATGTCGACCGCGACCTCCTTGCCCCAGTCGGTCTTGTCCCAGCCGCGGATCGTGCCCTTGCTCTGGCGCGATTGCGGGGCGGCGACGGTCACGGTGGCGCCGGCCTCGGCGAGCTTCGCCTGCGGCACGGTCAGTTCGGTCTCCTCGAAACCGTCGGTGGCGAGGATCAGGATCTTGGCTTGGCGGATATCGGGCATGGCGGGCCTCCTTGAGGGGGTCTGCCCGGTCAACGGAGGTTCCATCCGGCTGTTCCGCACGCCGCGACATCGCGAGGCGGCCGGGTGGAACCCCCGGAGGGGCGGCCCGTTGATCCAGCATCCCGAAATTATGAGGAGACCGCGATGGCCAATCCCGGCCTACCCGAGCCTACGCCCGGCGATCTGCCGCTTCCGCCGCCGCCGCCCGAAGAGGAGCCCGATATCGGGCCGACCGGGCCGCGCACGCCTTATCCGGTGAACGATCCCGGCATCGGCGAGCCGGGCGGACCGGGCTCCGAGCCCGACATCTTCCCCGGCACGCCGACCGATCCGGGCACCCGGATGTGAGGATCAGTGGCCGCCGTGCGAGGTGCGCACGTCGCGCGGGGCGCTGAGGATTTCGGAGAGGCTCGTCACCACGTGTCGGGCCTCTTCGTCCGTCAGGCGGAGCTGGAACGGCGGCAGGGCGCCGGCCTGCAGGGCGACCACGGCCTGGCCCTCCTCGTCGGTGCCGACCTCGATCGCCGAGGAGGTGACGTCGAGCATGGCGACCTCCTCGTCGCCGAGGCCATCCAGGTCCGGCTCGTCGGTGTCGTCGATCGCCGTGAGCAGCTGACCGACGGCGCGCACCAGGGCGCGGGCCGCGCGGGCATCCATCACCACCGCCGTCGCCTGATCGTCCTTCTGGAACGAAAGCTGGATGTTCGCGCCATCCAGCGAGACCGAAATGCCTGCCATGTATCGCCCGGGAGCCACGCGCCTTAACTGTCTGTCCGCGTTCCGTATATGCATCGAGAGTGCCGGAAATCACAGGGGGCGTCGCGCGGCTCCGATGGCTCCGCCCGGCCTGCGACCGAGACGCCGCGCCCGAAATGCCTTGTTGCCGCCGCAGGCAGCGCCTAAATAGAGCCTCGGGGGGCTTTCCCATCGAGACCGGCGCTTTCCAACGCCCAGCGTCTCGCGCCCTGCCACACTGGCCAACCCAGCAAGACCGTGGTGCATCGCGCGGCTTTCCTGCCGTGCGCATGACCTATGGACGAACGAGGTACCCTACGTGAATACCGGCACTGTGAAGTGGTATAACGAGACCAAGGGCTACGGCTTCATCCAGCCCGATGACGGCGGCAAGGACGTATTCGTTCACATCTCCGCTGTAGAACGGGCTGGGATGCGCAACTTGGTCGAGGGCCAGCGGCTCTCGTATGAGGTCCTGACGGACAAGCGCAGCGGCAAGGACGCCGCCGGCAACCTTCAGACGGCCTGATCCGCGAACGGGATTGAACCGGCCGCACGACGCGGCTTCCCCTTCCGACGCTTCCATCCGGGCGAGACCGTCCGGGACGCGGGGGCGTCGGAGGCAACCACCAGAAACGACGCCGGGCGCGCACAGACGTCCGGTCCAGAAAAGAAAAGACACACGTTAGAATGATGTTCGAATACACGCGGCGCCGCGGCGTCCGCTCCCCCGTTACCGACGCGCCGACCTTCCGGGTCGGACGGCTGGCGCGGGCCAATTCCGCGACCGAAACCGGGACCGATCTCACCAACCTGATCGACCGGTCCTACAACTACCATTCCCCGCGGGAACTGCACTGGCATCTCGCCGAGCGTCTTGGGCTGGCGCCCAACGCCGTGGTGATCCGCGAGGCGGCGGCGGCCTGAGGGCCGGCGGCCCGTTCGGAGTTTCCCAGACGCTCATGACGTAGGGAGCCGCGTTCGATCTCGGATCGAGCGCGGCTCTTGCGTAAGGTGGGTCGTGCAGCGGCGATGCTTCTCTCGCACCGCCCCTTTCCCGGGCGCATGCAGCGCCAGCGGAATGCGACCCGGGACGCAGCACATGACAACGCGGAGCGGCATCGCTTCCGCTCGACGGTGCCACTGCGCGGTGCTTTGCATGCTGGGTTCCGGATCACCTTCCCCTGACGGTCCAGGTGTCCGGGACAGGGGCGGCGTGCCCTACCGATCCCAGGCCGCCAGAACCGGGTCCCGCAGCGCGACCGGGGCCGCCAGCAATTCGCCGTGGACCGGATCGGGCCGGTTGTAGGTGGTCGCCTCGCCCTTGAGGTCACAGACCACGCCGCCCGCCTCGCGCAGGATCAGGTCGGCCGCCGCGATGTCCCAATCGCGGGCGTTGCCCGAGATCAGACCGACATCGACCGAGCCCTCCGCCACCCGGGCGAGCCGCAGGGCCAGCGACGGGATGCGGTCGATCCGCGCAAAATCCACATCGGCGCCGGCACCCCGGGACAGGCGGTCGAGCATCGGCTTGGGCCCGGTGATGCGCGCACCCGGCAGAGCCTCCTTGGCATCCACCCGGATCGGCTCGCCGTTCCGGGTCGCGCCGCGTCCGAGCACCGCCTCGTAATCGGCGTTGCCGACGGGGGCGTGGACGAACCCGATCCGCGGCTGGCCGCCGGCCAGCAGGGCGACCGCGATCGACCAGTCGGGATGGCCCGACAGGAACGCCCGCGTGCCGTCGATCGGATCGACGATCCAGACGAGGTCGTGGCCGATGCGGGCAGGATCGTCCGCGGTCTCCTCGGACAGCCACGCCGCCGCCGGCACCAGCGCGCTCAGCCGGATCTTCAGGAAGGTGTCGACCGCGACGTCGGCCTCCGTCACCGGAGAGCCGCCGGCCTTGGACCAGATCCGCGCGGAAGTCTGGCCGCCGAGCTTGAAATACGGGCGGGCGATCTCGGCGGCCTCGCGCATGACCGCGCGCAGGTCCGGCATCAGGGCGGAGACGGCCGCGTCGGTGATGGGCTCGGGCATCGCGCTCCGCGGGGCATGCGTCAGGCCCGAATCGGGCCACGTTGGGGCCTCCGCCCGGCTGGTCGGACGTGCTGAGCCGGCTCGGAAGGAGATCTGAGAAAACCGGAGGGCGGTGCCGCCCGATCGCTCCCGTTGTAGGGCGCTGCCGGCACGGCCACAAGGATCCGCACTCTGCCACCGGGATCGATCGAGACTGATCGATCTTCGCAAGGAAGTGTTGAGCATTCAAGGAAGCATTGAGCATTCCTCAAATGACATCCCTGTCCAGAATCGCTTAACGACGGTGCTTAAGCTGTGCGGAGGAGTTCGGGTGCGATTTTGCTTGGCATAACGGACGGCCCGAGACGGGTCGCCACTTGCTCCAAGGATCCGGACAGATGAACACGTCCTCGTTCACCGACGAACGCCGCGAAGGACCTGCCATGGATATCCAAGGGGTCGCAGGTGTAGCCGCTTCCGCCTTTGCGCCGTCGCCGCTGCCGGTGATCGGCCGGATGTCCGGCGCCCGCAAGGCTGCGGGAATCGCCCTGGCCTACGCCACCGAGGACGCCGAAATCTGCGGCGCCGACCGCTTCAGCCTGATCCTGGTCGACGCTGACGGCGTGGAACTGAGCCGCCTTGGCTGCTTCGACGAGGACGACGTGGTCGCCATCTGGCGCGACATCGCCGCCCGGGCCGGGCTGGTGCGGATGATCGTCCGGGAGGACGGCGTCTTGGTGCCGGTCTCCGAGCAGATCGGCCGGCTGATCCTCGGGCGCGTGCGCATCCGCCGCCGGCACGCCGGGCTCGGCGCCCGCCGCCCGCGCTTCCTGGCCCGCCGCAAGACCGGCCGGCTGCCGGCCCGGCCGCAGATTTTCCGCGGCGAGAACGAGATCATCGCCCGCACCTGAAGCCCGGCCGGACCTCAGGACAGGCTGCGCAGCAGCGCGTCCCCCGCGAGGCCGACGAACAGGATCAGGCCGGCGTCCCGGTTCGAGCGGAACAGGGTCAGCGCGCCCCGCCCGTCACGCTCCCGCAGCGACAGAACCTGCCAGCCGAGATGCGCGGCGAAGGCTGCGACCCCGAGCGCCCCGATCAGTCCCGCGCCCGCGCCCCAGGCCGCCAGCGCGATGAACAGCGCGGCGAGCGCGTAGCACAGGCCCACGGCGCCCCGCACATGCCGGCCGAACAGGCGGGCCGAGGAGTGGATCCCGGCGATCTCGTCGTCCTCGATGTCCTGCACCGCGTAGATCGTGTCGTAGCCCACGACCCAGCAGATCGTGCCCGCGTAGAGCAGCAGTGCCGGGGCATCGAGGCGGGCGAACACGGCCACCCAGCCCATCAGCGCCCCCCAGGCGAAGGCCAGGCCCAGCACCGCCTGCGGCATCGGCATCACCCGCTTCATGAACGGGTAGATCGCCACCGGCAGCAGGGCGCACAGGCCGACGATCACCGCCCGCTCGTTGAACTGCAGCAGCACCGCGAGGCCGACGAGCAGCTGGGCCAGCAGGAACAGGGCCGCGTGGCGCGGCCGGACCTGCCCGGAGGGGAGGGGGCGCTGGCGGGTGCGCTCGACCTGGGCGTCGAGGTCGCGGTCGGCGATGTCGTTGTAGGTGGAGCCCGCCCCGCGCATCGCCACCGCCCCGATCAGGAACAGCAGGCAGTGCCAGGGATCGGGACAGGACAGGTCCGCCTGGATCGCCGCCAGGGCGGACGACCACCAGCAGGGCAGGAGCAGGAGCCACCAGCCGATCGGCCGGTCGATGCGCGCCAGGCGCAGATAGGGCCGCCAGGGCCGCGGCGCCGCGCGCTCGACCCAATGTCCGCTCACCGCGTCGGCCGGACGCTCGTCCCCTGCCGCCGTCCCGCTCATCGCTCGGATCTCCGGTCGTGCCACGCGCCATCTCACTCTACGCCATCGCAGAGAGGGATCCGCGCCGGACCCGAGATCCTCTCAGACGATCTTACAAGGCGCCCTGGGGCAGCTTGAAGCTGCCGGTCAAGCCCGGGCCGCCGAGCAGGCCGCTGCTGGCGCCGTTCTGCGCCTGGGCGCGGGCCTGCGCTTCCATCTTGGTCGCCTGCGCCGCGACGCTGCAGATCTTGGTGCGGATGCCGCTGACCTTGAGGTGATCGGCCTTGAAGCCTTCGGCGAAGGAATCCGGGATCGAGCACCATTCCTTGTTGGCGGTGATCCACTTCAGGCCCTCGGCGCCGTTGGACTGGAGCTTGCCGAACAGCGTGCAGGCCTCCTGCGGGGTCATCTTCTTCTTGGAGTTCGAAGCCGTGTTCGCCCGGGCAACCAGCGCCTTGCGGTCGGCCAGGGTCTTCTGGATCGCGCCGCATTCCGGCGCCGCGCCCTGCGCGTAGGCCGCCGTTCCGAACAGCAGGCCGCCGACGAGCGCCGCCCCCAGACTCAAGCTCCCGTGTGCCATCCCGCGACTCCCTCGACGCCGTGCCGGAGCCCGCGCAACGCCGGCCCTACTCCGTTCCCTTGGGTTCGCCATAGGAATGTGGCGTCAATCGAGCGGCAAACCGGCGAGGCGATGCGTGTGTGGGGGAAGCGCCAAAAAGTCGCCGTCGTAACCTTTCGGCAACATGTTCTAGGATGCCGGGCGCGGTCGCGGCGCGTTGACAGCTTGGCCGGGCCGCGCGACCACCCGGCCATGCCGGCCTACGACTTCACCGCCCCGCGCCTCCACGTCGAATCGGATCTCGCCGCCGGCGTCGTCCTGCCCCTCGACCGCGCCCAGGCGAATTACCTGCTCAACGTCCTGCGCCGGGGGCCGGACGATCCCGTGCTGGTCTTCAACGGGCGCGACGGCGAGTGGCGCGCCCACCTGGTCCAGACCGGCCGCAAGGGTGCGGACCTCCACGTCGCCGCGCGCACCCGCCCGCAGACGCCGCGCGCCGAGCTGCACTACCTGTTCGCGCCCCTGAAGAGCGCGCGGCTGGATTACCTCGCGCAGAAGGCGGTGGAGATGGGGGCCGGGACGATCCGCCCGGTGATCACCCGGTACACGCAGGGCGAGCGGATCAACATGGACCGCCTGCGCGCCAACGCCGTCGAGGCGGCCGAGCAATGCGGCATCCTGGCGATCCCGGATTGTCCCGAGCCGGAGAAGCTCGGCTCTGCGCTCGCGGGTCTCGCCCCCGAGCGCCTGCTGGTGTTCTGCGACGAGGACGCGCCGGTGAGCGACCCGGTGCGGGCCCTGCGGGAGACCGCCGATCCCGCGGCGCCGCCGCCGCTGGCCGTCTTGGTCGGGCCGGAGGGTGGTTTCTCCGAGGAGGAGCGGGCGGCGATCCGGGCCCGGCCCAACACCGTTGCGCTGTCCCTCGGGCCGCGCATCCTGCGCGCCGACACCGCCGCGGTGGCGGTGCTGGCCCTGGTCCAGGCGGTTTTGGGTGATGCGCGCTGACGCCGATACGCCATCGGTGCATGTGTGCCTGCGCACATGAGAGTCCCGCGCCCCGGGAATGTTCCGCGGAACCGGGGCCAACGGGCGCCCCGGTTCACGGCGCCGCGTTGTCGGTTCCGGGCACCTCGATTATGTCCCGGAGCGGATGTCGCCCGCGCCGCGCTTCTCGGAGGCCGGCGCGGGCGTCCGTCCGGACTCCGCCCGCTGGATGGGCGCGGGACGAGGTCGAACCGGACGGACACGCTGGAGCTTTCCGGTGCGCTCCCATCCCAGGCATAGTTCACAGGCACGGGCAGGCAGCGCATGGCGCGCGACAGCAACGACTCTACGCCGCTCACGACGCGCGCCGAACTGATCGCGTGGTTCGCCGACGGCGAGAAGCCGCGCGCGCGATTCGCGATCGGCACGGAGCACGAGAAGATCCCGTTCTACCGGGAGAGCCGCGAGCCCGTGCCTTATGACGGCGAGCGCGGCATCCGCGCCCTGCTGGAGGGGCTCGGCCGCGAGACCGGCTGGGAGCCGATCCTCGACCTCGGCAACATCATCGGCCTGTCAGCCGAGGAGGGCGGGGCGATCTCGATCGAGCCGGGCGGGCAGTTCGAGCTGTCCGGGGCGGCGCTGCCGGACGTGCATGGGACCGCGGCCGAACTCGCCACCCATCTCGCGGCGACGAAGCGTGCGGCCGATCCCCTCGATATCGGCTTCCTGACGCTGGGCATGAGCCCGCGCTGGCGCCGGGACGAGACCCCGGTCATGCCTAAGAGCCGCTACAAGATCATGGCCGGCTACATGCCGAAGGTCGGCTCGCTCGGCCTCGACATGATGCTGCGCACCGCCACCGTGCAGGTCAATCTCGACTTCGCCTCCGAGGCCGACATGGTGCGCAAGATGCGCGCCTCCCTGGCGCTCCAGCCGGTGGCGACGGCCCTGTTCGCCAATTCGCCGTTCACCGACGGGCGGCCCAACGGCTTCCTGTCGCGCCGCTCCGAGATCTGGCGCGACACCGATCCCCACCGCACCGGCATGCTGCCCTTCGCGTTCGATGCGGGCTTCGGCTACGAGGCCTATGTCGACTGGCTGCTCGACATGCCGATGTACTTCGTCAAGCGCGGCGACATCTACCATGACGTCTCGGGCGCCTCGTTCCGCGACCTGATGGCCGGCAAGCTGGCGCAGCTCCCGGGCGAGTACGCCACGGTGGCCGACTGGGCCAACCACGCCTCCACGGCCTTCCCCGAAGTCCGGCTCAAGCGCTTCCTGGAGATGCGCGGCGCCGATGTCGGCGATCCCGGCATGATCGCCGCCCAGGCCGCGTTCTGGGCCGGGCTGCTCTACGATGAGGCGGCGCTCGACGCCGCCCTCGACCTGGTGAAGGGCTGGAGCGCGGCCAACCGCGAAGCCGCCCGGGCCACCGCACCGCGCCTCGGCCTCGCCACCCCGGTCGCCAACACCACGCTGGGGGCGGTCGCCGCCGAAGCCCTCGCCATCGCCCGCGCGGGTCTGCGGGCCCGGGGCCGCCGCGACGCCGAGGGCCGCGACGAGACCATCTACCTCCAGCCCCTCGAGGCGATCGTCACCGCGGGACGCACCCGGGCCGACGACCTGCTGGCCGATTACGAGAACCGCTGGGGCGCCTGCGTGCGTCCGGCCTTCACGGAATGCGTCTTCTGATCGTGCGATCCCGGGTCTCGTGCGGCCGCGCACGGCCGGCTGGAACGAAGTGCGATACCTGACGGTTCTCACGCCGATCGTTCAGCGCGTGGAGGAGGTGTCCATGTCCCGCATCACCACATCCGTCGTCGCCGGCGCCTCGGCCCTGGCCATGATCGCCGGTTCGTTCACCGCCGCCGAGGCGGCCCCGCTGCCGGCGCAGAGCGCCGTGCAGGTCGGCGGCCAGACCGCCACGGTCGACACCGTCGGCTGGCGCCGCGGCTATTACGGCGGCTACGGCTACCGCCGCGGCTATGGCGGCCGCGTCGCCGGTGCAGTGGCGGCCGGTGCCGCCCTCGGCCTCATCGGCGGTGCCCTGGCCGCGAGCGCCGCCCCCCGTTACGGCTATTACGGCGGTTACGGCTACCCGGCCTACGGTTACGCCCCGGTCCGCAGCTATGCGTATCCGGCCTATGGCTACCCGGCCTACGGCTATGACGCTTACGGCTGGTAAGCCCTGAGCGTGTTGGTTCCAAAAGCGCCCGGCCTTCACTAGGCCGGGCGCTTTTGTTTGCCGGCTCTGTGGCGCGGTCGATGCGGGCTCGGCCCGCGTTCGCCGCGTCTCGAACGTCCGCCGCAAGCTTGGAACAAGGGCGGCAGGGTTATCCTGCCGCCGGCCACGCTGCGGGATCCCTCCGAGGCCGAATCGCCTTGATGAGGAGATCGTCGCCATGACCTGCTTCACCGCCGCTCTCGTGGCCGGCATCGCATCCGTCGTGACCGCCGGCGGAGTCTGTTCCGCGGCGGATCTGGGACCCTATCGCGCTCCGCCCGCCATCCCGGCCGGTCGCCCGGCCGTGGGCTCCGGCATCGCCGCCGAGGCGCGGGTCGTCCGGCCGGAATACAGCTATTACGGCGAGTACGGCTATCCGGCGCCGTACGGTTACGGCTATGCCTACGCGCCGACCCCGGGCCGCAACATGGAATACGGCTATTACGGCCCGACCTACTACGTGTTCGCGCCGGACACGTATCGCGGCCCGCTCCTCGGTTATCACGAGTGGTAGAGGGGCCGGCTCGGGAGCCATTGGTTTGCGGGACGACGAACCGGATCGTGTCGAGCTCGACCTGACAGGGCTGAAATGCCCGCTGCCGGTCCTGCGCACCCGCAAGGCTCTCCGGGCGCTCGGCGCCGGGCGGGTCCTGGTGGTCATCTGCACCGATCCGATGGCGATGATCGACATCCCCAACCTCGCCCGGGAGGAGGGCGCCCGGCTCGATTCGGCCGAGCGGGACGGCGATCGCCTGTGCTTCCGCATGACAGCCTCCGCGAAGCCGCCGCATTCCTGAGCGAACGGTGCCGCTCCAGGAACGAGGCGGAGACGGCATGGCACCGCGGATCGGGGGCGTGCGCCTCGTGCACGAGGGGTGGGCCCGGTACCTCGTGGCCGAGGTGATGCAGGACGACGGCACGCGCATCACCCGCGAGATGGAAGATCACGGCCGGGCCGTCGCGGTCCTGCCCTACGACCCGGTCCGGCGGGTCGCGACGCTGGTCTCGCAGTTCCGGGCGCCGGTGCTCTATTCCGGCGGTCCGCCGAGCCATGTCGAGGTGCCGGCGGGCCTGCTCGACGACGGCGCCCCTGAGGACGAGGTCCGGCGCGAGGCCGCCGAGGAGACCGGGCTGCGGCTCGGCGCGCTCGATCTCGTGGCCAGCGCCTGGACGATGCCGGGCATCTCGACCGAGCGGATGGACCTGTTCCTGGCCGCCTATGCCGAATCCGACCGGACGGGCGCCGGCGGCGGTCTGGCCGCCGAGGGCGAGGCAGTCGCCGTCCACGAGATCCCGCTGGCGGAACTGCTGGCAATGACCCGCCGCGGCGCGCTCACCGACATGAAGTCGCTGCTGTTGCTGTTCGCGCTGCAATTGCGGCGGCCGGAGCTGTTCGCGTAGGCCAGCGCAACGCGCCTGCGACACATTGGAATGACGGAATACGTCTCTCGCCGTCATTGCGAGCGCAGCGAAGCAACCTAGGGCAGCGCGCAATCTCAGAATGTGGCGTTTTCCTAGGTTGCTTCGCTACGCTCGCAATGACTGTTGCGGGTGTGGGTAGGATGAGACGGGTGCACCGGGCATCGAGCCGCCCCTCAATCCCGCCGTCCCGAAGCCCGGTGGCGCATGACGATGCCGATGAAGCGCCAGGATTCGATGAAGTAGCGCCGGAACAGCCGCCGCGGAGCGCACAGGAAACGGAAGACCCATTCGAGGCCCAGCCGCTGCATCAGCCATGGGGCCCTGGGCACGTAGCCGGCTGCGACCGAGAGGGCTTCGCCGACACAGAACACGACGGGGTTTCCGAGCCCCTTGTCCTGGCGGTCGACCCAGATCTCCGATTTCGGCGCGCCGACGCCCATCACCAGCAGGGTCGTGCCGTGGGCGCGGATCCGCTCCGCCAGGGCGCGGCCGTAGGACTCGTCGTCCTCGAAGCCGAAGGGCGGCACCGCGCTCGCCACCGCGCCGTCCGGGAGGCCGGCGGCGTGGAGGCGCGTCGTCAGGGTGTCGGCGGCATCCTGGCGGGCCGCGACGAAGAACACCCGCCGGGCGAAGGGCGGCGGGTCGGCCAGGACGCAGGCCAGGAGGTCGTGGCCGGTGATCCGCTCGGCCGGCCGGCGGGTCACGGCCCGGGCGAGCCAGACCAGCGGCATGCCGTCGAGCGTCCGGGCGGCGGCGCGTGCGTAGGCGCCCCGGAAATCCGCATCCTCGGCGAGCTGGACGACGTGGTCGACATTGGCCGTGACGATCGTCCGCGGCCCGTCCGAACCCTGCGCCGCCACCGCCTCGACGATCGCCGACGCCGTGCCGGTGTGGAAGCTGTAGCCGAACAGCGTGACGGGCGCGGACGGGGCCGGCACGCCGCCATCGGGCGCGGCGGACAGGTTCGGGTCGGCCCGGTCCAGCCAGGCCGCTGCAGGATCTGCCGGGCCCGGGGGCTCGACATCAAGCATCGGCGGCCCGGAAGCTGGTCCCGGGGCGGGCGGCCGCGCGCCGGAACCGGCGACGGTCGCTGTCGGCGCCAAGCGCCAACGCGATGGCGCCGCCGAGCAGCAGGCCGAGCACTAGGGCCACCGGCAGCACGATCTTCGGCGAGGGCGGGAAGGTCCGCTGGCGGGCCGGCGTCGCCACCGAGATGATCCGGACGTTGGTGGTGTTGAGCCGCTCCTGCTCGCTCGCCTCGCGGGCGCGCTTAAGATAGGCCTCGTAGACCCCCCGGCGGGCATCCAGCGTCCGCTCCAGCTCGCGCAGGCCCACATAGGCGCGGTCGCTGCTCACCGTCTCGGTCTTCACCCGGTCGAGATTGGTCCGGATCGCCGCCTCGCTGGCTGCGGCCCGGTCGTAATCCTTCTGGGTCGTGTCGATGATCCGCTCCTTCTCGCGCTGGATCAGGCGCTGCAGGTCGCGCTGCTGGGCATACTGCTCGGCCATGGCCGGGTGGCGCTCGCCGAGCCTCGTGGCGAGCTCGGCGGTGTTGCGCGAGAGCGTGGCGTATTGCTGCCGCAGCGCCTGCATCTCCAGGGATTGCAGCATCTCCGGCAGGGCCGTGCTCGGGTCCGAGGTGCGCATCTTGCGGGCCTGGTCCAGGCGCGACTTCGCCTCCGCGGTCTTGATCGAGGCGGTGACGAGCTGCTGGTTCAGGTCGCCGAGCTGCTGGTCGGTGAGCAGGCGGCCGCTCGAGGCCACGAGCTTATGGGCCTCGCGATAGCGCACCACCTCGCCCTCGGCCTGCTCGACATCGCGCTTCAGGCTGCCCAGCCGCCCGGTCAGCGCGTCGTAGGCGCGCCGGGCGGTATCGGTGCGAGCCGCGGCTTCCTCGGCGAAGTAGGCGTCGCCGATGGCGTTGGCGATCCGGGCGGCCTTCTCGGGATCGCGCGACTGCACGGACACGTCGATCACGAAGGTCCGCTCGGCCCGGCGGACGCTGAGCTTGGTCTGGAGGGTGTCGAGGGCGATGTTGACCGGGTCGCGGCTCGCGGCCGGCGGCAGCATGCCGAGCGCCCCCTTGATCCAGGCGATCGTCGGGTTGTTGCCGTCCGGCAGCACGAACTCCTCGTCCTGGTCGAGATGCAGCTTGGCGATCACCCGGCGCAGGACGTTGTCGGACTGGATCACCCGCACCTGGCTCTCGGCGATCGAGACGCCGCTATCGGCCTGGGGCTGGCGGGCGTTGACGTCGTTCTCGACCACCCGCAGGTCGCTCGGATCGACCAGGACCTGAATGGACGAGGTATAGCGCGGCGGGATCAGGCCGAGCAGTGCCACCGCGGCCGCCACCATGAACAGGGCGCCCAGAACGATGAACCCGCTGCCCCGCCACAGCCGACGCAGGATCACGCGCGCCTCCGGGCGGGATTCCACCTGGGGCAGCACCATGCGGATCGGCTGCTCACCACTCATGCGCGTCGAGAAGTCGAACATGCGCCACGCTCCCTGACCTGTCGGAGTGCGGCCGGTGCCGCCCTCCACCGCCCTCCCGCGCCCGTCCCCGTTCCGGTCACCTCCGTGCCGTTCCGGGACAGGCCTCGATGGAGGCGGTGCTGTCCTCGACACGGCAGCAATCGGCGTACCGGACCAGTACTCTCGTCTTGATGCACACCCTGCAGCAGGATCCGTGTAGATATCGCATACTGAACTAGAACGCTCTGTCACGTTTTTGTGGCCTGAACAGGCCTGTAATTGCTGGGGACTACGTAAACGGATTCACACGACGACCGTGGCGCCGGGTTCTGCGTAGGCCTCCGCGTCCCCCGCCAAAAATCGCCGGAAGCGTTCCCGGTCCTCGGCGGCCGCTTCATTCCACCGCGCCACGTTTCCGCGGCTCGCCGCCCCCGCTCGGTCCAAGGTGCCGTCGTCGATCCATGCCCGGAGGGCCGCCGCAGCGGCCTCGGGCGCCTCCGGGCGGATCAGCAGGGCGGACCCGCCCAGCACTTCGCGGAACACGGGGGCATCCGGCGCCACCACCGGCAGGCCGCCGTGCTGGACCTCCAGCAGCGGCAGGCCGAGCCCCTCGGCTTTTGATGTCGAGAGCAGCAGGTGGCAGGACCCGGCCAGATCCCGCAGCTCCACGTCGGACAGGTAGCCGTAGCGATGTAGGAAGGGCGGCTCGTCGTCCAGGAAGGCGTGGCGGCCCCAGCCGACCCGCCCGACCAGGTGAAGCTCCGCCGGCACCCCGGCGCGGTTGAGCGCCGCCGCCAGCGCCAGGGAGGCCGGGTAATCCTTGCGCGGCTCGATCGTGCCGATCGCCAGCATCCGCAACGGCGCGCCCGGGCTGTGGGAAGCCGGCCCCGGCAGGTCGGCGAGCCCGAAGGCGTCGCGCCCGGACGGCCGCAGCAGGGCGACCCGGGCCCTGGGGGCGCAGACGGCCCGCACGGCCGCGCCGGTGGTGCGGCTGTTGACGAACAGGTTCGGGCACCAGCGCAGCGCCCGGGCGAAGCTCGGGCTCATGTAGAGCCGGCTCCTGAGGCTCAGATCCTCCGGCCGGTCGAGCAGAAAGGTGTCGTGGACGTAGAGCAGGCAGCGCGGGGCCGCGACGGCGCAGAGCGGCCCGGGCGGAAAGCCCGGGAACAGGAACAGCGCGTCGCGGTCGGCCAGCGCCCGCAGCGGCAGGCCGACATGCTGCTGGCCGATCATCCCGGGCAGCGTGCCGCTGGTGACCGGTCGGACCTCGTGCGGCGCCAGCCGGTCCGGGGCGAACAGGTCCAGGGTGATCCGCTCGATGCCGGTGACGTGGCCGCGCAGATGGGTCTGGTCGAGATAGATCCGCTTCGGACCGGGCTTCACGGGACGCTCCGCCGGAGGGTGCCGGCGAGGTACAGGCAGCGCCGCACGAACAGCGGCATGCGCCGGCCGAGCACCATCTGCTTGGCCCGGCGCAGCCGGCGGACCAGGGGCCGGGAGGGCGCCGGAACGGTGCCGGCCGCCCCCGGCTGGCGCTCGGCCGCGAACGGGAAATGCCCGAGCATCGCGGGCGCGAAGACCGGGCGCGCGGTATCGGTGAGCAATCCGCGCGCCCGGAAGATCGCGTCGAGCGACAGCGCGGCGGCAGCGGGGCTGTGGCGGCTCTCCAGGGCGATCCGCGCGAAGGCGCCGAGCCGCGCCCGGGCCCCGGCATCGTCGACCAGCTGCGCCAGGGCCTGCGCCAGGGCGCCGGGCTTCATCGGCACCAGACGGCCGGACACGCCGTCGATCACCGCGGAGGTGAGCCCCGAGGTGCGGTAGGCGAGCGTCGGCACGCCGCACAGGCCGGCCTCAATCGGGGTCTGGCCGAGGGTCTCGTGGCGGCTGGCGGTGACGTGGAGATCGCAGGCACCGTACCAGGCGGCCAGGATCTCCTCGTCGGCGATCAATCCCGGCGCGAACAGGTTCGGCACGCCGAGCCGGGCCGGATCGTCGAGCCGGCCGATCGCCACGACGCCGACCCCCGGGCGGGCCACGGCTCGAAGCGCGGCGCGCAGATCCGAGAAACCCTTGTCGGGGCCGTCGATGATCACCGCCGAGATCAGGATCAGCACGTCCCCGTCCGGCAGGCCGAGGCGTCGGCGCAGTTCGGCGCGGTCGCCGGGGCGGAAGGTCGCCGTCGGGAAGGCCAAGCGGATTTTTGTCGCCGGGGTGCCGGACGGGGCCAGCTCCTGCGCGCGGGCCAGGGTCCAGTCGGAATTGGCGAGCAGCCACGGTCCGGAGGGGGCGGCCAGGACGGCGCGCTTGCGGGCATGCATGCCGGCGATCCGGCCGGGAGCGAGCTCGGGATACTCGTCGGGGCCGGGACAGGTCGCGTCGCAGCCGGTGGCGGCGCGGGTGCAGTCACGGGGATGACAGCAGCGGCCGGTGAGCGGGAACAGGTCGTGCAGCACCAGAGCCGTTGGGCCGCGCCGGGCCAGGCGCCCGACCACGTCGAGGCTGCGGGTGGCGCCGTGCAGATTGCCGGCGAGGACGAGATCGGGCCTCGCGGCTTCGATCGCCGCCTCGGCCTGCGGGAAGCCGTCCGTCCATTCGGCGGCTTCCGGCCGGTCGCTCAGCGCGAGGCTCGTCACCCGGTGGCCGGCGAGCGCCAGCGCGTCGGCAAGCCGCCTCTGCGCCACGCCGGCGCCGCCCTGGGTGCCGGTGCCGGTGAGGGAGACGATCGACAGGCCCTCGACCCGTGCAGCCGGCACCCCGCTCACGCGCTGCAGCAGCACCGGGCGGCCGATGCGCCCGCGCGCGGAAGCCGGCAGCGCCGACCAGGCGGCGGGCGCGTCCAGGTGCCCGTCGGCGTCGAGGATGGCGGGCCGGCGCAGCGCGTCGCGCATCCACAGCACCTCGCCGCCGGTGAACGGCACGCCGCTCTGCGCCCCCGCGCCCGCGAGCCCCGGGATATCCAGGGCCAGAACCGTGTCGGCGAACAGGACCCGCAGGCCCGCCACCGCGGCCGCACCGGTCAGGGCAGCCTCCAGGGCGAGGGCGGCGAGCGCCCCGGGGGCGAGCAGATCGCCCGCACCGAGCCACAGCACGGCGTCGCAGGCGGGATCCGCCAGGACCGCTTCGCCATAGGCGCGCCCGAGAGCACGTGATGGCACGAGGTCGTGCCGCAGTTCCGGATAATCCTGGTGCAGCACCGAGGCGGCGGTCTCGCGCGGGTCCGCTCCGGCGCCGACCCAGGTGACGACGCGAATCCGCGGCCACGGGCGTCCGTCCGGCAGGGTGGCGGGCCGGCTCGCCCCGGGGGCGGCGGCTCCGAATGGCCAGCCGGCGACCCCGTGGGCGGGCGGTGATGCGGGGGCGTCGGTCAAGGGCGGTTCGCGCGTCCGAAGGGGCATGCACCCTGACGGCGAAGGATGAAGATTGCCTCTCGGGCCGGCCCGTCCATCAGCCCTCCACGCGGATCCGGGCCGGGCCGGCCACCATCCGGCCGATCCGGGCCGCTGCCGCGGAGCCGGCGACCCGGATGCGGGCGAGAATCGCATCCGCCTGGGCCGCCGCGCAGGTCACCAGCAGGCCTCCGGAGGTCTGCGGATCGGTGAGCAGGTGGCGGCGCCAGTCGGGGAGGTCCGCGGGCAGATCCACCTCGGCCTGAAAAGCGTTCCAGTTGCGGTGCGAGGCGCCGGTGACGAAGCCCTCCCGCACCAGCGCCTCGGCCCGGGGCAGGAACGGAAGGGCGCCCGCCTCGAGCGCGAAGGTCAGCCCGGCGCCGCGGGCGATCTCCAGTCCGTGGCCCAGGATGCCGAAGCCGGTCACGTCGGTCAGCGCGTGGACCGCCGGCTCGGCAGCCAGCGCGATGCCGATCGTGTTGAGCCGGGTGGTGGTGGCGACGAAGTCGCGGTAGCCGGTCTCGTCCAAACCCTCTCGCTTGATCGCCGTGGAATAGACCCCGACCCCGAGGGGCTTGGTCAGGATCACCGCATCCCCGGCGAGCGCGTCGGCGTTGCGCCGCACCGCCTCGCGGCGGCAGGTGCCGATCACCGCGAGCCCGTAGATCGGCTCCGGCGTGTCGATGGAATGGCCGCCGGCCACCGGGATCCCGGCCTCGGCGCATGTCTCCGCGCCGCCCCGCAGGATCCGGGAAACCACATCGGGCTCGATCTTGCCCACCGGCATGCCCAGGATCGCCAGGGCGAAGATCGGCCGCCCGCCCATGGCGTAGACGTCCGAGATCGCGTTGGTCGCGGCGATCCGTCCGAAATCGACGGGATCGTCCACCATCGGGGTGAAGAAGTCGGTGGTGGCGATCACGCAGGTGCCGTCGTCGAGTTCCCAGACCGCCGCGTCGTCGGAGGTCTCGTTGCCGACGAGCAGCCGCTCGAACGGGCCGGCGGCGGGCTGCTCGGCGAGCAGCCGGCGCAGGATGGCGGGATCGAGCTTGCAGCCGCAGCCGCCGCCATGGGCGAGACTGGTGAGACGGGGGGCGTCGGTCATCACGGGACTCCGTTCCGGAGATCAGTAGCGCGTGGTCACCGCATTGAGCCAGTCCGGAGAGGCGGCGACCGCCGCGGCCTCGACGCGCTTGTCGGCACCGGTGAGGACCAAGAGGCCGAGCACCACCATCACGGCGCCGAGCGCAGCCTTGACGCCCTTGCCGGCCGTCGCGAGCCCGCCGCGCCATCGCATCAGCGCTTCCCGGGAGACGAAGCCAAGCAGCATCAGCGGCGCCGCGGCGCCGATCCCGAAGGCCAGCATCGTCAGGGCGACGCTCCCGAGATGCTCGCCCCGCGCCGCCAGCAGGGACGCGGCCCCCAGGGTCGGCCCGACACAGGGGCTCCAGGCCGCCCCGAGCAGCAGCCCCACGCCGAACTGGCCGGACAGCCCCCCGGAGCGAAAGCCCCCGAACCGCTCTTCCGCCCAGGCCCCCACCGGCCCGGCGGCGGTGGCGACCTGCGCCTGGAGCCGCGGCAGCATCAGCACCAATCCGAGCACGACCAGCAGCACCGCGCCGGCGCTGCGGAACACGTCGCCATCGAGCCCGATGGCGAAGCCGATCGTCGCCACGAACAGCCCGATGACGGTGAAGGACAGAGCCAGGCCCAGCGCCAAAGCCACCGGCCCGAGCCGATGCTCGGACGCCGCGGTCCCGAGCACGATCGGCACCAGCGGCAGCACGCAGGGCGAGAGCACCGACAGGAGCCCCGCCAGGAAGGCGAACCCGACCGTCCCCAGCATCGTCCCGTTCCTCCCGTCCTTGTTCGGTCGCAGGCGTCGCGCCGGTTCGTTTTCAAGGCGGCGCATCACCGATCGAAGCAAAGATCGGAAGGGCCACAGAAATATTGAACCTGTTTGACTTTACGATCCAGGTCGGCAGGCGGTTCCGAGCAACTGAAATACCATTCTCTCCCCTCATCCTGAGGTGCCGAGCGATCGAAGACCGCTTGGCCTCGAAGGAGACCTCCAGGGATCGCGCGGCCGGCTGAAAAGCTCCTTCTTGGCGCCCGCTTCGCGGCCGCACCTCAGGATAAGGCCGCGGGTGGGACAGACGAGCCGGCTGCCCGGTCATAGCCCGAACGTCGCGGGAACCCCGAGCCGTAAATCAGGCTTCGGCCGCATTGAGCAGATCGCGCGGGCGGATCAGACCAATGACGATCTTCTTCACCGGCGACACCCATTTCGGCGACCCGCGCGTCCTGCGCTTCGACCACCGGCCGTATCCGGATCTCGACGCCCATGATGCCGGCCTGATCGCCGCCTGGAACGCCGCGGTCGCGCCGGGCGACACCGTCTGGCACCTCGGCGATTTCGCCCTCGGCCCGAGCGGGGCGCGGATCCGCCAGATTCTGGACGGGCTCAACGGCGAGAAGCACCTGATCGTCGGCAACAACGACGGGCCCGACACCCTCGAGGCCCCCGGCTGGGCCACGGTGCGCCACTACGCCGAACTCATGGTCGAGGATCGGATGGTGGTGCTCTGCCATTACGCGTTCCGAACCTGGAACGGGATGGGCCGGGGCGCTCTCAACCTGCACGGGCACAGCCACGGCAAGCTCAAGCCGATGCCGAAGCAGTACGATGTCGGGGTCGATCCGATGGGGCCGGCCCCGGTCGGTCTCTCGGCAATCCTCACCTCGCGTCTCCGCCGGAAGGCGTAGCCGGGCCGGAACCTTCACAGCAGCTTCACCGTTTCAGCGGACAGAGAGGGGATGGACCCGCGCCACCCCCGAGAAACCCGGCACCCCCGTCCGCGGGGCTGCACCAGAAACCGATCCGCGAGTATCCCCGTGAGTGCCCGTTCGGCCTCCCCCACTTCCGGCCTGGTCAGAACGACTTTGGCCGCTGCCGTCTCGATCTTTGTTCTGACCTCCTCGGCGCTGGCCCTGCCGGCGTGCCTGGAAGCCCAGCGCAAGGTCGACGAGGCCAACGCTCTGCGCTTCCAGGCGCGCCAGGAGGCGCGGCTGGGTAACCACGACCGCGTCTGCGACACGCTGGACGAGGTCGGCGACCGCTACGACGACGCCCGCGACGCCTTCGAGCGGTGCGGCGAGGGCGTGGTGGCCATCGACCTGCGCAGCGAGCTGCGCGGCCTCCGCATCGCCAAGAAAATCAACCGCTGCGACTGACCGGGTGCGTCCGCACACCGCGTAGGTTCAGGCCCCGCAGCATCATCCCGACACAAGCGACGCACGTCGCCGACAAGGTTATGCGCCGATGACCACCGCCCTGCTGTCGTCCGATCTCCCGGCGCCCGCCGCCAGCCGCACCGGCCCGTCCTTCGCCGCCGCCCTGTGCGGTTTCATCAGCACAACCGTCGCCACGACGATGCTGCTGGTGCTGATCGGGACTCTCTGACTTAGAGTGCCTGACAGAACGGCATCGAGCGGGGTTTTCAGCGTTGGTTTGGCATGGCCAGACCGCTTCTCCCCGATGATCTCTGGGATGAGATCGCTCCGCTCCTCCCGCCGCCTCGGCCGCGTCCGAAGGGCGAGCGTCGTCCGATCGGAAACCGGGCCGCACTGACTGGCATCCTGTTCGTGATGGGCTCGGGGCTGCCGTGGGAAATGCTGCCGGCCGAGATGGGCTGCGGCTCAGGCTTGAGTTGCTGGCGGCGGCTGCGGGATTGGCAGGCGGCGGGCGCGCGGAGCCGCCTGCATCACGTGTTGCTGGACCGCCTGCACGCGGCGGGTGAGATCGACTGGAGCCGGGCTTGCCTGGACAGTGCGTCTGTCCCGGCCAAAAAGGGGGGACTGCCACTGGCCCGAACCCGACGGACCGGGGCAAGCCGGACACGAAGCGCCATCTCGTCACCGACGCGCGCGGCACGCCGCTCGGCCTCTGTCTGAGCGGGGCCAACCGGCACGACACCGTCATGATGGCGGCCACCCTCGACACCATCCCGTCTGTGCGGAGCGGTCGGCGCGGACGACCGTGACGCAGTTCGGACAAGTTGCACGCTGACAAGGCCTACGATGCCAGACCCCGCCGCCAGGAGTGCCGGGCGCGGGGGATCGTCCCACGCATCGCGCGTAAGGGCATCGAGAGCAGCGAGAAACTCGGTCGTCACCGTTGGGTCGTGGATTCTTCGACAAGCTCAGGATGAGGGCACCCACGCCTGGTTCAACCGATTCCGTCGATTGCCCATCCGCTACGAGCGACGCGCAGACATCTAACAGGCGTTCACGAGCCTCGCGGCCAGCCTTGTCACCCTCAATCAGATCAGACGGTTCTGTTAGGCACTCTAAGACATTGAGAAGTTAGTATCCGGTTTTTTCCACGCTACTGGATTATATTTTCCAAAAAGTAAGGTATAAATAATTCATTATGAAATATTAAATCGCATGATGCGAAGAAAATGTTTGACTTTTAGGCATTAAGCAACTTTTTTTGATCTGCGCGCGATAAAAGCGGCCAATCGACCTTAATGACCGCTACTGGAATGGATTTGGCGATCATATATCTAGCGCTTTTTCAGTTCGCATGTTTGGTTATAATGTAGATTACAATGAATATTTACTAATTCAATGTAAAATAAATAAGATTTATCTGATGAGTGTTTCAATTGCTCCAACATCCACCACCCAAACGCGCATCGCTCCACTTAATGTATCTAAATCCGCCAATAATCAGTCGGAAAGCCCAAAAATCTCTCCGAGCAATCAATCTGCCGATCCGCGATCAGCGAATACTCTGTCGCCTCGGCAGAGCGATGCAATCCTGAGCCTTGCCAGCACGGACGGCTCAACAGTCTCATCCCAGAAAAATGCCGGTGGCACCCAAACCTTGTCCACAGCAAATCGAGCTTACCATGAAACCGATTTAACCGTAAGCAAAAATCCCTGGGATGAGACTGATTTTGAGGGAGAGCCTATTGGGCCGGATGATCCTGATGATACCAACACTGCAGACTTGGGCCAGATCTCGGTTACGGCTCCCGGCGATTCCTCGACCGGCGGCGGCGGAACGGCACCTGTTGAGGGTGGTGGGGGTGTATCGCCGCCTCCGGTCGAAAGCGGTGGCGGAACGGCACATCCTGGAAGCGGTTCTATCGATCCAACCCCGGTCCAAGGAAGCAGCCCAGGCAGCTCCACCACTGGTACCGTAACGATCGCGGATGACGTTCGGGTCGAGAAGAGTGCCAAAACCGAAGCAGGCTTCCTTCTTGATTGGAAAGATCAAGAGAGCACACGAGTTGGAACGCCAGACAACGGAGCTGTACCGTTAGCCGGAGATCAAACGGCCCAAAGACTTAATCCAAATGTGCTGATTACAGGACTGGGTGCTTATGTCCACTCCGGGGGGGCAAGTCCTATGGGTTTCGCCTACTGCCGACCATTATCTTTCAATTACATATCAAGACGGAAATTTAAACATCAGTAGTGCGTCCACTAGAGCACTTTAATCAACGAATCCCAGAAGGTCCGTCATAAGGCGGACCTTCATCTCTGAATTCTGTGGTTATTACCGTGCTGACAAAGATGCGAGCAATAAAAATATTGGCGGCGGCAGTTTATATGTTGACGGCCACAACTCTATCTGCTCAATCAATACTTGATTGCCATATCGTTCCATATGATGAATATCAACCGGTGGATGTCCCTGGTTGGAAGGATGATCGCTCGCCAGAGCCGGCGACATGGAATGCATACAGGCCAATGAAAATGATCTTGGGATTTGAACCCGCGCCTTATGCCTGCTATTCGAACTTCTTGTCTTTTCAGATAGCCGACGGAAATATTGCATTATACCCCAGCACGTCCGAAAACGCCATAATTCACGGCCGCGGCCATTCCACTGAAGATGAAACAAAACAGACAAATACATTTATGCTGAATGTTGGATCACAAATCTGCCGCTTCAAGTTAGTTATTCAGACTTTTGAAGCCGTCGATGAGCACTGGCAGATAAAAAATACTGGACAGATTAAACTCGTCGATAAGGCTTTGCTAGAGATTTCGAAAAAAATCCGAGACGAAAGCATCCCCGACACTGAGAGATCAAAGTTGACAGCCGAACGCGAGCGGCTAGAAGTCGAAATAGAGAATAATTTCGGAGATGATAAAGACCGGGTCGAAAAAGCACTAGCCTCAAAAGGCTTCAAGGGCGATCAGATCTCAAATAGAGTTAGTTTAAAAGTGCAGGGATTTTCCGAGGGTATACCGTATTTCTCCTCAAATTCTCCAGCGACCAAGGAGTGTTTCTTCGGTAGCGGCCACATCGATTTTTCCGGGGTCAATCCGAGTTTGACATATGTTGCGAGCCCTCCAACCGAACGACCTGACGACAACTGGTTCGAGGTTCGTGCAGGATACTCCACTTCCGGCAACGGATATGATATCTTTTTTAGCAATCGCAAATGCGCCATCAGAATTGAATTTTCAAAAGAAATGAAAAAGTCGGGAAACTGGATAAGCTTACCCGTTTCTAAGAACTAGAAATTACGATCACGGGCGAGCGTTCTCCTTGGCGAAGTCCCACACAGGGACGCTCCATTGCTGGCCCGGCTTGTTCCGGTAGCCGGTTAGGCGTTCGAACAGGACCCGTTGCGCTTCGGCACCTCGGGTCGGCTCGCTAACCATCGTCAGGACTCCCCAGTAGTTCACTCTCGGGGTGCCGTGATCGGGATGGGCCGCGAACAGTTCAAGCGCCGTAGCGACGTCGACATTCTGGGGAAGGGCAAAGGCGGAAATGCGCGGCTCTGGCTGAGACCGACTTAGATCCCCGAGAGGCGCCCGTCGCGAGAGGGATTGGTCCGGCCGTCAGGCAGGGTCGGCAAATGGGTAGCGTGGCGCCAACGGATTGGAGCCCAGCGCGACCGTTCCGGATATGCATTTCCGGGCCCTCTACGACACAGGGGGCACCCGCTCCGCTTTACGCGGGTCGGCGTGAGAGTTCTCGAGCGTTCTTGCAGGGATCGTTGCGCTCCCGCTCTGGTTCGGGCTGCCAGAATCCCACATCGGGCTTGGCAACACGAGCGGTGGGTAAAGGGCGGGTCCCCTCGCCCGTGCGGGAGAGGGACAGGGTGAGGGGGCGGGTTTTTCCGGAGAGGTCGCATCCCTCGCCTCAACCCCCCTCCCGCACGGGCGACCGGATTCACACTTCTCAGGTCGACACTGACATCTTGAAAACGAGGCGCTTGACCTGACCGGTATTTTGGACCGAGCCGATTGAGAGGCTACTGCATGGTCGCGGCCATGGGTAGCCGGAAGGCCAGACCCGGGTAGCTGACGGGCGCGGGCGGCCGATAGCCCAGCGACGAATGCGGTCGGACGCGGTTGTAGGTGTTTTGCCACAGACCGATCACGATCTGCGCCTCCCTTAACGAGTAGAAGATCTCCTGGCGTAGGCACTCGTCACGAAGCTTGCCGTTGAAGCTCTCACAGTACCCGTTCTCCCACGGCGATCCTGGTGCGATGTACTGGATCTGTGAGCCAGTTTTGGCGACCCATTTGCGCAGCGCCTTGGAGATCATCTCGGGGCCATTGTCGCAGCGGATGTGTTCCGGGATGCCGTGTAGGCACATCGCCTCCGCCAGCGCCTCAATCACGCCCGCGCTGTTGATGCGTCGCGCCACCTTCAGCGCCAGACAAGCCCGGCTATGCTCGTCGATCAGCGTCAGGATCCGGAGCGAGCGTCCGTCGTGGGTCCGGGCCTGGACGAAGTCAAAACTCTAGACGTGGTTGCGATGGAGCGGGCGCAGCCGCACGCAGGATCCATCGTTCAACCACAGGCGACTGCGTGGTCGGTGCTTCTGCGGGACCTTGAGCCCCTCGCGACGCCAGATGCGCTGAACCCGATCCTTACCCACCTGCCATCCTGCTGCCTGCAGCAGCGCGGTGACGCGGCGGTAGCCGTAGCGCCCATACTCGGACGCCGAGGCGATGATGGCACGGGTCAGCGCATCCTCGTCGGCCGGCAACGTGGACACGTAGCGCTGCGTGCCCCGATGCTGGCCGACGATCCGGCAGGCGTGACGTTCCGAGAGGTCGTACTTCTCCCGGATGCCGTCCACCGCCTGCCTGCGTCGCTCGGGGGCTACAAGTTTCCCGAGGCGATGTCCGCCAGCACCTGCTTCTCCAGAGATAAATCGGCTACCAGGCGACGAAGCCGGGCGTTCTCGCGCTCCAGATCCTTCATCTTCTTGGCCTGATCGACCTTCAGGCCGCCGTACTCCTTACGCCAGCGATAATAGCTCTGCTCAGAGATTTCCGCCTCCCTGCATGCAAGGGCCAAACTCTTGCCCTGAGCTGTCTGCACCTCGATCTGGCGCAGCTTGAGCACCACCTGCTCCGCGTTCGTCTTCTGACCTCGCCGCATGTCCGACTCCTCCGGTCCTGGCTGATCCTCTCAATCAGCCCGGTCCAAAGCCAGCCGGTCAGGTCAC